>CACXBB010000006.1:0-13340 GCA_902765735.1 uncultured Eubacteriales bacterium | reverse complement strand
TGTCGAGCGCTGCCGGCTGGAGGAAAGCCTGGCCCACGAGGCCATGGTCCGCACCGAGGAGAGCCAGGACCGGCTGATGCACATCGTATCGGCCCTCGTCACCGCCATCGACGCCCGGGATACCTTCGCCGCGGGCCACTCCATCCGCGTCGCGGAGTACGCGCGCCGGATCGCCGGGCGCTGCGGCTACATCGACAGAAAGCTGTCCGAGATCTACATGATGGGCCTGCTGCACGACGTGGGCAACCTGACCGTGCCGGAGGACATCCTCAACAAGCCCGCCGCGCTGACCCCGGCGGAATACGATATCGTCAGGGAGCACACCGTGGTGGGGGCCAAGACGCTGGAGGAGTTCAGCGAGATGCCCTCCCTGGCGCTGGGCGCGCGCTGGCACCATGAGCGCTACGACGGTAAGGGCTACCCGGACGGGCTTATGGGGGAGAACATCCCCGAGGAGGCGCGGATCATCGCGGTGGCGGAGGCCTTCGACGCCATGAACAGCCGCCGCGGCTACCGAGACCGCCTCGCGCCGGAGGCGATCCGCGCCGCGCTGGAGCAGGGCGCGGGCGCGCAGTTTGACCCCCGCTTCGCGCGGATCATGCTGGAGATCATCAAAGAGGACGCCGCGAACGGCGTGAACTGATCTTATATGCGAAAAGGACTGAAATGGCTGATACCGATCACTGTGCTCGCCGTGCTGGCGGGCACATTCATCGTCTATACCGGCGATTACTACCGGGCGGACGATGCGGCGCTGGCGGCGCTTGAATCGGGCGGCGGGGTGCGGGTCGATCAGACCGACTATGGCTATCGGTTCGACGGGCCGTCGGAGGACGCCGCGCTGGTGTTCTACCCCGGCGGAAAAGTGGCGCCGGAGGCCTACGCGCCGTTTTTGCGCTGCCTGGCCGGCATGGGCGTCGATGTCTGCCTGGTGAGGATGCCCTTCCGGCTGGCGCTGTTCGGGATCGAAAGCGCCGACGCCGTGATGGCGCAGTACGACTATCCCCGCTGGTACGTGGGCGGCCATTCGCTGGGCGGCGCGATGGCGGCGGTGTACGCTTCGCATCACGGCCAGGCCCTGGCGGGGGTGGTGCTCTGCGCCGCCTATCCCACCCGGGCGCTGGATAAGCACATGACGGAGCTGTGCATCTACGGTTCCGAGGACGGCGTGCTCAACCGGAAGAGGTTGGAGGAGGGGAGGGCCTGCGCCCCGGAGGCGTACTATGAGTATGTCATCGAAGGGGGCAATCACGCCGGGTTCGGCAGCTACGGTTCCCAGAAGGGCGACGGCATCGCCCGCATCAGCGCTGAAGCGCAGCAGCGCGCGGCGGCGGAGTTTATCGCCGGGCACATCGCCTCATGACAGCAGCCCCTCGCTCTCCAGATGGGCCTCTTTGATGGCCCTGTGCAGCAGGAACAGCGCGAACGCCGCGCCGCAGCTCTCGCCCACGGGCAGCGCCGCCGCCAGCCCGACCTCGCCGAAGAGCCTGTCGAGTATGAACATAAAGGGTATGTAGAAGACCAGCTCGCGCACGAAGGCGTGGAGCAGGGTCTTCTTTCCTTTGCCCATGGCCTGCATGCAGTAGGAGGCGTGGTAGTTGGTGAACTGCACCGGCGAGGTGACGCAGCGTATGCGCAGGAACAATACGGCAAAGCCGATGGTGGTCAGCGCGGTGGAGGCGTCCCCGGCGTTGGTGCTCAAAAAGAACCGGCAGAAGGGCTCCGCGAAGATCTCCAGGCAGGCGATACTCATCGCGGCGACGGCCAGGCCGACGATGCGGGCCGCGTGGATGACCGCCTTCATGCGGGCGTGGTCGCCCGAGGCGTAGTTGTAGGCCACGATGGGCAGCATGCCCTGGCAGATGCCGATGTTGACGGCGTTGGGGATGCGCTCCACCTTCATCACGATGCCCATGCCCGCCAGCACTAGGTCGCTGTGGGCGGCGGCGATGATGTTGACGCAGACGTTGGCGAGGTCGAAAAGCCCCACCAGCACGGCGGAGGGCACGCCGACCGCGAACACCGACTTCACGCTCTCTCGGCTGGTTTTCATGGCGTCCCGCGGTGAGAGGCTGAGGGGCGCGCTCTTGGAGGCCCTGCGATAGGCGAAGATCAGGTAGACGCAGGCGGCGATGTTGGACAGCGTGGTGGCGATGGCCGCGCCGGTGACCTCCTGCCCCCGCGGCAGCAGCACGAACATGAACAGCGGGTCCAGTATGACGTTGAGTATGCCGCCGCCGCTTAGACCGATGCTTGCCTGCGAGGAGAACCCGGCGTTTCTTAACAGGTGCGCCAGCGCCTGGGACAGTATGGAGGGCAGGCAGCCCAGCACGATGACGATCAGCGCGTAGCTGCGGGCGTAGTCCACGGTGGCGTCCGACGCCCCCAGGAACCGGAGCAGCGGATTGACAAACGCCCCGATCAGCGCGGCGTACAGCAGGGCGATGGCCACCGCGCCGTACACGCCGAAGGCGCTGACCCGGCGGGCCTCGTCCGTGTTGTGCGCGCCCATCAGCCGCGCCACCAGGCTGCCGCCGCCGATGCCGAACAGGTTCGACAGCGACACGTTCATCATCACCATGGTCAGCGTCAGCGACGTGGCCGCCATCATGTAGGCGTTGCCCGTCCGGCCGATGTAGAAGGCGTCCACCATGTTGTAGATCAGGTTGATCAATTGGCTGATGATCGTCGGCACCGCCATGGTGTACAGCGCCTTCGAGATCGGCGCGGAGGCGAACAGGGCTTCCTTGTCTGTGGTTTTCTTCATAAGCAGGGTCCCTTCTCAATTCTCAATTTTCTTTCAACGCTCAAAGCTCAAACACACTGATCTGCCTGTCGCGCTCGGGCAGGGTGCGCATATATCGAAAGCACTCGTCCGGGTCGGAGATGATGCCGTTCTCGGTGCATGTCCGGCGAAGCAGGGTCATCAGCGGACCGGCGTTGGGGCTTGAGAGCTGGTAGGCGTTGCCGTAGCGGCGGATGTAGCGCGTCTTGAGTCCGGGGAAGTGCCTGTCCAGCGCGGCGTAGTAGTATTCCCGGTCGCCGTCCCGGAGGGTGAGCCCCATGTCGAAGCACACGATGCCCTTCACGCCCACCCGGACGCATGCGTCGAGTATCGCGCCCACGTTGTCCTCCGTGTCGTTGATGAAGGGCAGTATGGGCGTCAGCCACACCACGGTGGGGATGCCCCGAGAGCGCATGGCCTCCAGCACCTCGACGCGTCGCTGCGTGTCGCACACGTTGGGCTCGAGGACCCTGCACAGCGCGCTGTCCCAGGTGGTCAGCGTCATCTGCACCACGCATTTGGCGTCGCGGTTGATGGCGTCCAGCAGGTCGATGTCCCGCAGGATGCGGTCGGATTTGGTCTGGATCGCCGCGCCGAAGCCATACTGATGGATGATCTCAAGGCACCTCCGCGTAAGGCCCAGCCGCTCTTCGCAGTGCATGTAGGGGTCGGACATGGACCCGGTGCCGATCATGCCCCTGCGCCGCTTCGACCTCAGCGCCTGCTCCAGAAGCGCCGGGGCGTTCTGCTTGACCTCGACGTCCTCAAAGGGGTGGGTGAAGCGGTAGCACAGGCTCCGGCTGTCGCAGTAGACGCATCCGTGGGTGCAGCCGCGGTAGATGTTCATGCCCCAGACCCCGCCGCTGCCGGTCAGGAGCCCCTTCGCATCGACAAAGTGCATCGCGCCGCGCCTCCCGCTGTTTTTTGAATGCGGACGGTAGACAGGCCGCCGCGTTTCTGCTATACTCATGATATCACAAATGCGCGTCGCGGGCAAGCGCCCGGCAGCCGGAGAGCAATATGGAAGCATACGAATATGACGCATTTATCAGCTATTCGCACCGCGATCTGAAGTGGGCGCGCTGGCTGCAGGGCAAGCTGGAGACCCTGCGCATCCCCGCGGAGGCGGACGAGGCCTTCGCCAACCGGCGCCGGATGAAGGTGTTCCGGGACCAGACGGATTTAAACGGCGTGGAGGTCACGGAGTCGCTTCACCGGGAGCTCACGGCGTCCCGCTACCTGGTGGTGGTCTGTTCGCCCAGCAGCGCCGCCTCCCGGTGGGTGGACGACGAGGTGGCCTTCTTCACGGGCCTGGGGCGGCGGGACAGGATCGTCGCCTTCATCATCGAAGGCGAGCCCGACAGCGACACGCCCGAGCTGGAGTGCTATCCGCCCGGGCTTCGATGCACCGGGGAGCGCCATCTGCTGGGCGCGAACGTGCAGGAGATCGGCAGGAACAAGGCGTATCTGAAGGTGGCCTCGCTGCTGATCGGTGTGCGCTTCAACCGCCTGGTGGACCGGGAAAAGCAGCGCAGGCGGCGGGCGATACTGACCGCGACGGCCGCGGTGCTGGTCATCTCCGCGTCCACGGCGGCGCTTCTGTGGCGAAACGCCACCATCTCTCGTCAGAACAAGGAGCTGGTCTACGACGGCTACGGCACGGCGCTGGTGTCGTTTGCCCAGAACGAGGTCATCAAGCCCGAGGAACTCGCCACGATCGAGGATTCCGCCAGGGCCGGCAACGCCTACGCCGCCCTGCTGCTGGGGGACTGTTACAGCAAGGGCTGGGGCACACAGAAGGACGACGTGAAGGCCTTCGAGTGGTACAGGCGGGCCGCCGAGGGCGGGAATGTGGTGGGCATGGTCGCCCTGGCGAACTGCTACATCTTCGGCAACGGCACCGAGGTCAACCCGGAGGAGGCCTTCGCCTGGAACATGCGCTCGGCGGAGCTGGGATCGGCGGAGGGCATGCTGAACGTGGCCCTCGACTATGAGGGCGGCCACGGCACCGAGCCGGACCCGAAGGCCGCGTTTGAATGGTACAAGAAGTCGGCGAAAAAGGGCTATGACCTCGCCATGTACAACCTCTCGCGCTGTTACCGAAGCGGCATCGGCACCAAGGCCAACCCCAAGCGCGCCTTCTTCTGGATGAAGAGGCTGGCGCAGACGGACAACGCGGAGGCCATGTACAACCTGGGCATGATGTACCAGCTCGGCTACGGCACCGCGGAGGACCCGCAGGCGGCCTACGCCTGGTATCGGAAGGCTGCGGATTCCGGCGACGGCGACGCCCTCTATATGACGGGCTGGTGCATCGAGAACCGCTACGGCATCGATAATCCCGCCCTGGAATGGTACGAAAAGGCCGCCGAGGCCGGCAATGCCGACGCGGCGAAGGCGGTCGAAAGGCTGGAGGGACCCGGTCAGTCATCATAAAAAACATCTTGGGGCTGTCTCAAAATAACGATCGTACAGCACAATCGCATCGTAGGGACGCCATTCATGGCGTCCGCGGGCGGCATGAATGCCGCCCCTACGGCGAATTGCCCGGCGTCGATTCGTTTTGAGACAGCCCCGTTCAGGACGTGCCGGGTTGTATGAGGCTGTCTGATAAAAAACATCATGCAGGGGCGCCGATGCGGCGCCCGCCCAATCAGAATCGCGTGGTTTCTGTCAGGCGGGCGCTCATTGGGCGCCCCTACAACAGTTTTGCTGTATTGTGCGGCTCTCTTGTCCATTCCGCTCAGGCGGCAGGTTCCTCGGCGGGCTCGCCGTCGGAGCCCGTGAAGAGGCTCATCAGCGCGCCGACCTCCTCGGGCATGGCCTCGCTGGCGCCAGCGATGATGCCGCCGATGCCGCTGAACAGGGCCTCCATCATCAGGGTGCTGCGGAGGGACTCGGCGTTCTCGCCCTCGATCAGGTCCTCCAGGGCGATGACCTGCTTGCTGCCGTCGTTGAGGGCGACGGTGCGCTGACCGTCCTGCGTGATCACGACGTTCTCGCACAGCAGGGGCTTCTCGCTGTCCAGCACGTAGACCTCGCTGTCGATGGTGACGGCGTCCTTCACCGCGACGCTGCAAACAAAGCCGAAGTACATGTCGTTGACGTACAGCTCCATGTGGTGCTGCTGGCCGCCGTCGATGGAATTGACCTCATACATGACGTTGACGGGCGTGGCGTCCGCGTCCTCGGTGTCGAAGATCTGCACGATCACGCGCACGCGGTCGTCCTCCACCAGCACGTCGCCCATGGTGGCGACTTCCTCGGATTCGGGGGGATACACCTTGAACACCACGTCGGTGGCGCCGGTGGTGTTGCCCTCCTCGTACATGGTCATGTAGGCCTCAAAGTCCAGCTTGGGCAGGGGTTCGTCGGCGAGGGGTTCGCTGTTGTCGGCGGAGAAGTTGAAGCCCTTGTCCTCCAGCTGCTTAACAGCGGCCTGGACGTTCTCGTCTGCGGTGATGGCGTTCATGAAGGTGTCCAGGGCGTTCATGATGGCCTCCATGTCCACGTTGATGGGCACCATCACGTTGTAGCTGATGCCGTCCATCACGTAGTCGCCGGGCACGGGGTCGCCGTAGGTCACGGCGCTCACACAGCTGTTGGCGAAGGTCTCCGCGTGGCTGCCGACGGCCTCGCCCAGGGCGTTGAAGTCCAGACCGGCCAGGGCGCTCCCGGTCTCCCCGCCGGCGCTCTGCAGGGCGTTGGCGATGGTCTCGCCGGAGACGGTCAATACGTGAGAGGGGATGATACTGCTGCCCAGGGAGACGCCATCGTCGGTCAGCTCGCCCACCAGCGTGATGAGGTCGGTGCCCTTCAGGCTCAGGGCGATCTCGACGCCGTTGTCGGCGACGATCAGGCGCTCGCCCAGTTCGTTCATCACCGCGGCGACGGCGTCGGCAACGGCGGCGGTGCGCTCATCGGCGCCGAAGGCGGCGAGGGCGGCGGCCAGGACCTCCCGGTCCACGGTGTAGCTGCCGGTCACGGTGCAGGTCGGCAGCGCCGGCGCGCCGGCGGTCTCGGCCAGGGACAGTGTGCAGGACAGCGCCAGCACCAGTGCCAGCAGCGTCGCAAGCAGTTTCTTCATGAATCTTATCCTCCTTTTGCTGTGCATAATGGAATCCAGATTATCTTACCACACAGCGCCTGTGTTGGCAAGATATGCGATGAAAACGGCGTCCGAATCCACCCTTGCCAACGCATGCCGGCTGTGCTATCATTGATACGACGGGCCGTCCGATCCGGGACGGCGCGCGGGAGGAAAACGTGAGCGCATACATCTATGAGACCCATCTGCATACTTCGCAGGCCAGCGCCTGCGCCGACACGCCGGGGCGCGAGTACGTCCGGCGCTACATGGACGCCGGTTACGCGGGCATCATCATCACCGACCATTTTTGGCGCGGCAACTGCGCCGTGGACCGCAGCCTGCCTTGGCGGGAGTTCGTGTGCCGCTTCTGCGAGGGCTACGAGGACGCTCTGAACGAGGGCATCCGGCGGGGTTTCCCGGTGTTCTTCGGATGGGAGGAGACCTACGAGGGCGACGATTACCTGATCTACGGCCTGGACAGGCAGTGGCTGCTGGACCACCCCGAGGTGACCCGCTGGAGCCGCAAGGAGCAGCTTGACGAGGTTCATCGATACGGCGGCTGCGTGGTGCAGGCCCATCCCTTCCGGGCCGCCTGGTACATCCGCACGATCCACCTCGCTCCCGACCTGGCCGACGCCGTGGAGGGCTTCAACGCCGGGAATCAGATGAACTGGAACATACTGGGCATGCGCTACGCGCGCCTGCGGGGGCTGCCCGTCACGGCGGGCTCGGACAACCATCACGCCCACGCCATGACCCGCGACAACCTGGCCGGGGTCGCGCTCGACCGGCCCCTCGAAGGCATCCGCGATTATGTTAACGTCATACGCAATCGGCGGCACCTCCGGCCGGTGATCCCCGTTTCCGTGCCGGAATGGACGGAGGACGTGCTGCCGGAGCGCCCCGTTAAGTGGCTGGACGCCGACGACCGACCCGTGGAGAGGGATACGATCGAAATCCTGAGGCGCGGCTTTATTCGCACATGATGCGGCAGGCGGCTAACATTTTCACATGCTGTGAGGAAACGGGGGACGACCTCTTCCGTCACGCTTCGCGTGCCACCTTCCCCTGAAGGGGAAGGCATAGCGAGACGCTGCCAAAAGCCTTCCCCTTCAGGGGAAGGTGCCGAACGCAGTGAGGCGGAAGAGGTCGTTCCCTTCGTCGTAGCGCATGTGAGATGAAAGACAACGGCAGGCGATGAACCTGCCGCATTTTTATGTTAAGAACAATAGACAAAAGGTGCCATAATATGTTATAATAGGTTATCACTTAATTATGACGACACGTCGGACACATTCACAACAGGGTGACGAAAATGATCCATCATGCTTCGCACGCCCGCGCAGGGCGAATCCGGTCGCTGATCCTCTGCCTGGTCCTGCTCGCGGCGCTGTTTATGCCCGCCGCCGCGCAGGCCGAGGGCGACGCCAAGACCGTGCGCGTGGGCTGGTATGATTCCTCCTTCAACTCCATCGACGACTCCGGGCGGCGCTCCGGCTATGCCTATGAGTACCAGATGAAGGTCGCCGCCTACACCGGCTGGAACTACGAATACGTCAGGGGCAGCTGGCCGGACCTGATGCACATGCTGGAGGCGGGGGAGATCGACCTGATGAGCGACGTCTCCTACACGCCCGAGCGCGAGACGCGCATGCTGTTTCCTTCGCTGCCGATGGGCACGGAGGAGTACTATATGTTCGTCTCCCCGGATAACCATGAGATCTCCCAGACGGACTATTCCACGCTCAACGGCAAGCGCGTGGGCGTGAACGCGGGCAGCATCCAAAAGGGCTTCTACCTGGAATGGGCGCAGCGCAACGGCGTCGAAGCGGAGCTGGTGGAGCTGACCACCACTGAGGAAGAATCTCTGCAGATGCTCCGCACCGGCGCGCTGGACGCCTACGTCACCCTCGATTCCTTCATCGGCCCCGAGCACGCCGTGCCGGTGTGCAAGATCGGCGCGTCCGATTTCTACTTCGCGGTCACGAAGAGCCGCCCCGACCTGCTCAGCGATTTGAACGGCGCGCTGAACCGCATACAGGATGAAAACCGCTACTACAACCAGCAGATGTACGAAAAGCGCATCAAGCGGGTCGGCGCGAACGCCTTTCTGTCCCCGGACGAGGTGAGCTGGCTGTCCGACCACGGCGCGATACGGGTGGGCTATCAGGACAACTACCTGTCCTTCTGCGCCGCCGACAAGGACACCGGCGAACTGACGGGCATACTCAAGGACTATCTGGCCTACGCCTCGGACTGCACGGCCAACGCCCACCTGGACTTCGAGACCACCGCCTATCCCACCGCCGTGGCGGCGCTGGAGGCGCTTGAGCGCGGCGAGGTGGACTGCGTCTTCCCGGCCAACCTGAGCGCCTACGACGGCGAGGTGATGAACCTGGTGATGACCCCGCCCGTGATCAGCACGGACATCTACGCCGTGGTGCACGCGACGGGCCGGGGCTTCGCGGCCGACATGGAGCACGTGATCGTGGCCGTCAACGAGGGCAACAACAACTACGACGCCTTCCTGATGGACAACTTCCCCGGCTGGCGGAAGGTCTACTATCCGACCACCCCGGACTGCCTGAAGGCTGTGGCCCAGGGCGTGGCGGACTGCGTGTTCATCAGCAACTACCGCTACAACAACATCTCCAAGCTGTGCGAGAAATACCATCTGACCACCTTCACCACGGGCGTCGAGGTGGAGTTCTGCTTCGCGGTGAAGCGGGGCATGACGGATCTCTACTCCATACTGGCCAAGGCCACCGGCATGATCCCGGACTCTGCCGTGAACGCGGCGCTGTCCTACTACATCGCGGAGGACGCCAAGTACAGCCTCAGCGATTTCATCATGGACAATCTGACGGTGGTGATCGTCGTGATCGCCGCGGTGATACTGGTGATACTGGCGCTGCTCATCATGAGCATGCGCTCGGAGCGCAAGGCCCGGCGGCTCATATCCGCCACGGAGATCGACGAATTGACCGGCCTTTACAACCGCAACTTCTTCTTCCAGTACGCCAACCGCATGTACCGTGAGCACCCGGACGCCCGCATGGACGCCATCGTCGTCAACATCGAGCAGTTCCACTCCTTGAACGCCTTAAACGGCAGGGAGTTCGGCGACCAGGTGCTGCGCACGCTGGGCGCGGAGATCCGCGCTGTGTCCCGGGAGCTGGGGGGCATCGCCGGGCGCTTTGAGGCGGACCGCTTCGACATCTTCTGCCGGCACGGCGGGGACTACCAGGCCATCTACGACCGCTTTCAGAGCCAGCTGGACGCCCTGTCCAAGAACGCCAGCATCCGCATACGCATGGGCGTGATGCCCTCCCAGACGAAGCTGGAGCCCGTGCAGCTCTTCGACCGGGCCCGCACGGCGTGCAGCATGGCCCGCGGCCACTACAAGGAGCACCTGATCGTGTTCGACGAGAAGGTGCGCGAGCGCGAGATGTACGAGCAGCGGCTCCTGAACGACCTGCGCCGGGCGGTGGACGAATACCAGTTTGAGGTGTACTACCAGCCCAAGTACGACATACAGTCCGAGCCGCCGAAACTGGTCAGCGCCGAGGCGCTGATCCGCTGGCGCCATCCCGAGCTGGGCATGATCTCCCCGGACGACTTCATACCGCTGTTTGAGCGCAACGGCCAAATCGGCATCGTGGACAAGTACGTCTGGACCGAGGTGGCCCGGCAGATCGTGCGCTGGCGGGAGCAGTACGGCGTGACGCTGCCGGTGTCCGTCAACCTGTCCCGGGTGGACGTGTTCGACCCCACGCTGGAGGCCACGCTGGACGACATCCTCCGCTTCAACGGGCTAAAGCACGACGCCCTCAAGCTGGAGGTCACCGAGTCTGCCTACACCGAGAACGCCGACCAGGTCATCCGCGTCGTGGAGGGCTTGCGGAAGAAGGGCTACGAGGTGGAGATGGACGACTTCGGCACCGGGTATTCGTCGCTGAACATGCTCTCCGCCATGCCCATCGACGTGCTCAAGATGGACCGGGCGTTCATACGCAACATCGAGCACGACGAGAAGGACATACAGCTGGTGGCGCTGATCCTCGATATCGCCAGGAACCTCAAGATCCCCGTCATCGCGGAGGGTGTGGAGACCGAGGAGCAGATGATCCTCTTAAAGAACCTGGGCTGCGAGCTGGTGCAGGGGTATTACTTCTCCCGCCCGCTGCATCCCACCGAGTTTGAGAACGTCTACATCCGGGACATGAAGGCCGACCGGTAGCTTCGACAGATATGAAAGGTGATCAGAATGAACTCCCTGCGGACTAAAATCACGTTGCTGACCGTCTGCGTGGTCATCATCGCGCTGGTGACCGTGACGCTTCTGAGCGTGCTGTTCATACGCAACAACGAGCGGCTGGAATCCAATCAGCTGCTGTTGTTGCTGTGCGAAACCGGGGAGCGCAACCTGGATTATTACTTTGACAGCGTGGAGAAATCGGTCAAAAAGGTGGCCTCCTTCGTGGAGGAGGACCTGGACGGGCTGGAGGTTGAACAGCTTGCGGCGCACATCGAGCGGGTGGGGAAGTACTTCGACGAGATGGCCTACCGCACCAACGGCGTGCTGACCTACTACTACCGCATCGACCCCGCCGTGTCGCAGAGTGTGAAGGGCTTCTGGTATATTGACCTCGACGGCGAGGGTCTCGTGCCGCACGAGGTGACCGACATCACCCTCTACGACACCGAGGACACCTCGAAGCTGGTGTGGTTCACCGTGCCCAAGCACACCGGCCAGGCCATCTGGCTGCCGCCCTACATCACCGACAACCTCGACAAGCGGGTGATCTCCTACAACGTCCCGATCTACTACGGCAGGCAGTTCGTGGGCGTGGTGGGCATCGAGATCGACTATTCCACCATGGCGGAGCAGGTGGAGAACATCCGCCTCTACAACAACGGCTACGCCTTCTTATGCGACGCGGAGGGCGAGGTGTTCTTCCATCCCCGCATCGACGTGACCCAGCTCACCGAGGAGACCATGCCCGACGTGCCCGAGGGCCTGGTCAGCGACAGCACCTTCGTCAGCTACACCTACAGCGGGGTGGAGAAGAAGGCGGCGTGGCTGCCGCTGTGCAACGGCATGCGGCTCTACGTCAGCGTGCCGATCATGGAGACGGAGGGCGAATGGCAGAGCCTCATCCGCGGCATACTGATCGTCTCGGCCGTGGTGCTTTTGTGCATGAGCGCGTTTACGCTGTTCTACACCGGGCGCATCACCCGCCCCCTCCAGCAGCTCACGGAGGCCGCCGAGCAGGCGGACAAGGGCAACTATGACTTCACGCTGGAATACAACGGGGACGACGAGGTGGGCCGCCTCACCCGCACCTTCAAGCGCCTCACGGACCACATCAACGAGCACATCACCGACCTGAACAAGCGGGTATACATTGACGCCCTGACCTCCGTCAAGAACAAGGGCGCGTTCTCCACCGCCATCGACAAGCTGCAGGAGCGCATCGACAGCCGGGAGGACATGGAATTCGCCGTCGGCGTGTTCGACTGCGACGACTTAAAGACCGTCAACGACCGCTACGGCCACGACAAGGGCGACGTGTACCTGAAGACCGCCTGCCGGCTGATCTGCAAGATCTTCCAGCACAGCCCCGTGTTCAGGATCGGCGGCGACGAGTTCGCCGTGATCCTGCAAAACGACGATTACAACAACCGGGAGGCGCTGCTCGAGCGGTTCGACGCGGCCAAGGCGGACATCTGCGCGGCCACCGAGAACCGGTGGGAGCAGGTGCACATCGCCCGGGGCATCGCGGTGTACGATCCCAAAGCCGATACCTACGCCATCGACACCGTGCGGCGCGCCGACAGCATCATGTACACCAACAAGCGGATCAAGAAGGAGAAGCGGGCGGAGAAGGCGTAACTCACTTGAAGGGCTTGAGCCTCTTTAAGGCGCTGCAGAGGATCTCCCCCAGCACGTAGCAGCTGACGATCTCGCCCACCGCCAGATAGCCCGCGAGCAGCGGCAGCGCCATATCGACGCCGTAGGCGTATTTCAGCACCAGGGGGATGATGACCACGTTGGCGGCGATCGGGGGGATCGGCACGAGCCACCGGTTCTTTCGGAGCAGGTAGCTGCCCGCGGCGCCGATCAGCGTGGCGAGGCTTCCGAAGATCACGTCCCAGATGACGGCGCCGCCCAGCAGATTCGCCAGCAGGCAGCCCATGAAGAGGCCGGGGATCGCCGACGAGGTGAACATGGGCAGTATGCAGAGGGCCTCGGAGATCCTGACCTGCATCGCGCCGTAGGAGATCGGGGCGAGCAGCAGGGTCAGCACCACGTAGATCGCGGCGATCATCGCGCCGTTGGCGATGTAGAGAGTGGTTTTGTTTTTCATATTATGACCATTCCTTTCCGGCACCAACGAGGGATGAAACCGAGCGCGGTGCCATCGAAGTAGTGTATACTGTTGTTGAGGGTGGCAGGTATAC
>CACXBB010000005.1:113113-114621 GCA_902765735.1 uncultured Eubacteriales bacterium | reverse complement strand
GAGTAGCGGCGGTGCGTACAAGTCAAGGGAAATCAACGCAGAAATGCAGCCAAAGACGCCGAAAATGCGCTTCAGGCATTTTAGAAACACACTCTAATACTTGAATTAATCATCGTCTACTTAATACCTCGCCGTCGTTCATGCGGAAGGGTCATTGAAAAGGAGTTTCCCTTGAAACACGTACTGGGCTTCCTCACAGTCGGGGAAGACGGAGTTTCCGGCCATCCAGTTTGATCGGATGGGCGTGTATACCTATACCATATACCAGCAGGCGGGGACGAAGGCCTCGACATACGACAACACCCAGTATACGATGACCGTGTACATCACCCGGGGCAACAGCGATACGGAGATGACCGTTATGCTGGTGGGCAAGGACGCATCGAAGAAGGTTGCCGAGTGCGCCTTTACCAACACGTATCCGGCACAATCGGTGGTTGGCCATAATCCTCCCGTGAAGAAGAAGGTGTCGGGGGACAAGCCGGCGACCGCCGCCACGTTCAGGTTCACCTTCCGGGCCGTCAGCAATACCGCCGGGATCGGCACGATGCCCATGCCGGAGGGGAGCGCCAACGGCGTAAAGACGGTCAGCACGACCCCCGGGGTCAGCAAGGAGTTCGGGGAGATGACCTTCACGGCGCCGGGCCAGTACATCTACCAGATCGCGGAGGTCAACGACGGCCAGAGCGGCTATACCTATGACAGTAGCGTCTACATCGTCACCTATACGGTGGTGCGGCAGGGCAACACACTGACCTGTACCCGGGCCATGACAAAGGACAGCAAGGACGTCGCCCGCACGACGGTGGACGCATCGACCGACTGGCAGTACGCCTTCGGCGAACTGCCCGCGGATGACAGCTACGGCCATATCTACACCTACACCGTCAAGGAAGACCCGGTCCCCGGCTACTTCCCGAGGTATAAGGACTATGATGTCTAGAGTGTGTTTCTAAAATGCCAGAAGCGCATTTTCGGCGTCTTTGGCTGCATTTCTGCGTTGATTTCCCTTGACTTGTACGCACCGCCGCTACTCCGCTTTGCGGAAGCGGCGGCAGCCGACTGCTATTGCCCCACTAAGCCTGCGGAAAATCGCCTTGAAATGCAGCCAAATCCGCTCGAAACTGCATCTCCCGGCATTTAGAAACACACTCTAAAATACGAAGCTGCCTCCGGAAACCGATGAGGACAATTTTGACGGGTTTGTCGATCTGCTGGAGTCGAATCTGAATTTGGGGGCGCTGTCTGAACAGGAGCTAGTGGACCTCATGTCCCTGTTTGGCTACAAGACGCCGAGCGCGGGATTGCTTCCGACCGGCGACGAGATCCCCTGGTGGCCGATCGCGTTCGGTTTGGCGGGCCTGCTGGCGCTCTTGGCGCTGCTGATCCTTGAGAAAAAGCGGCGGGCGTAGAGTGTGTTTCTAAAATGCCTGAAGCGCATTTTCGGCGTCTTTGGCTGCATTTCTGCGTTGATTTCCCTTGACTTGTACGCACCGCCGCTACTCCGC
>CACXBB010000005.1:51356-113087 GCA_902765735.1 uncultured Eubacteriales bacterium | reverse complement strand
GCGACTGCTATTGCCCCACTAAGCCTGCGGGAAATCGCCTTGAAATGCAGCCAAATCCGCTCGAAACTGCATCTCCCGGTATTTAGAAACACACTCTAGTGCCGGTTGCTCTATAACACCGCCGCGTCGCCGTGCCCCATGAAGCGGTTGAAAAACAGTCTCCATCCGCTTTCGGGGCGGGCGGCCTTCGCGGCCACCCGCGCGCGCGACTGCTCCCGCTGCAAGAGCCGCGCCGCCTCCGGCACGCTCCAGTCCCTCGCCTCCAGGGCGGCCTGCGCCTCCTCCATGGTCACGCATAGGGTCTGGGAGAGCATCTCCGTCATTCTGGCCTGCGTCATGGCTTGTCTCCTCCCTTGGATGGTCCGTGTTTCCCGTTTTCTGTGGGTTGGACGGCGCAATCCGCGTTTCGTTACAGGTGATTCTTGATTTAACAGGTTCTTCACGGAAACTTGTGGGATAGGCACCTCATCCGACCTCGCTTCGCTCGGCCACCTTCCCCTCAAGACTTCGTCGGCGACAGCTCCCCTGGGAGGGGCACCTCATCCGTCATGGCTTCGCCATGCCACCTTCCCCTGAAGGGGAAGGCAAAGGCTGCCGCGCGTAGGTCGTGACCCTTGCCTCCCCGTCATGCCTCCCTCTTAGAGGGAGGTGGCTCGGCAAAGCCGAGACGGAGGGAGTGGGAGGTGCCCCCGGCCCGTAGGGCCTAGCGAAGCGTCAGGGGGCGGAGAGGTCCCGTAAGCGATGGAGAAGAGAACCCTATAACTCCGTAAAGAGCCACATTGCGGGAGCTGTATCGTTGTATCATGCCTCGGCGACGGCCTTCCTCATGTGCTCGGCGGCGCTGGCGGCCTTGTCGAGGGCGCCGTTGATGTCCCTCCGGCCGAGCTCTTTGCCGTCAAAGCTGTAACGGCAGCCCGCGAACAGCCCGATCACCAGAAGCGGTACGCAGACCCAGAAGGCGCACAGCAGAAGCAGCGCCAGCACCGTCACCGGCAGCCGCATCAGGGTCTCGCTGCTGCGCCGCACCACGAGGCGGTTGCGGTTGCCGAAGGCCACGACCCGGCGGATGATACGCCCCAGGCCCCTGTGGCTCCGGCGGCGCTTCGGGGTTTCGGCGCGCCCGCAATCGTCGGTCACAGCGTCGAAGGTGGCTTCCTCCGTCGCGGCGGCTTCGGCGTCGAGGACGATCTCCTCCGTGGCGGCTTCCTCCTCGGTCGCGTACTGCACCGCCATGCCCCCGCAGTCCGAGGCGACCTCGTTGAGCTCCTGCATCCTGCGGAACTGCTCCTGCTCCAGCAGGTGCGTCGCCGTGAGCATGTTCCAATCGCCGGCCTCCAGGGTGTTCCTGGCCTTCTCCAGGGTCACATTGCACTTCTCAGAGAGCTTTTCAGCCATTTCATACTGCGTCATGGTTTTGTCCTCCGTTCGATTTGATGGGTACAGTATAACCCACGAACATGAAATGGCAAGAAAACAGGATTAGAGAAAGATTAGAATAAGGGAAGGGATTTTCACGGAAGGTTGCGGGACAGCCACCTCATCCGTCAGCATCAAAGGATGCTGCCACCGTTCCGGGGGCCTGCCGGCCCGTCCTCGCTGATTACCTCATCCGTCAGCCCTTCGGGCTGCCACCTTCCCCAAAGCTCATCCGTCAGCCCTTCGGGCTGCCACCTTCCCCAAAGGGGAAGGCAAGTCCACTGGACTGTTTTTCGGGCGCTCGAACCCCCTCAAGGGGAAGGCTTCAGCGCGGCAGTGCGATATGTTCTCAGCGCGCTGGGGAAGGCGAGGGCGTCGAGGTCGTCGGCGGGGGCGTAATCCGGGGGATAGGCCGTGCAGACGGCGCGCCAGCCCCGCATGTGCCAGACGAGATGGGTGAACACGTGCTTCGCGTCGGGCAGGGGCTCCAGAATCTCGACCCCCGAGAAGCCCTTTTCGTTGAGGAGGGCGGGCAGCGCGTCCCGGTCGGGGTGCCCCTGAAGCGCCACGAACTCATACAGCCCGCCCAGCAGCCCCCTGGGGCGGCGGCGCACCAGCGTCCCGCCGCCGCAGGTGATCAGCAGGATCGTCCAGTCCTGCTGTTTTTTTGCGACGGGCGCGACCCTGCGGGGGTAGTCCGGGGCGGCGTCCTCCCGGCAGGCCCTGCACCACGGCCTGACCGGGCAGCGGTCGCAGTCCGGCCGCTTCGGGAGGCAGATGGTGGCCCCAAGATCCATCAGCGCCTGGTTGTAGTCGCCGGGGCGGTCCCTTGAGATCAGCTCGAGGGCGGGGGAGAGCAGGTCGAAGGGCGTCTTTAACGGCTCCTCCCAGGCCAGCACCCGGGAGAGCACCCGCGCCTGGTTGCCGTCCAGCGCCGGGGCGACCTCCCCGTAGGCGATGGAGGCGATGGCGTTGGCCGCATAGGGTCCGATGCCGGGCAGCCTCCGAAGCCCCGCCGCGTCGGGCGGGAACACCCCGTCCGAGGCCGCCACGGCCTTCGCCGCCGCGTGCAGGTTGCGGGCCCGTGAGTAGTAGCCCAGACCCTCCCACAGCTTGAGCACCTCGTCCTCCCCGGCCGACGCCAGCGACGTCACCGTGGGGAAGCGGACCAGGAAGCGGGCGTAGTAGCCCTTCACCGTCTCGGTCTGGGTCTGCTGGAGCATGATCTCCGACAGCCAGATCCGGTAGGGGTCGCGGGTGCCGCGCCAGGGGAGGTCGCGGCGGTTCTGGTCGTACCAGGTGAGGAGGGATTGTGATAACATAGGGCGTACCTCGATTGTCGTTTTCAGAGTGGAGAGTGGAGAGTGCAGTTTTGGTTCAAATCCCTTCGGGATTTGTTTGATTTATGGGGTGACGACCTCTTCCGGCGCTGCGCGCCACCATTCCGGGGGCCCTCATCCGTCAGCCCTTCGGGCTGCCACCTTCCCCAAAGGGGAAGGCAAGTCCACTGGACTGTTTTTCGGGCGCTCGAACCCCCTCAAGGGGAAGGCTTTTGGGCGGGCGCCGCATCGGCGCCCCTACGGAGTGCTGCGGTATAAGCGGACGCCATATATGGCGTCCCTACGGGGGGAAGGGGTACAGGAACGAGCCATTTTAATCAAAGAAATCCGCAAGGATTTCCACCAAAACTGCACTCTGTACTCTGCACTCTCCGCACTCCCAAAAATCGCCCCGCGCACGATATGCGCGGGGCAGGTTCGTTTTGCTTTTATTCCGCCGCGATGGTGGCCACGTCGGTCCCCATGATATTCTGGATCTCGGACCACACGGCGCGCATGCGGGTGACGTCAGTATAGGCCATATTTTCGGGCTGATCCTCGCGCCACTGGCCCACGGCCAGGGTGTGATAGGTGTAGTTGTCGCCCTCGCCCTGCGCGCGCCAGACGTAGGTCGGGATGTAGGTCGGCGCGGTGATGGTGTACTTGCCGGTGGCCGGGCCGGTCTCCTGGATGGTGAAGTCGAATATGATGCCGGAGTCGAAGTACTGATCGCGCTGGTCGGACAGGAAGTTGCCGGTGGAGCACATGATCAGCGTGCGGTGCACGTTGCCCTCGGCGTCCTTCGGGCCATCCACCCACGCGGCGGGCTGCACGCAGTGGGGGCCGTAGCCGATGATCACGTCCACGCCCGCCTTGACCAGCACCTTCATGATGGTCTTCTGGTTGGCGGTGATGTCGCGCTTGAGCATCTTGCCCCAGCTGACGTAGCACACGATCACGTCCGCGCCCGCCTCACGGGCGGCCTTGACGTCGGCGCTGGCGTTGGACTTGGTGACCAGGTTCACGGCGTTCAGAAGGCTCTTGGACGCTTCCTTCTCCTTGCCGCCCAGGTCCTCGGTGTAGGCCAGGAAGGCCACGTTGATGCCGTTGATGTCCACGATGACCGGGGCTTTCTTTTCCTCGGCGGAGGATGCCGCGCCGATGTAGGCCATGTCGGCGTCCTTGAGGTTCTGCATGGTGGCCTTGAGCTCGTCCGCGCCGCCGTCGAGGGCGTGGTCGTTGGCAAGCGTCAGCATGTCCACGCCGCAGTCCTTGAGCGTTTCGATGAGCGACGGCGGGGTGATCATCTCGGACAGGTTGCCCTTGACCCCGGCGACGCCGCCCAGCGTGCCCTCCACGTCGGCCACGGTGTAGTCCGCGTCGCCCATGATGTCGCTGACGTAGCTGAACATCTCGCTGAAGTCGAAGTCGTTGCCGTTGGCCACGGATTTGAGCAGGTTGAGCTGCATGGCCGTCTCGCCCAGCGAGCGGATCCTGGCGGTCTTCGGCTCAGGCTCCGGCGTGGGGGAGGGGGACGGCGACGGCGAAGGCGTGGGCGTCACGCTGGCCGGGTCCACCGTCGGCGTGGGCGTTTCCTTTACGAAGGGGTTGTCCATCCCGCCGAAGGGGTTGAACACCACCATCACCACCACGCCTATTATAATAAGTAAGAGTATCGACAATGTAATCAGGCCCAGCGGCGTGATGCGGTATTTGCCGATCCGCAAGCCCCTTACCGGTTTTGACATAACACTACCTCCAATAATCCCGTAATGATTCCGCAAAATTATGGATATATTATAACACAATCGAAATTCGCAGGCAATGGAAGAATGTGATCTTTCGGCATATTTTTTGCGATAATATTTCGATATGTGACGAAACTATTGCATTAAATTATGACAAAATTTCACTTTTTGTGCTCTAACCGATTGACATTGCCCAATATATGATGTATGCTTGTAATGGCATCAAGTATCATAGGTTTGTAATGGCAGCCACCGCTGCCCTGAAGCCGTTTGGCGCGAGTGCGCGGACGGGGAAATATAAGGTGGTAAAAATATGGCAACACACGCGATTGGAAAATTGAAATTCAATCTGTCGAAGCAGGGTCTGGCCTACCGCTGGGGCGAGGGCGAGATCCATCGGCTGTTTGCCCGAAAGCCCAAGGCGGGCGATGCGGATAATGAGGAGAACTACGCCGGCTACGAGGGCGAGGACTACGACGCCGACTACGCCGACGACAACTACGCGGACCCCGGCTACGACGACAACTACGACGCCGACGGCCAGGACTACGCCGACGACCCCGGCTTTGACGACGGCTACGACGACGGCTACGACGACAACGGGGACGGCTACGACGACAACGGGGACGGCTACGACGACGATCCCGGCTACGACGACGGCTATGACGACGCGGACGCCGGCGACGGCTATGACGACGGCTACGACGACGAGGCCTACGACGAGGACGGCGAGGGCTACGACGAGGACGGCGAGGGCTACGACGATTCCGGCGAGTACGACGACCGCTACTCCGACGAGGACGCCGGCGACGGCTACGGCGAGGAGGGCTACTACGCCAATGAGAGCCCGCTGATGCGGTATGTGGACGAGAACGACTGGGTCACCTTCCTGCTGCTGTTCCTGTTCCCGCCGCTGGGCATCTATCTGCTGTGGCGCAGGAACCGGTTCGAAAAGCCCGTACGCTACGCCATCAGCGCGGTGTCGGCCATCTGGTTCATCGTGGCGCTGATACTGCTGTTCCACAACCTGTTCGGCGGGGCCAGCGATACCACCACCGACGCCACCATCACCCTGGCGCCCTCCGCCACGGTCTCGGCGCTGAACCTGGACGGCTCGTCCAAGTCCGATCTGGACCTGACGGTGGACAACCTGGGCGAGGATACTTCCGGGGACGAGACCGCCGACGAGACCGGCGACGAGGCGGACGACGGCGACGACGACGAGGCCGGCGGCGAGGCCGCCGTGGCGCCCTCGCCCACGCCGCTGACCGGCTCGAGCGCCTCCGGCGCGGCCACCAGCTCGGCCTACGTGTACAGCCCGGCCACCGGCCTGTACTACCACAGCAAGAGCGACTGTACCAACATCGACAAGGGCGTGTCGGTCTCCCGCGTGCCCAGGGACGTGGCGGAGAACAACCGCAAGCAGTCCGCGTGCCCGGTGTGTATCGGCGCGGCGGCGGACGGCGACACCACCACCTACTACGCCACCCGCGGCGGCACCTACTACCACGTGGACCGCACCTGCCAGGGCATGACCGACGCCACCGTCTACACCAAGGAGGCGGCCGAGCGCGCGGGCAAGACGCCCTGCCCGGTCTGCATACTCAAGACCGCCCAGAGTCTGAAAACCGGCTCGGTGAAGTTCATCACCTCCGACACCAGGGACCGGAGCAATATCAACGTCTACTACACCAAGAAGGGCAAGTACTACCACATGACCAGCACCTGCTCCGGCATGACCGGGGCGAGCCGCAACTCGCTGAAGAACGCGCTGCTGGCCGGCAAGGAAGCCTGCCCCACCTGCTGCAAGGCGGCGGGCAGCAGCGTGTACTGCACCAAGAACGGCGAGAAGTACCACCTGGACAAGACCTGCTCCGGCATGACCAACGCCATGGAGGTCACGCTGTCCGAGGCGATGGTCATGGGCAAGAAGCGCTGCGACGTGTGTATCAAGAGCGGCGCGCTGCCCACCGCCAGCCAGCTGGCCAAACAGGCCGAGGAGAACTCGCTGGACACATACGTCTACGGCACGCCCAAGGGCCGGTACTATCACACCGATCAGTACTGCTCCGGCATGAAGGACGCCCAGCGCTACACGCTCAAGAGCATGTTGCTTCAGAAGCGCGCGGCCTGCCCGGTGTGCGCCTCGGCGTCCAACACCGTGGTCTATGCCAAGGAGGGCGGCACCTACTACCACAGCTACGCCACCTGCTCCGGTATGAGCAACGCCTCCAGCGGCACCATGGCCCAGGCCATCGCCGCGGGCTACAAGCGCTGCCCGCGCTGCTGGAGTGAGACCGGCTCCACCGGCACGCTGTCCACGGGCGTGGCGTCCACCACCTCCGCGGCGGCCACCGCCACGGCGGGCAACACCTACGTGTACGCCACCCAGGCGGGCTCCTACTACCACCTGACCAGCAACTGCTCCGGCATGAAGAACGCCAGCCGCATCACGCTCAAGCAGGCCATCGACGCCGGCAAGAAGGCGTGCCCCACCTGCGCGGGCGCGGCCAACCGCAAGGTGTATTCCACCAAGGAGGGCAAGAACTACCACTCCGCCCCCGTCTGCAAGGAATCCGGCATGAAGAACGGCGAGGCGCGCACGCTGGCCCAGGCGCTGATGCTGAACCAGACGGCCTGCAAGTACTGCATCGGCAAGAAGAGCAGCGCTTCCTCGTCGAAGAGCTCGGCCAAGAAGGCCAGCAGCAAGACCGTGGAGTCCATCAAGAGCGCGGCGAAGAAGCTCAAGAACAGCCACACCTACAAGAGCGGCAAGTCGGGCATCAAGGTCTACGCCCGGGCCGACGGCAAGTACTATCACCGCAGGAAGAACTGCTCCGGCATGACCCACGCCAGCCGCATCACCCTGGAACAGGCGATGAACTACGGCAAGCACGCCTGCCCGGTGTGCTGCTCGACGGCGCGGCGCACCGTGTACGCCACGCGGGGCGGCAGGTACTACCATTACAGCAGGACCCACGCGGGCTCCGGCGCCAAGAGCGGCACCCTGGCCTCCGCGCTGGGCTACGGCTACGATCCCTGCCCCTACTGCGTCACCAAGGCCAAGCGCCTCTCCCGGGTGGCCAGCTACAAGTCCGGCACCAGCGGCATCAAGGTGTACACCACCGCGGGCGGCAAGTATTACCACTCCAAGCGGGGCTGCTCGGATATGAAGAATCCCTCCCGGGTGACGCTGGAGACCGCCATGAACTACGGCAAGAAGCCCTGCCCGAAGTGCATGGCAACCGCAAGCAAGAAGGTGTACTCCTCCTCCGCCGACCGGTACTACCACTACTACAAGATGCACGCAGGCTCGGGGGCCCAGGCGGGCACGCTGGCCCAGGCCAGGGCGTTGGGCAAGAAGCTCTGCCCCACCTGCGCCAAGGGCAAGACCGTGGGCATCACCCTGAGCAACAGGGAGGCCAAGAATATCAGCAAGGCCGTGGCCGCCGCCCAGAAGCTGGGCACCGGCATCTCCGCCAAGAGCGCCGTCGCCTACAGCAAGGCGCTGGCCTCGCAGACCAAGTACTCCGCTCCCGGCGACACCAAGGTGTACGTCGATCTGAAGGGCAAGCAGTATTACTACTACCACAAGTCCTCCAAGTGCTCCAAGACGGGCATGAAGAAGGGCACCAAGATCACCCTGCAATATGCCAGGGACTGGGGCTATAAGGCCTGCCCGTTCTGCCAGCCGCCGACCAGCGTGGTGAAATAGAGCGAAAAAAGAACGACAGGGACCGCGAAAAACCGCGGTCCCTGTTTGAGTTATATAAACGGAATCACATCTCAATGCCCTTGCGCGCGGGCAGCTTCTTTTCCTGATAATAGTGCTTGATCAGGTGCATCTCGGTGACGAGGTCGGCGCGGTGGAGGATGGCGTCGGTGGCGCCGCGGCCGGTGAACACCAGCTCGGTGCCCTCGGGGCGCAAATCGGCGAGGCGGAGCAGGTCCGATTCGGCGAGCAGGCCGCACATCAGGGCGCAGTTGATCTCGTCGGCGATCACCACGTCGTAGCGCCCGGAGGTCAATTCGGCGGCCAGCTTTTCATACCCCGCCCGGGCGCAGGCGACGTCGGCGTCCTCCTTTTCGCGGTAGGTCAGTATGCCCTTGCCGGTGCCGAACTGTTCTACCGTCACGTTGGGCAGCATCCCCAGCGCTTTGATCTCGCTGTACGCCTGATCCTTGATGAACTGGCAGAAGTACACCCGCATCCCCGCGCCGCTGGCCCGAAGCGCCAGCCCCAGGGCGGCGGTGGTCTTGCCCTTGCCGTTGCCGGTGTACACCTGGAATTGTCCGATCTTCATGTTCAAACCTCCCCAAAGCCCACGGGCTGTCCGTCGGCCACGTCGATTCTGTACCCTCCGCAGGGTCCGGGCTGCCACTGGTAGAAGTTGCGCGCCTCCCCCGGGAACCACGCCTGCATCAGGTTGACGATCACCCCGCCGTGGCACACCGCGCAGGCGGTGTGCTCCGGCAGCGCGAGAAGCCGCGCGCCGTCGCGGAGCACCCGCGCCTGAAAGGCGTTCAGATTCTCCCCGCCGGGGCAGCAGACCGTGCCCGTCCGATCCCCGATCCACAGAAGATAGGCGGGGTCGTCCTTCAGCTGCTCGTAGGAGCGCATCTCGAACGCGCCGAAATCCATCTCCCTGAGCCCGGGCAGCGCGAAATCGGCCCCGCGGCCCGTCATCAGGCTGAGGGTCTCGTCGGCGCGGCGCATGCCGCTGGTGACGTACACGTCGCAGGCGGGAACGGCGCCCCGCCGTGCAAGCGCGATCTTGCGGCCCTCCGCCGTGAGGGGGCTGTCGGTGCTGCCGCCGTAGAGTCTCAGGGCGTTGGCCTCGGTCAGGCTGTGCCTTATCAGATAGAGCGTATTCATTTCAGCCTCTGGGGGATACCGCAGAACAGCCGCCAGACCTCGTCCGCCTGGGACGCCAGGTAGCTGTTCATGCGCCCGCAGGCCTCCCGCCAGGCGCGCAGAACCGGGTCCATGGGCACGACGCCGCCGGAGATGTCCGTGGTGATGACCACGCTGTTTCGAAGCGCGTCGATGTGCGCCCGGAAGACGTCCGCGGGTTCTTTCCCCGCCCGCACCGCCTCCAGCGCGTAGCGCTCCACGTAGGCCAGGCACTTTTTGTCAAAGTCCACCCCGCCCAGGCAGATGTCGGCGTCCGTCAACCCGAACCGCGCCTTCGCGTAGCTGAGCTTGCCCTGATAGCTCCCGCCGGTGATCAGTATCATGGGAAAACCTCCATATAATGGGGAATTGGGAATTGGGAATTGAGATTACGACCTCTTCCGTCTTGCGCTGCGCGCAATCCACCGTTCCGGGGGCCTGCCGGTCCGTTCTCGCTGATTACCTCATCCGTCAGCCCTTCGGGCTGCCACCTTCCCCAAAGGGGAAGGCAAGTCCACTGGACTGTTTTCCGGGCGCTTGAACCCCCTGAAGGGGAAGGCTGTCACCTCATCCGTCACAGCCTGCGGCTGTGCCACCTTCCCCTCAAGGGGAAGGCTGTCACCTCATCCGTCACAGCCTGCGGCTGTGCCACCTTCCCCTCAAGGGGAAGGCTATGCTGCCGCGTTTAACAGAATTGGCGGCAGCGGCATTCTATAATTCCCAATTCCCAATTCCCCATTTCCAATTTCTAACCGTTCTTCCTTGCAAATTCAATCAGCATCCCCATTCGCTCCGCGACATCCTTGGCGGCGGGCAGGCGCGCGTAGTCGGCGCGGAGGGCGTCGAACTCGTCCAGGGCGTCCGTAAATTCCTCGGGGGCGGTGTCGGCCCCGAGGTCGATCTGCGACAGCATGAACAGCGCGTCCTCGAACTCGGCGTTGAGCTCCTCCATGTCCTCGCCGTCGGCAATGTCGTCCAGCGCCGCCAGGATATCCCTGAACCGCGCCTCGAATTCCGCGATGGGCAGCATGGGCCGTCACTCCCTTCGTACAGCAACAGTATAGCCCCATTTGCCCCGGCTTTCAAGGAAAATTTTCGTTTTCGGCAGGGAAAAGCGCCTCTTTTATAGAATATCACAATGTTACGGAGGTATGTGCTATGAACAGAAGTTTCATCCGTACGGCGCTGAGCCTGCTGATCGTCGTATTGTACGTGGCGGGGCTCATGGCGATGTTCATGGGGAACGTCCGGCTGGGCGTCGACCTGTGGGTGGTGTCCACCCTGGGCGGCATCGGGCTTTTGTATTGGATACACGTGATGAAGAAGCGGGCGGAGGACGCCGACAAGATCGCCAGGGGCATGCCCTACGGCGACCCGGACGACCCCGCCGCGCCGGTGAATCCCGTGGTTCCCCGGGAGAACGACGCCCCATGAGGATGCGCAGAAAGCCCTGGACGGAGATCGAGCTGGCGGCCTGCCCCTTCATGATCGACAAGCCCTCCACCCACATCGGCCGGTGGCGGGGGTTCTTCAAAAAGGACCAGCCGGTGCACCTGGAGATCGGCTGCGGCAAGGGCGTGGCCACGGCGCAAATGGCCCGGGAGCATCAAGAGATCAACTACATCGCCATCGACGAGGTGCGGCACGTGCTGGCGGTGTCGGTGCGCAACGTCCGCGCGGCCTACGGCGACATGCCGGTGGAGAACATCGTGTTCTCCGCGGTGGACGCCATGATGATCCACGACACCTTCAGTGCTGAGGACGGCATCGGGCGCATCTACATCAGCTTCCCCAACCCCTGGGACGAGCGGGCCAAGCACCACAAGCGGCGGCTGACCCATCCGCGGCAGCTCAATCAATACCGGGCGTTCATGAAGCCCGGCGGCGAGATCTGGTTCAAGACCGACGACGACGCGCTCTTCACGGCCTCGAAGCGCTACTTCCGGGAGGCGGGGTTCGAGGTCGTCTACATGACCGACGACCTGCACGCCTCGGGCTTTGAGCCGAACTATTTAAGCGAGCACGAGATGCTCTACATGCGCGAGGGCAAGAAGATACACTTCATGATTGCAAGGATGAACGACGGAGGGATGAAAGACATGGGCAATTTCTTTAAAGACAACGCCGGGGCGCTCGAGAATTTCACCCGGGTCTCCACCGAGGTGGGCCTGCGGGCGGACTACGTGCAGGGCGGCGGCGGCAACACCTCGGCCAAGCTCGCGGAGGGGCTGATGGCCATCAAGGCGTCGGGCTACTGCCTAAAGGACATCCGGCCCGACAAAGCCTACGCCGTATTGGACTACGAGGCGCTGCGCAAATTCTACAATGGCACGAATCCCGCCGGGCTTGAGGACGTTGAGAAGGCCGGCAGCGAACAGGCGAAGGCCAACACCCGGGTGATCGAGGGCCTGCCGGCGCTGCGGCCGTCCGTCGAGGCGGGCTTTCACTCCATACTGGACACCTACGTGGCCCACAGCCACAGCGTGTATGCCAACCTGTGCACCTGCTCGAAGGAGCTGCCCGAGATCGCGAAGAAGGCGCTGGAGGGCGCGGACTACACCTGGGGCTGGGTGCCCTACGTCGATCCCGGCGCGCGGCTGACCTTCTCCATCCGCGACGAATTGAAGCGCGTGGAGGCCGAGACGGGCCGCCGTCCCGCCGCCATATTCATGCAGAACCACGGCCTGATCGCCCACGCCGATGATCCCGACGCATGCGTGCGCATCCACACCGACGTCAACGACCGCATCGCCCGCGCCTTCGGGCTTGAAAACGGCTGCTTCCCGGCGGTGTCGGTTGTGGACCTGGGCGGCGGGCTGTGCGCGGCGGAGTGCCCCTACCTGACCGGGGCGCTGAAGTCCGGCGTGTTCACCGAGAAGTTCCTGCTGGAGTCCCCGCTCTATCCCGACCAGCTGGTGTTTCTGACCGGCAGCTTCGCCTTCGGGGCGGGCGCGCCCGGGGAGGGCATGGCGCTTTATGACCCGGCCACCGGCGCGGTGACCTTCAACATGCCCGCGGCCAAGGCGCAGGTGATCGCCGAGACGCTGTGCGCCATCGTGTTCATCGTCAAGAACATCGAAGAAAACGGCTATACCCTGTCCACCCTGGGCGAAAAGGCCAAGCAGTTCATCGCCAACTGGGAGAGCGAAAAGTACCGCAAGTCGCTGGCGGGGAAGTAGTTTCCGCGCCGGATAGTTACCAAGGAGACGCCTATGCGCAGAAAAGCCCTTTTGATTAACTGCATCACCCGCCGCCTGGCGGGGTGCCTGGTGCTGATCACCCTGCTGTTCACCGGCCCGACCCAGGGGGAGCGCATGGTGATGACGGCGCTTGAGCACCTGGGGGAGCCCTACGTGTTCAACACCGCGGGGCCGGACCGGTTCGACTGCTCGGGCCTGGTGCTGTTCGCCGCGGCCCGGGAGGGTCTGCCGGAGCTGCCCCACGCGGCCAAGGAGCTGTACAACCTGGGGCGTCCGGTGGCGATGCACGCGTTGGTGCCCGGGGACATGCTGTGCTTCGACACCGTGCGCGACTCGGACCCCAGCGACCACGTGGGCTTCTACATGGGCGGGAACATGTTCGTGCACGCCTCGTCCTCCAAGCATCAGGTGACCGTCAGCGAACTGGAGGGCTTCTATCTTGAAAAATGCACCGGGGCGCGGCGGCTGGGCTGCGCCTATCTATGATAATTAGGAATTGGGAATTAGGAATTGGGAATTAGGAATTGGGCTAGCGGTTGTCGCGCAAGACATCCGTAGGGACGCCATTATTGGCGTCCGCGTAATCCGTTTCGCCTTGAACGGACGCCAAGTATGGCGTCCCTACGACGGGCTTCCGGCATTCTATAATTCCTCACTCCTCATTCCTAATTCCTAATTAATGACTGTTACGAGGAATGACACTATGGAAAAGGAACTTACCGCCTTACTCTCGAAAATCGTCCCCGCCGATCAGGGGGCCATGGACGCCGCCCGCGCCCGTCAGGACAGCCTGGCGAAGCCGCCCCACAGCCTGGGCAAGCTGGAGGACATCAGCGTGAAGCTGGCGGGGATCACCGGACAGGTGTTCAACCCCATGGAGAAGCGCCGGGTGATCATATTCGCGTCGGACAACGGCATCGCCCACGAGGGCGTGGCCAGCGCGCCCCAGAGCGTGACCCTGGCCCAGACCATCAACTTCACCCGGGGACTGACCGGCGTGGCGGTGCTGGCGAAGCACTTCCACACCGAGCTGGACGTGGTGGACGTGGGCATCGACGCCGACTTCATACAGCCCGGCGTCTGCGACCGCAAGCTGGCCCACGGCACGAAGAACTTCGCCCGGGAGCCCGCCATGACGCGGGAGGAATGCGTGAGGGCCGTGCTGGTGGGCGTGGAGCGCGCGGCGCTGGCGAAGCAACAGGGCATGGACGTCGTCGGCATCGGGGAGATGGGCATCGGCAACACCTCCACCTCCTCGGCGGTGCTGAGTGTCCTTTTGGACCTGCCCGCGGCGGACACCGTCAGCCGGGGGGCCGGCATCAACGACGAGGCCTACCTGCGCAAGGTGCGGCTGATCGACGAGGCCATCGCCCGCTACGCGCCCGACCCCGCGGACCCCATCGACGTGATCGCCAAGGTGGGGGGCTTCGACATCGCGGCGATGTGCGGCGCGTTCCTGGGCGCGGCGGCGCAGAGGCTGCCGGTGGTGATCGACGGCTTCATCTCCGCGGTGGCGGCGCTGTGCGCGTACCGGCTCTGCCCGACGGCCGCCGCGTACATGTTCCCCTCCCACGCTTCCCGCGAGAAGGGCTACATGCTGGCCATGGACGCCATGGGACTTCAGCCCATGCTCAACCTCGACATGCGGCTGGGCGAGGGCAGCGGCTGCCCCATCGCCTTTGAGATCATGTCGGCGGCCCAGAGCGTCATACGCAACATGGCCACCTTCGAGGAGGCCGCCATCAACGACGACTATCTGGCCGAGATCCGCCCGAACAAGCGGTATCAGGGGGAGGCGTAGGGACGCCATTCATGGCGTCCGGGAGCTCTGAAAGCATCGGCAAAGGAACGTGACCTATGAGCACATTTATCTCCGGCGGCTGCAAGAACGGCAAGTCCTTCTACGCCCAGCGCATCGCCAAGGCGGCGGGAACGCCGCTTTACTACGTGGCCACCATGATCCCCCGGGATCGCGAGGACGACGCACGGATCGTCCGCCACCGGCAGGAGCGCGCGGGCTGGGGGTTTGAGACGCTGGAGTGCGGCGCGGACATACTCTCCTGCCTGGACCGGGCCGATCCCGCCGGGGCCTTTCTGCTGGACAGCGTGACCGCGCTGTTGTCCAACGAGATGTTCACCGATACGGGCATGAACCCCGGCGCGCCGGAGAAGATCGCCCGGGAGCTTACGGAGTTCGTGCGCCGCGCGCCCAGGACGGTGCTGGTGTCGGACTACATCTACTCCGACGCCAACCTCTACGACGACTGGACCGAGGCCTATCGCCGGGGACTGGCGCGCATCGACCGGGCGCTGGCCGCGGCCTGCGACGACGTGCTGGAGGTCGTGCACGGACAGGTGATCGTTCACAAGGGGGTTATGCCATGCGTCTGATCCGCGCGTTTTTCATGGCGCTGGGGATGTTCACGGCGATCCCCTGCCCCTGGCGGCCCTGGGACGAGGACGCCCGGGACTGGATGCTGGCCGCGCTGCCCGCGGTGGGGCTGGTGATCGGGCTGTTGTGGGCTGGGCTTGCCTGGCTCGGACAGCGGCTGTTGCCCGGGGTCGCCGCGGCGTTGATGGTCGCGCTGCCCTGGCTGCTGACGGGGTTCATCCACCTGGACGGCTACATGGACACCTGCGACGCCATGCTGTCCTGGCGGCCCCTGGAGAAGCGGCTGGAGATATTGAAGGACAGCCACACCGGGGCCTACGCCGTGGTGGGGCTTACAGTACTCGCGCTGTTTGGCTACGACGCCGCCCGGCACGGCATTTGCGACCTGCGGGCGCTGATCTTCATCCCCGTGATCTCCCGCTGCGGCTCGGCGCTTGCGGTGCTGACGCTTCGGCCCATCGGCCACAGCCAGTACGCCGGCATGGAGGGGCGCATGCCCCAGAGGATGGCGGTGGTTGGCATGTGGCTTGTCGGCGTGATCGTTTGCACCCTGTGGCTCGGACGCCCCGCCTTGGCGCTGCTCGTCGAAACTGCCGCCTACGCCCTGGCCATGACCTGGGTCTATCGCACATTGAAGGGCGTGTCCGGCGACGTGGCGGGATTTGCGCTGACGGTCGCCGAGTGCGCCGCGCTGATCGCACTGACGGTGATATGAGAGTGAAGAGTGAAGAGTGAAGAGTGAAGTTTTGGATCAAATCCCTACGGGATTTGTTTGATTGAAGGTGACTGGTTCAGTCCGGGTCCGTGTTTCAGGCGGGCGATGAGGGCATCGCCCCTACAACGGCGTAGATTCCGTAGGGGCGATGCCCTCATCGCCCACGGGAAACGGGGGACGACCTCTTCCGTCCTCGCTGCGCTCGGCCACCTTCCCCTGAAGGGGAAGGCATCTGCACACATACGATCTGTCGCAGCCCTATATCAAAGAAATCCGCAGGATTTCCACCAAAACTGCACTCTTTACTCTCCACTCTCCACTCTTTTTTCCCCTGGCTCTGGACATATCCCTCCCGAAATGTTAAAATAAGGTGAGGGAGTGATGTTATGAACGAGCAGCTCAGGCAATGGGTCAGTGAATCGAAGCGCATCGTGTTTTTCGGCGGCGCGGGGGTGTCCACGGAGAGCGGCATACCGGACTTCCGCTCGCAGGACGGCCTGTACAACATGAAGTACAAATATCCCCCGGAGACCATCATCAGCCGTCCCTTCTTCATGCGCAATCCCGAGGAATTCTACCGCTTCTACCGCGACAAGATGATCTATCCCGACGCCCAGCCCAACGCGGCGCACAAAAAGCTCGCCCAGTGGGAGGAAGAGGGCAGGCTTTTAGCGGTGGTCACGCAGAACATCGACGGGCTCCACCAGGCGGCGGGGTCGAAGAAGGTCTACGAGCTCCACGGCAGCGTGCTGCGCAACTACTGCATGCGCTGCGGCAAGTTCTACGGGCTGGACGCCATCATGAACGCCGACAGCGTGCCCAAGTGCGAATGCGGCGGCACCATCAAGCCGGACGTGGTGCTCTACGGCGAGAACCTGGACAACGACGTCATCAACGGTGCCTGCGCCGCCATCAGCCAGGCGGACATGCTCATCATCGGCGGCACGTCGCTCAACGTCTACCCGGCGGCGGGCCTGGTGGACCTGTACCGGGGCAACCGGCTGGTGCTGGTGAACCTGTCCGCCACGCCCCAGGACAGCCGCGCCGATCTGGTGATCCACGAGAAGATCGGCAAGGTCTTCTCCGAGCTGTGAGCGGACGGATCGTCGCCTTTCCCCCGGTGGCGCGGCCCGACGCCCGGATACTCATCCTCGGCTCCATGCCCAGCGTGGCGTCCCTTGAGGCCGGGTTCTACTACGGCCACCCGCGCAACGCCTTCTGGCGCATACTCTCGGAGGTGTTTGGGGCGAACCTGCCCGGGAGCGTCGATGAAAAGCGGGCGCTCATACTGGAGAACCGGCTGGCGCTGTGGGACAGCCTCACCGCCTGCGAGCGGGAGGGCTCGCTGGACAGTGCCATACGACAGCCGGAGCTCAACGACTTCGGCAGGCTGTTTTCGGAATGCCCCGGCATCGAGCGGGTGCTGTTCAACGGCGGCACGGCCCACCGGCTGTTCGCCCGGACCGGCAAGGCCTATCTGGAAGGGTTGGACTGGCGGGTGATGCCCTCCACCAGCCCCGCATATACCCTATCCTATGAAAGGAAGCTGGCGCAGTGGCGTCAGGCATTGATATTATGAACATGAATCCCTGTGATATCATCCGCAAGAAGCGGTTCGGCGGCAAACTGTCCGAACAGGAGATCAAGGCCTTCGTGCAGGGCGTGGTGGACGGCGGCTTTGCCGACTATCAGACCTCCGCGCTGCTGATGGCCATCTGCATCAACGGCATGGACGATCAGGAGACCTACGACCTCACCATGGCCATGGCCCACTCCGGCGACACGCTGGACCTTTCGGACATCGTGGGCGTGAAGGCCGACAAGCACTCCACCGGCGGCGTGGGCGACACCACGTCCCTGATCCTGGTGCCCCTGGTGGCCTGCTGCGGCGTGAAGATGGCCAAGATGTCCGGCCGCGGGCTGGGCTTCACCGGCGGCACGCTGGACAAGCTGGAGTCCATCCCCGGGCTGTCCATCGACCGGGACATCGACGCCTTCAAGGCCCAGGTCAACCGGGTGGGCTGCGCCATCATCGGCCAGACCGCCGAGCTGGCCCCCGCAGACAAGGTGCTCTACGCCCTGCGGGACGTGACCGCCACGGTGGACTGCCTGCCGCTGGTGGTGTCCTCGATACTCTCCAAGAAGCTGGCGGCGGGTTGCGACGTGGTGGTGCTGGACGTCAAGGCCGGCTCCGGGGCCATCATGGACACCGAGGAGAAGTCCCGGCAGCTCGCCGAGACCATGGTGCGCATCGGCAACATGAGCGGCAAGAAGTTCTCCGCGCTGATCACCGACATGGACCAGCCCCTGGGCAACTACATCGGCAACGCGCTGGAGGTCGAGGAGGCCATCGACGTGCTGGCCGGGCGCGTGCAGGGCGACCTGAAGGCCGTGTCGCTGACCCTCGGGGCCCACATCCTCAGAAACGCGGGCGTGGTGAAGGACGTCCCCGAGGGCATCGCCATGCTGGAGACAAAGATCGAAAGCGGCGAGGGCCTCAAAAAGTTCTCCGAGATGATCGAGGCCCAGGGTGGCGATGCGAGGGTGGCGTATGACACATCGCTGCTGCCCAAGGCGAAGTATCTCGTGGACGTGGCGGCCGACCGGGACGGCTACGTCACCGGCATGACCACCAGCGACATCGGCAACGCCGCCCGGCTGCTGGGCGCGGGCAGGCTGCACAAGACCGACGTGCTGGACCTGTCTGTGGGCCTGGTGATGAAGGTGCGCGTGGGCGATAAGGTGAAGAAGGGCGATCCGCTGTGCACGCTGCACGCCGGGGACGGCTCCGATCAGGCGGGGGCCGCCGCGCTGATCAGGCAGTCCATCGTCATCGGGGATGAAAAGCCGGAGGCGCGGCCGCTGATTCGCGCCGTCGTGGAGTAAATGAGCAAGAGCAAGCGTATTCAACAGGATGTGCCGCCGAAGCCCCGGCGGCACATGCTGCGAAAGGACATATTCGCGCCGGTGGCGGCGGTCGCGGGGTTTTTTCTGGTGACCGTCGGCGTGCGGCTGGGGCTGGGGGCGCTTCTCAGGGCGCTGTTTGCAGCGTGGAACCTGCGCCCCGATACCGTCGCCCGGGCCCCCGGCTGGGCGCGGACGCTGTACGGCTGGCAGGGCAGTATCGTGACGCTGATCGTGGACGCGGCGGCGATGCTGTACGCCGTGGGGGTCTGCAAGGCGCGACTGCCCCGCCCGGACATCAAAAAAGCCGCCTCGCACTGGGCGGCGGGCGTCGCGCTGGCGCTCGTGTCGGCGGCGGTGTTTCTCATAACGGACAGCCTGCGGCTTCAATGGCCGCTGAACCGGCCCCGCCTCACCCCCGGGCTTTTGCCGCTGTGGGCGCTCATACTGCTGACCACGCTGGCAGAGGAGCTGTTCACCAAGGGCGTGGTGTACGACCGGGTGAAGCGCCGATGGGGCGCGGTGTGGGCCGTGATCGCCTCGACGGCGCTGTTCTTCCTGACCAACGGCGGCTATTCGGGTACCTGGATCTCCGCGGTGAACGTCGCCCTGATGGGGGCGTATTGCGCCCTGTGCCACGACCGCTTCGGCCTGTGGGCCCCGGTGGGCTTTCGATGGGGCTGGAGCTTCGCCGCCATGTTCCTGCTGGGGCAGGGCGGCGGCGACCGCGCGGTGTACCGGCTCTACGGCGTGTCCGAGACGCTGCTCACCGGCGGCGACGCGGGGCTGGTGTACGGGCTGTGGGTGACCGCGGCGCTGGCGCTGGTGGTGGGAATCATGATGCGGAGGTCGCGCTGACGCGACCTCCGCATTGGTGTTTTTATGGCCTGTAATACCGGAGCTCCCCGTGGATCAGCCGGACGTCGAAGGGCAGGTCCTCGTAGATCTCCCCGTCGATCTGCAGGGGCATGGGGGCGTCGGCCTTCACGGTCAGCCGCGTCTGCCGCTTGAATAGCGTCTGTTTGATATCCAGCACCTGCCGTCTCATCAGTCTGACGAACGCGCCGGGGATGGCGGGCTTTTTGATGCCGTCGATGATGATCACGTCCAGCAGCCCGTCGTCGATCTCGGCCTTTGGGGCGATGGGGATGCCCCCGCCGAAGCTCCGGCCGTTGGCGGCGCAGGCGATCAGCGCCTCGTGGGGTTCGGCGCCCTCCGCCGTGATCTCGCTGAACCGTTTGGGCGCGTAGTTCACAACGGTCAGTATCAGCGACGCCAGGTAGGCTGCGGAGCCCCTGAGCCGCTTCATGGCGGCGTAGCGGCGCAGTATGTCCACGTCGATGCCGGTGCCGATGGCGTTGATGCCCCGCACCCCGGAGCAGTCCAGGTAGTCGGTGGGCTTCGCCGTGCCGGTCAGTATGAGGCCGAGCGCCCGGGCCGGGTCCGTCGGGATGCCCGCCGTGGCCGCGAAGTCGTTGCCGCTGCCGCAGGGGATCAGCCCCATGCGCGCGCGGGACGGGTCGCGCAGGCCGTTGAGCACCTCGTGCAGCGTGCCGTCGCCGCCCATGGCGATGATGTCCGTTTCCTCGGGGTCCGACGTGAGCTGACGCGCGATGGCCGTGGCGTCGCCGCGGTCCCGGGTCATGTGAAAGGCGTGAGGCGCGTCCCCAAGCAGGGGCTCGATGACCTGCCGGGCGCGCTCCGACCGACCGTTTCCCGCCTGGGGATTGTAGATGAAGTGCAGCATGGGTCCTCTCCTCACATGGCAGAAGATAAGCGCTTTTCGGCGGGTTTTATTTCAATACATGTGTTCTTCTTTCTTTTTTGCACATTTTCCGCACGCATCAAAACCAAGCTGAGCGGCATTCCGAATAGAAACCTTTCTGGGATCATACATATTGCTACAAGTTTTACTATGATGACGTTTTTTCCCTCCGTCGGTAGGAATGAATACCTGATCAGGATATGTCTTGGGTTCCCCTGAGACAATTGGGAACGCCTTGTCCAACTTTTCTGGCAACATGCCCCAAATCAATAGTGTAAGCGTGTCATCGTCCATCGTTCCTGTCTGAGGCAAATTATTTCTTATTTGAAACTCGATTACAGCTGCTTCGACATCTTCAGAGAACAAACCGGTTGGAACGTTCGATGCGAGATATCCTTGATCTATCAATAACTCAACTATTCTTTTTACAAAACCGCCTTCATCTCCCAATTGAATAAAGCAAGTACACGGCTGTTGATTGCAATCGCAAGGAATAAACGAACGACTTGCAGCCACGGCAGATACTGCCAATATTTGGATAAGGATAAGAGAGAGGATTGTCGATCTGATTCTCATATTAAACTCCTTTCGACAAGAAGAAGGAAATAGGGGCTGTCTCAAAACGCATAATCATTCAAATGAATACATGTTGTAGGGGCGGCGATGCGCCGCCCGCCTATGAAGTACGACACGTTTCGAACCCGGGCGGGCGCCGCATTGGCGCCCCTACGCATGTTTCATGAATCTATATGCGTTTTGAGACAGCCCCTTAATTGATGCTCACTTCAAATGTTGTAAAATATGGGACTTCTCTTATTTGATTAAAAACATTATAGTATTGATATGTGCCATGGGCTTCGCCTCTGAAAGTCACAGTATCATCTTCAAGTACACGAGATTCTCCTTCTTGCCTTGTATATTCAACAAGAACTAAGTTTTCATAGCCGTCGGCTGTTGCAACCAATAGCTTGACATTCTTATTCTGCGTACCAAAAGAACTATCTTCTAAGACCTGATGCACTTTTCCCTTGATTATATAGGCATTTCGCCAAGTCCCCTGAGGATCTCTCATAATTGATTTATAATCATCATCAATGAATGAATTGGATGGTGCATCTTCATCAAATAATGCAACTTGAGTTTCGGAATCTGCAATGCCTGTAATGTCCAAGCCTGCTATTTTTTGAAACCTTGTAACAGCTTCAACCGTTTTATCTCCATAACCGTTTTCCGTCGGTCCCAAATAGCCCAGTTCCATAAGTCGAATTTGAAGCGATGCTACCTCGATTCCTTCATCGCCATATTTTAAATCCTTGTAGGCCGAATTGTCAGTATTCTTACTGGTTTTCTTCTTTTTATTATTAGTTGATTTTGAATTGCTACCGCCAATTTTAGAATTAATCCATTTTCCTTTTATATTTTTACCTTTGTAGGTCTTGGATGTCCCGTATTCAGAATTGAATAGCAAATTAAAAATAAGCCCTAAGGTTTTGACTTTTTTAAAACTGGTGATGTCCGAGTTCTGATAATAAACAGCAATCTCATCCTTTTTCTTTTTGTGAGGTTGGACTTCAATATGACAATATGAATCAACATCCCAATCATCAATAACGCAGTTCTCAGCAGAAACCCTAACCTGTTTGTCTGTGTTATTCTCAACAATAACTTTCAAATTCAGATACTCTCCACCATGAACATAATCTTTGCTTAATTCCGCACCCTCAGCGACAATACGAACATCCTCATTGTCAAAAAGAATTGGCTTGCTGTCCGCCAAGGCAACAACACCGAGAAGCATCAGGATAAATACGAACAACAATACTCGTTTCATGTTGAACCTCCTGCTATGGTCAATGTATTAAAGAGTGAAAAATGTTATTGAAAGATTGTATTAATACTATAACACAATTACTATTCTTTATCAAGGACAAAACGATATACCGAATGAATAATAGCTACCTTAATGCAAAAAAAGCAGGCTGTGCCCCCGCGATTCGTTGAAGGGGAAAACGAATCCGATATCCGAAATTGAGGAAGGGGAGTAGGTTGAAGGGGGATTCGGATCGAAGGCCAGCCTGCCTTACGCGGACAGTATACCAGCCTTTTATCAACTCACTGTTAACAAATCGCGGGGAACGACCGACAGTGATGATCATTTTTTCATTACATACAGTATACCACGCCGCCGCGGCGATGTCCAGTGGGCGTCATTGACACGCCATCGGGAGGCATGGTATAATACGCCGTGTATAAACAAAAAGGAGTATTGCAGTCTCATGCCGAAGCGTATGGAATCGAAGGGCTGGATGTGGGCGCGGACGCTCTGCCTGTTCCTGGCGGTGGCGCTGTACTGGATCAGCTGCGTGAACTGGAGCGTGTTCCTCTACGGCACGGTGTTCGTGCTCGCGCCCTGGACGGTGCTGCTGGTCGCCAGGGCGCTCTCCCGCGGACAGGTGCGCCTGAACGCCCGGAACGGCCTGCTCTTCGGCATGGCGGGGTTCTATATCCTGGCGGCCGTGCGCAACGGGAACCTGTCCCCGCGAGGGCTCGCGGTGCTGGCGCTGGGTTTCGCGGCGGTGTGGACCGGGTGTATGGCATTCGGTGTCGATGTGAAGCGCCGGAGGATCTTCCGGCTGTGCTTTGTGCTGCTGGCGGTGGCGCTGGCGGTGTTGCTTGCGACGGTCATTTCCGAGTTCTTCGGCCGTTCAGAGTGGCTGCCCTGGGGGGCCAGACAGGCGGTGCGGCGCGGCGCGCGCGGCGGCGAGATGCTGCAACACAGCCGCAACCGCACGCTCAAGGGCCTGGCGGTGCTGACCCACGCCTGCGGCGCGATGCTGGTGGCGGGGATCGTCCCCGAGGGCGCGGACGAGGCGCACCTGCGGCGGGAGGGCCGCGCGCTGTGCCTGATGGTGGCGGGGCTGTGGCTGACGTACCTCGTCCCGGCGGTGGCGACGGTGTTCACCGGCCGGCCCATCGAGACCGACTGGCTGCCCTCCAAGCTGGGCATACAGATGCCGGGGCTGGTCGCCGACCGGATCTGGGCGCTGATGCACCCCAACAGCACGGGCATCTGCGCCGCCACCGGCATACTGTGTACGATCTACTGCCTGTACGCCCCGTGGCGCCGGTCGCTCAAGGCCCCGCTTGCGCTGATCATCGTTGCCGACGTGATGGCGCTGGCCCACAGCCAGTCCCGCACCGCCGAGATCGCCCTGGGCCTGGGCCTGGGGGCGATGGCGTTTCGCTGGGTCTGGCTGAAGCGGGCGGGCCGTCCCCGGCGCATGCTCACGGGCCTGGCAGCCTGGGGGCTGACGCTCATACTGACGGTGCTTGCGGTCAGCGGCGTGTTCACCGTGGACGTGCTCGCAGCCAGCCGCATGGGCGCTTCCGCGGAGCCCAGCCTGCTGGAGCGCATGAAGCAGGACGCCGAGGAGAAGAAGTACGTCGATCGGATCGAGGACGTGATCGTCGACGAGGCTACGGAGATCGCTGACGGCGTGATGGTGCCCCGCACCATGTCCGCCGGGCTTCTGGACGTGTTCAGCAACGGCAGGGGCGCGATATGGTCAAACAGCATCGACTACCTGATCCACCACCCCGCGGACATGCTGCTGGGCATGGGCTCCGACGACATCATCGAGCGCATGAAGGCCTACAACCCGGAGCGCTATCCCGCGCTGTACCTGCACAGCGGCTTTCTGGAGGTGCTGGCAAGGGGCGGCGCGTTCATGCTGCTGTGCCTGCTGGGCACGCTGGGGCTGCTGGTCAGGCCCGCGGCGCGGGCGCTGACGGCCCCGGCCGGGGCGGACGCGGGCGGCCACATGTTCGCCGTGCTGGCGGGCACGCTGCTGCTGCTGCCGCTGGTGGAGTCGCTGCTGTTCACCGACGCCACCGTGTATAACCTGCTGTTCTTCTACGCCGCAGGACGGGTGATGCACGCCGAAACCTGAGTGTGGAGTTTGGAGAGTACAGAGTACAGAGTGCAGAGTACAGCTTTGGTTCAAATCCCTCCGGGATTTGTTTTGATTAAACAGATATCGGTTGTGTCTGTACGATGATTCGTAACCTTATTATCAAAGAAATCCGAAGGATTTCCACCAAAACTGCACTCTGCACTCTCGGGCGAAGCCCGGCAAAGAACAATGTACCGTCAGGACTGAATAACCATATCACTGTACCAAAATGGGAGAGATGGAAGATGATCATAAAGGCAATCCGGCTGATCGTGCTGTGCGCGTCGATGTTCGGCTACATGCGCTATTTCAGCCGCAAAATCGCGCCGGAGCTGTCCATAGGCTTCACCTTTGTGAGCATCGGCAGCGTGATGTTCGTGGCGGGCCTTTTGAACGTGCTGCCGGAGACGGCGATATTGGTGTGCCTGGGCGGGCTGGTGTGCCTCGCATGGACTCTCGTGAAGGAGAAGCGGAAGCTCACGCTGTCCCTGGGCGGCGCGTTCTTCCTGATGATGTGCGCCATACTGGTGGCGCGGCTGTGGGGCTGCCACTTCATCCATCTGGACAACTTCACCCACTGGGGGCTGGCGGTCAGGCACATGCTGACGAAGGACCGCTTCCCCAACTTCACGGACAGCTACATCCGCTTTCAGTCCTATCCGCTGGGCGCGGGGGCGCTGATCTACTACTTCGCGAAGATCTCCGGCATCCACGCCGAGTGGTTCCAGATGCTGGCCCACTGGGCCTGCGCCGCGGCGATGTTCGCGGGCTTTCTGGGCCTGGCGAAGAACACCCCGGCGAAGGTGCTGGGCTTCATAGGGCCGATGCTGCTGCTGTGCGTGGACAACAACTTCGACCAGCTTCTGGTGGACAGCGCGCTGGCCTTCGTGGGGCTGGGCGCGGCGTCCTTCTGCGTATACTACGGCAGGGAACTGAAGCAGAAGGGCTTCTACGTGATCCCCTGGCTGACGTTCTTGATCACCGTCAAGAACAGCGGCGCGCTGTTCGTGCTGTTCGTGGTGTTCCTGGTGTTTCTGTGGGGCGGCTGGAAGAAGGGCCTGGCGGCGCTGGTCGCGCCGTTTGCGTTTTTGCTTCTGTGGAACCGGCACGTAGCCTACGTGTATGAGTCCGGCATGATGGCCCAGCACTCCATGTCCATCGACAACTTCAAGCGCATGCTGATGAACAAGCGGGCCGGGTCCGTGCGCACCATCATCACCAAGATGGCGCAGGAGGTCTTCTCCCTCGCCAACCCGTACCTGGCGGTGTTCCTGCTCTCGCTGGCCGCCTGCGTGCTGGTGTGGGTGCTTCTGAAAAAGGAGCGCACGGTCAGGACGCTGCTGATCTACGGCGTGGTGTGCTATCTGCTCTATCAGGTGGGCATGACGGGCATGTATATTTTCACCATGTCGGAGAAGGAGGCCGTGCGGCTGGCCAGCTATCCCCGGTATCACGGCACGATACTGATCTTCTCCACGGGCGTCATGGTGATGGCGATGCTGCTGCTGTCCGAGCGGATCAGAGATATAAAGAACGGCAGGAAATGGACGACCGCCTGCTGCGCCGCCTGCGCGCTGGCCATCGTGGTCTCCGGCATGCCCAAGTATTCCCAGTATTTCCGCACCAACAACGAGGAGGCCGTCACCCGCGCCGAATACCGGCAGACGCTGGAGACGCTGGTGTCCGGGTACGGGGTTGAACCCGAGGCGAAATACTACGTGCTGATCGATCAGGATTCCAAGGACATGGGCTTTATCTACAACATGATCAACTGCCTGATGCTGGCCGATGATGTGCAGGTGCGCAAGCTGGACCAGATCTACAGCAACGAGGAGATCGACGCCTGCGACTACATGCTCGGCTTCGGCAAGGACAAGGAGATCGGCGCGTACATCTTCGATACCTACGGCACCCGGGACCGGGTGATCAATTTGAAGGAGGCGGAGAGAATACCCGGGGCCGACGGGTCCGGCGGGCAGGCCGAAGCGGAGGATGCGGGTGATGAGGCCGGGGCGGGGCCCATCAACCTGCGGGAGGCGCTCATGGGGAACGGGCAGTGAGTGGGATTTATATGATTTCAACATGATTAACTAATGATTAAATAACGCGCCAATTTTGGCATTTCATAGCCGGATGGGTGTAGTATATAAACAGGAAAACAGCGTCAGGGGGTGTTCGACAATGAAGATCATGAACAGGATGATTGTTGCGCTGACGGCGCTTTTGCTGGTTGCGGCGCTGGCGACGTCCGCCCTGGCGGTGACGATGTATGTCACCACCGATCAGGCCAAGGTCCGCGAGAGCAACAGCAAGAACTCGGAGGTCATCAGCCGCCTGCCCGAGGGCGGCAGCGTTGAGGTCCTCGAGACCGACGGCAATTGGTCCTACATCGAATACGTCAACAAAAAGGGCAAGACGCGCACCGGCTGGATCGCCAACAAGCACCTGAGCAACGCCAAGCCCCACAAGCACACCTGGTCGGACTGGCGCATCACCCGGCAGCCCACCTGCGCCAAGACGGGCCTCAAGGAGCACACCTGCACCACCTGCGGCGTGACAAAGACCAAGGAGATCGAGAGGGCCAAGCACCAGTGGGGGAAGTGGACCGTCACCAAGAAGGCCACCTGCGCCGCCGCCGGCGAGAAGGTGACCACGTGCAAGAAGTGCGGCAAGAAGGGGAAGAAGAAGATCGAAAAGACGGGCCACAGCTACGGCGAGTGGGCCGTGGAGAAGCCGGCCACCTGCGCCGACAAGGGCATGAGGAGCCGCACCTGCAAGGTCTGCGGCGACAAGGAGACCGAGGAGCTCGAGCAGCTCGCCCACACCCCCGGTCCCTGGACGACCCTGGTGCCCCTGACCCGCGAGGCGGACGGCGAGCGGGCCTACAAGTGCACGGTGTGCGGCATGGAGGTGCGCGAGACCGTCAAGGCGGAGCCCAGCCTGGCCAGGAAGGATAAGGGCGAGCTGGTCAAGACGGTGCAGAACATGCTCAACGCGCTGGGCTACAACGTGGGCAAGGTGGACGGCATCTACGGCGGCAAGCTGGACGCCGCCTTCGCCCAGTTCGCCCGGGACAACGACCTGGTGTTCGCGGAGGGCTGGATCAAGCCCGCCCAGCTGGACGCGCTGGTCAGCGCGTGGGTCAAATCGATCCCCGGGGAGAAGTGGATGGGCGTGAACGACAGCCTGGTGCTGACCGCGGACCCCGACGGCAAGCCGGGGGACGTGCTGAGCTTCAACTGGATACTGACCAACGACGGCTATGATCCCTGCACGCTGAAAGCCGTGCTGATGGGCAAGGGCGCCGACCACGACTTCAGGGGCGACGACATCGTGGCGCTGCTGGGGGACGAGGCGCTCAAGGCCGGCATCGCCAACAGCCTGGGCGGGGCGTTCTCAATCCCCGCCACGGCGGCGGAGGACGCCGAAGCGCTGAGCTTCCGCGCCGTCGTCGAAAACAACAAGACCGGCGAGATCTGGCTGTCCAACGCCGCCACGTATAAGATGGCGGGGTGAGCGACGGCAGATGCCTCGTGCATGTCGTAGGGGCGGCGATGCGCCGCCCGCCCATGAAGTACGATGCGTTTCGTACCCAGGCGGGCGCCGCATCGGCGCCCCTACGATTTTTTGGTTCTTCACGTTTTCCTGGAGATAGGCACCCATGACCTCTCAGTCATAGCCTGTGGCTGTGCCAGCTCCCCTGGGAGGGGCACCTCATCCGTCATGGCTTCGCCATGCCACCTTCCCCTGAAGGGGAAGGCAAAGGCTGCCGCGCGCAGGCCGTAGCCCCCTTGCCTCCCCGTCATGCCTCCCTCTTCAGAGGGAGGTGGCCCGTAGGGCCGGAGGGAGTGGGAGGTGCCCCGGCCCGTAGGGTCTGGCGAAGCGTCAGGGGCGGAGAGGTACCCCGTCATGCCTCCCTCTTAGAGGGAGGTGGCTCGGCGAAGCCGAGACGGAGGGAGTGGGAGGTGCCCCGGCCCGTAGGGCCTAGCGAAGCGTCAGGGGGCGGAGAGGTCCCGTAAGTGACGGAGAAGAGGACCCCACAAGTTTCCGTGAAGAGTCTGTTTTTACCCGCTGATGCTGGACAAACGAAGCGGCGTAATCTATAATGGAAAAGGCGGTTTAGGGTATCCGATCCCGGCCCAATTTCCCGAGGAGCATTGCACAGATGGTATTTTCGAGCATTGAGTTTCTATTTTACTTTTTGCCGGTGACGCTGATCGGCTATTTCATATTGATGCGCTGGCGGACGGCGGCGAACGTGTTTTTATCGGTGATGAGCCTGGGCTTCTACGCCTTCGGCGCGCCGAAGTTCTTCCCGATCATGATGGCCTCCATCGTCATGAACTGGCTGTTCGGGCTGTGGGTGGACCGGGCGCGGGACGACAAAAGGCAGGCGAAGCTGGCGATCGCGCTGATGGTGGTCTTCAACCTGGGCCTGCTGGGCGTGTTCAAGTACCTGATGTTCCTGCTGACCAGTTTAAACCAGTGGACGGGCCTTCGCCTGCCCGTGCCGCAGATCACGCTGCCCATCGGTATATCGTTTTTCACCTTCCAGGCCATGAGCTACGTGATCGACGTCTACCGGGGCAAGGGCAAGGTGCAGAGGAACCTCATGAACGTGTGCCTGTACATCTCCTTCTTTCCCCAGCTGATCGCCGGCCCCATCGTGCGCTACCAGACCGTGGCGGACGAGATCGAGCACCGGCGGGAGAACTTTGACGACTTCATCGAGGGCACGGTGCGCTTCATGCGCGGCCTGTGCAAGAAGATGCTGCTGGCCAACAACCTGGGCCTGCTGGTGGACACGGCCTTCGGGCTGGAGACGGCCCAGCTCTCGGTGGTGTCCTCGTGGCTGGCGGCCTGCGCGTACCTGATGCAGGTGTACTACGACTTCTCCGGCTATTCGGACATGGCCATCGGCCTGGGCCGCATGTTCGGCTTCCACTTCCTGGAGAACTTCACCTATCCCTTCATCAGCAGATCGGTGGCGGAGTTCTGGAGCCGCTGGCACATCTCCCTGGGCACCTGGTTTCGGGACTACCTCTACATCCCCCTGGGCGGCAGCCGGGTGAAGCTGCCCCGACTGGTGTTCAACATGATGGTGGTCTGGACCCTTACCGGCCTGTGGCACGGCGCGGCCTGGACCTACTTCCTGTGGGGCTTCGGCTTCGGCGTGTTCCTGGTGATCGAGCGCCTGACCGGGCTGGGCAAGTGGATGTCCGAGCACAGGATCGGCCACTTCTACGCCATGTTCGTGGTGGTCACCATCACCGTGATGATCCGCTCGGATAATCTGCACGTCGCCCGCATATTCTATGGATCGATGTTCGGCTTGAGCGGCGCGCCGCTGTGGAACCCGCTGACCGGCGCGTTTTTGCGGGAATACGGGCCGTTCTTCGCCGCGGGGGTGCTGTTCAGCCTGCCCGTGCCTGAGCTTCTGCGGGACAGATGGCGCCTGAGCCCGAACCTGATGAAGGTGGCGGGGTCGATGTGCCTGCTGGCGCTGACCTTCATCGCCGTCACCTACATTGCGGTGGGCAGCTACAACCCGTTCATCTACTTCAACTTCTGATCGGAGGCATTTCATGACGAATTTGCTTGGGAAGCTCCGCGCCATGGCGCGTGAAGATCAGATACTGCTCAACGAGCCCATGTCGAAGCACACCACCTTCCGCGTGGGCGGCCCGGCGGACGTGATGTTCCTGCCGGAGTCGCCGGAACAGACCGTCGAGGCCATCGGGGCGGCAAAGGCGGCGGGGCTGCCGGTCATGGTGATCGGCAACGGCTCCAACCTGCTGGTCAAAGACGGGGGCATCCGGGGCCTGGTGATCGCGCTGGGCGAGGGCATGGCCGCCATTGCCCGGGTGGAGAACGTCATCACCGCCTGGGCGGGGGCGTCGCTTGCGCGGGTGGCGGCCTACGCCCAGGCCGCCGGGCTCTCCGGGCTGGAGTTCGCCTCCGGCATCCCGGGCACGCTGGGCGGCGGCTGCGCCATGAACGCCGGGGCCTACGGCGGGCAGCTTTCTGACGTGCTGATCGACGCCGAGGTCTATATTGACGGCGAGGTCCGCACGCTCACGAGGGACGATATGCAGATGGGCTACCGCACCACCCGGCCCCTCCGGGAGGGGGGCGTGGTGCTGTCCGCGCGGTTTGCGCTTCGGCCGGACGACCCCGAGGCCATCGCCGCCCGCATGCGGGAGCTGAACGCCCGTCGCCGGGACAAGCAGCCGCTGAACTACCCCAGCGCCGGCAGCACCTTCAAGCGGCCCGAGGGCCACTTCGCCGGGGCGCTGATCGAGGCCGCCGGGCTCAAGGGGCGGTCCGTCAAGGGCGCGCAGGTCAGCGAGAAGCACGCCGGGTTCATCGTCAAGCCCGGCGAGGCCACCGCCGAGGACATCATCGAACTGATCCGCATCGTGCAGGACGAGGTCCGGGCGCACTCCGGCGTCGCGCTGGAGCCGGAGGTGCGGATCATCGGAGAGGATCAATAGCCATGTCGTTTACCACGGATGTGCGGGGCGAGCTGGCGCGGGTGAAGGCCGACGACGTCTGCTGCGCCCGCAGCGAGCTGGCCTCGGCGCTGCTGGCCTCGGGGGGCATCACTTGGCGTGGGCAGGGGCGATATGCCTTGTGTATCACCACCTCGGACGCCGCCACCGTGCGGCGTTATTTCAGCATGCTTAAGCGCCACTGGGGAGTGGCGGGGGAGATCCAGGTGCTGACCGGCGACGCGCTGAACCACATGACACGCTACCGGCTGGTAGTGGACGAGACAGAGGCCGGAGCGCTGCTCCATTCCCTCCGGCTGACGGACAATCCCGGTTTCCTCGGCCTGAAGCAGGTCCCGGGCGAAGGCATCACGCACTTCGCCTGCTGCAAAAAAGCATTTGTACGCGCCGCGTTTCTGATGTGTGGCGAGATCAACAGCCTTGAAAAGCACTATCACCTCGAAATCGCCGCGCCCAGCGAGCCGTTCGCCCACCGCGTGGCCGAGTGTCTGGCGTACTTTGAGCTCACACCCGGCATCGCCCGTCGCAAAAACAAGTGGGTGGTCTACTTCAAGCGGGCCGAAGCCATCTCCGACATGCTGTCGCTGCTGGGCGCCGGCGCGGCGGTGCTGGCGCTGGAGAACATACGGGTGCGCAAGGAGGTCTCCAACCACGTCAACCGGCAGATGAACTTCGACCAGTCCAACATCAACCGGGTGGTGGACGCCGCGGAGACCATGATCGACGACATCCGCTATATCGACAGCGAACTGGGCCTGGAGAAGCTGCCCAGGTCCCTGCGGGAAATGGCCTACGCCCGGGCCAACAACCCCGAGACCTCCCTGTCCGGCCTGGGGGAGCTGCTCGACCCGCCCATCGGCAAGTCCGGCGTCAATGCCCGGCTGCGCAGGCTGACCGACATCGCCAACAAGCTCCGCAGCGGCGAGGAGATCCGGCTGAGGGGCGAGCGACGGGAAGAGTCGCCGTGATGACTGTTCAGTCCGGCCGGGGTGGACTCCCTCAGTCAGCTTCGCTGACAGCTCCCTCGGAGAGGGAGCCTTTTGGACACAAGAGCTTCCCTGTCAGTATCGATAAAGCCTCCCTCTTAGAGGGAGGTGGCCCGCGAAGCGGGTCGGAGGGAGTCCGGGACTGAACAGTTACCCGCCGTGAATTGGGGGTTGTCTGATGATGGAGATATCAAGGCTGAGCGATCGGTTCACCGTCCGGAGGCTGACGGAGGCCGACGCGGGCGCGGTGCTGGCGCTGTGCCGGGAGAACGGGCAGTTCTATCGGTACTGCAAGGCCCGGCCCACCCTGGCGCAGGTCCTGAGCGACATGCGCGTCGCCCCGCCGGGGGTGGACCGGTCGCGCAAGCACTACGTGGGCTTCTATGAAGGGCCGGAGCTGGTCGCGGTGATGGACATCGTCGACGGCTATCCCGCCCCGGAGATCGCCTACTTCGGCTTTTTCATGATGGACCGGCGCTATCAGGGCAGGCAGATCGGCAGCGGCATCGTCCGCGGGGCGGAGGCTTATCTGAAATCCACCGGGAAGCGCGCCGTGCGGCTGACGATCGACAGGGATAATCCCCAGTCCAACCACTTCTGGCGGAAGAACGGCTTTGAGGTCATCCGCGAGGTGGACAGGGAGGGATGGCCGGTGCTCGAGGCGGAGCATGTGCTTTGAGATAATCAGATCACGGGAGAAGCGCAGCTCCTGGCGGATGGACTCCGGGACGCCCCTCCCGATCAGATATTTGTCCTCAGATAATGGTGAGTGTGCCGATGGCGTCAAAGGGGATGCACCTGTCCCCGATCATGACAAATCGGCCTGTTGGATCGACCCTCCGGACGACGCCGGTGAGCGTGTGGTACAGCCCCATGCGCCCGCAGGCGTCGTGGTTTTTGTCGGTGCAGACCTCGAAGTATTCCACCTTCACCCGCGTGGGTCCGGAGCGCGCGAGCCTGTTCAGGGTCCCGTTTAGCGCGGCGGCCGCCTCCGGGGCGAGCACGCGCTTCGGGACGTAGGGCACCTCCTTTGCCCGCACAGCCTCCTCAAACCCGGTCAGCGCGGCGAAGGGCGCGAACAGCTTCGCCCGGTTGAGCCGCGCCATCTTCGGGTGCCTGCGGCTGAACACGTCGCCGTCGTGGACGGGCCGATGCAGCCGAAGCAGATCGTCATAGGCAAATACCATAGTCCTCCCCCCTCAAGCGCGATGGCCGCCGATCTGCGTGTTGCGCTCGCGGGCCGTCGCGCCGTCCAGATAGTTCATGCCCTTCAATATGGCGTTGCTGCCGTACCTGCGGCGGATGGACAGTATCGCCCGCTGCACCTGCTCCTCGCTCTCCAGCGCCGCGTAGTCGGTGAACATGTCCAGCTGGACGCACTCGTTGTGCGTGTCGCACGCGGCCACGCCCAGCCTGCGCAGGTAGAGCTGTTGATCCACGCGCGCGTCAAACGCTGTCAGCAGCGATTCCCGCAGCACCCGTGCGCTGGAGGTCCGCGTCCGCAGCCGCACCGTGCCGTTGGTGTGTTTGGGGTGCAGCCTGCCGTAGTAATCCACCACCAGCGGGCCGTCGTAGGCGCACTTCTCCAGCGACACCGGGTCGAAGGCGACCCAGAAGGTCAGGCAGTCGGTGGCGAGGCCCTTCTTCACCAGGTCCATCGACAGCTGTTCGACCATCTCGGAAAACACCAGCCGCCCCTCCCCGAAGGCGTAGGGTCGGGGGAGCACCTGTCCCACGGACAGCGAGTGCGCCCTGGGCCTGTACGCCTTGATGTCGGCCAGCGTGCAGGGCTCGATGCCCCAGGCGTGGTCGATAAGGATCTCCGCGTCGATGCCGAACAGCCGGTACAGGAACTCCTCGTCCTCGACGGACGTGCGCGCGATGTCGCCCATGGTGAGTATGCCGTACTTCGCCAGCCGGTGCGTCTTGCCCTCGCCCATCTGCCAGAAGGCCGTCAGCGGCTTGACCGGCCACAGCAGGCGCTTGTACATCTCTTCGTCCAGCTCCGCGATGCGCACGCCGTCCGCGTCGGGCGGGGCCTTCTTCGCCACGATGTCCATGGCGATCTTGGCCAGGTACAGGTTCGTCCCGATGCCCACCGTGGCCGTGATGCCGGTGTGCTTCAAAACGTCGCGGATGATGGTGATGGCCATGCAGTGCGCCGGGGCCATGCCCGAGCGCGCCGCCTGCTCGCGGTACAGGGACAGGTAGGCCGTCACGTCCATGAACACCTCGTCGATGCTGTAGACGTGGATGTCCTCCACGGCCACATATTTGAGATAGACGGCGTAGATGGCCGCGGACACGCGCTCGTATTCGGCCATCCTCGGCGGGGCGATGATGAAGTCGATCTTCCGCTTCAACTGCGCCTCCGCCAGCCGGATCGCCTGCTTCGCCTCGAACAGCCGCGGACGGCTTCGCACGCCCAGCGCCTTGAGCGCGGGTGAGACCGCCAGCACGATGGTGTTGTCCGAGCGCGTCTCGTCCGCCACCAAGAGCCGCGCCGTCAGCGGGTCCAGCCCGCGGGACACGCACTCCACCGAGGCGTAATACGATTTCAGATCGATGCAGATGTAGGTCGAATCCGGCATGCCGTCACCCCCTTGACGCAAAAAAGGCACTCCACGAAAGCCGTCAAACTCATCTTTCGTAAAGTGCCTCTTGGTATATATAATTATAATATCGAACATACGTTCCTGTCAAGGGTTAAAAAGTGGATTTCATGGTTTTGACATTTGGTGTTCGATGATCACCGCTTCCCGAACCGCGCGCGCATCAGGGGCTTGATGCCGCCGGCCTCGAGGATCATCCGCTGCTGCTCGCCGAGCTGGTCGCAGGGCAGGGTCTCGCCCGTTTGGCACAGCGTGACCTGGCCGGCGTCGAGGTCCAGCGTCACGGCGTCGCCGTCGCGGACCCTGTCGCGCAGGCCGGTGCAGACGATGGGCAAGAGCCCCAGGTTGACGGCGTTTCTATAGAATATCCGGGCGAAGGAATCGGCCAGCACCGCCTTCGCGCCCATGTTGATGAGCGCGATGGGCGCGTGTTCCCGCGACGAGCCGCAGCCGAAGTTGCGCCCCGCCACCACGATGCCGCCCTGCGGGAAATGGGGGGCGATGTCCGCGCTGACGCCCTCCAGACAGTGGCGGCCGATCTCCTGCGGATCGGTGAGGGCGAGGTACGCGCCGGGGTAGATCTGGTCGGTGTCGATGTTGTCGCCCACCACGATGACTTTGCCTGTCAGCTTCGTTTCCATTGTTTTGCCCTCCTCTTACAGATACGCTCTCGGGTCGGTGATCTTGCCGTTTAATATGCTCGCCGCCACGGTGGCCGGGGACGCCAGGTAGAGGCTGGCCTCCTTGGACCCCATGCGGCCGGGGAAATTGCGGTTGGTGCTGGTGATGCACACCTCGCCGGGGGCCAGTATGCCCGCGTGGACGCCCAGGCACGCCGCGCAGCCCGGGGCGTTGATGGTCGCGCCGGCATCCATCAGCGCCTGGATGTGGCCCAGCCGGATGCATTCCTGCATCACAGCGTTGGAGGCGGGCACCACGATGAGCCGCGTGTAGGGCGGTATGTGTTTGCCTTTCAGGATCTGCGCCGCCGCGGCGATGTCCTCCGTGCGGCCGCCGGTGCAGGAGCCGATGTAGCCCTGATCCAGCTTCACATCCCCCTGCGCGATCACGCTCTGCAGCGTGTGGACGTTCTCCACGCTGTGCGGACAGGCCAGCTCCGGCTCCAGCGCGCCGACGTCGAACACATGGGTCTCGGCGTACCGGTAGCCCGGGTCCGTGTGCTGTATCTCGAACGGGCGCACCGCCCGGGCGGTCACGTAGTCGAGCACGTCCCGGTTGGGCTGCATGTAGGCGGTCTTTGCGCCCATCTCCACCGCCATGTTGCAGATCACCATGCGCCCGGCCACGTTCAGGCTCTCGACGTAGGAGCCCGTGAAGTCGATGCCCTTGTACACCGCGCCGTCCGCGCGAATCTTCCCGAGCACCGCCAGGATCACGTCCTTGGGATACACGCCCTTGGGCGCCTCGCCCTCCAGCCGCACCTCGATGATCTCCGGCACGCGAAACCACATCTCACCGGTCATAAGTATGGTGGCCATGTCCGTCGCGCCGCAGCCGGTGCCCATCGCGCCGAACGCGCCGTGGGTGGTGGTGTGGGAGTCGGTGGCCACGAGGATCATGCCGGGGTACACGACGCCTGCCTCCGGCATCACCTGATGGCACACGCCGCAGTTGGTGTCAAAGTGGAAGCGCAGGCCGTTCTTTTGGGCAAACTCCCGCATCGCCTTGTGGTTGGCGGCGCTCTTCACGTCCGGGCAGGGCGCGTAGTGGTCGAACACAAAGGCGCAGCGCTCCCGGTCCCACACCTTCTCTCCGCCCATTTCATAGAAGGAATAGACGGTCTGCAAGTACAGGTCGTTGATCTCGGCAAAATCGACCTTCGCGGTCACGATCTCCCCGGTCCTGACCTCTCTTCTCCCGCTGTTCTTCGCCAGTATCTTCTCGATTGCGTGCATGCGGCTTCCCTCCCTGTGCTCGGTTTGAATATTGTATACAATATACGATATACATATAATAAAACAGAACGCCGTCAAAGTCAAGAGACCGCCGTGTCGCGCGCTGTTTTTCTGCATTTTGTATATATAATGTGCATGAATGATGGATATTTTCCACAATTGAATCTGCCTGTCGGCTGGATTATAATATATGATATATCGTATACAACAAATGGAGGATTTGACCATGGACGCATTGGAGCTCATGCCCGTTCGGGTGCGCATCACCTCGATATTGAAAAAGGCGATCTACACCGGGGAGTACCGCAGCGGGGACGAACTGAGCCTCAGCGATGTGGCCGCGCAGCTGGGGGTCAGCCGCACGCCGGTGCGCGAGGCGTTCCAGGCGCTGGAGGCCGAGGGGCTGATCACCCTGCGGATGAACCGGGGGGCCATCGTCAACAACATCGACCGGAAGTTCATCGCCGATATCTTCGACATGCGCCTGCTGCTCGAGTCGGAGGCCGCCGCGCGGGCCGCCGCCAACGGCATGGCGACCGCCGCCCTCCTGGAGCGGCTCTATGATCTGCGGGACCGTCTGGACACATTGAACCGGGCGGATTACGAGGCGCTCAATCAGGACCTTCACATGGCGATCTGGACCGCGGCGGACAATCACAAGCTGAAGAGCTACCTGCTGGAAATGTGGAACGGCCCCAGCACGGGGCGCGGCGGAGACGAGGCGGCGGCACATTACAGGGAGTCCACCTTTGAGCACATCGCCATTTTGCAGGCCGTCCGGGACGGAAGGGCGGAGGAGGCCCGAAGCGCCATGGCGCGGCACATCTCCCGGAGCCGGGAAAACATACTGAAGCGCTATCCCGAGTAATCCCTCCTGAATATGGCGCCGCCTTGATTTCACGGGCCATGCCCGTGCGCCTGGCGGGATACCGGCATATCCCCGGCAGCTTTTGTCAGTATCCGATCGCGGCCAGCGCCTTGTCCAGCGTCCGCGCGGTGGCGAGCGTAAAATCGGCGCTCACGTGAGGCGGCTCGCCGGAGGCGATGCAGCGCCCGAGTTGCGCGACCTCCAGGCTGTAGTTCTGGGGCGCGTCCACCCAGCGGGTGACGACCTGTCCGTCCGTGACGATCTGATAGGAGAGCCGCCCGGCCTGGTTGAACTCCGCGTCGGTGCGCAGCACGCCCTTCGCGCCGTGGATCTGCAACCGGTCCAGGCGCTTGTCCTGCTCGGTGGGCAGCACCATGCCGCAGGTAAAGGCGGCGCGGGTGCCGCCCGGGTAGCTCAGGAATCCCGTCGTCAGCCGGTCCACGCCCTCATCGGAGAAATCCGCGACGGCGCGAACCGCCTCCGGCTCGCCCAGCAGCCAGACGGCCTGGGAGATGCAGTAGCAGCCCAGGTCGTACAGGCTGCCGCCCAGGGTCTCCCGGCGCATGCGGATGTTGGACAGGTCGTAGTCCGAGGTTATGAAGGCGTTCTCAAGGTAGCGCACCTCGCCGATCGCGCCGCGTTCCAGCTCCGCCCTGATGGCGGCGGTCAGCGGGCTGTGCAGATAGGCGAACGCCTCCATGAGCAGCACGCCGTTCTCCCGGGCCGCGGCCTGCATCTCCGCGGCCTGCGCCGCGCTGGGAGCCAGCGGCTTTTCGCAAAGTATGTGCTTGCCGGCCTTCGCGGTCCTGATGACCCATTCGCAGTGCAGTGAATTCGGCAGGGGAATGTAGACCGCCTCCACCGCCGGGTCATTGAGCAGCGCTTCATAGCTGCCATAGGCCTTTTCAAAGCCGAATTCCGACTTGAAGCGCTCCGCCTTCTCAAGGCTGCGCCCGGCGACGGCGTACAGCGCGCAGTTCTCCGCCAATCGCATGCCGGGAATGGTGCACCCCCTGGCGATGTTGGCCGTGCCCAGCACGCCCCATTTGATCTTGCGCATGATCGTACCTCCCATCATCTTATCAAACCTTCGCGATGTAACCGGCCTTTGCTGTCTATTGTCACTGAGATCAAACAAGTAACGTTTTGCGGCGGCGGCCTTCAATTCGTCGGTCGAACGCCCGCCGCCACCTGCGCCATGACCGCCTCGCAGTCCTCCGCGCTGTAATGGCGCGTGTCCTCGATCATGCTCATCAGCAGTATGGGGCCCGCGCTCTCGATGTAGTACCGCCGCTCCGGGTGCCCTGCGTAGTCGGCGAAGCCCCGCACCATGCGCACGTCCTGCGGGTTGACGTACAGCTCCGCCTCCCGGAGCCAGTCGCACTCCGCGAGCACCTGCTGCGCCGTGGCGAGGTTACCCGCCTTGTCGTCCCGGATATCCCCGTCGAGGATCAGGTTGCCGGGACGCATATCGTCCCCGGCGTACTCCCAGACCCCGTAGCGGCTGTCGGAGTACCGCCTGACGTAGCCCTCGGGCAGGCGAAACTCCAGGCCGTTCATCACCCGCGTGTTCTCGCTGCCGGAGAGCTGCCGCATGAGCAGCGCGACGCCCAGCGCCGCGACGATCAGCACGAGAAAGCGGCGCTTCGATCTGACGCCGCGCGCGGCGCGGACGGGTCGGGCCCGGGACGGACCGCCCCGGGTCAGCCCCACGACGGCCTTCCACAAACGGTTAAACAGGATCGTCCCGACGACGGAACAGCCCAGCACCGCGCAAACGTAGAGCGGCACGCTTCGGATGTAATAGAGGCTCTTTGAGATGTCGTGAAAGTTGTACCCGAAGAGCTCCACGAAGATGCCGTGCACGAGGTAGAACTCCAGCGTCACGCCGCCCAGCCATTGAAGCGCCCGGTTGCCGAGCCGCACCTTCATCGTCAGCAGGAAGCAGGCGGCAACGAACGCGAACGCCGACAGCCACTGGGCGGCGGCGCTCATCAGCCGGTGCGGGACCTTCATGGGGTCGCTTAAATCGTTGTAGTAGCCCCAGGCGTGGTCGATGAGCCATTGCGACTGGTAAAACAGCGCGACGGTCGCCGCCAGCGCCAGCAAAAGCCACAGCAGCCAGCCCTTTTTCAGAAACGCGGTCACCTGCTTCTCATATCTGCCGAACAGCAGGCCCAGCGGGAACAGCAGTATGCTGTTGTACCACCATTCGCCCAGCTCCCACCAGTCGGTCTGCTGGTCGATCAGCGCGCCCAGCAGCGCATAGGCCAGCGCGAACAGAAACACGCAGAATATCGCTGCGCCCTCCCGCTTGCAGTACCGGAAGGCCGCCCAGAAGGCCAGGTAGAAGAAGCAGATCGCCACGGCGTACCAGGCGTTGAAGTTGGCCATGTGAAGCCCGGACAGATACCACACAACCGTCAGGGCGTCCATTTCTTCGCCCATGGCCAGCCGGACCCCGGTGTATAGCCATTCGGACAGGTAATAGGCGATCACAATGGGCAGTATGCGCCTGCGGACGAAGCCCTTCAGATAGTCCGGCATGGTCTTCACGCTCCGGTAGAGGCCCAGGCCGCTGCAGAACAGGAACGCGCCCACGAACAGATAGCCCATCTGTACAAAGGGGTCCAGCCCGTGCACCGTGTATTGGGACGGGTGCCAGGGCGCGCAGGTCTTCTGGGCCATGTGGTGCAGCGCCACGCCCAGCGCCATGATGCCCAGAAGGACCTTGGTCTGCTCAAGGGAGGTGTACCCGTCGTTCCATTCGCCCCCGGGGATGCGCCGCGCGCCGAAGAACACCAGCGTCCCGAGAAGGAAGTAGAACAGGTATATCCAGTATGTCTGCGTCATGACAAACCTCTCCGCGGTATCGGACGGTATCGAATCATTGAAGACAGCTTACAAAAGTGTCGCCGCCTCCCCCTGTTTGCGCCTCACAGGGGTATTTTACCATAATGAAAGCATGCTGTCCAGACTGTTCAGACGGTCTGTTCCCCCCCGCGGCGCGATGACAGTGCCGCAGTACAAATAACAGGGCATGGATCTGCCTGATCTTTCGCATAGCCTGCGTAATGCCGATGCCTGGCACGCTTCACACAAATTTGACTTGCAATATTCTCAAAGGGGGATATAATAGAGATAGACAAAACTAACCCATGGAGCGGGGCGTTTTTTAATCGGCATAAGTTAGTTTATGCTAATTGTAATAAGGGCAGTCGGTCGCGAAAGAGGCGCGATAAAGCATGTGGATTTTAGGGAATCTGCAGATCAGAACGGCAAGACGCTGCGGCTGATCCCCGGCAATAGGATGTGCTGGCGGCAATCTGAACGAATCATTGGTTAGCCGGATTGGTTGATACCGCCTGATCCTCTTGCGAAGCAGGCAATATGTGTAGAATGCGCACCGTCAGCGGCGCGGACAAAATCGTGGTGCTCTCGGGCGGGACCGTCGCCGAGGAGGGCGCTCCAAAGGACTTGCTCGCCCGGGAGGACAGCGCGTTCCGACGCATGGCGCAGCTGCAAACCGCCAGCGCAGACTGGAGCATATGATTGTACCGATGAAAAGCGCGGATTATTGAAAAGGTGAGATTGCCTTACGCCTGTGCGGTCACGCGAATCAGTTCGCGCTCCAGCGCCGACGCGCTGCCGCGACGAAGCCTGACCAGCTGCGCGCCGTGCTTACGAGCTTCCTTCTGCGCGCTGATGACGAGGGGATGGGAGACGGTGTCCATACAGACAAAGATGTAATCCGGCTTTCCCAGCTGGTTGGCAAAGCTGCCCTTCTTCAACGGAATCGTTCGGGCGGTGATGTTGTACTTCGCGCACAGGTCGCAGTAGGTGCGCCCCATGCACTCGTTGCCTCCGATGATGATCGCGCTCATATGCCCCTCCTGAACAGATGAATTAGTTATATCTAACCATCATATTAGCATACTCTAACCACCTCTGTCAAGTGTTATTTCAGAATTGGTCAATCCAAGAAAAGCGCACCGTTTTCCAATGTGAAATTCCTGAAAAGCCATTGACAACGCTATGGAGTTAGTGTAATATAACATCGTAATTAGCCATAACTAATACTGTGGAGGGACCGCCATGCTGGATCGTGCGATCATCGACCATGCCTCGCCGACGCTGGCCCGGTTAAAGCTCGGAAACCTGTTCAACTATACGATCAGAGGAGATTTTGACGCCGAATTTGCCGGTCTCCGGGCGATGTTGAGTGGAAAGGGCGTCGCACTGTCCGTCCTGAGGCAGACGCGGGACAAGGCGCTCGTCTACGTCTATCGAGTGGACGAATTGACAAAGACACTCCAGGACAGAGCCATACAGTGCCTGCTGAAATCCTGCGGCTATGTGCGCTTCGATGTCGGCGGCGCGCTTGAAACGCTGAAATCGCGCCTGAACGACGCCGACACCTTCCCCCATGAGATCGGCGTGTTTCTCGGCTATCCGCTGGAGGACGTGCTGGGCTTCATCGAGAACGGCGGCCGGAACTGTCTGGCCTGCGGCTGCTGGAAGGTTTATGCCAATGAATGCGAGGCATTGGCGGCCTTCAAACGCTATGAAAAGTGCAAGTCAGTCTATCAAAGGCTGTTTGCGTCGGGCTGTCCGCTGTCGAGACTGACAGTGGCGGCGAGACCCGCATAAATATTTGAGGAGGACAATCAGTATGAGCAAGGTTGCAGTGGTGTACTACAGCGGTTCCGGCAACACGGAGGCCATGGCAGATGTTATTGTAAATGCCATTGGCGCGGACAAGATCGAGTGCGGCGATTTCAGCGCGGCAAAGGTTGCCGACTATGACGCTATCGCATTTGGTTGCCCCGCAATGGGCGACGAGGTGCTGGAGGAGACTGTTTTTCAGCCCATGTGGGACGATGTCAAGGAAAGCCTTGCGGGCAAGAAGGTGGCGCTGTTCGGCTCCTACGGCTGGGGAGACGGCCAGTGGATGCGCGACTGAGAGGCGGACGCGGGCGCCGCGGGCGTGGCACTGGCTTGTGACAGCGTGATTTGCAACGAAGCGCCGGACGACGAGGCCACCGCGGCGCTGGAAGCGCTGGCGAAAGCGATTGGATAATAAAGGAGGAGGTATCCCCATGAAGAAACTGACTTGTCTGATGCTGGTACTGGTGATGATGATGGGAGCGATGGCGCTGGCGGAGGGCGACGCACACATCGAAATCGCCACCGCCGAAGAACTCGCGGCGATCAACGACAATCTGTCCGGCAACTACGTCCTCACCGCCGACATCGACCTCAAGGGCGCCGAGTGGACGCCCATCGGCGCCTACGCGCCCTCCGGCGAGAGCGAGGAGGAGCAGGAGATCCCCGCCGTGGAAACGGCCTTTACGGGCACGTTTGACGGCCAGGGACACACGATCAGCAACCTGACGATCAACCAGCCCGAGGGCTGGGCGATGGGGCTTTTCGGCTGCGCGAACAACGCGCAGATCGCCAACTTTACCTTGGAGAACGCCAGCGTGGACGCCTCGCTGATGAGCGCGGACGTGGTGGGCTACGCCTACTGCTCCACCGTCTCCGGTGTGACGCTGGTCAATGGCAAGGTGACCGCCCACGCCGGCGAGATGTCGGAGGAGGGCATGTACGGCGGCATCGTCGGCGCGGGCATGGGCTCGATGATCGAGAACTGCTCTGCGCAGGCGGAGATCGCGCTTCCCGACGGCACGGCCAACGCCGGCATCGTGGGCGGCGGCCTGGAGATGACCAGCGTCGTGGGCTGCACGGCCACCGGCACGGTCACCGCGGGCAGCAACTGCTACGGCCTGGGCGGCGTGTCCGGCTGCGGCTTCGCGGCGGAGCAGTTCACCGACTGCGTGGCGGAGAACGTAACCATCACCGCGGGCGACAACTGCTACTGGATCGGCGGCATCACCGGCTACGCGGGCGGCTTTGCCGACGAGAGCCTCGGCATGCCCGTGACTGTGTTCAAAAACTGCGCGGTGAAGAACGTCTCGGTGGCGACGGGCGAAAACGCGGACGGCGTCGGCGACATCGTGGGCGCGGGCTTCTATAACGAAGAAGTGGCCGCTGCGAACGGCGCGCCCTTCGACCAGCCGACGCAATTTGAGCTGGTGGACTGCACGGTGGAGAATGACGCTGCGAATGCCGCGCAGCTGCTGGAGGACGTGAAGGGCACGTATGTGGCGCTGTTCCCAATGATCACCGCGCCGGAGTACGACCAACTCTGGCTCGATCCCTGCGTCGCGGTCGTCGGCGAGGAGGCCGCGCCCGGGGTCGCGGAGATGCTCAAAACGGCTTGCAGCGGCACGATCTACGGCCAGGAGGCCATTGACGCCTACGGCGACGGCTCGAACGGCGCGCAGTTCGACTGCGCCTTCATCAACGGCGTGGATACGATCACCTTCGACGGCGCGACGATCAGCGGCACGCTTGAAGGGAACGAGGTGTTCCGCCACGAATATGCCTACGTTGGCCCGCTGTCGCTTAATGGGATGATGGACGGCACGCTCTACGAGACTGCCGACGCGGACGCGGGCGAGTTCCGCTACTTCTTCATGATGCCCGACACCCCCGCGACCACCTATCACCTGGAGTTCCGCTACGGCAGCGACGTGGACGCGCTGACCCAGTACAACGCGGGCCCCTACGCCTACTGGCTGGCGGCGGGCTTCCCGGCGGACGCGGACGAGGCCATGATCGAGAACGTCATCACGCTGTTCTGCGAGGAAAACCTGGCGGAGATGGGGGAGGAAGAACCTGCGGCATAATTGATTTTCAAAGGCGGAAACCGACGGACAGAATCGGACCTCGGTATTGTCGAGTATCAACAATGTGTCAGTGGAAACGCACGATCACCGGATGGCGACCGTGCGTTTCAGTTTTTTAAATTATCCCTTTTTGCCGCCCGGATCGGTTCCCGGAAAGATCAGCCTCGGCAAACTGGTTCTCCCCGAATCTTTGCCAGAAATTGTCGCTTTATGCGACGAAATGGGCATTGAGAGTGTCGATATTACCGTTGCGCGGTGGTTGAGGACATTCCACTGGTAAAGCAACAAAAGTTAACATCCAATTTCAGGTTCATTTTATGTTTCTCTGATATCATTCGGCCATAATCGAGAGGAGGAACAAATATGAAAAAGATGATGGCAATCACGATGTGCATGATGATGCTGGTGTCTCTGTTTTCCGAGATGGCCTTCGCCGAAGAAAGCACACTTCCGAAGATCGACATGACGAAGTGGCAATATGAGGCTTCGGACGACGTGTACTGGCAGGTGGGGCTTTCCTACGCCGCCAATCCCGCGGACAGCGGCTATGAGACGATGGGCGTATTCGTGCCCGGCGCGTACTTCACGGCGACGGACAACGGCGACGGCACTTACACCTGCGAAGTGAACGCGGCGGGGACCGTCGGCGCGTACACCGCCGGGACCGCGCCGCTGGTGCTCCCCGTGAACACGCCCGGTTATTCCGCCATGAGCGCGCCGACGGGCTATGACAGTTCCATGGGCTACGGCTCGGTTTCGGATTACACCAATGAGGGCATCATCGTCATCATTGCCGGCGCGCGGGGCCGCGACGCGGGCGCTCCGGCGGGCGTGACGGACTTCAAGGCGGCGATCCGCTATACCCGCTACAATTCTGACCGGCTCCCCGGCGACATGGACAGCGTCTTCTCCCTCGGCATGAGCGGCGGGGGCGCCCAGAGCGCGCTGCTCGGCGCGACGGGCAACAGCGACCTGTATACGCCGTATCTTCAGGCCATCGGCGCGGTGATGGACCAGAGCGACGCCGTCAAGGGCAGCATGTGCTGGTGCCCGATCACGAACCTCGACATCGCGGACGAGGCCTACGAGTGGAACATGGGCAACACCCGCTCCGGCCTCACGGACGAGGAGCAGGCGTATTCCGACGGCATGGCGCTGGCCTTCGCGGCGTACATCAACGATCTCGGCCTGACGGATGAGGCGGGAAACGCGCTGACGCTGACGGAGAGCGCGGACGGCATCTGGCAGAGCGGCAGCTATTACGACTACGTCAAGCGGGTCGTCGAGACTTCGCTGGAGCACTTCCTGAGCGACAATGAATTCCCGTATACCGCTTCTTCCACCGGCGGCTTCGGCGGCGGGCACGGCGGCATGGGACGTCCCGAGAACGGCCAGAGGCCGGATTTCGCGAACGGTGAGATGCCCGAGGGCTTTGGCCCGGGCATGGAAGGCGCAAACTATGAGGAAATGGACGGCATCGCCCGCGCGGAGACCGAATCCTCCGGGCTGTCGCTCAGCGGTACCTATGAGACCAGGCAGGACTACATCGACGCGCTGAACGCGAATGGCGAATGGGTGAGCTGGGACGAGGCGACCAACACCGTGACGATCACCAGCGTCGCCGACTTCACGCAGGCGCTGAAGAACGCCTCGAAGGGCATCGCCGCCTTCGACCAGCTGGACGCCGGGCAGGGCGAGAACACGCTGTTCGGCTACGGCGACGGCAGCGGCGCGCACTTCGACGCCATTCTGGCCGGGCTGGTCGCCGACAGCGACTATGCGCAGGCCTTCGCCGACGACCTGGCCAGGACCGACGCCCTCGGCAACACGGTGGACGTGCGCGTGAACATGTACAACCCGATGTACTACCTCTCCCCGGCCTGTGAGGGCTACGGCACCAGCACGCCCGCGACCTTCTGGCGCATCCGCACCGGGATCAATCAGGGCGACACGGCGCTGTGCACCGAGATTGACCTCGCCCTCGCCGCGGCGGCGTACAGCGACGAGATGCAGGTGGACTTTGAGACCGTCTGGGGCCAGGGCCACACGATGGCCGAGCGGACCGGCGCCTCCATCGAGAACTTCATTGCGTGGGTGCATGAATGTATGCAGTAAATCACGAATAGGCAACCGGCCCGAAGGGCGGTTGGCCGGGTCGGCGCTTCTCGCAGGGAGTAGCGCCGAAATTCATGCTATAATGATGTTGCAGTCGCAATAACAGCGCAGAGCGACATACTCTTTGCAGAGAATATGGACGCGGCGCTGATGAACATATCCGCAGGCATCGGCTTCCTGCCCTGCGATGGGGATATGCCTGCCGCGGCGGGAAATCACTGGCTGTCCATACTGCGCAACGGCCTCCCCTTCACGCGAAAGAAGTTCCCCTTCTGGCCCGATGGAAAAGAGGTCCCGCTGCATTGGGAGTTCGCGAGAGCCGTTGGAAGGGCAATCTAATAATACTAAAACAAAAGTGTCGGGATTGTGAAGGAAACGCGAGACGGCGCTGGCGTTCAGCAATAAAAATGACGGGACAGTAGTTTATGAATTTGCCCAGGATCACGCGATCGTTGTTGCCCGTCTTGCCCGCCATAGCGGAAATCGCCGCTACTTCCGCAACCATCTTTAGCGTGGCCATTCGGGGATTGTAATGCCGGTTGTCGGTTTGCCGCAGCCGTGTGCCTTGTAATTATGCTGTCCGTGTTGTACATTCAGGCGCTTGAGTGCCTCCTCCCACAGGCGTTTGAGCGCTTTCGCCGCCTCCCTGCCCAGGTGCAGCCCGACGAAGATAAACGCATCCCCGCCGACGCGGAAGGCCATTCCGTCGCTCTCCTCCACAGCGCGGAGGATGTCTGTCGCTTTCTTCAACAGTCTGTCGCCGACCTCATGCCCGTTCTTCTTTCAGCGCCTTTGAATGCGGGGCCGCATCCTGAAGAAGGGGTGGATTTTGCAGTTGCCCGTTGTCCCATTTTGTGGTAAAATAGTGTTATAGTATTTAACATTGGAGGGAGGACTGTTATGAAAAACAGAATCATTTCCCTGCTGTTCGCCCTGGTGCTGGCCATGAGCGCGCTCACCTGCCTGGCCGAGGCGGCGCCCGTCCCTGACCTGCCCCGTTCACAGGCGGCGCTTTCAATGATGGCATACCTGGAGGAGGACCCCGAACTGATGGCGCTGATGGAGAAGTCCATCGCAAAGGCGCGTGAGATCAACCCGGACCCCAATACCAATCCCGTGGACAGCGTTGACGAGCTCTACGACTTCATCGACTGGGCCGTGACCTGCATGCCCTGGAACGTGCTGACGGACGTGGAATACCCCACGCTCTACAACCACATCGACCAGAGCATCGACTACATCTGGTTCCTGCTGGACCAGCCGCTGGAGGAGCTGGAGGGCCTCGGGTACTACTACCCCACCCTCCAATACCACGAGCCCATCGCCACCTGGTGCAAAGAATACTCCGACGAGTGGGGCGCGTTCCTCTCCACGGAGGAGAGCTGGAACGACATCTACTACCAGCGCATCAAGGACGACCCCGGCATGAACATGCAGCACGGCTGGTACGCGGATGAGAACGTCTGGCACACCTTCAACGAGTGGTTCTCCCGCCATCTCGTCGACCCGTCCGTGCGCCCGGTTGCCCACAGCGCCGTGGTCGCCCCCGCGGACTCCGCGCCCCAGGGCATCTGGGACATCGACGCAAACGGCGACCTGGTGCAAAAGGAGGGCGTGGCCATCAAGTCCGCCAACTTCACCTCCGTCCGGCAGCTCATCGGCCCGGATTCCGAATACGCCGACGCCTTCAAAGGCGGCACGCTGACCCACACCTTCCTCGACGTGAACGACTACCACCGCTACCACTTCCCGGTCAGCGGCACCATTGTGGAGGTGCGGAAGATCCCGGCGGTCAACGGCGCGGGCGGCATCACCGAGTGGGACCCCGAGACGGGGCGCTACATACTCATCGACGCCATCCCCGGCTGGCAGATGATCGAAACCCGGGACTGCGTGATCATCGACACGGAAGATTACGGCCTCGTGGCGGTGCTGCCCATCGGCATGTCGCAGATCTGCTCCTGCAACTGGGAGGATAATGTTGTCGTCGGCGCGAAGGTCGAGAAGGGCGATCCCATGGGCTATTTCCTGTTCGGCGGCAGCGACATCGTGATGGTGTTCCAGGACGGCGTGGATGTGGATTTCCTGTGCGCGCCCAACGAGGATGGCAACGGCTACAAACACCTGCTGATGGGTGAGGCGTACGCGAACCTGACCGCCCAACCCTCCCACGCGGACGAATTCCTGTCCGGCCTCTCGCAGGCCTGGGACGGCCTGCGCGGCATGACGGAGGATGCCGGGGAATCCGTCTCCGCCTGGGCCGAAGAATCCGGCGTGACCGCCTGGGCGGACACGGCGCTTTCGGATATGCAGTCCTGGGCGGAGGACAGCGGTTTGACCGAATGGGCGGAGAACGTCTCCGCCGAGACGCGGAAGCTGATCGAGAAGAACTTTCCGGCCTTTGAGACCGCAAACGACGCTTTGAACGATACATCAGCCACACAGACGGCGGCTGCCTGATCTGCGCGATGGACGGCATTCGCATCCATTTTGGCATCAGATGCCCGGCATGGCTCCCCGGATGTAATACTCCCGCATTGACCCGGTCATAGGCGCCGGGACAGCCTCACTGATCCCCGACGACTGTGTTGCCTGGCAGGCGGCATAACTGGCGGGGGTCAGACTGTTTATGAGGCATTGTATCATCATATTGTATCCGGGAATACAGGGTATTCTCACAGTCGCCGCCCGCATCGACGGGGACTATGCCCGGCTGAAAACGGAGTGAAGCATGGATCTGTCAAAGTACGAGGGAAAGCACGTCCGCATAACGGACATATACGGAGAGAACTTCACGGGCATGGCAAGTTACGGCATGCGCGAGTTTCTGATGCACGAGTACGGCGAAGACGAGGACGGCGTTTTCATTGGGGACGTGCTCATCTACCGTTCGCAGATCGCCTCAATCGAAGAAATCGAAGTGCACGGGACGGTGGAATTGTGGACGGAACGGATGGTCCTGCGCAGATATTGCCCGGAAGACGCCGAACCGCTGTATCGCCGCCTGGGGACGGATCCCGAGACGGTTCGTTACTCGGGATGGAATCCTTACGCGACCCCGGAGATGGCCGAAGACACCGTGCGCCGGTTCATCGACGGTTATCATGATGGGCATGTCTACTCGTGGGTGATGGATGTCGACGATGTCGTGATCGGGACGATCGGGGCCTAGAGTGTGTTTCTAAAATGCCTGAAGCGCATTTTCGGCGTCTTTGGCTGCATTTCTGCGTTGATTTTCCTTGACTTAGCCCCACTAAGCCTGCGGAAAATCGCCTTGAAATGCAGCCAAATCCGCTCGAAACTGCATCTCCCGGCATTTAGAAACACACTCTACGATTACAGGGACGACCGCATCGAGGTCGGCTTCAGCGTCGTGCGGGGCTGGCGGGGACGCGGTTACGCGACGGAAGCCCTGAAAAAGGTGCTGGAATACCTGACGGATAACGAAGGCATTTCCTGTGTGACCGCCTGGTGCGTCGCGGACAACGCCGCATCGGGGCGCGTGCTTGAAAAGGCCGGGATGAGGCTTGTGAACACGGAAAAGGACGGCCTCCCGGTCGGAGACAGGATATACGACAAACTGATCTACGAATACGGGCGGGAGACCCGATGACGACCATGGGCGCACCATATCGTCGTCAGCAGGCCGGAGGAACTGGATGAAGCGCTGCGTTCATGGATGCGGGAAGCCTGTGATTCTGCGAACGCAAAGCGAGGAACCAGGGGGAACAGGAGGGTGGACGATGAAGCTGTGGTGCTTCGGGGATTCCAACACCTATGGCTACGACCCGCGCGGCTTCTTCGGCGGGCGGTATGACGCGCCCTGGCCGGAGCTGCTGGCGGAAAAGACCGGCCATGAGGTCATCAACGACGGCAAAAACGGGCGGATGATTCCCGGCCGGGAAGTTGAGTTTCTCCAGTTTCGCAGGGACGCGGAGCGGTACGGTGCGGATGCGCTCATCGTCATGCTCGGCACCAATGACCTGCTGAACGGCGCGACGGCCGGGGAGGCCGCCGCGCGGATGGAGGCATTCCTGAGCCGGTGCAATATGCCGCATATCCTGCTGGTCGGCCCGCAGCCCATGAGGCGCGGCGCGTGGGTGCCCGACGACGGGCTCGTGGCGGCGTCGAAGGCGCTGGCGCGGCGGTACAGTGCCCTGGCGGAGCGACCAGGCATCTGGTTCGCCGACGCGGGCGAATGGGATGTTGAACTTGCTTACGACGGGGTGCACTTCACGGAAGAGGGACATGCGCGCTTCGCAGACGGGCTGGCGGCGCGCCTGCATGAGATGGAGGGAAGAATATGAGCCGGATCAAGGATTTGCAGAAGCAGGTATACAGGGTCCTGGAGAAGATCGAGGACGAGGACAAGCGCCTGAAGGCCGTCTCCCACCTGCACGGGGTCGCGCTGGCGGCGGCGATGCTGGCGAAGAAGCGCGGGAAGAACGCCGAATTGGCGACGATGGCGGGTTTGCTCCACGACCTGTATGCTTACAAGTCGGACAGCTATGACGACCACGCCCGCCTCGGCGCGGACTACGCGCGAAAGCTGCTGGAAAAGCTGGAGATGACCACACCCGAGGAGACGGACGTCATCTGCTCCGCCATACTGCATCACGACAGCAAGGCTGAGACAGACGCCCCCATGGATGAGATCCTCAAGGACGCCGACGTGATCGACCACAGCCTCTCCGACCCGACGAAGGAGGTCAAGCCGCACGAGCAGGCGCGCTACGCAAAGCTGTGCGGGGAGTTGGGATTTGCGGATGTGTGACGGGCCTTGCCATCCGGCAGGATATTGCCGTGGCGCACCATCAGGCTGTTAAGAAGACATGAATTGCAACGGTTACTGTAAAACGCTGATATCAAACACCCAAAGAACTCAGAAAGGGGATAATCCAATGAATGAATCCTATCTGGATCCCGCGCAGGCCCGTCTCGATACCTTTGCCGCCGATATGGTCACACACAAGCTCAAGGCATTCGGATACCCGACCAATCAGAAAAGCCTGTTGATCGGCTTCTATAAATGGTTTGCGGGCAGCGGCCTCAACCTTGCCATGGTCAACAACGCCGGCGATCCCTTTGATAAAGATTGCTCTCACCTGATGAACTCCCTCGAATTCGAGCGCGAGGTCATCGAATACCTCGGGCCGCTCTACGGTTTCGAAAAGGGCAATCTGTGGGGGATCGTCACCTTCAGCGGCACAGACGGGAACAATCATGGCATCTATTTCGGCGCCAAGTATCTGGAGCGGCTGACAAAGCAGAAGCCCATCGTCTATGTGTCCGACGCCGCGCATTACTCCAGCAAACGGCTGGCCGATTTGCAGAACCTCGATATGGCGCTGATTCCCGCCGATGTCCACGGCTGTATGATTCCGGAAGAATTCGACAGGGCGCTGGTCCCGGACCGCCCGGCGCTGGTCGTCTATGCGATGGGCACGACGTTCAAGGGCGGCGTGGATGACCGAAGTGCGCTCGACGCGGTGCTGGCGAGGCATCCCTCCATACCGGTCTACCGGCACATCGACGCGGCGCTGTTCGGCGGCTATCTGCCCTATACGGTGTTCAGGGACGTCACGGACCGGAGGATACAGCCCTTTGATTCCATCGCGGTCAGCGGGCACAAGTTCTTCGGCATGGATGAACCCGCGGGGTTCTTCCTGACGACCATGGATGTCCTCAAAAACCAAAACCCCTATGAGGTCGCATACCTCAACGGCAAGATGCCCATGATCAACTGCTCCCGATCCGCGCTGACGCCCCTGAAATTCTGGTGGATCTTTCAGCATACCGGCAAGGAGGCCTTTGCCGAACAGGCGGCGGCCATGCTGGACACCGCAGGCTGGCTGAAGGCTTCCCTGGATCAAATGGGTTGGCCCGCATGGCTGGAGCCCATGTCCAACACGGTCTATTTCAAGCGCCCTCCGGAGTCCGTCGTGAACCGGTACGGACTTGCGCCGGATAATGACGCGCGGCTCGGCGGCGCGCTCTCCCACATCGTCGTCATGCAGCACGTCACACAAGAGCGGCTCCGGGCTTTTCTCGACGATCTGGCTGCTGCGATTAAAGACTCTTCGTGTCTTTAAACGTGCCTTTCGTTCGGCTTCCATGAACCCTTAAACGCTTTCCACCGCCCGCAGCAGCGCCTCGGGGTTCTGCTCACGTCTGTCCATCTGGAATCGAGGCTGCAGGCTTTGCGTCAGGGCGTCCGCGTAATACCATGCCTGCGGCTGATCAAGACCATGACAAGGCATATGGCCGCCAGGAGCGTCTCCACGATCGGCCGGGCGGCGTTCCACCTTCATTGCAGCCGGGAGGACACATCCATGATGAACACAATTCGCCGGAGGATGGAGCGGCAGGAATGATTATCGAGAGGACAGAATAATGCCCAGGCAAAGTGTGATGAACTGCTTTCATGGATACGAGAGTCCTATGATTTTGCGGACGCGAAGTGAAAAACAGCTATTTCAGGATGGAGAGAGATCTATGAGACGGATTATTATGATCCTTTTGGCGCTGATGCTTTTTTCCGGGTGCGCGGCAGGAGGCGGTGCTATGGCGGGAGGCTATCGACAGATCGACCAGGAGACAGCCCGGCAAATGATGGCGCTCGACGACGGCCATGTCGTTGTGGATGTGCGCCGACAGGACGAATATGACGCCGGCCACATCCCCGGCGCCATACTGATTCCCAATGAGTCCATTGGATGCGATTCACCGGAAGCCCTGCCAGACTATGACCAGATCATCCTGATTTATTGCCGCAGTGGGAACCGGTCGAAGCAGGCCGCCCAAAAGCTGGCAGGCATGGGTTATAAGAACATCTATGAGTTCGGCGGCATCAATACGTGGACCGGGGAGATCGTGACCGGAGGGCAGCCGGCCATCCTCTCCTTCCACTCCTTCGATGGCGGTGGGCCGGAGTACAACATCACCCTTGATTCGGATATCGTCTCCTGGGACTCGGCGCGGGAATATTTCGATGCCAATCATGAGGAACTGGATGGCGCGGCATATCAGGTCATATTCACATTCACCGGCATCAGGCCCGGCGAGACGACGATGACCGTGGAGGAGCGCTCCCCGATCGGCGGGAATCTGGATCATGTGTATGCGGTGAAGGTTGATCATGATCTGAACGTGGCTGTCGAGCTCCTGGCAACCACCGACCTGGATCGTTAGTCCAATCAACGCCAACTCTCGTGATCGCTGCGAACGACAGGGTATTCTACGCGACTTTGGAGGACAATTCCTCCGCGGCCGCCTTTGCCGAGATGCTGAGCTCCGAGGCGATCATTAATCAGTGAATTTCTCGTTGCCCGGGCCGCTGTGATTGTGTTATAATGCAATAAAACGGCAAGGAGGTTTTCGAGATGAAACGCACTGTTCTTCGCATCGCAACACTGACCCTGATATTGGCGCTGTGCGCCGTTTCCGCCCTGTGTGAACCGCTGTCCGGAGGCTGGTATAACGTGCCTCACGAGGCCGCCGAGCTGCCCGAGGACGCGCAAGCCGCTTTTGACAAGGCCCTGGACGGGCTGGTGGGGGCTCAATACACCCCTGTCGCGCTGCTGTCCACGCAGGTCGTCGCCGGCATGAATTACTGCATCCTCTGCCAGATCACGCCTGTGGTGCCGGATGCCGCGCCGACCTGGGCGCTGGTCTACATCTATGCCGACCTGCAGGGCAACGCCGAGATCATGAACGTCTACGATCTGTACATCGACCGGCACAGCACGCCGGCGGACTGAGCCTTCCATCTATGAAGGCATCCTCCCGGACAGCCTGCCGGAGACAGATGCGCTTTGCCTGGTCGCCCTGGGCTTCCACAGAGGATAGGGAAGAATGACAGGGAGAGGAGCGAGGGTATTTCAGCCCAAAAACCGGTCGTTTGGGCATCATTTCTGATCGTTTCCCGCGCGCTTCTTCCTGTATCCGCAGTCGCAGTACGGCCCGCCGGAGGCCAGCGTGTATTCCCGGACGAAGTCGCTCACCCCGCCCAGCGCGCTCATGGTGTAGTCCAGGCGGCACATGGCGGGGACGTAGTCAAATAACCCCAATTCCTTCATCAGCGCGCAGATGCCGCACCGCGTGAACCGCGCCTCGTAGCCGCCGCCGTCGGGATAGGGGTGGAAGGTCATGTTCCAGGAATAGGGATTGCGGTCCGCCGCGTTCAGCGCCGCGGTCCGCTTCATCCCCTCGATGTCCTTTTGCGTGAATTTTGTCCCGGCGGTCATGCGGCAGAAGGCCTTCATCGCGCCGGTCGTCATGGCTTCGCGGTAGTAGTCCGCCGCCTGATCGACCGTCGGCCTTGTCGGCATTTCCAGCAGAAACGCGGAGAACATCGCGCAGCTCAATATGTTCATCATAAAGCGATCGCCCTTCTCAAATTCCGGCAGGCTTCGGACGATTTGCCTGTATCTGTGCTTTGCCTTTTCGGCGATCGCCTTTGCGCGAACCGCGCTGAAGCCGAGCGTTTGCGCAAGCTGCTTCCTGAAGGAGCCGACGAACAGCAGCCACATGCCCGCGGGCATTCCGCAATATCTCATGGTCATGTCACTCCCCATCCATGGAGTTTTTATACCTTCCTGATGCAGAAATCGCACTTGTCCGCGCCCCTGCCGAGCGTGCCCGTCCTCTCGAACGCGAGGCCCGGCAGGCTGCCGTACATCCGGTCGTCGTTGGCGCAGAAGATCTTCGTCAGCTCCGGACAGCCGAGCTCCGTGAAGTACCGGCAGTAGGGGCAGGCGAGTATGTCCATGCGGTATTCGCCCTTCACCTTCGGATAGAACACGTTTTTGAAGCCGTTGTCCGGCCCGAAGACCCGCCGCGTCAGGGGGTCCCAGATGCGTATGAACAGCGAGCGCATGCCCGGCACGCGCATCAGCCCCGCCAGCACTTTGGCGTACCTGCCGGTCAGCTCCACGGCGGCGTCCTCGATGACGGCGCAGGCCGCCTGCGCCCCGAGGCGCTCCTTTGCCGCCAGATAGATAGCCGCGGACGGGAATATGCGCGCGTCCGTGTGCGGGCGCATGCCTTTGGGGAGATCCGCGTATTGATCCATGATGGATTTTAGCCGCTCCGTCGCCTGTTGCCAGAGCGCGTCCGCCTGCGCCTTCGGCATCTGCCGCTCGATCCTCGCCCTGATAAAGGCCTTCTTCTTCATGATCTGCGCCGCCGTTTTCCTCTCAGCCATGACCGTGCCCTCTCTCTCAGAAATTAGATTTAACTAACCTATGCGCGTAAAAAACACAACGCCGTCTGAGTCCGCGGGCGCCCGGTTAGTTATGTCTACCCATATTATAATCCACATGAGGGGGAACGCAAGTCAATTTTATGTGAAAAATGGGCGACCGTTCAGCCCGGCGGGCGATCAGGGACTGACCCTGAACTTCAGCCGGGCCTTCTTCCTGCCGCGCACGGTCGTCACGGTGATCGTGACCTTCCCCTTCTTCCGGAAGGTGACCACGCCGTTTTTCACCCGTGCGACTTTTTTATTGCTGCTCTTCCACCTGAAGCCGCCGGCGTTGGCGCCCTCCGGCACGGTGGCCGTCAGCGTGAGGGTGTCGCCCTTCTTCACCGCCGTGGTGGGCGCGGTCAGCGTGACGCGCGCCGGCAGGGTCGGGTCCACGACCCTGAGCGTCAGCGTGCGCTTCTTCTTCCCGACCCTGAAGGTGATTTTGGTTTTGCCCTGTCCGTTGACGATCACCCTGCCGTCGTTGTAGACCATGGCCACGCCCTTGTTGCTCGACCGGTACTTCCTGCCCGTCTTGCCGCCGAGATCCAATTGGTACACGGTGCCCGAGACGGCGGTCACCGTGGCCTTGTTGACCTTCTTATAGGCGGGGATGGTGGGCAGCGGGTCGGGCGCGGGCGTCGTCGCGGCGGGCGTCGCGGGCTCGGGCGCGGGCTTGGCCGTGATGACTTCGGTGGCCTTGTCGCAATAGAGCCGGCCTCCGGACCAGGTTTCGGCGCCGTATTCATCGACCTCCACCGTCTGACAGTAGTACACGCCGGTGGCGTCCTCATCGCGCTTGTAGGCTTCCGAGACATACGGCGCGATCCGGGGCAGGTCGCTGATATCCAGCTTCGCGATATTGTTGTGCGTGCAGCTCAGGTACTCGAGATTCGTGTTGTTGCTGACATCCAGCGCTGTGAGCTGGTTGCCGAAGCAGGTCAGGCTCTCCAGCTTCTTGCAGTTGGCGAGGTTCAGCCCGCTCAGCGCGTTTTCATAGCAGGACAGGTGCATAAGTTCGGCGTTGCCGCCGAGGTCCAGCGCGTTCAGCTTGTTGTCGCCGCAGCTCAGGCTCTGCAGCGCCGGATTGCCGCTGAGATTGAGCGCAGTCAGCGCGTTGCCGCTGCAGTACAGATGCTGCAAAGAGGGGTTGTCGGCGACGTTCAGCGTCACCAGCGCGTTGTCCTCGCAGCTCAGCGATTGCAGCTTCGGATTGCTGCTGAGATCCAGGGAGTCCAGCAGGTTTCCGTTGCAGTCCAGGATCGCCAGCTCCGGGAACAGCTCGATTCCGGCGAGCGTGGTGATGTTCAGGTCGCAGACCTCTCTCCCCAGGGTTTCGGAATAGTGGTGGGGGAAGACGATATCGGTCACCTTCATGGCTTCCTCTTCGGTAAGCCAGCCGTTTTTGTCCAGATCGATGTTATCCCTGATGTAATTCACAAAGCCGTCGGAGGGTATGGCGCTCGTGCCGAGGAAGATGGGATAGGAGGACGGGGCGAAGAGAAGGTCCCCGGCCCCGGCGGGATCGCAGGCGACTTCGGATGCGTCGGAGGGCTCGTCGAGCGGCAGCTCGATTTCGGCAATGTCCGGGGCCGGGTCCTCCAGATCGACGGATTCCTCCGCCACGATCGCGTCCACGGGCTCGGAGACGGCGACATCGGAGATGTCGTCGATGGCGTCCTCCGGGGCGTCCTCCGGGACGGCGTCGGGGGCTTCGGAGGAGGCGGTCTCCGCCGCCGGAGCGCTCTCCGGCAGGTCATCCTGAACGGGCGCTTCCCCCTCCGTCAGGGCCACAGGGGTCAGCAGCGCCGCGATGAGCACGACGGCCAGTATTCTGACGAGCATCTTCATGAGGGATCCCTCCTGTGTTTTTTCATATTCTCCAAATCAACTCAGAACCCGGTGCAGGTTCTCCCCGTTCGGCTCGCCCATCACCAGGCGCATGTATTGCCAGAACGGGTTGTCCCCTTGCCGCTGCCACAGCGCATAGGCCGGATCGGCCCGCCAGGCCGGGTCGTCGCTTCGGTACGTGCCGGAGAAATAGGCCAGAGTGAAGCGCGCCGCGTAATCGGCCAGCGTCTCAATATCCGTCGTGCCTTCCGGCAGCGACGCCGCCGCCTTCGCCCCGGCGATATCGCGAAACCACGCCCGGCTCATCGCCATGAACCCCTCCGGCAGGAGCGCCTCGTCCAGCGACCGCGCCTCGTACTCCAGGCGGCCGTCGTCCGTAAGCGTCACCAGCGCGTACCTGTGCGGCCACGTGCAGAACGCCCCCAGGGCCGCGTCCGTCACGCCGTCCCGGTCCGTCATGTGCTGCACGTGCAAATGGCCGGAGAGGTGGAGGCGCACGCCGTACTTCCGCGCCAGATCCAGCATCGTCTCATTGCCCAGCATCACATAGCTGTCCCGGGAGAACTCCGTGTGCGGCAGCAGGCTGTGATGGGACGCGGTGATCAGTTCGGCGTCCCCGGCCTGACGCATGACATCCTCCAGCCACGCGGCATGACCGGCCATGAACAGGCCGAAGGGCTGGGACTCTCCCCGATAGAAGGCCACATCGGTCATGGCGACCCACAGGCGGTCGTCCACCCTGACGGGATACGAAAAGCTGTCCGGCGCGCACGCCCCTTCCGGCGGCAGGTACTCCCGATAGATCGCGCGAAATTCCTCCGGTGAAACGGTCGGGGTATAGGTCCAGCCGTCCCCGTCAAACCGCCGTGCCGTGGAGACGTTGATGTCGTGATTGCCCGGTATGACCCACACGGGCACACCCTCCGCCTCGATGCCGGCGAACCATTCCGCCAGGGCCTCGTGGCTGGCCTTCTCGCCGTTGAACGCCAGGTCGCCGGTGACGATGAGCGCGTCGGGCGCCTGCCGGGCGGCCTCGTCGCGCAGCGCGGCCATCAGCGCTTCGCCGTGCTGCGTGATCTTGCCATCGCCGGCCCTCAGGACGCGGAGGAACAGATCGCTGCCCTCATAGAGCGCGGGGGCCATGTAGTGCAGATCGGAGACGACCATGATCCGCGTCGCGCGGGCGGGCGGACCCATGCCGAGCGCGACGGTCACGGCGAGCATCGCCACAAGGACGCGGCCCGTCCGCGTCAGGACGCCGTTTGCGCTCATGTCATCATCCCTCTGTACTGATCGTTTCAGGACCGCGTCCGCACGGCTCCGTGGTGCTGTGTATATTGTACAACAGCGGCGCGGATGGGTCAAGGGGACCTCGAAAAACCTCACTTTGCCTCAGGGGGGAGAGATGTCATGCCGCGCAGCGCAAAAAGTTACATTTTACGAAGCGGACAGTATTGTGCCCATCGGATTGGAATGGTATAATATAGCAGTCAAAAACTGGCAATATGGACATAATGTGTTCTTAAACCGCAGTTCCCGTCACCGACCCAGTCAAGGGAGGGCACCCCCCATGAAGATCAGGCGTCTACTGGCCATACTGCTCACCCTGATGCTCGTCATGCCGGGCGGCATCGCCGAGAGCCCGGCGCTGACCGAGGGCGATATCGCCGCGGTCACCGCCAACGACGCGGAAGGCGAACCCACGGACGACAAAACCGACGCGGAACAAGACGCGACGGAAGCGGACGAACCGGCGAAAGCCTCCCTCTCCGAGGGAGGTGGCGCGACAGCGCCGGAGGGAGTCGTCCCCTTCTCCCAATCCGCCCTCTGCGACGGCGTGATCGTGACGGTCAGGGCCGACGCCGGGACCTTCCCCGCCAGTGCCATGCTGTCCGTGACGAAGGTCCTGCTCGACGAACAGGGCCTGGCGGAGGCAGCGGTGGACGAGGTCCGCGACGATGATCAAAACGTCGCGGCGCGCTACACCTTTGACATCCGGGTGCTCGACGCGGAGGGCGTCGAGCTCCAGCCCGCGGAGGGCCGGACGGTGCAGGTATCCTTTGCGATGGCGGAGGTGGCGGACGAGAACCTCGAGACGAACGTCTACCACATCGCCGACGACATGACCGCCGAAAAGCTGGACGTGACCGCCGAAGACGCGACCACCGCGGTGGTGGAGACGGAGGGCTTTTCGCTGTACACCGTCGAATTAACCTACAACACCCTGCAATATGTATTGGAGGGCGGCGCGTTCGCCCTGTCCGGCGGCAGCATCGCCGGCAATACCGCCGTGGCCAACGGCGGCGGCGTGTTCGTGTCGGCGGCAACGTTCGGCATGACCGGCGGCGCGATCGAGAACAACCTCGCCCAGGACGATTCCGGCGGCGTGTACGCGGGCGAGTGCAGCGCGTTCGACATGACCGGCGGGCGCATCGCCGGCAACGCCGCAGGCTCCGGCGGCGGCGGGGTGTTCGTGTTCGGCATGGAGGACGCCGGCGGCGCGTTCACGCTGTCCGGCGGCGCGATCACCGGCAACACGGCAGCCTGGGGCGGCGGCGGCGTGTACGTCGATGTCGATGCGCGCTTCGCCCTCTCCGGCGCGCCCGACATCTCCGGGAATACCCGGGACGGGTCCGGGGCGGACAACGTCTACCTGTACAGGGACAGCCTCATCACCGTGGCGGGCAAACTGACCTGCGCGGCGCCCATCGGCGTGACCACCCTGGCGAAGCCCGACTCCGAGGACGGCTTCGTGACGCTCACCGACGGCCTGAAGGAAAGCGGCGGGGACATCGCCCTGTTTAAATCGGATGACGACGGCTGCGCCCTGGGCTGGAACGACGCGGGCACGGAGGCTGTGCTGGGGCTCGCCATCAAGCACGCCGCCACCGGCTATGAGGGCGTCTACGACGGCGCCGCGCACGGGATCACCGTCGCCGTTACCGCGCCGGACAGCGGGTATGAAGTGAAGTACGGAACCGAGGAAGGGCAGTACACCCTGGACGGGAGCCCGACCTACACCGACGCGGGCGCGCACACCGTATGCTACAAGGTGTCGGCAAGGGGGTATTGTGATGTCGCCGGCAGCGCGACGGTGAATATCGCCAAAGCGCCGCTGACGGTGACCGCCGACGCGAAGTCAAAGGTCGAGACGGAGCCCGACCCCGCGCTGACGTACACGGTCACCGGGCTGATCGGCGGCGACAGGCTGACCGGGGCGCTCGCCCGCGCCGCGGGCGAGCTGCCGGGGACCTACGCGATCACGCAGGGCACACTGGCCGCATCGGCCAACTATGCGCTGACCTTCACCGGCGCCGCGCTCACCATCCGAAACAGGCCGGAGATCGTCGTTCCCGGCGACATCCCCCTGCTGCCGGTCGCCGTGACCGTCGGCCCGACGTCCATGACGCTCGGCTGGACGCCGCTGCCCGGCGCGGACGGCTACGATGTCTTCTTTGCCAGGTGCGGCAAAAAGAGCGTCTATCAGATGATCGCGTCCGTCCCGGCCGGCGCGCAGAACGATTGCAGCATCACCGGGCTGAAGACCGGGACCGCCTACAAGTGCTACGTCATGGCCTGGCGGATCGAGAACGGCGTCAAGACGTATATCGACAGGGCCTCGCCCACCGTCCACGCCATCGCGGGCGGCGAGAACAAAGACTACTGCAACGCGAAGGAAGTGACCGTGCAAAAGGCCGCGCTGACCGTGAAGGTCGGCGGGCGCAGGCGGATACGGGCAAACGTCAGGGGCGTGGCGAAGGGCAAGAAGGTATTGAAGCACGCCAGGAAGCTGCGCTATTACAGCAGCGACCGCAGCATCGCCGTGGTGGACGGCAGGGGCCGGGTGAAGGGCATAAGCCCCGGCACCTGCACGGTCTGCGTGGTGGCCAACAACGGCATGCGCAGGGACGTCACCGTGACGGTGAAGTAGCATGCCCCTCCGGCGCACCGCACGTAAAGCGTCAAAAGCAATTGCAATTTCATGGCAAATCATATATAATGATAATGTATAATCAGGGTTATTATTTGTATCGGGAGGGATTCCCCCATGAACAGAATCGCCGTGCTGAACACGGAGCTCTCCGACAACCAGTTAAAGCTCAAAGAGGCGCTGGCGGCCTCCGAACAGGCCAGCCGGGCCAAGACGTCCTTTCTGTCCAACATGAGCCACGAGATCCGCACGCCCATGAACGCCATCATCGGCCTGGACAACATCGCCCTGCGGGACCAGGCCCTCGCGCCCCATACCCGGGAGCAGCTTGAGAAGATCGGCGCCAGCGCCAAGCACCTGCTGGGCATCATCAACGATATCCTGGACATGAGCCGCATCGAGTCCGGGCGCATGGCGCTCAGGGACGAGGAGTTCAGCTTCCGCGATTTCCTCGACCAGATCAACGTGATGATCAACGGCCAGTGCGTGGACAAGGGCCTGCACTTCGAGTGCAACATCATCGGCCACACCGAGGACTACTAGAGTGTGTTTCTAAAATGCCTGAAGCGCATTTTCGGCGTCTTTGGCTGCATTTCTGCGTTGATTTCCCTTGACTTAGCCCCACTAAGCCTGCGGAA
>CACXBB010000005.1:0-51321 GCA_902765735.1 uncultured Eubacteriales bacterium | reverse complement strand
CCTTGACTTAGCCCCACTAAGCCTGCGGAAAATCGCCTTGAAATGCAGCCAAATCCGCTCGAAACTGCATCTCCCGGCATTTAGAAACACACTCTAGATCGGCGACGACATGAAGCTCAAGCAGGTGATGATCAACATACTGGGCAACGCCGTCAAGTTTACCCCCGAGGGCGGGACCGTCACCTTCAACGTGGAGCAGATCCAGCGCTTCGAGCAGCACTGCGTGCTCCGCTTCGTGATGCAGGACACCGGCGTCGGCATGAGCAAGGAGTTCATACCGAAGATCTTCGAGGCGTTCTCCCAGGAGAACGAGGTCTCCGTGAGCCGCTACGGCTCCACCGGCCTGGGCATGGCCATCACCAAGAGCATCGTCTCCATGATGAACGGCGAGATCCATGTGGAAAGCGAAAAGGGCGTGGGCACCACGTTCACGGTCACCGTCACGCTGAAGGTCTCGAACCGCAGCGTCCGGGATGAAGACGAAACGCTGCCCGAAAACCTGCGCATGCTGATCGTGGACGACGACCCGGTGGCCCGCGAGCACGAGCAGCTGGTGGCGGAGTCGGTGGGCATACAGTCCGACATCGTCGAAAGCGGCGAGAAGGCCCTCGGGATGATCCGGGCGAAGACGGAGGCGGGGCAGCCCTATCAGATCGTGCTGACGGACTACATGATGCCCGCCATGGACGGCCTGGCCTTCACCCGCGAGCTGCGCAAGCTGGACAGGGGCGAGACGGCGGTCATACTGTTGACCGGCTACGACTGGGAGGACAAGCAGGAGCAGGCCATGCAGGCCGGGGTGGACAGCGTGAGCTCCAAGCCGCTGTTCAAGGACAGCCTGATGCGAAGCGTGCAGCACGTGCTGCGCATGCGCAGCGCCGTCGAGCCCGAGCCCGAGCAGGCCCCCGCCGAGGCGGCGGGCGAGCCCGGTTCGCTCAGCGGCCGCCGCATGCTGGTGGTGGAGGACATCGAGCTCAATGCCGACATACTCATGGACCTGTTGGACATCGAGGATATCCAGTCGGAGCGCGCCGAGAACGGCCAGGTGGCCGTGGACATGTTCTCCGACCATCCGGCGGGCTACTACGACGCCATACTGATGGACGTGCGCATGCCCGTCATGAACGGCCTGGACGCCGCCCGCGCCATCCGCGAGCTCAGCCGGCCCGACGCGGGGGAGATCCCCATCATCGCCATGACGGCCAACGCCTTCGACGAGGACGTGCAGCTCTCCCTCCAGGCGGGCATGAATGCGCACCTCTCCAAGCCCGTGGAGCCCGAGCGGCTGTATGAGACGCTGGAGCAGATGATCGGCAGGCGGCAGTGACATCTTTATCGCTATCCGCACCTCATCCGTCCCGCCTTCGGCGGTCCACCTTCCCCTCAAGGGGAAGGCCAACGGACACGGTACCAAAACCCTTCTAACAGAAGGAAAGGCCGACGGGCACGGTACCAAAAGCCTTCCCCTTGAGGGGAAGGTGGCAGCCCGAAGGGCTGACGGATGAGGTGAATCGGCATTATATAAAACTGCAATGGATAACAGCCCGATCCCCGGGGACCCTGCGAGGTGGCTTATGACGACAGAGGAAAAGGTATTCAAAAAAATCGCCCAGGCGCTGCTGGTGGATTATACCAGCGTGTACTATGTCAACGCGGCGACCGGCGAGTACTTCTGGTACTCCGTGGACCCGCGGTATCATGCCCTCAACCTTGAGCAGGGCGGGGATGATTTTTTCAGGGACATCGTTCGGGACTGCAAAAAGGTGGTCTGCCCCGAGGATCAGAACATCTTCATCGACGACATTCAGCGGGACAAACTCCTTGCCGGGATGAAGAGGGGCACGATGCAGCTTGTCGAGTACCGCCTGATGATCGACGGCGCGCCCGTGTGGCACGCCCTCCGGCTGATTCGCGGCCTGGACGACGAGACGGACTGCTTCGTGCTGGGCGTCAAGAACATCGACGCGGAATACCGGAAGCGGGAGAACGAAAAGGAGATCGAGCGGCAGAAGGAGGTCTACAACCAGATCACCTCAAGCCTCGCCGGGCAGTATGACACGCTATACTACATCGACATCGACACCAACACCTACATTGAGATCTCCTCGACGGACGAATACAAGAAGCTGAACGTCCCGGCCACCGGCAGCGACTTCTTTGCCGAGAGCCGGCGGAGCATCCGGAAGTACGTGCATCCCGAGGATCAGGAGAAGGCCATGCGCCTGCACTACAAGGACGTGATGCTGAACAACTTAAAGGGCGGCAGCTCCTTCTCGATGGCGTGGCGGCTGGTGGTGGCCGGTGAGGTGAGGCACATCCGCCACACCGAGATCATGGCCCGGGACAAGAAGCACATCATCGTGTGCATCAAGAACATCGATTCGGAGGTGCAGGCCAGCCTCGCGCTGAAGGAGGATCAGAAGAAGAGCGTGACCTACACCCAGATCGCCGAGCGCCTGGCCTCCCACTACGACCTCATCTATTACATCGACTGCGAAACCTCGAACTACGCGGAGCTCTCCGTGAGGCGGAAGTCCGGCGAATTGAAGATCCAGGAGGAGGGCGAGGACTTCTTCGCGGCCGCCTGGAAGAACGCGGGGCGACTCATCCATCCCGAGGACAGAAACCGCATACGGCTCTTCCTGGACCGGGACCATCTGATCTCCCAGCTCGAGCACAGGCGGCAGCTCACCGAGGACTACCGCATGGTCGTGGGCGGCGGCAGGAGCCAGTACACGCGCATGACGGTGACCTACTCCTCCGACCACAGCCACTTCATCATCTGCGTGGAGAACCGCGAGGAGGACGTGCGCCGCGAAAAGGAGCACCTGGCGGCACTGTCCACGGCCAACGAGATGGCCCGTCGGGACGAGCTGACCGGCACCAAGAACAAGACCGCCTACCACGAGATGGAGAAGGAGCTGCAAAAGCTGACGAAGGCGGGGGGCGACCCCTTCGGCATCGTGGTGTGCGACATCAACGGACTTAAGCACATCAACGACACCGAGGGCCACAAGGCGGGCGACGACTACATCAAAGCCGCCTGCAGGCTGGTCTGCCGCATCTTCCACCACAGCCCGGTGTACCGCATCGGCGGGGATGAATTCGTCGCGGTGCTCAGGGGCCAGGATTTCGCAAACCGGGAGAGCCTGGTCTCCGGCCTCAGGCGGCGGGTGGAGGAGAACATCCGCATCGGCGAGGGGCCGGTGATCGCCTCCGGGCTGGCGGAGTTCCAGCCGTACAGCGACCGCTCCGTCGAGGACGTTTTCAACCGCGCCGACAACCACATGTACGAGGAAAAGGCGCGGCTGAAGCGTGAAAAGCTGCTGAAGGAGAGCCATACCTACAAGGAAAAGACGAACATACGGATCATCAGCGAGGAGCGCCGCCTGCTGCTGGACGGCCTGTTCAAGTCCTTCGAGGTGGTCTCGGACGGCACCTACGTGTACCTGTGCGACATGAAGTACGACTTCTCCCGCTGGTCCAAGAACGCTGTGGACACCTTCGGGCTGCCGTCGGAATACATGTACGGCGCGGGGGATATCTGGGAAAGCCGCATCCACCCGGAGGACCGCGCGGCCTATCACAAGGGCATCGACGACATCTTCTCCGGCAACGCCGCGGGCCACGACATGCAGTACCGCGCCATGCGCGTGACCGGCGAGTACGAGGTGTGCACCTGCCGGGGCGTGGTGATCCAGGATCTGAACGGCGAGCCGGACTACTTCGCCGGCACCATCCGCAACCACGGCGTGCAGGGGCACATCGACGCGCTGACCGGGCTTCGCAACCAGTACGGCTTCTTCGAGGACCTGGACGGCGGCATCATGCGAAACACCGAGTTCAGCGTGATACTCTTCGGCATCAGCCGCTTCTCCGAGATCAACGAGATGTACGGCTACCACTTCGGAAACCGCGTGCTGCAGCTCTACGCCAGGAAGGTGTTCGAGTCGGTGGGCAACACCGGCCACACCTACCGCATCGACGGCACGAAGTTCGCGGTCATCAGCAACACGCTGTCCATATCGGAGCTCAAGGAGCGCTACAACCGCTTCCGCGCGTTCCTCCACGAGGGCTTCCAGGTGGACGACCGGAAGATACTGCTGGATCTGCACTGCGGCGCGCTGCGGGTGGACCGCTTCGACGTGGACTCCCAGACGGTCTACGCCTGCCTGAACTTCGCCAACGAGGAATCCAAGTTCCGCCAGCAGGGCAACCTGGTGGAGTTCCAGAACGATCTGAACGAGGAAAACCACAAGCGGCTGGAGAAGCTGCACGCCATACGCGCCTCCATCATGCGCGGTTACGAGGGCTTCTTCCTGCTCTATCAGCCGGTGGTAGACGCCAAAACCGAGCGGCTCATCGGCGCGGAGGCCCTGCTGCGCTGGAAAAACGACCAGTACGGCCTGGTGCCGCCGGACCTGTTCATACCGCTTCTGGAGTCGGACCCGCTCTTCCCGGAGCTCGGGGAGTGGATCATCCGGGAGTCCATACTGGCGGCGAAGCGCGTACTCGGCAAAAATCCCGGGTTTGTCGTCAACGTCAACCTCTCCTACACGCAGATCGAAAAGCCGGACTTCGTGGATATGGTGCTGCGCATATTAAACGAGCTGGAGTACCCGCCGGAGCATTTGTGCTTTGAGGTCACCGAGCGCTGCCGGCTGCTGAACCTGGAGCTGTTGAAGAACGTGATCATCCACCTGAAGTCGAGGGGCGTGCTGGTGGCGCTGGACGACTTCGGCACCGGGTTCTCCTCCATCGGCATCCTCAAGGAGATCCCCTTCGACATCATCAAGATCGACCGCAGCTTCGTCAGGCGCATCGAGAAAAACGAGATCGACCGGAAGCTCATAAGCAACATCGCCGATCTGGCCATGATCTTCGGCGCGAAGGTCTGCGTGGAGGGCATCGAGACGGAGGGCATGCGGGATATCCTCAAGCGCTTCCACGTGGAGAGCTTCCAGGGGTACTACTACGCGAAGCCCTTGCGGATCGGGGATTTGATCGAGGGAGTAGGCAGTAGGGAGTAGGGGCTATGTCAGTACGAATCCCGTCGTAGGGACGCCATTCATGGCGTCCGCCGGAATACGCGCCCCCTCAGTCAGCTACGCTGACAGCTCCCCCTGCGCAGGGGAGCCTGAGCCCGTCGTAGAGGCGATGTCCCCATCGCCCGAAACCCCGTCGTCGTAGGGGCGATGCCCCCATCGCCCGGAACCCCATCGTAGGGGCGATGCCATCATCGCCCGAAACCCCGTCGTAGGGGCGGCGATGCGCCGCCCGCCGGGTACAACATAGCGTATCGTTGCCAGACGGGCGCCCATTGGGCGCCCCTACGAAGGGACATCATAAGGCGCAGGAAGAGGTCGCCCCCCGCGCAAGTGCCGGAAAGGATGATACCATGAAACAGCAACCCCTCCCGCGGCGCCTCGTGCTGATCGCGGCCGGCGCGGTATTGTACGCCTTCAACCTGTGCTCCTTTGTGCGCACGGCGGGGCTGTTTCCCGGCGGCTTTACGGGGCTGTCGCTGCTCATCCAGGAGATCTGTACCCGCTACGCCCACTTCACCCCGCCCTACTCCGTGCTCAGCCTGTTGCTGAACTGCCTCGCCGCGGCGATCTGCTTCAGGTACATCGGCAAACACTTTGCCCTCCTGTCGATGCTTTCCGTCGCCATCACCAGCGTGCTGGTGGACGTCATCCCCACCTTCGCGGTGGCGACCGACCCGCTGCTCAACAGCGTTTTCGGCGGGATCATCAACGGCGTCGCCGCGACCCTCTGCCTGCGGGCCGACGCCTGCACCGGCGGCACGGACTTCATCAGCATCTACCTGGCGGAGAAGAACGGGAAGGACGCCTTCAACATCATACTGGGCGGCAATGTGGTCATGCTGAGCGTGGCGGGGCTGCTGTTCGGCTGGGACCGGGCGCTGTACTCCATGATCTTCCAGTACTGCACCACGCAGACGCTTCACACGCTGTACCACCGCTACCAGCACCGCACCATGTGGATCGTGACCAGCATGCCCGAGGAGGTCTACGCCATCATACGCGACGACACCCACCACGCGGCGACGCTGTTTCAGGGCACGGGGCTCTACAAGAACGAGCCGAGGACCATGATCTATACGGTGCTCTCCGGCGACGACGTGCGCCGGGTGGTGTATCACGTGCGCAAGACGGACCCCAACGCCTTCATCAACACCCAGCGCACCGATTCGCTGACGGGGCGGTTTTACCGGAGAAAGCAGGCTGCTATTGCCCCACTAAGCCTGCGGAAAATCGCCTTGAAATGCAGCCAAATCCGCTCGAAACTGCATCTCCCGGCATTTAGAAACACACTCTAGCGCCAAATCATCCGACCCGACAATCACCATCCGAGGAGTTGACGACCCTATGGCCCATCCCTACATCGACCGAAGGCTGTATGACGCCATCGTCCGCTTTGATCAGGACGAGGCCGCCCAGGACTACTATTACGCCGCCATGAGCGCGGAGGTGGAGCGCAACGGCCGCCGCGAGACCGTGCGCAACCAGATCCTGCGCGCCTACGCCATGCTGTTCTGCGAGGACCTGCCCTCCGGCGCGATCGCGGGGCCCGACGAGGTGGAGGCCACGGCGGACCGGCTCTACACCGGCAGCGCGGGCTTCGACCCGCGGCACTGGTATCGCATGCGGTACCACTTTCCCGTCATCGACGACGACAACTACGACCGCTTCGCCGCCCTGGTGATCTCCGATCTGAGCGCCGGCCCGCTGCACGACGCGGCGGTGAACGGCGGCGACATGCTGCTGGTGGGCGAGCCGGACCCGCTGCACATGACCCGCGAGCAGCGCCAGCGCCAGCGCGTGCGCGCCGTGGAGTTGGGAGGGCCCGCGCAATGATGGTGTTTGCGGTGGATCAAAGCGCGGACAGCCTGCGCCGTATTTCGGAAATACTGCCCGACATAGTGCCGGACGGCGAGCTCAGGTGCTTTCAGAGCAGCCTGGAGGCCCTGGCCGCCGCCCGCGAAACCGAGGTGGACGCGGCCCTGCTGGAGATCGATCTGCCCGAGCTCAACGGGCTGGACCTGGGGCAGTATCTGAAGGAGCTCTACCCGCTGGTGAACCTGATCTTCCTGTCCGAGGGCCGGGAGAAGTGCTTCGAGGCCCTGCGGATGCACTGCAGCGGCTACCTGCTCAAGCCCGCCGACGCCGAGGCCGCCCGGCGGGAGTTCGCCGATCTGCGCCACCCCGCCGAGCAGAAGGACCGCCGGCGGGTGTTCGCCCAGACCTTCGGCAACTTTGAGCTGTTCGTGGACGGCACGCCGGTGGCGTTCAAGTACAACCGCACCAAGGAGATCGTGGCACTGCTGGTCAACAACCGGGGCGCCCAGACCACCAACGGCGAGATCATCGGTTCCCTGTGGGAGGACGACGGCGACCCGGAGAAAAAGGCCTCCTACCTGAGCAACCTGCGGCAGGACCTGCAGAACACTCTCAAAAAACTCCGCGCCACGGACATCATCGTCAAGCAGCGCGGCAGCCTGGCCATCGCCCCCAGCCGCATCGAGTGCGACCTCTACGACTGGCTGGAAAAGAAGAAGGCATCCAAATACAGCTACCTGGGCGATTACATGAACCAGTACAGCTGGGCCGAGTCCGTCCATGCCGAGCTGGACGAGATCAGCTACGCCATGGAGGATGAAGAATAGCCCTCCGCCGGTTACAAAACCATGACAGCGCGAAGCCCCGCAAATCGGGGCTTCGCGCGCTTCGTCTCACGGGTTATTACATCTGCCGTCATAATTCGCGGATTTCTGGACAGGGCGGGGGATATGGAGTATAATGGGGGCTGTTGGAAATCAGGAACGGAGGCCCGGCCATGAACGAGAGGGATACCATCACCCAATGGGAGGCCCGCTTCGACGAAGCGGGGGGCGAGATCGCCAACATGGATGAATTTGACTTCTATACCCTGCTGATGGAGAGCAGGATCATTCAGGCGTCGTGACGCCTGGATATCCGCAGACAGCGCCGGGCGCGTGCAATACGCGCCCGGCGTTGTCTGTTCGCTGATCTGTCAATTCGCATCATAGATCTGCGCCAGTCCGCCGTGGGAGGTCTCGCGGTACTTCTCGTCCATGTCACGGCCGGTGCGGTACATGGTGGCCACCACCTCGTCGAAGGAGATCTTGCGGGTGGAGAACAGGAAGCGGGAGAGGTTCACGGAGCTGATGGCGCGCATGGCGGCCACGGCGTTGCGCTCGATGCAGGGGATCTGCACCAGCCCCTTGACGGGGTCGCAGGTCAGGCCGAGGTTGTGCTCCATGGCGATCTCGGCGGCGTACTCGATCTGGTCGATGTTCAGGCCGTACAGCGAGGCCAGCGCGGCGGCGGTCATGGAGCAGGCGCTGCCGATCTCGGCCTGACAGCCGCACTCCGCGCCGGAGATGGAGGCGTTGGTGCGGATCACATTGCCGATCAGCGCCGCCACGGCCAGCGCGTCCAGTATCTCCGCCTCGGGGAAGCCCCGGTCCGCGTACATGTAGTACAGCACCGCGGGCAGCACGCCGCAGCTGCCGCAGGTGGGCGCGGTGACGACGATGTTCTCGTCGGCGTTCTCCTCGCTGACGGCGTAGGCGTAGGCGGCGATGACGCGGTTCATGGTGACGTCGGCGCTCTCGTTGTAGCAGCGCTTCTCATACAAAAGCTTCGCCTTGCGCGCGACCCCCAGGCCCCCGGGCAGCACGCCCTCGGCGGCCAGGCCGCGGCGGATGGCGTCCACCATGGCCTTCCACACGGTCCTGAGGCTGTCCCGCAGGCGGTCGTCCTCCATGCGGTAGATGAACTGCGCCAGGTTCAGGTTGCGCCGGCGGCAGATGTCCAGTATCTCGGAGAAGCTCTTCTGGGGGTAGACCTCGATCTCCTCGTCGGATTGCTCGCCCTCGATGCGTATCGAGCCCCCGCCGATGCTGAATATGCGCTTGGCGCCCACGATTTGGTCGCCCTTGAAGGCCTCGAACAGCATGGTGTTGGGGTGGGGCAGGTCCGTCTTTTCCCGGTTGAACACCACCTCCGAGCCGGGCAGGCCGGACACGATGGCCTTGCCGGTGCCGTGGCCCTCGCCGGTGAAGGCCAGCGAGCCGAACAGCGTCACGCGGTAGCGGTCGGCATCGGGATATCGCGCGCCGAAGATCTGCGCGGCGTGGAAGGGCCCGACCGTGTGGGAGCTGGAGGGCCCGTTGCCGATCTTGTAGACGCTCTTGATGGTTTTCATGTCCTTCCCTCCTTACAGCGGCAGCTTCTTGCCCTGCTTCTTCCATTCCCTGAACTCGGCGGTGGCGGTGAACAGCACGTCGCCGGAGGAGTTCAGCGCGGTCTCAAGGGAGTCCTGGATCACGCTGATGATGAAGCCCACGCCCACCAGCTGCATGGCGATGTCGTTGGAGATGCCGAACAGCGAGCAGCCCAGGGGCACCAGCATCAGCGACCCGCCCGCCACGCCGGAGGTGCCGCAGGCGGAGAAGGTGGCCACGATGCTCAGGAAAATGGCCATGGGCAGCGTCACCGGCACGCCGGTGGTGAACGCCGCGGCCAGCGAGAAGATGGTGATGGTGACCGCCGCGCCGTCCATGTTGATGGTCGAGCCCAGCGGGATGGACACGGAGTAGAGGTCCTCATCCAGCCCCAGCTCCTTGCACAGCTCCATGTTCACGGGGATGTTGGCGGCGGAGCTGCGGGTGAAGAACGCGGTGACGCCGCTCTGACGCAGGCAGCGGAACACCAGCGGGTAGGGGTTGTGCCTGAGCATCACGCCCACGATCAGCGGATTGATGACGAGCGCCACGAACAGCATGGTGCCCACCAGCAGAGCCACCAGGCGGCCGTAGGTCACGAAGATCTCCGCGCCGCTGGAGGACACGGCGCTGAACACCAGGCCCATGATGCCCAGCGGGGCGCAGGCGATGACCCAGCGCACCACGGCGGACACGCCGTTGGCCAGGTCCTGCATCATGTCCTTGGTGGCCGGGGCGGCCAGCTTCAGCGCCACGCCGAACACCACCGCCCAGAACAGTATGCCGATGTAGTTGGCGTTGGCCAGGGCGGCCACGGGGTTGGCGATGATGCTCTTTAAGAGGTTCATCACCACCTCGGACATGCCCTGGGGCGCGGCGGCGGCGTCCACCGCGTCGAGGCCGGTCAGCGGTATCTTGACCGGGAAGGCGAAGCTGGTGAACACCGACACGATGGCGGCGCACAGCGTGCTGAACAGGTACAGCACGATGACCGTGCGGAACTTGCCCATGTTGCCGCCCTTGGAGTTGGCCAGCGACGACGCCACCAGCACGAACACCAGTATGGGCGCGATGGCCTTGAGCGCGCCGACGAACAGCTCGCCCAGCACGCCCAGCCACGTAAGCCCCGGCGCGACAAAGCCCAGCACCGCACCGATGACCAGGCCGATCAGTATTCTGACAATCAGGCTCAGGGAATTCCATTTCCGGATGATGCTCATGTGTTCCTCCTCCTTTGTAATGTCGCGTTGCGTTGCGGGTCACATCAGGCCGATCATGGCGTCACGGAGCGCGTCGTAGTGGGCGTCGATCAGCCCGAAGTCCTTGTCCTTGTAGTTCCACAGCGCCCGGCCGATGCCGTGCCGGTTGAACACCGCGCTGATGTCCTTGAGCCACCGCAGCGTGTCGGGAAGCGGGGCCCGGTCGATGACGCCGTACTCCCCGCAGTAAAGCGGCGCATTGTTCTTCTCCGCTGCCCGCAGGGCCGGGGCGAACAGCGCCTCGAAGAACTGCGGTCCCAGGGCGTCCACCTTCTCCCCGGCGATGGCCCCCGCCAGGTCGAAGGAGAGCTGCTCGGACAGGGCCTTGTAGTGCGCGAGGTCGTCGGGGTAGGGCACCTCCAGGTCGTCGGGCATGCCCGCCACCCAGTAGGCCTTCTGGTGGGTGAAGATCATCGGCTCGTAGCAGTGGAAGTTGTAGACCACCCGGGCGTCATGGGGCGGGGCCAGCAGCGGCACGCTCTTGACGTTGTTGTAGCACACGCCGCCCACCACGATCCACGTGTCGGGGGCGATTTCGCGGATGGCGGCGATGGTGCGGTCCGCGATGGCGTTCCACGCCTCGGCCACGTTCGGGGAGACCACCTCGTTGAGCAGGTCGAAGGCCACGTTGCCGCACTTGCCGTAGCGCGCGGCCAACCGCCGCCACAGCGCGATGAAGCGCGCCTGCAGCGCGGCGTCGTGGAAGAAGATCTCCCGGTCGGCGTCCTTATCCAGCGGGTCGAAGGTGTAGCCGAAGGCCTTGTGCAGGTCCAGAAGCAGGTTGAGCCCCGCCGCGCGGCACCAGCCCACGCAGTCGTCGATGTGCTTTAAGCCCTCCTCGATGGGCGCGCCGGACTCGTCCTCGATCCAGTTGTAGTCCACCGGCAGGCGCACGTGGTCCAGGCCCATGCCGCTGATCCACCTGATGTCCGCCTCGGTGATGAAACCGTCGAAGTGCTCCCGGGTCGTGGCGACGCACTGGGACAGCCAGCCGCCCAGGTTCACGCCGTGCTGATAGCCGATGAATTTGCGCATTTGTGTTGACCTCCTATGTTATTATTCTTTGTTCCGTAAACTACCACAGCAGGTTGATGAAGCCCATCAGAAACCCCAGCAGCGCGCCGAGATAGACGATGGCCTTGAGCTCCCGCTTCATGATACCGAAGATCATGCCCTCCAGCTGGGCGGCGTCGAAGGCGTTGATCTTGTCCACCACGATGCGCTCGATGTTGATGGCCTCCAGCAGCCTGCCCAGGTTGCCGCCCAGTATGGAGGTGTACAGCTCCGTCACGCTGTCGATCAGCGCGTCCTCCTTGTCCCGATGCCGGGCGTACAGGTCGCACAGCCGCGCGTCCATCAGCTGTCCCCGGAACCGGGCGACGATGGCCGCCGAGGCGTCCGGGGCCCTCTCGGCGATGAGGTCGTTCACCTTCTCCGCCAGCTTTTCCCGGATGGACTCCTGGGCGTCCTCGTCGATCAGCTTTGTGAACAGCTTGTTCTGGGTGATGAAGTCCATCCTGTTGCCCACCACGCTGTCCACGACCGCGTAGCCCAGCTCCGCCTCGATGATCTTCGCGCACAGTATGCCGGTCAGCTTCTGTTCGATCTCATCCACGCCCATGTTGACCTTCTCCCGGAGGCCGGACTGCCGGAACAGGTCGCTGACGGTGCGCTCGTCCTTCGACAGCACCCGCAGCGCCGTGCGCGCCTTCTTGCGGAGCATGCCGACGGTGCTCTCGGACAGCAGGGTCTGCCGAAGGGTCTCTTCGTTGAGCAGCTCCTTGCTGATCACCCCGCCGATGGACTGCGCGATGCGCCCCTGCTGGCTCGGGATCAGTCCCGGCGTGAAGGGGACGTGGAATCGGCCGATGTAGACAGCCTTGCGGGGGCGAAACAGCATTCGGATCGCCAGATCGTTGGTGATGTATCCGATCACGCCGCCGAGCACGGGGGCGACGATCACTCTCGGTATCAGCATTTTACATGTACTCCCTTTTTGTAACTGTTCAGCTATCGGGCTGCGCCCGAGTGTGGAGTGTGGAGAGTGGAGTTGACACCTCATCCGTCCCGCCTGCGGCGGTCCACCTTCCCCTCAAGGGGAAGGCAATCCGTCCCGCCTGCGGCGGTCCACCTTCCCCTCAAGGGGAAGGCACGACCTCTTCCGTCAGCCCTACGGGCTGCCACCTTCCCCTGAAGGGGAAGGCATGCCGCGCAGATACTATGGGATTTTGCGTCAGCCGGTAACTTTAACTCCACACTCCACTCTCCACACTCCACACTCAAATTACTTCCCGTTTCTCGGCACGACTGAATAATGATCACTTCTTTATATTAGCCGTCGCCTGCGGGTGCCTGAACGCCTCGGTCCGGCTCAGCTCCACGCCGTCCGAGTTGACCTGGGCGACGGAAACCTCCTCAAAAGCGGACGCCTGGCTGGTCGATCCGATGGGGGACTCGTTCTGTTGGACCGCGGCGATGATGTGCTCCGGGTCCACGAACAGCGTGTCCAGCGTCTGCCCGTCCAGCACCACGCGGCTGTAACCGGTGAAGTTGCGCCCGGTGACCAGCAGGCGGCGGTAGTCGAGGTCGGCGTCCAGTATTTCGATGTCCCGGCCGCCCAGGCGCATGTCCGTGGGTTCATAGGGGAAGTCGCCGTCGAAGGCCTGATGGTCGCCGTAGAGTATGTCGTATTCCAGCAGCTCCAGCCGGGAGAGGTAGTCCTCGCTTCTGTCGTCGGGGGCGACGGACTGGTGCAGCCGGGCGATGGCGCCGCCGGAAAAGCCGAGCTGGCCGAGCACGCAGGCGTTGAGCCGATAGGCCTGGAGGTCCGGGGCGTCGAAGCGGTGGCCGAAGTTGTTCCAGATCACGTATTCGGTGGCGAATATGCTGCCGGTGGTGAGCATATCCTCCGTGAGGTTGAGGGCCGGGAGGTGATCCCCGTAGGCCACCACCACCGTGGGCTCGTCGAAGTCCGTCAGCGCCCCGATCAGCGCCTCGAGGAAGGCGTCGGTGTTGGGCAGCAGGTTCACGTAGTTCTGGAAGGGGGCCAGCGGCAGTTCCTCCGGGAGGGCGAGCACCTCGATGTCGCCCTCCCGGGGCTCGTAGGTCTCCTGGTACTTGCCGTGGGTCTCCACGGTGATGCACAGCGCCAGGTCGCGGCCCCCGGTACGCTCCAGCATGTTGAGTATCTCCGGGGTCAGTATGTCGTCCTTCGCCCAGCCCTGGGCGTTGGTGTGCACGCCCGGCATGTACTCCACCGGCACAAAGCAGTCGAAGCCCAGCCGGGGATAGACGGCGTTTCGGTTGTAGAAGGTGGCGCCGTTGTTGTGCAGCGCCGTGGCGGTGTAGCCGTACTGCTTCATGTTGTAGGCCATGGACTCGCAGGGGGTCTGCTGCAATACGGTGCTGTACGGCGATTCGCCCGCGCCGAAGTAGTCCAGGTTGAGCCCGGTGATGATCTCAAACTCCGTGTTCACCGTGCCGCCGCCCACCGCGGGCACGTACAGCGTGCCGCAGGGGCACTCCCGCTTCAGCCAGGTGAAGCAGGGGGTGGGGTCCCGGCTGACCCGGCAGCCCCTGACCGTGCCCACGTCGATGAACGACTCCAGCTGCAAAAACAGTATGTTGGGATGGGTGATGTTGTCGTCCTGATCAAAGGCGGCACGGTGGGCCGGCCTGGCATCGCCGATGTCCTCCATGATCTCGTCCACGGTCTCGTTGCTGTAATTGCTGGGGCGGGCGATGCCCATCTGCCCGAAGGTGTAGGTGAACACCAGCGGGAAGCCGTAGTCGGCGTAGTTGTTCACCAGGCTGTCGAAGCGCTGGGGGATCAGCCCGGCGTGCATGCCGACGGTCTTGATCATGGCGCACAGCAGCAGGCAGCCCACGAAGGCCACCAGCGCGGGCGCGAGGCTCCTGCGCCTGCGCCGCCGCGCGCGGGTGAACAGCGTGATCACCAGCGCGAACACGCCGAACAGGCCCAGGAAGATGCCGATGATCTGGGGCAGCGTGGCGTAGATCGACAGAAGCGACAGAGCCTCCCGGATCAGCAGCAGGTCCATGGAGGAAAAGGGCGCGGTGCGGTCCCTGACCACGATGTACTGCACCACCCCGAACACCAGCCACAGCAGGCAGACGGTCCCCAGCATGGCGATCCGGCGCAAAAACAGCTCCGAGAACACCAGCGACGTGAACACGATGAGCACGTTGAACAGGAAGATCAACGGGGAGGCGGCGATGAACCCGAACAGCCGGGGGACGGACAGCCCCCGGTTTAACAGCTCCATGGTAAGCGTGGTTAGAAGCGCCAGCGCGGCGAGCATCGCCGCCCTGTGGCGCAGGGGTGCGTCGTCGTACCGGATCGCGGCGGGCGCGACGCCCGTCTTTCGCTTGCGTAGTTTCATGGTATTCCTTCAACTATTATGATTCAGATTTGATTGAGAGTGAAGAGTGGAGAGTGGAGATATAGTCAGCCGCGCACATTGCATTGCGGGAATAACAATCAATGTTCCCGCGAATAAGTGCGTTTTGTGACAGGAAATCACGTATCATCGTCCTCAGGCATTCTTTATCTCCACTCTCGGGCGCAGCCCGGGAGCACTATTCCTCCGCCACCGCCTGCACCAGATCGCTGACCAGGCGGCTGTACCGGCTCTCCGATACGCGCTGCCGCGCCAGCTCGATGTTGTCCGTGATGATGTTGTCCACATTTCGCTCGATCATGCGGTCGATGCCGCTTCGGGTGTTGACCGTCCAAGCGTAGATCTGCCGGCCCTGCCGGTGCATGCGGGACACCAATTGCGGCGTGACGCTGGTGGACTGCACGCTGAAATGATCCGCCGAGGACAGTCGGTCGATGCTCCCGTAGGCGAAGCTGGTGACGTACACCGTCGTGATGCTCTCGTCGCAGGCCTTGACCCGCTCCAGCACGCCGTAGACCTGGGAGGTGATCACGCAGCGCTCCGCCAGGCCGCAGGCGCGGATGATGTCGATCACGCCCTGCTCGAAGTCCGTCTCGTGGCCGGTGGGCTTCAGCTCGATGTTCAGCCGCAGCCCCGTGTCCCGGGCGTACTCGGCGACCTCCGAAAGCAGCGGTATGGGCTCCCCGGCGAACTGTCGGCCGAACAGGTGGCCCGCGTCCAGCTTCGATATCTGTTCGTAGGTCATGGCCCACACCTTGCCCCGCACGCCCGTCGTGCGGAGGGTGTCCGGGTCGTGCAGCACCACGATCTGGCCGTCCCGGGTCTGCTGCACGTCCAGCTCGACCCAGTCCGCGCCCAGCTCACGGGCGGCGCGGAAGGCGGCCATGGTGTTCTCCGGGCAGAGGGCCGAGGCCCCGCGGTGGGCGGTGATCTCCAGCGTGTGGACGTCCTCTATGGGGGGATTCAGCGCGCCGGTGTTGACCAGCCACCCCACCGCCAGCAGGCTGCCGACGATCAGGGCCAGCAGCGCCGCCTTCAGGCCCTTGAGCATCTTCTCGCGCACCGGGTCCAGTGTGCGCGCCGGCGCGTAGGCGGGCACGAAGCCCTCCCCGGCCTCCCGCTTGCGCCGGTAGAACAGCTGGCTCAGACAGCCGCAGCTGATGGGCATCGAGAACGCGAACACGATGCCCAGCGACAGCATGACGGAATACCACACCGCCGTGCCCGCCAGCCACGGCCGGTGAAACAGCAGGCTGAGCAGGCGGCCCAGGCCGGACCCCAGCAGCGTGAGGGCGAATATGTTCAGCACCATCAGCGCCGTGAACGCCGCCTGCGCCAGCAGCAGCGACAGATAATCCGTCAGCGAGTGCCGGCTGATGGCCCTGCTTCGGCGCATGGCGTCCCGAAAGGAGCAGCCCTCCAGCGCGAAGTAGTGAAACACGTAAGCCCGGCGCATCAGCGCCAGGGGGATGAGCAGCACGATCGCCAGGGCGGCGGCGTAGGATTGCGGGCTCAGGCGCATGGACTCCAGCACGAACTCCGGCAGGGACACCGTCGCCAGCAGCCCGCAGAGCATGCTGAGGCTCATGAAGGGCGTCAGCAGCATCAGCACCGGAACCAGAAGTATGTTGTGGGGCAGCCACATCCTCAGGCCGTTGTACAGCGCAAAGCGCAGGACCTGCCGCATGCGGCACCGGAAGCGCTGGGAGGAACAGTTCAGTATGTACACCACGGCGCTCAGGTCGATCATGACGCAGGTGACGGCCATGAGCGCCAGGAGAAGCAGCAAAAGCAGTGTCAGCGGGTGCGCGAGGAAGGACGCGACGCTCTCCCGGGTGAGGTAGCTGCGGCCCATCGCGCCCATGGCGAGCCGGAATCCCAGGCTGCCCAGCAGCGTGAAGCCCGTCGACATGGCGGCCTTGAAGGCGATTTCAAACAGCACCAGGGATCTCCAGTTCACGCGGATCAGCCTGAACGTGCGCTTCAGCGCCCCCATGCGGCAGACCTCCCTTCCCGAGTATCCTGATCCGGCTGCGGACGCCATGAATGGCGTCCCTACGGCGGATTTGCGGAACGATGATATGAAACCGTCCCGTGATTCATGCGTGCGCCCGTCACCACTTGCCGAGCATCTTGATCCGGCCGCCGAGCTTCAGGCCGCTGACCAGCCGCCCCTTCTTATGGCAGTTCGGACAGACGCCCTCGATCTCGACCACGTCCCGGTGGGAGAGGTGGACGTTGTAGTGGCGGTCCATGCAGCGCCGGCAGAGACAGCCGCCGTATTTGACCACGATTTTCTGCATGAGCATGCCATCGCCCCCCGAAGATCAATTGCCTGACGGCCGCCGCGGCGGCCGCGCTGTCCCGATTGAATTATACCATATAAACAATGCCATGGGAATGCGTAAAACAGAAATAAAGTGTGACGGTGCGTCATATGATGGTATCAGGCGGCATGATTCCGGATTGCAACGGAAAAACAGCAAAATAGACCAATTTTCTGCAACAATTTCTTAAATAATTCGTTGCGGCATGGAATTATTTGTGATACAATTACAATATCTTGGAGGATCCGCGCCGTCTGACGACGGCCATACCCTGATTCTGTCAAGAGGGAAACAATACATAACAGGAGGAAACACCCATGAAAAGAACATTCAGGCTGTGCGTATCGGTGCTGATGCTCATAGCGCTGCTGACGGTGGAGGCGGTCCCGTCCCTGGCGGACACGGCGCCCACCTCGGTCAGGCTGGACCAGAGCGGCACGGTCACGCTGGCGGTGGGCAACACACTGACGCTCAACGCCACGCTGTACCCCGAGGGCGCCCAGAGCACACTCAAGTGGAAGTCCACCAAGAAGGGCGTGGCATCGGTGTCCGGCGGCGTGGTCACCGCCAAAAAGGTGGGCACCACCACCGTCACCGTCACCACGCGCAACAAGAAGAAGGCCAAGGTGAAGATCAAGGTCGTCGATCCCTACAAGCCCGCCAAGGTGTCCCTCAACCAGACGGGCACGATCACGCTGCTCGCCACCGAGGGCATACAGCTCACGGCGTCCCTCTTCCCCGAGACTGCCCAGAGCACGCTCAAGTGGAAGACCTCCAACAAGCGCATTGCCATCGTGGATCAGAACGGCTACGTGGGCGCGCTGGCCCCCGGCAAGTGCACCATCACCGTCACCACGCGCAACAAGAAGAAGGCCAAGGTAAAGATCCGGGTCGTTGACGACGGCATGCGGCCGATCACCGCCCCCGCGGGATACAATCTGCCCTACATCATCTATTGCTGCAAGAACAGCCACACCATCGCCATCATCGCCAAGGACGACAGCGGCAACTGGACCCGCGTGGTCAGGCTCTACCCCACGGGCATGGGCCGCAAGAACGTGACCGACGTGGGCTTCTACACGATCACAAAGAAGGAGCGCTGGCACAAGTGGGGCAGCGGCTACTCCCCCTACGCCAACAGGCTGTCGGTCGGCATCTATCTGCACGGACCGATCTATAAGAAAAAGAACCACAACACCATCCGGCCAAGCTACTACAACTGCATCGGCACGAACTGCTCCTCCGGCTGCATACGCACCATCTGCGGCTGCGCGGCGTGGGTGTACTACAACTGTCCCATCGGCACGCACATCATCGTGGCGCAGAACGCCCGCTTCTCCACGCCGAGACCCCCGAAGATCGGCAAGAAGGCCAAGCGGGACCCCTCCGATCCGGGCGACAACGTCGAGATCTTCATCACCGGCTTTGCCGTCAGCCCCGGCGCGCTGACGCTCGACCAGGGGGCGAGCCAGGGCCTCGCGCCCACCTCGATCTCTCCCGCCAACGCCAACACCAAGGGCTTCACCTTCGCAAGCGACAACCCCGGCGTCGCCACGGTGTCCGAAGCGGGCGTCGTGACGGGCGTGGGGCCCGGCACGGCCACGATCGTTGTGACCGCCGCCGACGACTACAAGTGCACGGTGAGGGCGCCCGTGACGGTCAACGCCGTCGCCCCGCCCACCACCGAGGCGCAGGAGGTCGAGAGCATCCAGACCGAGGCCCAGGCGGCCGAGAGCGCCCAGGCCGAGACGGCAGGCGCCGTTGACGCCGAAGCCGTGACCGCCACCGAGGAAGAGGGGCTTTCCGTGGAGGACGCCCTCCCCGCCACCGAGGAGGCGACCTTTGCCGAGGAGGCCGTCGACGCCCAGGCCGAGGAGACCGCCGTCGAACCGGACGCCGCCGAAGCGCCCCAGGATCAGGATGCCCCAGTGGCTGATGAGGATGTCCTCGAGCCCGAACCGGCCCAGGGGGAGCCCCAGGCCGCTTCCGGCGAGGACGCCGACAACGGCCTGTCCTTCGATGCAGAAGCCACCCCGGAGGAGACGGAGGAAATCATCGTCGCCGAGGAATAAAAAAACGTAAACGTTCAGTCCGGCGGGGGATCGCCCGCCGGACTGAACCATTTTCATCGATCGGAGTTGTATGGATCATGCTGTTTACCTGTCCACGCTGCCACTACACGTTTGCCTCCGCCGACAGGCCCGCCCTGTGTCCCGACTGCGGGCACAACCGGGTCATCCCCTCCACCGACGTGGAGTACGACCGGTTCTACGAATCGACCCTCGCCGTGCTGCGGGAGGAGGCGGAGCCCGGGATGTCCGCCGACGAGCGGAACTGGACCCGCGTGCTGCTGTACCTGAACCGGCCGCGCGCCTCCTATTTCACCGCCGCCTTCCTGCGCGGGCACATACTCGACGCCACGCCGGAGATCACCCTGGACACCTACAAGAGCATGCGCTGGGAGTTTCTGCGGAAGGTGAGCGAGGAGCGGTCGGCGCTGGCCGCCGACAAAATCGTGGAGCCGGAGTACATGCTGCGGGACGACGCGGGCGCGCCGGTGGTCGCCGACTGGGAGCGCTTCGGCCCGGCGCTTCGCACGCTCTATACCTTCGAGACCGCCGATCCCCACGCGGTCCCCGGCACGGACGCGGTGCAGGCCATCAGCCTTGAGCGCATCACGGAGAACCCCACGGAGGCGTACAGCCGGTTCATACGTGCCTGGCTGGGCCTGGTGTCGGAGAGCAGTCTCAGGCGGGCGGGCTTTACGCAGGAATGAGGGGTAAACGCGGGGTCACGGAGTGCTGACTGACGCGCCGTAATCATCGGAGGGCGCGTCGGTCGTGCCGTAATAGGACGTCGCGTCCGAGTCCCCGGCCTCCCCGGACGGCGCCTCCGTCGCCGCGGCCTCCGGCTGCCAGTCCCGCTTCAGCACGACGGGCAGCCCGCCCAGGGAGCCGTTGAGGGTCTTGCCGTCCCAGAAGAAGGTCATGGACTGGTCCCCGTGGGTAAAGGTGACGTCGGAGATGCCGTCGAAGGTCCAGGTGCCCGAGAAGCCGTCGATGTCGATCGGCAGGTCCTCGAGGATCTGAACGTCAAAGGTGTTGTCCTCGTTGATGGTGCAGAACATGGCGATGCTCATGTACTCGGGGGACCAGGTGCCCACCAGGTCGGCCCTGTCGTAGGGCTCCGCGCCGGCGACGCCAAAAAGCGCGGCGCATATCAAAACCGCCAACAGCATTTTCACAATTTTCATGGCCGTGAACCTCGCAATATATGGAATGAGGGGGAAAACCGCACATATATTATAATACAGGCGGGCCGGATATGACAACCTCAAAATGGATATCACAGAGGTTTGGCGCATTTACGTCACAAAAAAGTACGGGTTTTGATTGTTGACAATCCGTAAAGGATGTGTTAAAATATGATTTGCACACTTGAAGGGAAGGAGGTGTGGCTATGAGATTGACCACCAGCCAATCCATCAATACGACATCACTGCCGCCGGCGCTCATCCCCATTTTACATGATCACGGCATCTACACGGTCGGCGCGCTGATGCAGACGGACGCATATAAAGCTGTATCGAGCGGCCGCTATGACCTCGATTTGGTTCGGGAAGTGAACGGCCTGCCCATCGACGCGCTTCGCTGGCTTGTAGAGGAGGCATCCGCATGAGACCCGCAGGCTTGCCGAAAAAGAGCGACCTGATATTGGGCGCGCAGATCGTCGGCGTCATGGCCCTCGGTATGGCCCTCGTCGCCGCCCTGTTGTTATGATCATCCTCTGCCCGGGCCGGGTAGAGGGTTTTTTATGCGGAGAATTGAAACAGATTATTAATATTTGCGAAATAATCAATAGTTGGTAAAATATGCTTGACAAGGCCAACGGTTATATAATATAATACACATGTAACGATGAATCTAAAGTTTGGGCGAAAAAATGTCGCCCCCGCCGGAGGGCATGCCGTGGCCGTCGGGTTCATATCAATGAAGCGGAATGGCTGTCCCGGGCGCAATGATCGGGGTTTCAAAGGCCGTCCCGGCGGCCTTGAAATAGATGCTTTCCTGGACGCGCTATCCCGGTAGGAGGTCCAGGTCTACGCGCGCGGAGGGAAGGGCTCCGCCGCGACGATATTTCGGAAGGAGACGATACCCATGAAGAAGAATAACAAGGGCTTTACCCTGGCTGAGCTGCTGATCGTCGTCGCGATCATCGCCGTCTTAGTTGCCATCGCAATCCCGGTGTTCACCACCCAGCTCGAGAAGAGCCGTGAGGCGACCGACGTCGCCAACATCCGCAGCGCATATGCGGATTTGATGACTAATTATCTGACTGAGCCGAAGTCTAAAACCATTTCTCTTACACCCCAGGCGCAAGTGTCTGGGTGGCAGACCAATCCCGAGCCGAAGCTCAAGACTTTGATTAACGGGACCGAAGACAGCGTAACAATTGCCGATACTTCAAAAGGAATCAAGATTAGTATTACTAAGGAAGGCGTAGTCACTGTCACCAACTGATAATTCTGACAATATCTCAAGCCCGTCAGGGTCCCCGGGAAGGCTGTGGCGGAAATACCAAAAGGGCGCTGTCCTTGCATGCAGGACAGCGCCCCTTTTTTGTGGGATTACGTACACCTCATCCGACCTCGCTTCGCTCGGCCACCTTCCCCTCAAGGGGAATGTCATCAACTTAACGATTGAATGAGGCAGAATGATATCGTCCCCCGCCGTAGGGGCGCCCAATGGGCGCCCGCCGGGCAACGATTCGGCTGGCTGTACCCGGCGGGCGGCGCATCGCCGCCCCTTTGAGCATGATTCGTCCTGTTGCCGTCATACGGTTAACGTCGCAACAACTCCTATCGCAGGGACGCCATTCCTGGCGTCCGCGTCACCCGTTTTGCCTTAAACGGACGCCATGAATGGCGTCCCTACGATGGCTTTTGGAATCATGTTCTCTCATGACTATTCTTAATTTGATGACATTGCCCTCAAGGGGAAGGCACGACCTCTTCCGTCTGGCCTGCGGCCAGCCATCTTATTCATGCGCAAGCCCTTTGATTCGATTTGGGATGGCTTGATTTCGAAATAAAAATGTGGTAAATTGAAGAAAAACCGCAGAGAGGTAGAGACATGGGGAACAAGGTGAAAAAATGGTTAGGGGCGCTTGCCGTAACGCTGCCTTTGGCATTCGTCCTGATCTTCTTTGGCTTTCTGCCTCCGCGATTCGACGCGGTCGTGTACACGGACAACATTGTGGGCGAGGGAACCTGCACCAGTTATCTCACCGACTCAAATACCAGCTTTTATTATGTATACAAAGCCAACGCCTATTTTGGATCGGAATTGAAAACGCTGAGGCTCTTCAACCTCCCATACCACGTGAAAGACGTCGTGCTCTACATGCACGACATTGACGCGGTGGATATCGTCTCCTTTGACATATCTGTGTTCGGCAGGACGGTAACGCACTTGGGCAAAGGCGGCTTGTCGCACCCGTTTTCGGTGACGCCCAGCGAGGCGGTTGTGTCCGATGAAGAGCCCCTTGTGCACCTCGTCAACGATGAAAACCTCGAAAGCCTGTCCATGTCGTTTCCCGGGGCTTCCATCATTCCCGTTTATGTATGGATCGCATATGGATCGTTCATACTGCTGATCGCGGCGCTGCTGGCGCTGCTGCTCATGAGGGTGTTTGAGCGCGCGCCGGGGATCAGGCTGCCCGTCATGAGCGTGTCCGCGATTCTCCTGACGATGATCATGGGCTGCTTCATCTGCGGCAGTCTGCCCTATGTCGATTACACCGATTTCCTGCTCAACTGGGCGCTCCTGTATGCGGCCGCGCTGCTGATCAACGCGCTGACGCTTCCCTGGATCGGCACGGCGCTGGTTTCGATACTGACGCTCGTCTGGTACGTCGCCAATCACTTCGTGATACAGTTCAGAAGCAAGCCGATCATGCCTGCCGACCTGTTGGCCATCGGGACGGCCAGGGAGGTCGCGGGAGGGTATGACCTGTCGCCCAACTGGCAGATGGTTGTCGGCGCGGCGGTCGTCGTGCTCTTTGTCGCGGCGCTCATCATCGTCTGGAGGAAGTCCAGACCCTCCGAAAAGCCCACGGTCAGGCAGCGGATCGTCCGCCGCGGGATCGGCGTGGCCGTCGCCGTGGCGATGGTGTATTTCTGCGTGAACAATCCGGCCTTCAACCGTCTGAACACCTTCCAGTGGGACGCGAAGGTCCTCGAGGGCTTCCACCGGGAGGGCATCGTGCTCACCTTTGTGAAGAGCGCCCTCAGCGCCCGCGTGGACAGGCCGGAGGGCTATTCCCGCGAAGCGGTGGACGCCTTCCTGGCGGACTATCAGAAGCCCGGCAGCGCGGAGGGCATCCGACCCACCAGGATCATCATGATCATGAACGAGGCCTTTTCCGATCTGCGCACGGTCGGGCTGGACGAGCGGATCGACGCAATGCCGTTTATCGACAGCCTGGACAGGAATACGATTGAAGGCAGCCTGTACGTCTCGATCATCGGCGGCGGCACCTGCAACACCGAATTTGAGGCGCTCACCGGCAACACGCTGGCCTTCCTCGGCTCCGGCGCTTATCCCTATACGGAGAACGTGACCAAGCCCCTGTTCTCCCTTGCCTCCTATTTTAAAAATATCGGCTGTGTCACCGAGGCGTTTCACGCCAGCGACGCGGAAAACTGGAACAGGGATACGGTCTACCCCAATCTGGGATTTGACGTTTTTCACTCCATTGGCGACTATCCGGACATCACGGAAGACAGCTACATGCACAGATACATCACCGATGCGACGGATTATGCCTTTATCGAGCAGCGCGACGCCGAAAACGCCGGGAAAAAGCGCTTCCTCTTCAATGTCACGATCCAGAATCACGCGGACTACGACCATTTTGAGGATGTGCCGGAGGCAGAGACGCTTGCGCCGTTTGAGGACAGCCTGCATCAGAGCGCAAGGGTCTACCTGTCGATGATCCGGGTGTCCGACGATTCCCTGCGGCAGCTGATGGAACACTATATGGACAGCGAGGAGCCGACGATGATCGTATTCTTCGGCGATCATCAGCCCAGTCTCCCCGCCGCCGCGCAGGAAAGCGTCTATACCGGCATGTCGGGCTATCTCGATTACTTCAAATCAAAGTTCTTTATCTGGACAAACTATGAGACCGAGACACAGCACGGCGCCGCCATCAGCGCGAATTATCTCCCCTGGCTGGTTCTGGAGCGCGGCGGCTTCGCCCTGCCGCCCTATGTGCAGATGCTGAAGGAAGTGCATGAGAAGTACCCCGTCATCTCCTCTCAGGGCGTCATCGATGCCGAGGGGAATGTGTACGACAATGTCGCGGAATTGGCGGACGACCCGCTGATCAGGAAGTATCGGTACGTCCAGTACGCCAACCTCTTTGACGAGATCGACCCGGCGTGGTTTGAGGTGCGATAACAGGTCCCCTTTTCATTTTAGGGTTGGCAAAGTGCCGACAATCATGCTATGATATTACCAAACCATATAAACGGAAACGGAGGCGGATCAGGATGCGGGCATATCGACCCATGAACAGAACGGGCATGATCGCGCTGCTGTTTTTGCTCATATGCGGCATCTTCCTGCCGCCCGCCGCGCGCGCGCAGGAGGCGGGCAACAAGGTCGTGCGCGTCGGCTGGTACGAGTCCACCTACTGCTATCGTGACCAGAACGGCGAGCGGCGCGGCATTGCCTACGAGTACCAGCGCAAGATCGCCGCCCACACCGGGTGGACCTATGAGTACGTCGAAGACAGCTGGCCGAACCTCCTGCAGATGCTGATGGACGGCGAGATCGACCTGTTGAGCGACGTCTCCTACAAGGAGGAGCGCGCGGAGCACATGTTCTATCCGGCGCTGGCCATGGGCGCGGAGTCGTACTACATCTATATCGACGCCGACAACACCGTCATCAGCGCGGAGAATCTGCAGACGCTCAACGGCATGAAGGTCGGCGTCAACCGCAACAGCCTCCAGGCGGGGCTTCTGCGGGAATGGACGCAGAAGAACGGCATATGGCCCGAGATCGTCGAATTGACGGACGACGAAGCCTATTCCATGTCGATGCTCGCCCAGGGCGACATCGACGCGCTGGTCAGCATGGACAGCTTCGGCGCCCAGGATCGGGTGATCCCCGTGACGAAGATCGGCGCGTCGGACTACTATTTCGCCGTCAACAAGGCCCGGCCCGACCTGCTCGCGGAGCTGAACACCGCCATGCGGGCCATTCAGGACGAGGACCCCTACATCAACCAGCGCATGTTCGACGAGTACGTACACCTCACCAGGACGAGCGCCTTTTTGAACCCGAGCCTGGAGAGCTGGCTGAACGATCACGCGACGATACGCATCGGCTATTGGGACAACTACCTGCCCTTCTGCGCCGCCGACAGGCAGACGGGAGAGCTCACCGGCGCGCTGAAGGATTATCTGGCCCACGCTGCCACCGTGCTCAAAAACGTGGACATACGCTTCGAGGCGACGCCCTATCCCTCCACCGACGCGGCCATCACGGCGATGAAGCGCGGCGAGATCGACTGCGTGTTCCCGATCAACCTCTCCACCTATGCCGGCGAGACGATGGGCATACTCACCATCAATTCCATCATGAAGACCGAGATGAGCGTGCTGACGCGCGCGGAGGGACGTCCGGAGATCTCCGCGGGCAAGGCGCTGACGGTGGCCATCGACGTGGGCAACACCAACTTTGAGACCCTGGTGCGGGAGGAAACGCCGGCCTGGACGATCGTCAACTGTCCCGGCGTGGAGGCGTGTTTCAAGGCGGTGGCCTCGAAGGAGGCGGACGGCGTGCTGGCCTGCAACTACCGCATGGGCGAATACGAGCCCCTGCGGCAGAAGTACCGGCTGGTGGCCCTGCCCACCGGCGAGAGCATGGGGCTCTCCATCGCGGTGAACGCCGACGATATTCAGCTCTATTCCATACTGAACAAGATCGCGAACCTGTCGTCCATCGAGGACATGGAGTACGCGCTGGTGCAGTACATGTATTCCGGGCAGAAGATCTCCGTGATGGATTTCCTGACGGACCACTGGATCGGCGTGCTCGCCGCGCTGTCGGCGGTGTTCGTCGTCATACTCGTGCTGCTCTATCAGAAGCTCAAGGCGGAGCGCCGGGCCAACGAGCAGCAGCGGCTGCTGGAGGAGGCCGCCGGGATCGCGCAGTTCAAGCAGACCATCGCCTCGCTTCTGGACAACATGCCCGGCATGAACTTCACCAAGGATGCCGAGACCGGCGTGTACCTGGCCTGCAACCAGGCCTTCGCGGCGTATGCCGGCAAGAAAAGGCCGGAGGACGTCATCGGGCGCACCCCGGCGGAGATATTCGACGCAAAGCTGGCCGAGCGCTCCCAGGAGGAGGACAGGGTGGCGCTGTCGATGGACATGCCGTACATATTCTTCGAGGATGTCCCGGACGCCGCCGGCAACCCGCGGCAGATCAAGACCACCAAGCTCAAGTACACCGACGCCGACGGGCGGCTGTGCGTGCTGGGTATGGTTCAGGACGTGACGGACCACGTCCGCATACGGCGCGACAGCGCCACGACCAAGGAGGCCTACGAGAAGGCCCGCAGCGCCGGCATCATCTACACCCACATCGCCCAGGCGCTGGCCCGCAGCTACACCGACCTGTACTACATCAACCTCGACAACGAGCAGTACATCGAATACCGCACCGATGAGGACAGCGGCACCCTCACCGAGGTGCGCCGCGGCTGGCACTTCTTTGAACAGTGCCAGGTGGAGGCGGAGGAGAGCGTGTACCCCGAGGACCGCGAGAACGTCATCCGGGCGCTGGACCGCAGGACGCTCGTGGCCGCGCTGGATCAAAACAACACCTTCGCCATGACCTACCGCCTGATCGGGGCGGAGGGGCCGACCTACGTGCGCATGAAGGTCACCCGCATGCAGGACAACGAGCGCTACATCGTGCTCGGCATCACGGATGTGGACGACGAGGCCCGGCAGCGCAACGCGGCGGCGCGGCTGAGGGAGGAGCAGATCGCCTACGCCCGGCTCAGGGCGCTGACCGGCGACTTCCTGTGCATCTACCTCGTGGACCCGGAGACCGGGCGCTACCGCGAGTTCAGCGCGACCGCGGGCTTTGAGAAGTTCGACCGGCCCATGGAGGGGCAGGATTTCTTCGCCGATTCCCGTAAGCAGAGCCGCGTCGTGATCTACCCGGAGGATCAGAACCGCTTCATATCGATGATGACCCGCGATAACGTGATGGCGGACGTGGAGCGCCACGGCATGTTCACGCTGAGCTACCGCCTCGTGATCGAGGGCAAGCCCCGCTATGTGCAGCTCAAGGCGGTCCTGGTGGAGGAAAAGGAGGGCACGCGGCTGGTCGTCGGCGTCAACGACATCGACAAGCAGGTGCACCAGGAGGAGGCGTATCTCAGGAACCTGGCGCAGGCGCGCATCGAGGCCAGCGTGGACGCCCTGACGGGGATCAAGAACCGGCACGCCTACCTGATGGCCGAGGAGCGCCTGAACGCCCAGATCGCGGAGCACCGCGCGCCGGGGTTCGCCATCGTGGTGCTGGACGTCAACGGTTTGAAGAAGATCAACGACACCGCCGGACACGAGGCGGGGGACCAGCACATCCGCAGGGCCTGCAAGATCATCTGCGATACCTTCAAGCACAGCCCCGTGTTCCGCATCGGCGGCGACGAGTTCGCCGTCATCGCCCAGGGGGACGACTACATCGGCATCGACGCGCTGATGCGGCAGATGGCCGCCCACAACATGGAGGCGAGCCGGAGCGGGGGCATCGTGATCGCCTGCGGCATGGCCAGGCACAACAGCGAAGGCTGCGTGGCGCCCGTGTTTGAGCGCGCCGACCAGAATATGTACGAAAACAAGAGCGACCTGAAGGAAAGAAGGGGCGACGCAAGGCCCTGAGGGCCGTTATGCACGGCATAACGGTTCCCTTATCCCTGCCCGTCAGCCTCGTAAAACCGTATGTGCAGCCCGTCGGCCGCCTCCGAGCCCTCGCCCACGATGCGCCCGCCGCGCAGTCTTGCGGCCAGCACGGGGCTGTCGGTCACGAAGGCGGGCACGGTGCGAAAGGGCATGGGCACCCCGCCCTCAAACCAGCCCTCGTTTTCCACATAGATGCGGCAGGGCGTGCCCGCGGCGTCGGTGCCCGTGAGCATGTACCGGGCGGACATGTGGCGAAGCCCTGCGGCGTCCACCACCTGGGTGTCCACGCCGCAGGGCTCTACGATGCCCGTGAAGATCTCGCCCTCCGCGCGGCCCGTGAAGGGGATCATCAGCACTTCGCCGCTGTCGCCCTTCACGCGGGGCGCGGGACCGTTGAATTCGATTTTGATGTCCAGTATGGGCTTGCCGTTCATGCGCGGCCCCCTTTCACGAGGTCGGATCTGTTCATTGATCCGCCAGCGACCCCAGCCCCAGCAGGGTGTCGCTCCCCATCACGGTGGGCAGCTTGCCGTCCCAGGCCTCGACCTTCTTCATCTCGATGAGCTCCTGGGTCAGGCTCTGCTGGATCAGCCGGTTGGCCTCCGCCTGCGCCTGGGCGGCGATGCGCACCTTCTCCGCGTCGGCCTCGGCCCGCAGCAGCGCCACCTTCTTGTCGGCCTCGGCCTTCGCGATGGCGGTCTGGTTTTCGATCGACGCCCGGGCCTGCGCCTGCGCCGCGATGGACTTGGCCTGTATGGCCTCGTTGTAGGCGGGCTCGAAGTCCATGTTGCCCACCACGACCTTGTTGATGACCACGGTGCCCGCGTCGTACTTGGCGGCAAGGGCCTCCGTCAGCTTTTCCTGTATCAGCGGCTCGATGCGCGCGCGGTTGGTCACGTCCCCGGGGAAGAGCTCCACCATGGCCGACTTCACCGCCGAGGCCACCAGGGGCTCGCTGACGAGGGCGCTGGTGTAGTTGGACACGTTGGCGTAGATCCAGGAGGAGCGCTCCGGCGCGATCTGATAGGTGATGGTCACGTCGGCGGCATAGACGGGGGTCTTGTCGTCGGTCTCGCCCCAGATCTGATTGCCGATGCGGTAGTCCTGCTGCTTGTTGTTCACCGTGTAGACGTGCTCCACGAACGGCAGCGTCACGATCACGCGCCCGCTGCGCACCGGCTCCTGCTGCACCTGGCCGAACTTCACCCGCACGCCGGTGTAGCCCGTGGGGATGATGGTGATGTTGCTCAGCACCACCCCGGCGACGACGATCAGCAATATCGCAAATACCGCCACTTTTTTGAGCGCCTTCAACAGCTTCATCGGTCTCCCTCCAGTCTTTTGTGTCTCTGCTGTGCCTTGGAACACCCCTAATATACCACGCCGGGCGCTTAAAACTCAATCCCTTCATCGTAGGGGCGGCATTCATGCCGCCCGCGGACGCCATAAATGGCGTCCCTACGGATGGATTGCATCGCGTGTTCGTCGTTTTGAGACAGCCCCTTTGCGTCGACTCCCTCACTCGATGCCGATATCGGGGATGCCCGCGAAGCCCTTCGCCAGGTCCTCGTCGGTGGGGATGTAGTCGGTCATCTCGCCGTTGTGGAACTTCTCGTAGGCCACGAGATCGAAGTAGCCGGTGCCGGTCAGGCCGAACACGATGGTCTTCTCCTCGCCGGTCTCCTTGCATTTCATGGCCTCGTCGATGGCCACCTTGATGGCGTGGCTGCTCTCCGGCGCGGGCAGTATGCCCTCGACGCGGGCAAACTCCTCCGCCGCCCTGAACACGCTGGTCTGCTCCACCGTGCGGGCCTCCATGTAGCCGTCGTGATAGAGCTGGGAGAGTATCGAGCTCATGCCGTGATAGCGCAGGCCGCCGGCGTGGTTCGGCGCGGGGATGAACCCGCTGCCCAGGGTGTACATCTTGGCCATGGGGCACACCTTGCCGGTGTCGCAGAAGTCGTAGGCGAATTTGCCGCGGGTGAAGGACGGGCAGGAGGCCGGCTCCACCGCGATGATCCTGTAATCCGCCTCGCCGCGCAGCTTCTGGCCCATGAAGGGGCTGATCAGGCCGCCCAGGTTGGAGCCGCCGCCGGCGCAGCCGATGATGATGTCGGGCACGATGCCGTACTTGTCCAGGGCGATCTTGGTCTCCAGACCGATGACGGACTGGTGCAGCAGTACCTGATTGAGCACGCTGCCCAGCACGTAGCGGTAGCCGGGGGTGGAGGTGGCGACCTCCACGGCCTCGGAGATGGCGCAGCCCAGGCTGCCGGTGGTGCCGGGGAAGCGCTCGAGGATGGCGCGGCCCACGTTGGTGGTGTCGGAGGGCGAGGGCACCACCGACGCGCCGTAGGTGCGCATGACCTCGCGGCGGAAGGGCTTCTGCTCATAGGAGACCTTCACCATGTAGACCTTGCAGTCCAGCCCGAAGTAGGAGCAGGCCATGGACAGCGCCGTGCCCCACTGGCCCGCGCCGGTCTCGGTGGTCACGCCCTTCAGGCCCTGCTGCTTGGCGTAGTAGGCCTGGGCGATGGCGGAATTCAGCTTGTGGCTGCCGGAGGTGTTGTTGCCCTCGAACTTGTAGTAGATCTTCGCCGGGGTCTGGAGCTTCTTCTCCAGGCAGTAGGCCCGCACCAGCGGCGAGGGCCGGTACATCTTGTAGAAGTCCAGTATGGGCTGGGGGATCGGGTACTCCCGGGTGTCGTCGTCCAGCTCCTGTTTGATCAACTCCTCGCAGAACACCGGGGCCAGGTCCTCGGCGGTCATGGGCTTGAGCGTGCCCGGATGCAGAAGCGGCGCGGGCTTCACCTTCATGTCCGCCCGGACATTGTACCAATACTTCGGCAGCTCGCTCTCTTCAAGGTAGATCTTGTAGGGGATGTTCTTCGCTTCGCTCATGGTTTTTTCTCCTTTCCGATTGCGGGACGGCCATAAAAAACCTGTCCCAGTATTGTTCGCTGGGACAGGGAATCCAACAACCCTGCGGTGCCACCCGGCTTGACGCATATCGCGCCCGCTCGCTGCCGTACCAACATACGGCACCCTTTGATCACGGAGGGAGCTCCGTCGCACCTACTCGGGAGCTTCGCCCCTTTCGGATTGCCCTTGAAAGTCCATTCGTCCCCACTGTCCATGCCGCGCTTCCACCCGCCGCGGCTCGCTTTGATGGCGGGATGGGGATTACTACTCTTTCGCAACGGTTTACCACATTATAGCGGTAAACCGCGCTTCTGTCAAGAACGTAATGAGAACTTAATCTTGTTCGCGGGCTGCGTCTGTGCTACAATGCCGTTGTAGCCACCTTATCGCCCGACGGACCGCGCATGGGAGGAAAGCATCATGTCAGACATCGGAAACTCCAACCGCATCGCCAGGGAATACATCGATTCCCTGTACATCGAGACCCGCTACATGGACTCCGCCACCCCCGACACCGCCTTCACGCTGTACGGCGAGCGCTTCGCCTCGCCGGTCATGACCGCGGCGCTGTCCCACCTGGACCACTTCATGTTCCCCGGCGCGGCGGAGGCCCTGGCCCGGGGCGCGAAGGCGGCGGACGCCCTGCTGTGGTACGGCATGGCCCCCGATGAGGAGATCGACGCCCTCTCGGCCACCGGCGCGCGCATGATCGAGATCATCAAGCCCTACGCCGACCGGGAGAAGATCTACCGGAAGATCCGCCACGCGGAGGCGCTGGGGCTGGTGGCCGTGGGCATCGACATCGACCACCTCTTCGCCAACGACGGCAGGCCGGACATCGTGGACGGCGAAACGATGTCGCCGATGGCCGCCGCGGAGATGGCGGAGATCTGCCGCGCCACGCGGCTGCCCGTCATCGCCAAGGGCGTGCTGAGCCGCCACGACGCCCGGCGCTGCCTGGACGCCGGGGTTGCCGGCATGGTGCTCTCCCACCACAACAACCGCATCGAATACGCCGTGCCGCCGCTGGCCGTGCTCCCGGAGATCGCCGCGATGGGGGGGGACGTGCCCCTGTTCGTGGACTGCGAGATCAGAACCGGCATGGACGCCTTCAAGGCCCTCGCGCTGGGCGCCTCCGGCGTGTGCATAGGGCGTCCCCTGATGACGGCCATCAAACAGGGCGGCGCGGAGGCCGTGGCGGACTACCTCCGGCGCGCCCGGGATGAGCTCGCCAAGACCATGGCGTATACCTGTTGCCCGTGCCTGGCCGATATTGACGGTTCGATTATTCGTAAAAGCAATTGATTTTGGAGGGAGCAGGCAGTAGGGAGTAGGGAGTAGGGGTTACGACCTCTTCCGTCACGCTGCGCGTGCCACCTTCCCCTGAAGGGGAAGGCTTTTGGAGTCACCGCGCGGCAGCATGCCTTCCCCTTGAGGGGAAGGTGGCGCGTAGCGCCGGATGAGGTGGTCACTCCACACTCCACACTCGGGCGCAGTCCGACAACCTCCCGTTTGTCAGCACAACCAAACAGTTACCCGCTTCCCCCTAATACAAATTCGCCCACCTCAGCGCCTCGGAGTCCCGCAGGCGCTCCAGCTGCACCTCGAGGCCGGCGCCGGCGCGGAAGAATTCTTGCTTATCGCCCTGCTCCAGGCAGGTGAGGGCGTCCTGTATGCCGCTCTTGGCGTCGAAGAGGGCGTCGTGGGAGGTGATGAGCTCCAGCACGCCCCAGCGCTTCTCCCAGCGGTCGTACAGCTCGCGCATGTCCGCGCGGGCGGTGTCGATGTTCCCCAGCCGCGCGGCGCGGCGGGCGCTGTTGAGCAGCGCCCCGGCCTCGGCCACGGCGCGGTTCACGGCAGCGTGGCCCGCGGCGCACAGGCCCAGCGCCAGTGCCAGCACCACGACCGCCGTCACGATGGTCCTGCGCATGCTACCACGCCACCCTTTCCGGGGCCAGCGCGCTGATCTTCAGCGTGCCGCCACGCTTCAATTGGAGCATCAGCTGCCCGGCGGTGTCCAGTACCCCCAGGTACACCTGCCCGGGCTTCAGCCCCCGGTCCTGAAGCAGCCGCTCCAGCCAGCCCTCATCCTGCCCGGAGCGCTGCAAATTCGCCCGCTGCACCCGGCCGTCCAGTATCAGCATCAGCGGCATGCCCTCATAACCGGTCTTGACGTTCAGCTCCGCCGTGCCCGGCCCCCGGTGCTCGGCGTCGGCGAAGGCCGAGATGCCCCCGTTGGCCTCCACGATGGCGGTGCCCACCTCGGAGGGGTCCAGAAACCCCGCCGTGCGCAGGCCCTCCAGCAGGTCCGACAGGCTCAGGCACAGCTTGTCCAGCGCCGCGCGGTCGATTACCCCCCGGTTGACCACCACCTGCGGCCGGCCCGACACCACCGCCCGCACGCCGTCGTATTTCACCGACAGCGCCGATATGGCCGAGTGCACCGCGAACATCGCTGCCACCGGCAAGAGCCCGTTCAACAGCGGCACCGACACGCTCTCCATCGGCGCGGAGATCACGTCCGCCAGCAGGATCGTCATCGCCAGCTCGAAGGGCTGAAACTCCCCCAGCTGCCGCTTGCCCAGCCCCCGCATCACCACGATCATCATAATGTACAAAAGCGCGCCGCGGAAAAACAGCGTAAACATCCATCGCGCCCCCTTTTTGCGAAAAGCATTCCCTTTTCGCCGCGTTTTTATACGCATACGCCATAATGTCGAAGAATTGCCCTTGATTTCTCGGCAAAATGGGGGTATCATGGTATCATCAGAGGAGGTCTGAACATGGAATTCTTCAATGAAATGAGCAAGCGCTTCACCAACGTGGCGAAGTCCGTCACCGAAAAGACCAAGGACAGCGTGGAGGTCACGCGCATCGCCGGGGACCTGCGCGCCCAGAAGAGCGCCCTGGAGCAGCTCTACACGGAGCTGGGCCGGGTGTGCTACGACATCCGCATGGGCGAGGGCGACGCCGACCGCGCCGAGCAGCTGGCCCAGCGCATACAGCACGTCCGCGCCCGCATCGACGAGCTCACCGCCCAGCGCGACGCCATCCGCGACGTGCGCCGCTGCCCCGGCTGCGGCGCGGTGATGCCCAGGGACGCACGGTTCTGCTCCGCCTGCGGACGCCGCATGCCTGAGGACGCCCCGCGCGTCGAGGACAACGGCCCCGACGACCGGGAATACTGCCCCGACTGCGGCGCGCAGCGCAGCGCGGACGAGAAGTTCTGCAGCGTGTGCGGCAAGTCCTTCGAGCCCGCCGCCGACGCCCCCGAGGCCCCGGCCGATGAGCCCGCCGACCCCGTTCAGATCAACACCGAAGAGCCTGAAGATTTCGTGGGAGAATAAATGTCAGAGTGAAGAGTGGAGAGTGGAGAGTGGAGTTTTGGTGCAAATCCCTTCGGGATTTGTTTGATTAAAGGGAATACCAAACAAAACCCCATCCCGCCGTCACCCTCAATCAAAAGAAATCCGCAGGATTTCCTCATGATCTCCACTCTTCACTCTCCACTCTTCACTCTCAATACTAAAGCATCGGAGGACGACCCATGCAGCAGCGACCCAATCCGCCCCGCGGCAGCGCGCCCCGGCAGCGCCGGCCCATGACGCCCCGGGAATACGAGATGCTCCGGCGGCAGCGGCGGCAGCAGAACATCAAATACCTGGCCATGCTGGGCGCCTTCGCGGTGGTGCTGATCGTCGCGGTGGTGCTGATCCTGAGGCCCAAACCCAGCCGGGACGCCGCCGTGCAGACCGCCGCGGTGGTCACCGCCGCGCCGCAGGCCGTCGCCACGGCCCAGCCGGGCGGGGTCAATCTGGAGGACCCCCGGGATGCGGACGATGCGGGCAGTACAGACAGCATAGACGCCGAGCCCACCGCCGCCGTCGAGACGCCCCTGCCCACGGTAACCGCCGTGCCCACGCCCCGCCCGGGCGGGCTGCGGTCGGTCCGCATGCGGGTGGTGGGGGACGTCATGGTCTGCGAGAGCCAGCTCAAGGCCTACAAGGCCTCCGGCTACGACTTCCACCCGGAGTTCGATTACATCAAGGACGCCCTGTCCAACGCCGACTACACCATGGCCAACATGGAGGGCACGGTGGGCAAGTACAACAAGTCCCCCTACTCGGGCTATCCCCAGTTCAACTGCCCCGAGACCATCCTCACCGCCCTCAGGGACAGCGGCGTGGACTTTCTGACCCTGGCCAACAACCACATGCTGGACCGCTTTTTCGACGGCCTCAAGAACACCGTCACTTGGGTGGAGAAGGCCGGGTTAGACTTCGTGGGCGCGTACCGCACCAAGAAGGAGCGAGCGACCCCCAAGGTGTACGAGGTCAACGGCATCAAGATCGGCTTCGTGGCCTACACCCACTCCACCAACAGCATCGAGCGGCTGGCCAAGGGGCTCGACCCCGGGGCCACCGAGTACGGCGTGCCCTACATCCAGAAGGCAGACATCGCCGGGGACATCAAGCGCCTGCGGGAGGCCGGGGCCGAGGTGGTCATCGCCTTCCCCCACTGGGGCGAGGAGTACGTGCGCGAGCCCGGCGCCAGCCAGATGAAGTACGCCAAGAAGCTGGCCGCCGCCGGGGCGGACATCATCCTCGGCAGCCACTCCCACATGGTGCAGCCCATGATGTCCAAGACCTTCACCGATGCCGACGGCCGCACCCGCGAGTGCTTCGTGATCTTCTCACTGGGCAACTTCTTAAGCGACCACGTGCTGCAATACACCGACTGCGGCATCATACTGGAGTTCACCATCAGCGAGAACAGCGATGGCACCTTCTCCTGCGGCGACATCGGCTACATCCCCACCTACTGCTGGCAGCCCACCGAGGGCGACGTGCGCGTGCTGCCCTCCGGAAAGTACTTAAAGGAGGGTCCCGTCGGCATGACCGAGGAGGCCCATGACCGCCTCGTGCAGAGCTATCAGGAGATCACCGACGTCATCGGCGGCGATTATCCGGTGTTGCAGGGGTGAGAACAGAGCGCAGGGAGCAGAGTACAGAGTACAGAGTACAGAGTACAGTTGCGGTTCAGTCGGTTGGACAGATGGGAAGATATAGGGCTACGACCTCTTCCGTCTTAATGCCTGGCGGCATTAATCCACCTTCCCCTGAAGGGGAAGGCTTTTGGATGCGTTACCTTATGCCTTCCCCTTTAGGGGAAGGTGGCAGCCCGCAGGGCTGACGAAAGAGGTCGTCCCCTATAATCAAAAGAAATCCGCAAGGATTTCCTCCAAAACTGCACTCTGTACTCTGCACTCTCCACTCTGAAAAAACTGCACTCTAAACTCTCAAACAGGAGTGTAACCATGCTTCAAATCAAGGCCCACGCCAAGATCAACTGGGCGCTGAACATCGTCGGACGGCGCTCGGACGGCTACCACCTGCTGGACATGGTGATGCAGACCATTGGTCTGCACGACGACATTGCCTTCGAGGACGCTCCGGAGATCACGCTGTCGGTGGACGGCGAAATCCCCGGGGACGCGGACAAGAACCTGGCCGTGCGCGCGGCCCGGGCGCTGAACGCCCGCGCGGGCACGTCCCACGGTGTGCATATCGCGCTCAAAAAGCGCATTCCCGCCCGGGCGGGCCTGGGCGGCGGCAGCGCGGACTGCGCCGCGACCCTGCGGGCCCTGAACGCGCTGTGGGGGCTTCATCTTTCGGACGCCGCCCTCATGGACATCGGCGCGACGCTGGGCGCGGACGTGCCCTTCTGCCTGTCGGGCGGGCTGTGCCGGGTGCGCGGCATCGGCGAACGGATCGACCCCGCCCCCGCCGCCCCGGAGATCCCGCTGGTGCTGGTCACCCCCGGCGGCGGGCTGTCCACGGCGGAGGTGTTCGCGCTGTGGGACCGGGAGGGTTTTCCGGACGTTAAGCTGGACGCCCCCGCGTTGATCGGCGCCGTGTCCAGCCGCCGCTTCGACGATATCGACCGGCTGTGCGCCAACGCCCTCACCGCCCCGGCCATCAGGCTGATGCCGGAAATCGGCGGGCTTATCATGGACATGCGCCGCCTGGGGGCCCGCGCCGCCTTCATGACCGGCAGCGGCTCCACCGTGGTGGGCGCGTTCGACGATGCGAAGGCCGCCCGCCGCGCCGCCGACGCCCTCCCGGGGGCCCTGTGCACGCATACCCAAAGCCATCCCATGAGGTGATTGACACGAAGACCATCGTTGCGAAATTCGGAGGGACCTCCCTGGCCAGCGCGGGCCAGTTTGAAAAGGTGAAGGCCATCGTCAAAGGCGACCCGGCCCGCCGGTTCGTGGTGGCCTCCGCGCCGGGAAAGCGCTTCCCGGAGGACGAAAAAGTCACGGATCTTCTGCAAAGGTGCTACGACGCGGCCATCTGCGGCAAGGATTTCGGGCCCGCCCTGGCGCGCGTCCGGGACCGCTTCGGGGAGATCGTCTCAGCGTTGGGCTTTTGTTTCCCCCTGGACCGCGAGATCGGCGCGCTGCGGGACCATCTCTCGGGCATACCCCGGCAGAGCTATGTTCTGAGCCGCGGGGAATACCTGAACTCCCGCATACTGGCCGACTACCTGGGCTATACCTTCGTGGACCCGGAGTGGTGCGTCTGCTTCGGTGAGGACGGCAGGCTGGACGCCCCCGCCACCCGCCGCACGATCCACGCCGCCCTCCGTCCCCTCCCAAACGCGGTGGTGGCCGGGTTCTACGGCGCGGACATGACCGGCCAGATCCACACCTTCTCCCGGGGCGGCTCCGACGTGACCGGCAGCCTGGTGGCCGCCGCCATCGGCGCGGACCTCTACGAGAACTGGACCGACGTCTCCGGCCTGCTGGCCGCCGACCCCCACATCGTCAAGTCCCCCAAGACCGTGAAATACGTCAGCTACCGCGAGCTGCGCACGCTGTCCTACATGGGCGCGTCGGTGCTGCACACCGACGCCGTGCTGCCCATGTCCGACATGAGCATCCCCATCAACATCCGAAACACCGACCGCCCCGACGACGCGGGCACCACCATCGTGCGCAAGCTGCCCAAGGGCGAGACCAAGTACCCCATCATCGGCGTGGCGGGCCGGGTGGGCATGTCGGTGATACAGGTGGAGAAGGTCATGGTGTCCGACGAGTCCGGCTTCACCGCCGTCATGCTGGACATCCTCAAAAAGCGGCGCATCCCCTTCGAGCAGTGCCTCACCGGCATCGACACCGTCACCGTCGTCATACGAAGCGACGTGCTCGCCCCCTGCAAGCAGGACCTGTTCGCCGAGATCCGCCAGACCCTCAACCCCGACTACCTGGGGCTCACCGAAAACCTCTCGATGATCGCGGTCATCGGCGAGCGGGGCACCGAGTCCTGCGACGCCAACGTGCGCGTGCTCCAGGCCCTCGCCCGGGTGGGCATGCCCATCAATACCATCAACCAGGGCGCGGGCAAGCTCAACCTGCTCATCGGCGTCCCCGAGGAGCGGTATGAGGAGGCCATACGGGCGATCTATGAGACGATCGAGGAAGGGGAATGATGGGAGAGTACAGAGTGCAGAGTGCAGAGTACAGTTTTGGTTCAAATCCCTTCGGGATTTGTTCTGATTTAAAAGATAATCACAGTGATTGTTCGTCTTGCCGTAACCTTATTATCAAAGAAATCCGTCAGGATTTCTACCAAAACTGCACTCTGTACTCTGCACTCTGCACTCTCGCCTTGACGCTTTTGCATATCCACGCTATAATATACAAAAAAGGGTAAGGAGAAGAATCAAATGACCATCAAAGAATTCCGTCTGTCCCAGGGCCTGTCCCAGCCGAAGCTCGCCAAGGCGCTCGGCATCGGCGTCTCCACCGTCGGCAGCTATGAAACCGGCAAGATCAACCCCAGCCAGAAGGTGCTCGACAAGATCAAGGAGGTCTACGGCGTGGACCTGTCCGTCCCCGAGGCCGCCCCCGCGAAGAAGGCCGCCAAGCCCGCGAAGGAAGAAAAGGCCGTCAAGGCCGCCCCCGCGAAGAAGGCCGCCAAGCCCGCCAAGGAAGAGAAGCCCGCCAAGCCCGCCGCGCCCAAGAAGCCCGTCCGGAGCCGCGCGAAGAAGGACACGGACATCATCATCCAGTCCCCGCTGGGCGGCGAGATCACCCTGACCGACATCCTTGCGAAGGTGGGCGACGTGGACAGGGTCTACGTGCGCGTGGATCAGAACGCGGCCTACTGGGTCAAGGGCGAAGCCTCCGGCGCGGTAAATCTGTGGTAATCGTGACAGTCTGACGAAGATAGTTTGATATTGCGCCCCAGGCCATTGACCCCGGGGCGTGTTGGCGGTACAATGAGGGCGATGGGGACTCCTCTCCATCCAGCCCATCCTGGTGCTGTCTCAATTGCAAAGGGCATCCGGTTTACGCCGGGTGCCTGATGCTTTTTGGATTCGATCCCATCGCGCGTTAAAAATCCTGCTATTTGTGGTTGCTTATCCCCTCCGCATTTGTTATAATAAGATTAAAGAACGACGCATTCGGACAGGGAAAGGAACTCACATCTTGAACACGGGCTTTGTATTGAAGGGCAACATCTGCCACACCCCCGCGCCGGACGATCTGGAGGTTCTGGAGCGGGGGGTCGTCGTGTGCGAAAACGGCGTCTGCCGGGGCGCGTTCGACGCCGTGCCGGAGCGCTATGCCCATCTGGAGGTCATCGACTGCGGCGACCGGCTGATCCTGCCCGGCCTGGCGGACCTGCACACCCACGCGCCCCAGTACGCCTTCTGCGGCACGGGGATGGACTACGAGCTGATGGACTGGCTGCTTCAGATCGCCTTCCCGGAGGAGACGCGCTACGCCGACGCCGCCTACGCCGAGAAGGCCTATGGCATCTTCGCGCAAAAGCTCAAGGAGGGCGCCACCACCCGGGCCGTGATCTTCGGCACGATGCACGCCGACGCCACATTGACACTCATGGACCTCATGGAACGCAGCGGGCTCGTCAGCCTGGTGGGCAAGGTGAACATGGACCGCAACGCCCCGCCCGAACTGACGGAGCCGGGCGCCGAACAGGCCGCCGCGGACACCCGGCGGTTCATCGAGGCGTGCCGGAAGCGCGGCTATCAGCGCACCGGGCCCATCGTCACCCCGCGGTTCGTGCCGAGCTGCACGGACGCGCTCATGGAAAAGCTGGGGGCCATTCGCCGGGAATACGACCTGCCGGTGCAGTCCCACCTGTCGGAGAACCCCGACGAGGTGGCGTTCGTCCGGGAGATCGCCCCGGAGGCCGCCTTCTACGGCGATGCCTACGACCGCTTCGGCCTGTTCGGCAGGGACAGCCGCACGGTGATGGCCCACTGCGTCTACTCGACCCCGGAGGAGGTTCAGCGCATGCTGGACAACGGCGTGTGGGTGGCCCACTGCCCGTCCTCCAACATGAACATCGCCTCGGGCATCGCCCCGGTGCGCCGCTACATGGAAAAGGGCCTGCGCATGGGCCTCGGCACGGATGTGTCCGGCGGGTCGTCGCTTTCGATGTTCCGCGCGGTGACCGACTGTATCCAGGTGTCCAAGATGTACTGGCGATACGTGGACCGGGACGCCAGGCCGCTGACCTTTCCCGAGGCCCTCTACCTGGCCACGAAGGGCGGCGGGAGCTTCTTCGGCAGTGCCGGCAGCTTCGAGGACGGCTTCGCCTTCGACGCCGTGGTGCTGGACGATTCCGCCGAGCCCCGCGCCCGCGCCCTCACGGTCGCCGAGCGCCTCGAGCGAGCCTTTTACCGGGAGCTCGACCGAAACGGCATCACCATGAAGTTTGTTCGGGGAGAGAGGATTATATAGAGTGGAGAGTGAAGAGTGGAGAGTGAAGAGTGGAGAGTGGAGAGTGAAGAGTGGAGTTTTGGTTCAAATCCCTTCGGGATTTGTTCTGATTTTATAAAATATTACAGTGATCGTTCGTATTGCCGTAGCCTTTTGATCAAAGAAATCCGCAGGATTTCCACCAAATCTTCACTCTTCACTCTCCACTCTGCACTCTCTGCCTCACTCCACCTTTCAGTTAACCCACCAACCTACCGCAACTACCAAGCCAAAAGGGGGGATCGCCCGTGTATGCGGGACAGCGCGTCAGGCGCGTGGACGCCTTTGACAAGGTGACCGGGCGCACCAGGTACACCGACGACCTGTGCGACAGAGGGGCCTACATCGCCCGGATACTGCACGCCACCGTCGCCAACGGCAGGGTCGTCTCCATCGACACCTCCGAAGCCGAAAAGGTGCCCGGTGTCGTCAGGATACTGACCTGTTTCGACTTAAAGGATAAGCACTGCTTCCCCACGGCGGGACATCCGTGGTCCACGGACCCGTCCCATCAGGACGTGGCCGACCGCCTGATCCTGACGGACCGGGTGCGCTTCTACGGGGACGACGTCGCCGCCGTGGTGGCCGAGGACGAGGTCGCCGCCGCCCAGGCCCTCAGGCTGATTCGCGTGGAGTACGAGGCCTACCCCTTCGTGCTGGACGTGCAGAAGGCCATGGAGGACGGCGCGCCGCAGCTTCATGAGAAGTACCCCAACAACATCCTGAAGCACACCCAGATCCGCATCGGGGATTATCAGAAGGCCATACAGGAGCCCGGGCTTACAAAGGTCGAGGGCTGGTATGAGACGCCGGTGGTGCAGCACTGTCACATCGAAAACTTCATCTGCTTTGCCGAGTCGGAGGGCGACCGGATCAAGGTGGTCTCCTCCACCCAGATCCCCCACATCGTCCGGCGCATCGTGGGGCAGGCCCTGGGCATCGACTGGGGCCGGGTGCGGGTCATCAAGCCTTACGTGGGCGGCGGCTTCGGCAACAAGCAGGACATACTCTATGAGCCGCTGTGCGCCTGGCTGAGCCTCCAGGTGGGCGGACACCTGGTGAAGCTGGACGTGCCCCGGGAGGAGACCTTCGTGTGCAACCGCACGCGGCACTCCATCCGCAACCACATCGTGTCCTGGGTGCGGCCGGACGGCACCTATGCCGCCCGCAAGCTGGAGGCCTTCTCCGACCAGGGGGCCTACGCCTCCCACGGCCATTCGATCTGCGCCAAGGGCGCGGGCTGCTTTCCCCAGCTCTACCCCTGCGACAACGTGGAGGTGGACGCCTACACCGTGTTCACCAACAAGCCCGTGGCCGGGGCCATGCGCGGCTACGGCATCCCGCAGGCCATGTGGGCGGTGGAGTGCCACACCGAGGACGTCTGCGCCGCCATCGGCGCGGACCCCGTCGCCTTCCGCCGCAAAAACCTCATGCCCGTGGGCTACGTGGACGGCTTCTCGAAGAACGAGATGTACTACGATTCCTTCAACCAGTGCCTGGACAAGGCCATGGCCGCCATCGACTACGAGCGCAAGTTCAAGGCATATCAGAACCAGACCGGCGACGTGCGCCGGGGCATCGGCGTGGCGATGTTCTGGTACAACACGGCGGTGTGGCCCATATCGCTGGAGTCCTCCTCCTGCCGCATGGTATTGAACCAGGACGGCTCCTTCCAGCTGCAATTGGCCGAGACCGAGATCGGCCAGGGCGCGGACACGGCGTTTGCGCAAATGGCCGCCGACGTGGTGGGCGTGCCGCTTGAGAAGGTGCACGTGGTCTCCTGCCAGGACACCGACGTCACCCCCTTCGGCACCAGCGCCTACGCCTCCCGGCAGACCTACATCGCGGGCTTCTCCATCCGCCAGACGGGGCTTCTGCTGAAGGAGCGCATACTGGACTACGCCCACAAGCTGACCCGCATGCCGGTGTTCAACCTGGACATCGTGGACGGCAACATCGTGCGCACCACCGACGGTCGCGTGCTGATGAGCCTGGCCGCGCTGGCGGAGGAGGCGCTGTACAGCCTGACCGACAGCCAACACATCGCGGCGGAGAGCACCTATCAGATCAAGTCCAACGCCTACTCCTTCGGCTGCACCATCGCCGAGGTGGAGGTGGACATCCCCCTGTGCAAGGTGAAGCTCTTGAACATCGTCAACTGCCACGACGCCGGCACGCTCATCAACCCCGCCCTGGCGGAGGCGCAGGTGCACGGCGGCATGAGCATGGGCATCGGCTTCGGCATGTCCGAAAAGCTGATGTTCGACGAAAAGACGGGCCGCCCCCTCAACAACAACCTGCTGGACTACAAGCTGCCGACCATGCTGGACCATCCGCGGCTCGTGGCGGAGTTCGTCGAAAACCCCGAGCCCACCAGCGCCTTCGGCACCAAGGGCCTGGGCGAGCCCCCGGCCTGCTCTCCCGCCCCGGCGATCAGAAACGCCATTCTCCACGCCACCGGCGTGGGCGTTAAAACCGCCCCGGCCAACCCCCACAACCTGTTCCGCGCCTTCGTTGAGGCGGGACTGATTACAGACAGCAGATAACAGAGGACAGCTACAGGTAGCAGAGTACAGAGAACAGAGTACAGAGTGCAGTTTTGGTGGAAATCCTGAGGATTTCTTTGATAATAAGGCTACGGCAGTACGGGCTATCACTGTAATTATTCTTTAAATCAAAACAAATCCCGAAGGGATTTGAACCAAAACTGTACTCTGCACTCTGCACTCTGAACTCTGAAACTGCACTCTCAACTCTGAACTCTGATAAAACGACGAAAGGCAGGTGCCTCCATGTACGACATAAAAGCGCTCTATGAGGCGGAGAGCGTACAGGATGCCATCCGGCTGTTGCAGGAGCATCCCAAGGCGCAGATCATCGCCGGCGGCAGCGACGTGCTGGTGCAGATTCGGGAGGGCCGCCGCGCCGGGGCGGAGCTGGTGAGCATCTTCTCGATCGATGCGCTGCGCGGCGTGTCGTATGACGAAAACGAAGCCATCCGCATCGGCTCGCTGACCTCCTTCTCCCACATCGCGGCATCGCCCATCATCCGGGAGAAAATTCCCGTGCTGGGCGAGGCGGTGAGCCTGGTGGGCGGGCCGCAGATTAGAAACATCGGCACCATCGGCGGCAACACCTGCAACGGCGTTACCAGCGCCGATTCCGCGTCCACGCTGATGGCCTGGGATGCCGTCGTGGAGCTTCATGGCCCCGAGGGCGTGCGGCGGCTGCCGATACAGGACTTCTACATCAAGGCGGGCGTGGTCGATTTAAGGCCCGCGGAGCTCCAGACCGCCATCATCATCCCGAAGGCGGCCTACGAGGGCTACTTCGGCCGCTACATCAAGTACGCCATGCGCGAGGCCATGGACATCGCCAACCTGGGCTGCTCGGTGAACGCGAAGCTGTCCGGTGACAAAAAGACCATTGAGGACGCCCGCGTCGCCTACGGCGTGGCGGGGCCGGTGCCCATGCGCGCGCCGTCGGCGGAGGCGATCGCCCGGGGCAGGGCGGTGTGCCGCGAGACCGTGGACGCCTTCGCCCGGGCGGTGCTCGACGACATCCATCCCCGCGACAGCTGGCGCGCCGCCAAGGCCTTCCGCGAGCACATCGCGGTGGAGCTGGCGAAGCGCGCGCTGACAGAATCCATTGAACGGGCGGGAGGTGTGATCGATGGGTAAGCAGTACAAGCTGATTCACTTGACCGTCAACGGCAAGGCGCGCGAGGTCATGGTGGACGTGCGGGCGTCGCTGACGGACCTGCTGCGCAACGACTTCCGGCTGACCAGCGTCAAGAAGGGCTGCGAGGTCGGCGAGTGCGGGGCGTGCAACGTGTTGATCGACGGCGAGTGCTTCAACTCCTGCATCTACCTGGCGGTGTGGGCCGACGGCAAGGACATACTGACGCTGGAGGGTCTCGAAGGCCCGAACGGGGAGATCTCCGACATCCAGCAGGCCTTCATCGACGAGGCCGCCGTGCAGTGCGGCTTCTGCACGCCGGGGGCCATCATGAGCGCGGTGGAGATATTGAACGAGGGCCGGCTTTTGTCCGACGAGGAGATACGCATCCGCATGTCCGGCCACCTGTGCCGCTGCACCGGCTACGAAAACATATTCCGCGCGGTCAAAAAGACGATGCTCAAGCGACTCGGAATCCATCAGGAGGTGTGATCATGTTACTGATCGGCAACGGACAGGTCATTACCCGCGACCCGGACCGGCCATATCTGAAAAACGGCGCGGTGGTCACGGAGGGCGCGAGGATCGTCGCCGTGGGCGAGACCGACGCCATGAAGGCGGCGTACCCCGGCGCGCAGTTTGTGGACGCGCGGGGCAACGTCATCATGCCCGGCCTCATCAACGCCCACACGCACATCTACTCCGGGTTGGCCCGGGGGCTCGCTATCGAGGGCAACAACCCCACAAACTTCCTGGAGGTGCTGGAGGGCATGTGGTGGGCCATCGACCGGAAGCTCACCCTCGACGGCACCCGCGCCTCGGCCTACGCCACGATACTCGACTGCATCCGCAACGGCGTGACCACGATCTTCGACCATCACGCCAGCTTCGGCGACATCCCCGGCTCCCTGTTCGCCATCAAAGACGTGGCCAAGGAGCTGGGCATGCGCGCCTGCCTGTGCTACGAGGTGTCGGAGCGCGACGGCGAAGAGAAGACCCGGCAGAGCATTCAGGAGAACGCCGAGTTCGCCAAGTGGGCTAAAAAGGCCGACGATCCCATGATCAAGGCCATGTTCGGCGGGCACGCGCTGTTCACGATCTCCGACAAGACCTTCGAGAAAATGGTCGAGGCCAACGACGGCATGACCGGCTTCCACATCCATGTGGCCGAGGGCATGAACGACGTCTACGACAGCCTGCGCAACTACGGCTGCCGCCCGGTGAACCGGCTTTTGTACAACGGCCTGCTGGGCGAGCGGACACTGCTCGGTCACTGCATCCACGTAAGCCCCGCCGAGATGGACATCATCAAAGAGACCGGCACCATGGTGGTCAACAACCCCGAGTCCAACATGGGCAACGCCGTGGGCTGCGCGCCGGTGTTGCAGATGATGAAGAAGGGCATCACCGTGGGCATGGGCACCGACGCCTACACCCACGACATGCTGGAGAGCATGAAGGTGTTCCTGATCATCCAGCGCCACAACGCCGCGCTGCCCAACGTCGCCTGGGGCGAGGACGTGACGATGCAGTTTATGAACAACCGCGTGATCGCGGAGAAGTACTTCGGCGTGCCCCTCGGCATCCTGAAGGAGGGCGCGGCGGCGGACGTCATCGTGATGGACTACAGGCCCTTCACGCCCTTCGGCGCGGAGAACATCGACGGCCACATGCTCTTCGGCATGAACGGCCGCAACTGCTCGACCACCGTCATCAACGGCCGCCTGCTGTACCACGACCGGCGGTTTGTGGAGTTCGACGAGGACCGCATCAACGCCTGGACGCTGGAGCAGAGCAAAAAACTGTGGGGAGCGCTGAACCACAGGGAGTATTGACGATGGGCAACCGTAGGGGCGATGCCCGTAGGACAATGTCCTCATCGCCCGGTTGACTGACCTTTGCAATGAAAGGAGCATTCCATGAGCGATATCATGCGCCCGATCGCCTTTGGGCATCTGATGAACTGGGTTTTGGAGGAGTATCGCAGGTGCGGCAGCGTGTTCGGCGTGGCAAATCCGGTGAAGCACGAAAACGGCCAGGCCCTGCCGATCTTTGACGAGAAGATCGAGGCGCCCTTCGGCCCCGCCGCCGGACCGAACACACAGCTGGCGCAGAACATCATCGCGGCCTACGTCGCCGGCGCGCGCTTCTTCGAGCTCAAGACCGTGCAGGTCATGGACGGCCCGGAGCTGGCGGCCTGCGTGAACAAGCCCTGCATACTCGCAGACGACGAGTGCTACAACTGCGAGTGGTCTACCGAGCTTTACGTCCATGAGGCGTATGCCGAATACGTGAAGGCCTGGGTGGCCTGCAAGCTGCTGGCGAGGGAATACGGCCTCGGCGACCCGGACGCCTTCGTGTTCAACATGTCCGTGGGCTACGACCTCGCGGGCATCAAATCCGAGAAGATCAACGCCTTCATCGACGGTCTGATCGAGGCGAAGGACAATGCGGTCTTCAAAGCGTGCATCGACTGGGCGCTCTCCAACGTTAACCGGTTCAAAAACGTGGACGAAGCCTACATCTGCGGCATCAGCTCCCGCATATCGCGCTCCATCACGGAGTCCACGCTGCACGGCTGTCCCCCGGACGAGATCGAGCGCATCGCCACCTACCTGATCGAGGAAAAGGGCCTGAACACCTACATCAAGTTAAATCCCACCCTGCTGGGATACGACTACGCCCGGGCGCGGCTTGACAGCCTGGGGTTTGACTACGTGTGCTTCGACGACCGGCACTTCCGGGAGGACCTCCAGTGGGCCGACGCGGTGCCGATGCTTACGCGCCTGACCGCTCTGGCATCCGAGAAGGGGCTGGAGTTCGGCGTCAAGCTGACCAACACCTTCCCGGTGGACGTGACCCGCGGCGAGCTGCCCAGCGAGGAGATGTACATGGCCGGGCGGGCGCTGTTCCCGCTGACCATCCACCTGGCCGCGCGCATCAGCGAGACCTTCGGCGGACGCCTGCGCATATCGTATTCCGGCGGCGCGACGGCCCTCAATGCGGCGGCGCTGTTTAAGGCCGGCATCTGGCCGATCACCATGGCCACCGCGATCTTAAAGCCCGGCGGCTACCAGCGGCTTTCACAGGTCGCGGCGACCCTCATGGAGTGCGGCAGCGCGCCCTTCTCCGGGGTGGACGTGGCCCAAGTGAAGGCGCTGGACGAAGGCGTTTCAGCCTCCGCGCTGTACAAAAAGCCCATCAAGCCGCTGCCGGACCGCAAAAACGGCAGGGAACTTCCGCTGTTTGACTGCTTCTCCGCGCCGTGCCGCAACGGCTGTCCCATCTCCCAGGACATCCCCGCCTATTTACAGGCGATGCTGGAGGGCGACGCCGAAAAGGCGCTGCGCGTCATCCTTGAGAGGAACCCGCTGCCCTTCATCACCGGCACCCTCTGCCCCCACCACTGCGGGGACAAGTGCATGCGCAACTACTATGAGGACAGCGTGAACATCCGCCAGACCAAGCTGGCGGCGGCCCGGGACGGCTGCGAAAAGGTGCTCCCGACCCTGCGCCCGGCGAAGGCCGTCGGCGACAAAAAGGTCGCCGTGATCGGCGCGGGCCCCGCGGGCCTGTCGGCGGCGGCATTCCTGTCCCGCGCGGGCGTTGAGGTGACCGTGTTCGAGCGCAAGGCAACCCCGGGCGGCGTGGTCCGCCACGTGATCCCCGGCTTCCGCATCGACGAAAAGGACATCGAGCGGGACATCGAGATCTGTAAGGCGTTCGGCGCGAAGATCGTCTGCGGCAGGGAGATATCCTCCATTGAAGCATTAAAGACCGAGGGCTTTACCGACGTGATCGTGGCCGTCGGCGCGTGGAAGCGCGGCAAAAACCCGCTTCAGTCCGGCGAATGCCTGGACGCGCTGGAGTTCCTCGAGGCCATCCGTAAGGACCCCGGGGCCGCCTCGATCGGCGAAAACGTGGTCGTGATCGGCGGCGGCAACACCGCCATGGACGTGGCCCGGGCGGCCAGGCGGCTGCCGGGGGGCCGGAGCGTCCGGCTGGTCTACCGCAGGACCCGGCGCTACATGCCCGCCGACGAGGAAGAGCTGCAGATGGCGCTGGACGACGGCGTGGAATTCATGGAGCTGCTCTCACCGGAACGGTTGGAGGACGGCCAACTGATCTGCCGCAGGATGGCGCTGGGCGCGCCGGACGCTTCCGGCAGGCGCGCGCCGGTGGACACCGGCGAGGTCGTGAACGTCCCGGCGGACGCGGTGATCGCCGCCGTGGGCGAGCTGGTGGAGACCGGGCTTTATGAGGCCGCGGGCTGTGCGCTCGACGCCAAGGGCCGCCCGGCGGTGGACGCCGGCATGCGCACAAGCGTGGCGGGCGTGTACGCCATCGGCGACGCGCGGCGCGGCCCGGCCACCGTGGTGGAGGGCATCGCGGACGCGGCGGCGGCCGCGGCGGCCATCGCGGGCGCGCGCTTCGACGGCTGCGAGGCGGAAAACCGCGCGCCGGAGGAGAAATACCGCTTCAAGAAGGGCATGGTGACGGAGGACACCTCCGCCGCGCCCGACTGGCGCTGCCTGGGCTGCCCGTCGGTGTGCGAGGCCTGCGCGGACGTGTGCCCGAACCGCGCCAACGTGGCCGTGCGCGTGCCCGGCCGGTGTCAGACGCAGATCGTCCACGTGGACGGCATGTGCAACGAGTGCGGCAACTGCGCCGTGTTCTGCCCCTACAACGGCAGGCCCTACCGCGACAAGTTCACGCTGTTCTGGTCGGAGGAGGACTTCGCGGACAGCGAAAACGCGGGCTTCATGGTCCTCGGCGACGGCCGCGTGAAGGTGCGCCTCGACGGACAGGAGCAGGTCGTCGATGTGGAGACGCTGCCCACGGACGCAGCGGGCGTGATCCGGGCCGTGATCCGCGATTACCCCTGGCTTTTGCACAACGATTGATCGAGGAGGCCGCTATGGAGAGCATCAAATGGACCCTCAACGCCATGCCGAAGAGCGAAGACAGGCACCTTCAGATCATGTCGCCTGACAACGTCTCAAAGGCGCGGGCGTTTCACAGAAGTTTTCCCCAGTATTCCGTCACCCCGCTGGCGCGGCTGGACGGCATGGCTGCGCGCCTCGGCCTGGGCAGCCTGTTCGTCAAGGACGAGAGCTACCGCTTCGGCCTGAACGCCTTCAAGGTGCTGGGCGGCTCCTTCGCCATGGCCCGCTACATCGCGGGCGAGGTGGGGAAGGACATCGGGGAGATGAGCTACGACTACCTCACCGGCGAACAGTTCCGCAGGGACTTCGGCCAGGCCACCTTCTTCACCGCCACCGACGGCAACCACGGCCGCGGCGTGGCCTGGGCGGCCAACCGGCTGGGGCAGAAGTCCGTCGTGCACATGCCCAAGGGCAGCGCGAAGATGCGCTTTGACAACATCGCCAAGGAGGGCGCTCAGGTCACCATCGAGGATATGAACTACGACGACTGCGTGCGCCTCGCCGCGAAGGAGGCCGCGCAGACCGAGCACGGCGTGGTGGTGCAGGACACCGCATGGGAGGGCTACGAGGAGATCCCCGCCTGGATCATGCAGGGCTACGGCAGCATGGCGCAGGAGGCCGTCGAGCAGCTCCGGGCGCTGGAGGTCAACCGGCCCACCCACGTGTTCGTGCAGGCGGGCGTGGGCAGCCTCGCCTCGGCGGTGGTGGGGTTCTACGCCAACCTGTTCCCGTCGAATCCGCCGAAGTTCGTCATCATGGAGGCCGAGTCCGCCGCGTGCCTGTACAAGGGCGCGTGCCAGGGCGACGGCAGCCCCGCCATCGTCACCGGCGACCTGCCCACCATCATGGCAGGCCTGGCCTGCGGCGAGCCGAACACCCTCGGCTGGGACATACTGCGCAACCACGCCGACGCCTTCCTGGCCTGCCCGGACTGGGTCAGCGCCCGGGGCATGCGGATGCTGGCCGCGCCTTTGAGGGGCGACCCTGCCGTCATCAGCGGCGAGTCCGGCGCGGTGGGCATGGGCGTCGTCGCCGCGCTGATGACCGACCCCGCCTATGCCGGATTGAAAGAGGCGCTTCAGCTGAACAGGGACAGCGCCGTGCTGCTGTTCTCCACCGAGGGCGATACCGATCCCGAAAACTACCGGAGGATCGTGTGGGAAGGAGAGAATGATTGACAGAACTCAGACCGATCACAGAGGACAACTTCATCGACGCATTCAATCTCAGCCTCGCCCCGGGACAGGAGCGCTTCGTCTCGCACCCGGTCCGGAGTCTCGCGCAGGCGTATGTCTACCGGGATCAGTGCCAGCCCTTCGGGATCTATGCCGCGGGCAGGATGGTCGGGTACGTCATGGTGATCTACGATTACGACGTTCCCGAGTACGATATCTGGCACATGATGATCGACGCCTCCCAACAGGGGCGCGGCTACGGCGGCAAGGCCCTCGATCAGGTCCTCCGATACATCCGGACGAAGCCGTTCGGCGATTCTGGCCGGGTGGCGCTGACCTGCAACAGGGACAATCCCGTCGCGCAAAAGCTCTATGAAAGCCGGGGCTTCTCCGCGACCGGCAGCGAGGACGATGACGAGATCGAAATGGCTGTGACATTAGAGTGTGTTTCTAAAATGCCTGAAGCGCATTTTCGGCGTCTTTGGCTGCATTTCTGCGTTGATTTCCCTTGACTTGTACGCACCGCCGCTACT
>CACXBB010000004.1 GCA_902765735.1 uncultured Eubacteriales bacterium | reverse complement strand
ATGTGGTTCAGCACGTCCTGGGCGAACCGCTGGGTCTCGGGATGGGTCAGGTCCGCCCGCAGCCACTTGGCGTTCAGGCCCACCTCGTTCATGCCGATCAGTCCGATGGTGGAGAAGTGGTTGTTGAAGGTGCCCAGATAGCGCTTGGTGTAGGGATACAGGCCCTGCTCCAGCAGCTTGGTGATGACGGTGCGCTTCACCTTCAGGCTGCGGGCGGCGATGTCCATCAGGCCGTCCAGCCGCTTGTAGAAGTCGGCCTCGTCCGCCGCCAGATAGGCGATGCGGGGCAGGTTGATGGTCACCACGCCGATGGAGCCGGTGGATTCACCGCTGCCGAAGAAGCCGCCGGACTTCTTGCGCAGCTCGCGCAGGTCCAGGCGCAGGCGGCAGCACATGCTGCGCACGTCGCTGGGCTCCATGTCGCTGTTGATGTAGTTGGAGAAGTAGGGCGTGCCGTACTTCGCGGTCATCTCAAACAGCAGCTTGTTGTTCTCGGTCTCCGACCAGTCGAAGTCCCGGGTGATGGAGTAGGTGGGGATGGGATACTGGAAGCCGCGGCCGTTGGCGTCGCCCTCGATCATGATCTCGATGAACGCCTTGTTCACCATGTCCATTTCCTTCTGGCAGTCGCCGTAGGTGAAGTCCTGCTCCTTGCCGCCCACGATGGCGGGCAGGTTTTTGAGGTCGCCGGGCACCACCCAGTCCAGCGTCACGTTGGAGAAGGGCGCCTGGGTGCCCCAGCGGGAGGGGGTGTTCACGCCGTAGATGAAGCTCTGCACGCACTGCTTGACTTCCTTCTGGCTTAAGTTGTCCACGCGTACGAAGGGGGCGAGGTAGGTGTCGAAGGAGGAAAACGCCTGCGCGCCAGCCCATTCGTTCTGCATGATGCCCAGGAAGTTGACCATCTGGTTACACAGCGTGGAGAGATGGCTGGCGGGGGAGGAGGTGATCTTTCCGGGCACGCCGCCCAGGCCCTCCTGGATGAGCTGCTTGAGGCTCCAGCCCGCGCAGTAGCCGGTGAGCATGGACAGGTCGTGCAGGTGGATGGCCGCGCTGCGATGGGCCTCGGCGATCTCCTCGTCGTAGACCTCGCTCAACCAGTAGTTGGCCGTGATCGCGCCGGAGTTGGACAGTATCAGTCCGCCCACGGAATAGGACACCGTGGCGTTTTCCTTGACGCGCCAGGAGTTGATCTGCAGATAGTTGTCCACCAGGTCCTTGTAGTTCAGCAGGGTGGAGTTGATGTTGCGCACCTTCTCGCGCTGCTTGCGGTAGAGGATGTAGGCCTTGGACACGTCGGCATAGCCGGACTCGGACAGCACCTTCTCAACGCTGTCCTGGATCTCCTCGACGGTGATCTTGCCGTCGTGGATCTTGCTGCCGAAGTCCGCCGTCACGTGCAGCGCCAGAAGCTCGATGACGCTGGGATGATACTGCTTGCCGATCGCGTCGAACGCCTTGGTGATGGCTGCGGTGATCTTGCCTATGGAAAAATCCACCAGTGCGCCGTCGCGCTTCACGACCTGATACATAAGAAATGATCCCCCTCATATGGTTGTAACATAATGGTATTCACGCGCCGTTTCGGGGCCTGCCCGAACGAAGCATGAATACCATAACACATTATGCAGGGAATGTCAATCTATATATTGTGTTTAAGTTTTGAAGAAAACGTCACATATTGTGTTTCCGTGAAAATATGCGTAAATTGTGACTTAATCAAGACCACGCAGGCAAATTTCCGTCACAAAGGGTTTGGCGACTTCGGCGCAGCGCTCCATCTTTTCCCTTGACGGCGCATGCAGATTGCCGTAGGGCACCGAATCCCGATCGGTGAAGGCCTGGAGGAAGTAGCGGCGGGCCCCGGCAATCCACGGGCCGATGGCTTCAAAATCCCTTTCCTCATGAAGCTCGTCCACCACGGTGGTGCGGAACTCATAGTCCACGACGTCGGACAAAAGCAGCTCGACGCTCTGACGGACCGGCGCGAGGTCGAGGGTCTCCAGCCCCACCGTGCGGGCGTACTTCTCCGGGCTGTTCTTGATGTCCATGGCCACGTAATCCACCAGCTTTTGATCGATCAGCGCCTTTAGAAGCCCGGGATGCGCGCCGTTGGTGTCCAGCTTGACATCGTAGCCCAGCACCTTGATCCTTGAGAGCAGCTCGGGCAGGTCGGGCCGCAGGCAGGGCTCGCCGCCGGTGACGGCCACGCCGTCCAGCAGGCCCCGGCGCTTTTCGAGGAACGCGAACAGCTCGCCGTCCTCCATCAACGCGGGGGCGGAGCCGTCCACCAGCTCGTAATTGTGGCAGAAAGGGCAGCGAAAGTCGCAGCCGCCCAGGAACACCGTGCAGGCCACCCGACCCGGGTAGTCCAGCAGCGTCATCTTCTGAAGTCCGTGTATCTTCATGGTTTATACCTCTTATATCGCGGCCAGCACGTGCAGGTTGCGGAGCCAGCCGTCCGAGATCGAATCGTTGACGGAGTAGGCGTGCGCCTCCAGGTCGCCGCCGTCGGCCTTCGTCAGGCCCTGGGCGCGGAGTTCCCGGATCACATCCCCGGCGACGCCCTCCATGACCGCCTGCTTTTCGCCGGCGAGGCCGTCGTCGTTGCCGGTGGTCAGCAGGTACTCCAGCACCTCCGCCAGCAGGGACAGCTTCCTGAGCCCCCGCATGGCGCGGAACTGCCACTTGTAGTAGGGCATGTAGACGCCGTTTAACAAAAACACCGCGTGCATGGCGCTCTGTACAAATTCCACCGCCGCGAGCTGGGCCGCGCCTCTCTCCCCGTGGCGCAGGCAGCGGGCGTAGTTGTACTGGCCGGACTGGCCCATCAGCAGGAGGGACCCGGCCAGCTTCTTCCGCCGGACATCCTCGGGATAATGGGACAGGCCCGCGCGGATGCGGGTGACCTCGCCGCAGCCGTCGAAGAAAATTTCCCCGTTTACGGCCTCCGACAGCGCGTGCTCCGGCAAGCTCAGCCACTGGCCGAGGGTGAGCACGCCGTCCGGCGCGCCGACCTTCTCCCGATAGTATTCCCCGGTGCGCACCACGCCCCGGCGCGGCCCGCCCACCGGGGCCATCAATCCACGCCTCAGCCCCATGAACTCCCGGGGCAGTTTATCGTAGGCGCGCTCCAGCAGGAAGGCCCGGCGGCGGTCCACCACGTCCTCTCCGGGCAGGAAGAGTATGAAGCCCGGCTCGAAGTCGTGATCGGCGGACACCGCGTCGTCGTAGCCGTAGCACTCCGAGCCGCTGCCGGTCAGCCCCGCGGCGACCAGCGGCACGAGGTCCGGGAACTGTTCCTCAAGCATGGGCCGCCCGAACTGTTCAAAATAGGCCCTGGCGATCTCAATGCCCTTCATAGATGCGCGCCGCCTCCTGTCTCAGGCGTTCCGCGTCGGCGAACCAGCCGTAGTATTCAAAGGTGGGGGCGCACTTTTCGCACACGAAGGCGTAGTAGCCGTCATGGGGGATGCCTTCGCTGTCCAAGAGCGCCGACGTCCGGTCCAGCAGGTCGTAGATGCGCGCCTCCCCGGCCTCCATGCCGTCCCGGTCCTCGATCAGATTTGCCATGTTCAGGCAGGTGATGGCCTGCTCAAGCGCCCCGTGCGGCGCGCGGTCCATCTGCTCCATGGCCTTATCATACAGCGCCAGCGCCTCGTCCCAGCGCTTGAGCGCCGCGCAGGTCAGCGCCATGTTGTTGTAAAGCCCGCCCAGCAACCCGGGTTCCGTGGCGGGGCTGGCCTCGTAGGCCGCCCGGGCGCGTTCAAACAGCGTAAGCGCCGCCTCGTTGTCGCCGAAGGCGTTCATGGCCGTGGCGATGTTGACGCAGGTGGTGCCCTCGCTGATGCTGCCCGCGAAGTCCAGCGCGTCCACCAGCCTGAGCGCCGCGTCCGCGAAGGACATGGCCGCGTCCCGGTTGCCAGTCTTGCGACAGTGGCCCACCAGCTCGTTCAAAACCATCAGCTCACCCCGGCGGTCACGGCCCGCGCGGGCCTCCTCCAGCCAGTAGCGCAGGTGGCGCTCCGCCCCGGCGTAGTCCCGGCGGGACATGTACTCGTCCATCTTGTCACGTATGCGCTGCTGCGGCACGGGCCGGATCGGGTTTTGCATCTCCACGGGCATGACCTCCTGTGCTTTTCAATGGATTATACCATACCGTCCGCGGAATGGCAACGGGGGAATGGATCACGCAACGGCGACTTCATCGGATTACAGAAGTGTTACAAGACCGGCGAATACACCGTAGGGACGCCATTTATGGCGTCCGGTTCAGGCGGATTCGATGACGCGGACGCCATAAATGGCGTCCCTACGATAGGATTTGAAGCCACTGAAACAAATTTGTCATCCGATGAAGTCACCCTGGGATCAGGCATTGCTGATCTCGATGTCGCCGCTGACGGAGTTTGCCAGAACTTTGCACCGCGCGTTCGGCACGTCGGCGAAAGGCGCCTTGACATCGCCGCTTCGGGACACCGCGCGGACCTCCACCGGACCGATCCCCGAGGCCATCCGGACCTTGATGTCGCCGCTGGCGGTGGAGATGCGCATGTCCGCGGCGGCGGCGCGCTCCAGCTCCACGTCGCCGGAGGTGGTCTCGCAGGTCAGGGTGGTTTCGACCGCGAGGTGCTTGAGCTCCAGGTCGCCGGAGACCGCGGCGAACGACGCCGCCTCCGCCCGCAGGCCGTCGCACTCCGCGTCGCCGGAGGTGGTGCGCACCCGCAGGATGCCCGCGTTCATCTGCTTAAGCTGTATGTCGCCGCTGCTGGCGGTGGCCTCCAGGCGCCCGCGGCAGCTCACGCGGAGCAGCTTGATGTCGCCGGAGGAGGCCGTCAGCACCGCGGTGTCGGCGATCTCCACGCCGGACACGTTCAAGTCGCCGCCGTAGCTGTCCACGATCAGCTTCTCCGGTACGCAGTCGGACAGTATCAGCGACAGCCTGGCGTCGCGGCGGAAGAACGACCGGCGCACCCGGTCCGTCTCTGAGACGGTCAGCACGCCGTCGGTGAGATTCCAGGTGAAGCGGTCCGACTCGGAAGCCCGGAGCTGGGCGCTCATGCCGCCGGTCAGGGACTGGCGGAGCACCTGCACGTCGGTGTTTTTCATGTGGATGCGGACCTCGCGGATCTCGCCCGCGCAGGCGTGATCGTCCCCGGCGGCGCTCGTCAGCGCGGCGGGCGCGACGTCCCTGAGCAGCTCCTCCGGCGTGCCCAGCGCCCGTATCGCCGATTCCTCGTCCATGCCCATCTCCACCCGGTCGTCGATCATCTCCGCAAAATAGGTCTTAAGCCGCTCGCGCTCCGATTCCGGCAGCGCCGCCGTCAGCGCATCGAGACGGTCCATGAAATCGTTTTTCGTCGTCATGGGGCGTAACCTCCTTTTAATATTATTATATATTATATGTCAAGCTGTATTTTATATTGTGGCATTTGTCCCCGTTTCCCAATAAATTAAAGGAATTGTCGAAGAAATTAAAAAAATACTGGACTTTACCGGTGGAATTGTGTATAATAGAATAAGCAAGAGGTGGTAAAGATGAAATGCGCCTATTGTGGATGCACTCAGAGCCGCGTCGTGGATTCCCGGCAGAGCGAGGACGCCACGACGATCCGCCGCCGCAGGGAGTGCGAGAACTGCGGACGCCGGTTTACGACCTACGAGCGCATCGATCTGGTGCCGTTGATGGTTGTCAAGAAGGACCAGACGCGGGAGGCCTTCGACGTGGGCAAGCTGCGCTCGGGCATCGTGAAGTCCTGCGAAAAGCGCCCGGTCCCGCTTGAACGGATCGAGGAGATGGTCCGGCAGATTGAGCAGCGGCTCAACAGCCAGGCCGAGAACGAGGTCACCAGCAAGATGATCGGGGAATTGGTGATGGAGGAGCTCAAAAAGGTGGACGAGGTCGCCTACGTGCGCTTCGCCTCGGTCTATCGCCAGTTCAGGGACATCCAGTCCTTCCGGGACGAGTTGAACAAGCTGCTGGCCGATTTTGACCCGGGTCCAACTGATGGCGACACCGTCAGATAACCAAATACTAAATAAGGAAAGAGGAAACGCACATGGCAAATGAACTGATTCTGGCCGTCGATGACGAAGCTCATATCCTCGAATTGCTTTCTTTCAATCTTGAGGCTTCCGGCTACCGGGTTGTCACTGCCGCTACGGGCGAAGACGCGCTGGTGGTTTGTGCGCATGAGCGTCCCGCAATGGTTCTGCTGGACATTATGCTGCCCGGCATAGACGGTATGGAGGTCTGCCGCAGGCTCAAGAGCGCGCCTACGACCGCGGATATCCCGATCATCATGCTCACCGCCAAGGGCGACGAGGTGGACAAGATCCTGGGCCTGGAGCTGGGCGCGGACGACTACATCACCAAGCCCTTCTCCGTGCGCGAGCTGATCGCCCGCGTGAAGGCCCTGCTGCGCCGCGCCGCGCCCCAGAACGAGGAAGAGGGCATACTGCACGTGGGCGGCCTGACCATCGACGTGGGCAACTACGAGGCCTTCCGCAACGGCGAAAAGCTGAGCCTGACCCTCAAGGAGTTCGAGCTTCTGAAGCTGCTGGTTTTGAGCCGCGGCAAGGTGCTGACCCGCGACTTCCTGCTGGACCGCATCTGGGGCTATGAATTCTACGGCGAGACCCGCACCGTGGACGTGCACATCCGCCACATCCGCCAGAAGCTGGGGGATGACGCCCACTACATCGAGACCATCCGCGGCGTCGGCTACAAATTCAACGACCGTCAGGAGAATCGCCTATGAGATCAAGGGTTGCAGTCATTGTAACCCTGATTGCGCTGGCAGCGCTTGCGTTGCTGTTCGGCTACAGCTGTTCGAGGCTCGCCGACGAGGAAAACCAGGAAAACCGCGCGCGGCTGCGGGATTACTGCGCCAGCGTCATCAATATCAGCAAGGATCTTGACATGGACGCGCGCGTCGGCATCCTCGAGGATATGTTCGCGGGGCATCGCATGGCTTTCGGCCTCTTCAACGGCGAAGGTCAGCCGGTCTACCTGTCCGAAGGCATGCACGAGCAGATCTATGACGACGAATTATCCATCGCGGAGGCCGGCAGGCTGAATCTCAACCGGCATGCCGCCCCGCATGGAAACTCCGTACAATTCGCCATCTATCGCTATGAAGATGGCGCATTTTTGGTCTATGAGGTGCGCGAGGCGACGGTCGTCACCATACTGAGCAACAACCCCGCGCTGCTGGGCTTCGGGGTGGTGTTCGGGTTCTGCATGGTGTGCTTCCTCGTGGTGCTGTTCTACATGCGTCAGCGCGAGAAGTACCTCAACGCCGTCATGCGCGCGCTGGATCGCTTCTCCGAGGGCAATTTCGACGCGCGCATACAGGATTATTCCGGCAGCGATTCGGAGACAGGGGCCTACAACGCAATCATTGCCCGCATTCAGGACCGGGTATTCAAACAGAGAAACCGCAACAACGTCATCAGCACCGTGATGTCCCAGATGCAAAACGGCATCATCGCGGTGGACGACGATCTGCGGGTGATTTTCGTGACCTCCGTGGCCAAGAAGCTGCTGGGCATCGTGGGCAACGCGGAGGGACTCTTGATCCACGAAGCGTCCAAGGACGTGCGGCTGGACGAGCTGTTCAAGGAGGCCATGCGGCAGGACGGCGTGTACACCAACGAGGTCGCCGCCCGCACCGCCGTGGGCCGGGGCCACCGGCCGCTGAGGCTGTACGTGTCCTGCATGCGCCAGGACGGACGCATCGTCGGCGCGCTGGCCATCGTGGAGGACATCACGGAGCTTCGTCGCCTGGAGCAGGTGCGCACGGACTTCGCCGCCAACGTCTCCCACGAATTGAAGACCCCGCTGACCAGCATCCAGGGCTTCGTGGAGACGCTGGACGCCGGCGCCATCGACAACCCGGAGATGGCCCACAAGTTCCTGAGGATCATCATGATGGAGACCGAGCGGCTCACGCGGCTCATCAACGACATACTCTCCATCAGCAAGCTGGAGTCCGGCGACACCGAGGTGGCCATCGAACGCATAAGGCTGGACAAGAAGGCCCACGACGTATGCGAGATGCTGTCCATACACGCCGCGGACAAGCAGGTGACCATCAACAACCGTTTAAACGACGAGCCGGTCTACATCATGGGCAATCCCGACCGGGTGGAGCAGCTGCTCATCAACCTGACGGAGAACGCCATCAAGTACAACAAGCCCGGCGGGTCGGTGACGGTGCAGGTGTTCTCCAATGAGAACGAGGCCAACGTGACCATCTCCGACACCGGCATCGGCATCGCGGAGGAGCACCTGCCCCGGCTGTTCGAGCGCTTCTACCGCGTGGACAAGGGCCGCTCCCGCCAGATGGGCGGCACCGGCCTGGGCCTGGCCATCGTCAAGCACATCGTGCGCTCCATGAACGGCGAGATCGAGGTGCAGTCCAAGCTGGGGGAGGGCACCGAGTTCCTCATCACCCTGCCGCTGGCCCCCAGGGAGCAGCCCGGCAAGGAGACCATATTCAACGACGAAGCCTGAAACCAAAGGGAATCCCGTGGGGCGGCATGCGATGTCCGCCCCCGTTGTTTGATTTAATGTTCCACTCCGTATTAGGGAGGTTCACGAATGGCCGCGAGTAAAAAGGGCGCGAAATGGCCGCTTAAATACAGTCAGGTGGGGCTGAATACCGACACCAATCTGCTCAAGCTGATCGCGATGGCCTCGATGCTGATCGACCACACGGGCAAGATGCTGTTTCAGTCCAACGTCATGCGCTGCGTGGGCCGCCTGGCCTTCCCGATCTACGCCTACTGCATCGCCGTGGGCTGCATTTACTCCAAAAACCACCTGAAGTATTTAAGCCGGCTTGTGCTGATCGGGCTCATCTCCCAGCCGTTCTACGCGCTGGCGATGGCACACACCTATCCCGCGATGTACGCCATCGCGTTCAAGGACAATCCCGTGGGCGCGGTGCTTAATTTCTACGTGGAGAGCTGGGGCCACCCCAGCATATTCCTGACGCTGGCCCTCGGCCTGATGCTCATATGGACGATCCGAGAAAAGAAGCTGGTGCTGACGCTGGCGCTCATGCTGTTCGTCTGGCGGGCGCAGGGGTGCATCGACTACGGCTGGAAGGGCGTGGCGCTGATCGCGCTGTTCTACCTGTTCGGCGCGCGGTGGTGGACGGCGCTGCCGGTGGTGGGGGCGTTCATGCTGTGGTGGGCCTTGCAGGGCAGCGGGTACAGGCTGTTCGGGCTGTCCTTCGGCATGCAGGTGTTCGCGATTCTGGCGCTGATACCGATCTGCATCCACACCCACAGCGGCCTGAAGATCAACAAATGGGTGTTCTACCTGTTCTATCCCGGCCACCTGATCGGCATACTGCTGATCGAAATGGCCTTGAAGACCATGTGATACGAGGTAATACCAATGAAGATTGCGCTGATTGTGCCGGCCTACCATCCCACGCAGGACATGATCCCCATGCTGGAGCGCTTCCTTACGGACCCGGAGTTCGTGCCGGTGGTGGTCAACGACGGAAGCGGCAGCGAATACGACCCCATATTCGCCCAGGTGCCCGAGGGGTGCGTGCTCCTGAACCACGAGGTCAATAAGGGCAAGGGCGCGGCGCTCAAGACGGCGATGAATTACGTTCTGGAGAAGCTGCCGGAGTGCGACATGGCGGTCACCGCCGACGCCGACGGCCAGCACCGCTACGAGGACATCCGCAGGGTGGTGGAATCCGCTCGGCGTCGCCCCGGCACGCTGGTGCTGGGCAGCCGGGCCTTCGACGGCAACGTGCCCTTGCGCAGCCGGTTCGGCAACGGCGTCACCCGGCAGGTGTTCGCCATCGCCAGCGGCGTGAAGGTGCGGGACACCCAGACCGGGCTTAGGGCCTTCGACCGGGCGTGCATGGAGAAGTTCCGCGAGATCCCCGGGGAGCGCTACGAGTACGAGATCAACATGCTGCTCTACGCCGCGCGGGAGGGCATCGAGATCCATGAGGAGACCATCGAGACCGTCTACATTGACGACAACTCCGCCTCCAGCTTCCACCCCTTTAGGGATTCCTTCAAGATCTACGCCTGCATACTGAAGTTCGCGGCGTCGTCGATGCTGGCCTTCGTCGTCGATGCGGTGATGGTGCTTATCATGATGGCCGTGACCGGCGGTCGGGCGCGACTGAGCCAGACCGTGGCAAGGGTAGTGTCCTCCACGGTGAACTTCATCGTCAACAAGAAGGTGGTCTATGAGAGCAAGCAGGACTGGCTGCCGGAGCTCATAAAGTACGCGCTGCTGGCCGTCGCCAACCTGGCTGTCAACCTGCTGGTGGTCAAGCCGCTGTCTGACCTGATGGCGGGCCGTTTCTTCCTGGCGTACCTGATCGTGCAGATCATCATGTACGCGCTGAACTTCGTGCTCCAGGGGAAATTCGTCTACAATCGCAAAAAATGAACGCAAAATTTGCTTGACAGGATCGCTTTAACGTGGTAAACTACACCCCAGAAAGCCACGACCGGGAACAAGTAATCCTGACGCATCCCTCCAAGAGAGCCGCCGGTGGCTGCGAGGCGGCAGGGGGCGACAGGGCGAATACATCCCGCGAGCTGCGCACCGAAAGGGCACCGAGTAGGCTGCGACGGATTTCGTCCGTTATCGCGATAGGGTATAAGCCCCATGGGCCGTACCCGATGAGGACGCCTCCCGCGAGGGAGCGTCGAATAGAGGTGGTACCGCGGAACATCCGCCCTCTGTGTCACAGGCACGGAGGGCGTTTTTATCTGCCTTCCGCGACCACAACAAAGGAAGGGGACCTGACCCATGTTCATCAAACTCATCATGTTGATCGTATTCTTCGCGATCATGATCGGCGTCGGCTTCTACAGCCGCAAGCACGCCACCGACGTCAACGGCTTCGTGCTGGGCGGCCGCCAGGTCGGCCCGTGGCTGACGGCCTTCGCCTACGGCACCTCCTACTTCTCGGCCGTCATTTTCGTGGGCTACGCCGGCCAGTTCGGCTGGAAGTACGGCATCGCCTCCACCTGGGTGGGCCTGGGCAACGCCTTCATCGGCTCGCTGCTGGCCTGGACGGTGCTGGGCCGCCGCACCCGCATCATGACCCAGCAGCTCAACTCCGCCACCATGCCGGAGTTCCTGGGCAAGCGCTACGACAGCCGGGCGCTCAAGATCGGCGCCTCCGCGGTGATCTTCATCTTCCTGATCCCCTACACCGCGTCGCTGTACAACGGCCTGTCCCGGCTGTTCGGCATGGCGTTCAACATCGACTACACGGTGTGCATCATCATCATGGCCATACTGACCGGCATCTACGTCATCGCCGGCGGCTACATGGCCACCGCCATCAATGACTTCATACAGGGCATCATCATGCTGGTGGGCATCGTGGCGGTGATCGCGGCGGTGCTGAAGGCCAACGGCGGCTTCATGGCGGCCTATCAGGGCCTGACCGAGGTGCCCTACGAGGGCATGAAGGGCCAGTTCGCGTCCTTCTTCGGCCCGGACCCCTTCAACCTGCTGGGCGTGGTGCTGCTGACCTCGCTGGGCACCTGGGGCCTTCCCCAGATGGTGCAGAAGTTCTACGCCATCCGCTCCGAGAAGGCCATCGCCAAGGGCACCATCATCTCCACCTTCTTCGCCATCGTGGTGGCCGGCGGCTGCTACTTCCTGGGCGGCTTTGGCAGGCTGTTCTACGAGCGCATCGACCCCACCCTGTCCGGCACCCCCGTGGGCGGCTTCGACGCCGTGGTGCCCGCGATGCTGGAGGGCCTGAGCCCCGCGCTGCTGGGCGTGATCGTGATACTGGTGCTCTCCGCCTCCATGTCCACGCTGTCCTCGCTGGTGCTGGCCTCCAGCTCCACGCTGACGCTGGACTTTTTGAAGGACAACATCATCCGCGACATGGACGAGAAGAAGCAGGTGTTCATCATGCGGCTTCTGATCGTGGTGTTCATACTGATCTCCGTCGTCATCGCCATCATACAGTACAGCACCACCGTGAACTTCATCGCGCAGCTCATGGGCATCTCCTGGGGCGCGCTGGCGGGTGCGTTCCTGGCGCCGTTCATGTACGGGCTTTACATGCGCAAGGCCACCAAGGCGGCCGCCTGGTGCAGCATGATCTTCGGCGCGGGCATCATGGTGCTGAACATGTTGGCCAAGCCGATGTTCCCGGCTTGGCTTCAGTCCCCGATCAACTGCGGCGCGTTTGCCATGATCGCCGGACTGGTGATCGTGCCCATCGTCAGCCTGGTGACGCCCAAGCCCGAAAAGGGCCTGGTGGACTTCGCCTTCGCCGGCTACGACCAGAAGGTGGTCGTCTCCGCAAGGGATTCCCTGGGCGACAGCGAACAGGCGTAAGCGTACAGTGCGACGCCCCCGGACCGTCACGCGCGGTCCGGGGGCGTTGTTACACGGAACAAAGGAGGTTTTGGCATGGCACAGGACTTTCGCTCGGCCCGCTACTGGGCGGCGGAGCTGATCGAGCCGGCGCTGTACCCGGGGGCCGTGGCGGTGGACGCCACCATGGGCAACGGCCGGGACACGCTCTGGCTGTGCGAGAGGGTGGGGGAGGCCGGCAGGGTGTACGCCTTCGACGTGCAGCGGGAGGCGGTGGAACGCACCCGCGAACGCCTGGAGGACGCCGGGATGGCCGACCGGGCGACGCTTTACTGCCTGGGACATGAACACATGGCCGAGGTGGTGCCGGTGAGCGTCGATGCGGTGATGTTCAACCTGGGCTGGCTGCCGGGGGCTAAGCACGCCGTGACCACCCGCGCGGAGACCACTTTGCGGGCGGTGGACGCGGCGCTCACGCTGCTTAAGCCCGACGGGCTGATGACCGTCTGCGTCTATCCCGGCCACGACGAGGGTAAGAGGGAGCTGGACGCCCTGCTTCATTGGGCGGAAAACCTCGATCCGAAGCGCTGGGACGCGCTCGTCAAGTGCTACCTCAACCAGCCCAACGACCCGCCAAGAATGATCGCAGTAAAAAGGAAAAGAGTTAGGAATAAGGAGATAGGAATTAGGAATTGCTGCGCATAATACCCGTAGGGTCGATGCCCTCATCGCCCGCAGGAAACAGGGGACGACCTCTTCCGTCACGCTTCGCGTGCCACCTTCCCCTGAAGGGGAAGGCATAGCGAGACGCTACCAAAAGCCTTCCCCTTCAGGGGAAGGTGGCAGCATCCTTTGATGCTGACGAAAGAGGTCGTAACCCCCGTAGGGGCGGCGATGCGCCGCCCGCCCGAACGGAACCATGGATTCGCATTGGGCGGGCGCCGCATCGGCGCCCCTACGACGGTACTCCAAAATTTCTAATTCCTCATTCATAATTTCTAATTTTCCTCCCGATACATGCTGTACAGCCCGTAATATACGCCCTTTTTCGCCATCAGCTCGGCGTGGCTGCCCTGTTCCACGATGCCCTCGTCGGTCAGCACCAGTATGGTGTCCGCGTTGCGGATGGTGGTCAGCCGGTGGGCGATGGTGAAGGTGGTGCGCCCCTGCATCAGGTCCTGTAAAGAGCGCTGCACCAGGTGCTCGGATTCGTTGTCCAGGGCGCTGGTGGCCTCGTCAAGGATCAAGAGCGGCGGGTTCTTCAAAAACACCCGCGCGATGGAGATGCGCTGCTTCTGCCCGCCGGAGAGCCGCACGCCGTGCTCGCCGCAGTAGGTGTCGTAGCCGTCGGGCAGGGCGTCGATGAAACCGTGGGCCCCGGCCAGCTTCGCGGCGCGTATGATTTCATCCCGGCTCGCCCCGGGTTTGCCGTACTCGATGTTCTTGAGCACCGTGCCGGAGAACAGGTACACGTCCTGCTGCACCATGCCGATCTGACGCCGGAGCGAATCCAGCGTGTACGCCCGGATGTCCACGCCGTCGAGCAGTATGCGCCCGCCGGTGGTCTCGTAGAACCGGGGGATCAGGCTGCACAGCGTGGTCTTGCCGCTGCCGGAGGGACCCACCAGCGCCACGTTTTCGCCGGGCTTCACGTGCAGGTTGATGTGGCTCAATACCTCGCCGGCGCTGCTTTCATAGGCGAAGGACACGTCCTCGAACCGCAGGTCGCCCTCGACCTTCTCAAGCGTCCGGGCCTCGGGACTGTCGGCGATGGTCACCGGCTCCTCCATCACCTCGGCGAAGCGCTCGATGCCGGTGATGCCCCGCTGGTACTGCTCAGTGAACTCCACCAGCCGCCGGATGGAGGCCAGCAGCGTGGTGACGTAGAGCAGATAGGCCACCAGGTCCGCGGAGGTAATCCTGCGGCGGATCATGAACAGCGCGCCGACCATCACCACGAGGATGTACATCAGCCCGTCAAACAGCCGCGTGACGGAGTGAAACCCCGCCATGTTCCGGTACATGATGCGCTTGACGAACAAAAACCGCCGGTTGCCCTGCTCGAACTTCTCCTTCTCCACGGCCTCGTTGGCGAAGGACTTCACCACCCGTATGCCGGACAGGCTGTCCTCCACCTGGGCGTTGATCTCGCCCAGCTGGTGGCGCTGCTCCTTGAAGGAGCGCTGCATCGGCTTGGCGAAGCGGGTGGAGAAGTACACCATCAGCGGCAACATGGCGAATATGATGAGCGTCAGCGGCACGTTCATGCCGCAGAGTATGATGAAGGCCACCACCACCTTGATCGAGGTGATGAACAGCTCCTCCGGGCAGTGGTGGGCGAATTCGGTGATGTCAAACAGATCGGTGGTGATGCGGGACATCAGCTGACCGATCTTGGTTTTGCTGTAATAGCTGTGCGACAGCGCCTGCATGTGGGCGAACATGTCCCGGCGCATGTCGGTCTCGATGTAGGTGCCCATCACGTGGCCCACGGACTGCATGAAGTAGTTGGCGGCGGTGTCGATGACGCGCAGCAGTATGTAGAGCGCCGACAGCCTGAGCACCGTGTTGACCGTCAGCGCCTCCAGGTTCGTGGCCCCCAGGTTGGTGATGTAGCGCACGATCAGCGGCAGCACCAGGTCGCAGACCGTGGTCATGGCCGCGCAGAACAGGTCCAGCAGCATCACCGGCAGCCGGGGTTTGAAATAGGGGATGAAGTGCTTTAACAGCCGGATCGTGTCGGCCGTGGTATGCTTTTTGCGCACAGCGTCCATGAACGCGCCTCCCGTAAACATTATTGCGTTACCTATGATGATACCGGGGATGCGGGCAAAGTCAAGTTAAGTCTGTGCACAGATGACATAACAAAGCCGTGTTACAATATATCCAATAAAATTGCTGTGGGGGACGTATGAGTATGCGCAGGAGAATCGTCGAGCTGTTCGCCGCCTTCTTCAAGATCGGGCTGTTCACCTTCGGCGGCGGCTACGCCATGATCTCGCTGATCGAGGACGAGGTTGCCCGCAGGCGCGGCTGGATCGGCGAAGAGGAGCTGACGGAGGTGTTCGCCGTGGCGGAGTCCACCCCGGGCCCCATCGCCATCAACTGCGCCACCTACGTGGGCTACAGGCAGGCGGGCCTGGCGGGCGGCGTGGCGGCCACGCTGGGGGTGGTGCTGCCGTCGTTCATCATCATCTATGTCATATCGCTGTTCCTCGACCGCTTCATGGCGCTGACCGTCATCGCCAACGCCTTTCGCGGCATCCAGGTGGCGGTGGCGTTTCTGATACTGCGCGCGGGCGTCCGGCTGATCCGCAGGCTGCCCGTCAGCGCCGTCAACATCGTCGCCTGTGCGCTGGCGGCCGCGGCGGTGATGGCCGTCAACCTGCTGGGCTGGCGGTTTTCCACCATCTGGCTGATCGTTTGCGGCGCGGCGCTGGGCCTCGCGTTGTACGGGGGAGGTGACCGGGCGTGACGCTGCTTGTGTTGTTTGTCACCTTCTTCAAGATCGGGCTGTTCACCTTCGGCGGCGGCTACGGCATGATCCCGCTGATCCAGCAGGAGGTGTTCGCCCACGGCTGGCTGGACGCGGAGACCCTCTTCCGCTACATCGGCATCTGCGAATCGACCCCCGGGCCCATCGCCGTGAACATGGCCACCTTCATCGGAGCCAGCCAGGCGGGGCTGCCGGGCAGCCTGTGCGCCACGGTGGGCGTGGTGCTGCCTTCCTTTGTGATCATACTGCTGATCGCCGCCGTGATGAAGTCCTTCCGGGAAAACCGCTTCGTGAAAGCGGCGCTACGGGGCATCAAGCCCGTCGTGGCGGGGATGATCGCCGCCACGGGCCTCTACATCGCCCTGAAGTGCGTGATCGTCAACTTCGGCGCGCTGAGCGGGATGTCCCCGGACCTTAAGCAAATCGGCATCGCCGCCGCGCTGGGGCTGTCCGCGCTGATATGGACCAAAGCGCTCAGGCGCCCCTTTTCGCCGATACTGCTGATACTGCTTTCCGCCGCGCTGGGCGTCGCTGTATACGGTATTTGACAAAAATTACCGTTTTTGCCACAGCTTCGACATTAAATAACGGTTTCTGAATATTGCACGTCGTTGACAATAATATATCAAAAGTATTATAATACAATAAGTATTGTAGATTATTTGATTGAATTACGGCTGGGGAGTTTTTTGTATGAAGAAATGGTTCAGTTTCGCGCTGGTGCTGGCGCTGTGCCTCACCACGGTTTGGGGTGGGGTCCCTGCGGGTTTTGCGGAGGAGGCGTCGGTGGTCGCCGAGGCGGTGGACCCCGAGTACGCGGATACCGAGCAGGATCTCGGCGATCTGCCCGACGACGGCGGCGCGGACGACGGCTTTCAGATCGACATGGAGGAGACCGAAGTCCTTCCGGGCGACACTGACACGGTGATCGAGGCGCCCGCCGAGTTTGCCGACGCATCCACGGAGGCGGACCTCCCCCTCGAAGAGGACGCGAAGCCGGCCTTCGTGCCCTGGTATGCCGCCGCGCTGGCGTCGCTGACGCTGGAGATGGACGAGATCGTGAGCTGCATCATCCCCGAGGGCAGCGTCCTCCTGGTGACCGGCGAGGCCGGCGAGGGACTGCTGAGCGTGGCCTGCGGGACGCTCACCGGCGTGGTGGACGCCACCGCCCTGGCGGCGCTGACCGAGGACGAGCTCCGGGCCTTCATGGACCAGATCGCCCTGATGGAGGAGGTCACGTTCTATCAGGACATGCCGGAATACCCCCTGCCGCCCGCTCCCGCGCAGCCGATCGACGAACCAGTTGCGGAGCCGGAAGCCGCCCCGGAGGACGCAAATCCCGAGGTGGCCGACTCCGCCGAGGAGACGGACACCTCTGAGGACGAGGCAACAGAGAGCCCTTCCGAAACGACAGAGGACGCCGAAGAACCGGCGGAGGGCAGCGAGCAAAAAGAGGACGCGGAGAATCCCGAAGACGGTGAAAAGAAAGAGGACGGCGGGAATCCCGAAGACACTGAAAAGAAAGAGGACGCCGACAATCCCGACGACAGCGAAAAGAAGGCGGGCACAGAAACTCCCGAAGACAATGAAAATAAAGAGGCTTCCGTAAACGCGGAGATCGCCGAAAGCGCGGAAGACAGCGTGAACGCGGAGGCCGCCGAAAGCGCGGAGAACAGCGTGAACCCCGAGGCGGCCAGCGCCGAGGGTGTCGAGGGTGCCGAAGCGACAGCTACCGCCGACACCACCGCGGCGACCGCGCCCGTGTCCACGCCGACCTCCATCGTCGTCAACCTGCCCGCCCTCAACCTCGGCGTAAAGGAGAAGTTTGCGGGCCTCACCGCCAACGTGGTGGACCAGAACGGCACACCCATGGCGGGCGCGACGATCAACTGGGCCTCGTCGAACGTCCGGGTGGTCCGCGTGGACGCTGCGGGCAAGCTGACCGCCGTCAGGAAGGGCAAGGCCACCATCGTGATCCGGGCGGACGGCCTGCCGGAGGCGCTGGTGACGGTCGTCGTCAAGGCTGCGCCCTCCAAGGTCAACCTCAAGCCCAAGAAGGTCCTCATGAGCGTCGGCACGACCTGGCAGCTTGCGCCCACGTTCAACAAGGGCGCGGCCTCCGCCGGGCTCACGTTCACCAGCAGCAATCCCGCCGTGGCGCAGGTGAGCGAGAGCGGCCTGGTGACCGGCGTCGCCCCGGGCAAGGCGTTCATCACCGTGCGCACCTTCAACAAGAAGAAGGCCCGCGTGCGGTTCACCGTAACGCTGTACGACTACCCCGCGGACATGGTGCTGAACGCCGAGTCCATCACCATCGGCGTGAAGGAAAAATACCAGCGCATGGGCTACACGCTGATTCCCCCGGAGGGCAAGGAAAACTGCGAAGCCACCGTGAAGTGGAAGTCCAAGAACACGAAGATCGCCAAGGTCAACGCCAAGACCGGCGTGATCACCGGCGTGAAGGCGGGCACCACCATCGTCTACGCCACCACCAGCAACAAGATCACCCGGAAGGTCAAGGTCGTGGTCATAAAGAAGCCCAAGAGCGTCGTGGTCGCGCCCAAGAGCCTGACGCTGGCCGTCGGCGCGACCGGGGCCCTGTCCGCCAGCTACAACGGCAACAAGCCCACCGCCAACGTCACCTATACGTCCTCCGATCCCAACGTCGCCACGGTGGACGCCCTGGGCATCGTCACCGGGGTGGCCGACGGCACCGCCGTCATCACGGTATCGACCTACAACAACAAGAAGGACTACTGCAACGTCACCGTCGGCAACGCTCCGGCCGCGACGGACGTGCGCTACCGTATGTTCGCCGCCTACAACTTCTACAACGTGCTGGAGAAGGGCTCGCTGAGCTTCCCGATGAACAACGCCACCAGCTTCCAGAAGGTGCTCGCGGGCACCACCATCGGCGAGGCGCGCTATGAAAACGTCGGCACGCTGGAGAACGCCTCCAAGGACGGCATACTCTCGGGCATCGCCAATGCCTTCGCCGACGGCAAGGATACGGACGTCAACGTGGTGTACCTGTGCTCCCACGGCACCAACTACGTGGACAAGGAGAGCTCCGGCAGCACCCACTACGGCCTGCAGCTGCCGGGATACTCCAACTACAAGAGCAGCAGCGCCTATTACATCACCTCGGAGGAGCTCTACGCCGCCATCTCCGCCATCAAGGGAAAGGTCGTGCTGGTGCTGGATTCCTGTTACAGCGGTCAGTTCATCAGCAATATGAAGAGCTCGCTGGATGCCGAGGGCGGCAGGATCTCCGTGATCACCGCCGCCAACAACACCAAGGCGTGCTACTACAACGTCACCGACGTCAACAAGGCCTGCGATTTCTTCACGTATTACCTGCTGGAGGGCGCCGGCTACGACATGCAGAACCATTCCAGCACCGGGTCCTGTCCCGCCGACAGCGACGCCGATAAAAAGCTGACGCTCAGCGAGATGTTCGCCTACGCCAAGAAGCAGGTCACAGCGAACATGAAAAACTTCAAGAGCAAGAGCTGGTTCCATGGCGACGCCAGCCAGACCCCCTGCATCTACGAGGGCAGCAACGGCGGCCTGGTGCTGTTCCAGTACGCCTGACGCCATACAAGAACCAAGAACCCGCCGCTGCAGCGCGGCGGGCTCTTGTGCTTTCACATAAGTTAACGTGCATTTTTCACGTTATCCAATTGACAATCCCGTCCAATGGAAGTATAATGAATAAGTCATTTGGACGAGCACCATTAGCTCAGTTGGTAGAGCACCTGACTCTTAATCAGGGTGTCCAGGGTTCGAGCCCCTGATGGTGTATCAAAGCCACCCGCAAGGGTGGCTTCATTGTTTATCAGGGGCTCGAAGGGCGGGGAGTGAATGGAAGCCCAGTGGGCTTCCAGAGCCCGCCCCGACCGAGCCCGCAGGCGAGAATCGAGCCCCTGATGGTGTATTAAAGCCACCCGTTAGGGTGGCTTCATTTTTATCCTTTGTTTTTCTCCACTTTCTCTATGAAATCCCCCACATACTTGCGATAGGCGTCGGGATCGGTGAAGATCGAGGCGGCGTGCTTTGCGCCGGGAATGAGGCGCAGCTCGCCCTTATCTCCGGCGGCGCGGCACATATCCGCGCTATGGCTGTACGGGATGAAGCCGTCGGCGTCGCCATGGATGAACAGCACGGGGACCTCATTGCCGGCGAGGCTGTCGATGGGCCGCATCTCGGAGAAGGCATAGCCGCAGCGCATTTTGGAAAACACCCCGGCGACGTTCAGCAGCCACCCGGGCAGATGCATGCCCCTGAGCCCGGCGCGCAGTATGCTCCCGATCTCGGAAAAGCCGCAGTCGGCCACCGCGAAGTCCACCTGCGGCCTGTATTTAAGCGCCGCCACCGTGGTCGCCGCGCCCAGCGATTCCCCGTGCAGGCCCAGCAGCCTGATGCCGCCGTAGCGCGCCCGGGTGTCGCGGACCAGTGTGTCAAGGTCCCGGGCCTCCCGCGCGGAATAGGTGCAGTAGGCCGGGGCGTTGAGGCCGTGCCCCCGCAGGTCGTAGATGATCACGTTGAAGCCCAGCTCCAGGTACATCCGCGCGTACTTCAGTGAGCCGAGGCGGTTGTCGGTGTAGCCGTGGGACAGTATGATGTAGCGGTCCCCGGCCGCCGGGTCGGGCAATAGCTGGGCGTGCAGCACGTAGCCGTCGAAGCTCTTAACCTCGTAGTCCCGCTTCTCCATGGCGTCGTACCAGGTGATGTCGTAGTGCGCCTCCTGCCACTTCCGCGCATCCTCCAGCGACTGCTGCTTGATGCGCAGGGCCCGGTCCGACAGCAGATAGCCCATCGCGCCGATCAGCGCAAGCAGTATCAGCGCAACGATCAGAACAACGCGCATGATCCATCCCTCCGTTTTCATGTTTTCAGCTTGTAGCCGGTGACCACGGCCTGGGCGATGTCGCGCCCCAGGTCGTCCACCACATCCACGTTGTAGACGCCGGTGGTCCTTCCGTCCTTCCGGCACCGGGCGGTGGCAGTGAGGGTCGCGCCCCGGCTGCCGCTCAGGAAATTCATGCTGACCTGCTGGGCCACCGTGGGCAGGTGGATGCCGTTGGCCGCGGCGGCGAAGGCGAGGTCGATCAGCGTGAATATGGCGCCGCCCATCACGCCGTTTTCGGCGTTTAAGTGATCCGGGGTGATGTCGAAGTGGCACACCGCGTACCCGGGCGCGACTTCGTCGATGGATATCCCCGCGTTGACGGCGAAGCGGTCCCCCTCGAAGTAGGCGCGGGCCGCGTCGATGCCGGTAATGCCTGACATATGTCGTCCTCCTTATGGCTTTTGTGAGGCTTCCTGCCTGCGGATCTCCGTGTAGATCATGCCGTTTCTGCCCCGCTCGGAGCGCATGAGGCTGATGCGGTCAACGCGCATGGAGACCTCCGGCACGCTGAGCGCCGGATGGCCCTGCGCCCGGCGCGCCAGGGTGACGTGGGGCGAGAAGCGCTTTTTGTCGAAGGGGATGCCCGCGTCGGAGAGCGCGCGCCGCAGGCGTCGCACGCAGGCCTCCAGCGGCGGGGACTTTTCGATGCCCGCCCACCACAGGTCGCCGAAGCAGCCGTAGCCGGACAGCCTGAGGTCAAAGGGCGAAAAGTCGGGCAGGGGAACGTCCTCCGGGTCGGGATAGTCCCCGATGAAGGCCAGCGTCAGGTGAAGGTTTTCGACGGGAGTGTAGTTCCCGGTCACGCGCTGAGCGCGCATCTGCCTCTGCAGATCGACAAGCGCATCCCGCATCTCCGGGCTCAGACATATGGCGACGAACAGGCGCACGACATCACCTCATTAGATCAGAATTTGTCCCCGGTCAGCAGGGGATTCCACCGGCCGCCCCGATAGCGGTGCAGGTACAGTATGAACAGCAGTATGTTGTGGGCGATCATGCAGCCCCAGGCCGCCGGCAGGCCGTGGCCCAGCGCCCGCACGAATATCGCCGTGCCCAGCACCCGCACGCCCCACATGGCCAGCATGTTGCTGACGAAGGGGTACAGGGTGTCGCCCACGCCCTGGAAGATGCCCTCCAGCACCACGGCCACGCCGTAGAGGGGCTCGGTGACGGCCACCATGCGCAGCACCACCGTGCCCAGGCGGATCACGTCGGGGTCGGGGGTGAATATGCGCATCATCTTTTCCGCCAGCAGGAACAGCGCCCCGCCCGAGAGCGTCATCATCGAGGCCTCGAGGATCAGCAGCGTGCGGGTCACATCGCGCATGTAGCGCCTGTCGCGCATGCCGCTGGCGTTGCCGGACAGCGTGGCGGCGGCGGTCTGTATGCCGTAGGCGGGGATGTAGAAGGCGGACTCGGCGGTATTGGCGATGCTGTGGGCGGCGGTGGACACGGTGCCGATGCCGTTGATCAGCGCGGCGAAGGCCACGTACCCGAACGACGTGCCGAAGCGCTGAAGCGCCGCCGGCAGCGCCACCCGCAGGCAGGGCTTCAATATCGCGGCGTCCGGGCGGAGGCTTCTGCCCCGGGGCGAGAGCTGGGGATGCCGCCACAGGGCAATGGTCATCAGTATGCCGCCGACGGTGAACGCTATGGCGGTGCCCCAGGCCGCGCCGATCACGCCCATGCCCGCCCCGGGCACGACGATGCGCATGCCCGGCAGGCTGACAGCGTGGGGCTCATAGATCAGAAGGTAGTTCAGCACCACGTTGATCAGGTTGATCAGCAGGTTGCAGCGCATGGGCGTGCGGGTGTCGCCGGAGGCTCTGAGCACGATGCCGAAGATCACCGAGGCCGCGCGGAACACCATCGGCAGGTAGATGATGAAGAAGTAGCGCGAGGCGTTCTCCTGTATCTCCGGCCGGACGTTCATCCAGAGGGGGATCTTCCCGCTCAGCGACAGCGCCAGCGCCATGAACGCCAGCCCCGCGATCAGGCAGGTGGAGACGGACTGCGCCGCCGCCTTGGCCGCGTTTTCGTAGCGCTGGGCCCCGTATTCCCGGGCGATGTAGGCCAGAAAACCTATGCCCAGCGCCGATACGGAGCTGCCCACCAGCCAGTTGACGGTGCTGGTCGCGCCCACGGCCGCCGTGGCCGCCGCGCCCAGGCGCCCGACCATGGCCGAATCCACGTATTGGGCCGCCACCTGGAGCCACTGCTCCAGCATCGTCGGCCAGGCCAGCGCCATGACCGTCCACAGCATGCGCTTGCGTTCCTTGTTCAATGTCGGGATACTCCTCATCTGTAACGGACGACCGGGCAGGGGCCGTCGGCGCGCCGACGGCCCCTGTCCGGCCATATAAACATCAATCCACCCGCTTGAACACCACGGCGGTGCGGCAGGGGATGTAGATCTCGAAGCCCATGCCCCGGTTCTCCACGAACTTCGTGTAGTAGATGTACTGCTTGCTCACGCGGTCCATGCCGCCGAAGTCCACGTCGTCGGTGGAGAAGATCACCTTGTATCTGCCCTCGCCCACGGAGTGCACCGGCAGGAAGAAGTCGGTGGGGGAGTAGGTGGGGTGGAAGTTGAACACGTAGACCAATTCGCCCTTGGAGAAAGCGATGATCTTGCCCGGCTGGTCGATCCACAGGTTCACGGTGTCTTTCTTGTTGAGCACGCGGTATTTCCGGGCGAACTTGATCATGGCCTGATCGAAGTTCTTGAGCCACTCGTACTTGAGCATCGGATTCTGCACCAGCGACCACTGGCGGCGGGCGTACTTGTAGCTCCAGCCGTTGCCCTCGCGGGGGAAGTCGATCCACTCGGGATGGCCGAACTCGTTGCCCATGAAGTTGAGGTAGCCGTCCCCGCCCAGCGAGAGGGTGATGAAGCGGATCATCTTGTGCAGCGCCACGGCCCGGTCGATGGTGATGGAGTGGTAGCTCTTCTCCATGCCGGTGTACATCTCGGCATCCGCCATGCGGAAGAATATGGTCTTGTCGCCCACCAGTGCCTGGTCATGGGACTCGCAGTAGGCCACGTTCTTCTCCTGCGGGCGACGGGTGGTCAGCTCATACCACATCTTGAACATGTCCCACTGATCGTCGGAGATGTCCTTGAGATACTTGATCCAGAAGTCCGGCACGCCCATGGACAGCCGGTAGTCGAAGCCTATGCCGCCGGAGCGGATGGGGATGCACATGCCGGGCATGCCGCTCATCTCCTCGGCGATGGTCACCGCGAAGGGGTTCACGGAGTGGATCAGCTCGTTGGCCAGCTGGAGGTAGGTCAGCGCGTCCACGTTGGTGTTGAGGCCGAAGTACATGCTGTAATCGGTGAACGCCGAGCCCAGGCCGTGGTCCTGGTAGATCATGGAGGTCACGCCGTCGAAGCGGAAGCCGTCGAAGTGGTACTCGTCGAGCCAGAATTTCAGATTCGACAGCAGGAAATGCAGCACCTCGTGCTTGCCGTAGTCGAAAAGCCGCGTGCCCCAGGCGGGATGCCAGCCCCGGTCGCCGCCGATGAAGTACTGGTAGTCGGTGCCGTCGAGGCCGTTCAAACCCTCGTTGGCGTTGGGGCAGGCGTGGGAGTGCACCACGTCCAGAAGCACGTACATGCCCAGCTCGTGGGCTTTGTTGATCAGGTATTTCAGGTCCTCCGGCTCGCCGAAGCGGGAGGAGGCCGCGAAGAAGTTGGTCACCTGGTAGCCGAAGGAGCCGTAGTACGGGTGCTCCTGTATGGCCATCAGCTGCACCGTGTTGTATCCCAGCTCGTGGATGTAGTTCAGGTTGAAGTCGGCGAATTCGCGGTAGGTGCCGACGCCCTCCTTCTCCTGGGCCATGCCGATGTGGGCCTCATAGATGAACAGCGGCGCCACCTTGCGCTTGCCGTAGCCGCCGTCGGTCCAGGGGAAGGGCCTGTCCGGGGCCCAGACGATGCCGTCGAAACTCTTGGTGGTCTCGTCCTGGGTCGCGTGGAGGATGTAGGCCGGCAGGTGGTCGGAGGACACGCCGTCCTTGGTCACCATGATCTTGACCTTCTGGCCGTGCTTGAGCGCGTCGCGGCCCTCCAGCACGATCTCCCAGTCGCCGTTGTCTTTGCGGGTCATCGGGTGGGATTCCCGGTTCCAGTCGTTGAAGTCGCCGATCAGGTGGATCGCGTCCGCGCCGGGCGCCCACTCGCGGTAGACCCAGCCGGTGTCCGTGCGGTGAAAGCCGTAGTACAGATAGCCGTTGGCGAAGGACGACAGGTCGGCCATATTGCCCATCAGCGCCTTGCGCGTGGCGGCATGGCGCTCCATGCGCAGGTTGATGTCGTTATAGTAGGGTTGCAGCCACGGATCGATGGTCATGATCTTGTACTGCGTATTTTGAGGGGACTTCTTCAAGCTGAGCACCTCCGTATAATAGTCTTTTTTACCGCATGAATCACATCAGTTAGCATTATTATAACACATCCCACGCGATCTCGGCAACCGTCAGGGCGCGAAATCGTGACATTTTGATCAATTATTTTTCCGAAGGCATGCCGTGCGCCTCGGCCCCATAGATATAGCCTGTATCGGGAGGGCGCGAATATGCGGACGCTTGAGAGGCTTGAGGCGCTGCTGGGCGCGCTTCCGTCGGGCCTGCTGGAGGTGCGCCTGCGCTCGGGGAAGCCCGCGCAGTACCGCTGCGCCGACGGGGAACGCTTCGGGGAGGTCATCCCTCCTGAACGGCTTCGGGCCATACTCGCCGCGCTGGCGGACCACAGCCTGTACGCCCGGGAGGCGGAGCTCAAACAGGGCTACTTCACCATGGATGACGGCTGCCGGGTCGGGGTGTGCGGGCGGCTTGTGTGCGACGGGGAGCGCCCGACGGCCATGGCCGACATCGGTTCGCTGTGCGTGCGCGTGTGCCGGGAGATCCGGGGCGCGTGCGACGGCTTCTACGGCGCCCTGTTCGAGGGCAAAAGCCTGCGCTCGGCGCTGATCGTCTCCGGCCCGGGCCTGGGCAAGACCACGGCGCTCAGGGACGCGGCGCGGCGGCTGTCGGAGGACGGCTATAACGTCTGCATTGCCGACGAGCGCCACGAGCTGGCGGCCTGCGCCCAGGGCGTTCCGGCGCTGGACGTGGGTCCCCGCACCGACGTGATGGACGGCTGCCCGAAGCACATCGCCGTGACGCGGCTTTTGCGCGCGGCATCGCCCCAGGTGATCGTCACCGACGAGATCGGCGACCGCCGGGACGCCGAGGCGCTTCAAGAGGCCGCCCGGTGCGGCGTGAGGATACTGGCCTCCGCCCACGCGGGCAGCCTGGAGCAGCTCGCCGCGCGGAGGAACGTGTATCTGGACGTGTTCGACCTCGCCGTGCTGCTGGGGGATGAACCGGGGCGGGTGAAGGAGATTCGCGCGCTGTGAAGGGGGGAAGGCGCATGCGGTTTGTGCTGGCGCTGTGCGTGGTGGCCGGGTGCACGCTGTCCGGCAGCGCCATGGCGGGGGCGGCACGGCGGCGGGTCAGGCTGCTGGAGGCGCTGATCCAGGGCATCGGGCGCATGCGCCCGCACATGATCGGCATGTTTGAGCCCGTCGGGCGCGCGCTGGAGGCGTCGGGCTGCCCGTTGCTGGAGGCCGTCGGAGCGCAGATGCAGCCCGGCGTCGGCGTGTCGGAGGCCTGGGCCGTCGCGCGAAGGGCAGAGGGCCGGCGGGGCGGGGGCATCGACGCCCTGACCCCGGAGGATACGGAGATCCTCAACAGACTGTTCGACCAGCTCGGAGAGACCGGGCGCGACCAGCAGGAGCTGCTGCTCACCGGGGTCAGCGCCGCGCTGGAGCGGAACCTTGAGGCCGCCCGCAAACGGGTGGGCGAGGCGGACCGGCTCTACATCTCCCTGGGGGCACTGACCGGTCTGATGATCGCGCTGATACTGATATGAGGTGGGCTATGGACGTGGATTTTGTGTTCAGGATCGCGGGCATCGGCATCGTGGTGACGGTGATCGGCCAGGTGCTCTCCCGGGCCGGGCGGGACGACATCGCCATGCTAGCTACGCTGTCCGGCCTCGTGGTGGTGCTGACGATGGTGGTCAGCATGATCTCCGGCTTCTTTGCCGACATCCGCGGCATGTTCGCGCTATGAGGACGGGCGATGGCGATTCAATCGATTGCGCTTTGCGTGGCGGCGGCGATGATCTGCGCGCTTGTGAGGGTGGAGCGGCCGGAGCTGGCCACGGCGGTGTCGCTGGCGGTGGGGGCGGCGGTGCTCGCGATGCTGTTTGTCCGGCTCCGGGCGGGGGAGATGCGGCTGGACGCACTGGGACGCGCCTTTCAGGGGATGGACGCGGACATCCGGGACGCGGTGCTGCGGGGCGCGGGCATCTCCATCATCGCCGACCTGGGGGCGCAGCTCTGCCGGGACGCCGGGGAGAGCGCGCTGGCGGGCCGGGTGACGCTGATCGCCCGCGCCGCCATGCTTGCGCTGTGCCTGCCGCTGCTGTCCGCGCTCATGGAGCTGCTTGGGCGGCTTGCGGGCTGATCGTCGCGCTGGCGCTTTACTGTCATGTCGCCCGGGCGGAGGGTTTAAACGCCGCCGCGGAGGGGCTGGACTTCGACGCCGCGGGGTTCATGCGGCGGCTGATCTCCGGGGAGGCGCTGACGTCGCTTGTCCCGATCGACGCCCTCCCCGGCATGATCAAGGCCGGCGTGCTTCGCGGCCTCAAGGGGCTGGCCATGAACCTGGCGCTGCCCGTTGTGGCCTGCGTGGTGCTGTCGATGATGACGGGTTCCCGTGCGCTCTTCATGATGGACCTGCTGTGCGCGCTTTGCTGCGGCAAGGCGTTGGCGCAGACCTGGTTCGACGCCCGGGGCGAGGTGCGGACACTCATCGGTGGCATCCTCCGGGCCACCGAGCGCATGACGCCGGTGCTGTCCGCCGCCGCCGCGCTCACCGGCGGCAGCTTCCGGGCCTCCGCGGTGGGCCCGCTGACGAACCTGTGCGCGTCCATCATCCAGCGGTTTGTGATGGACTGGGGGCTTAAGCTGTGCGCCGGGGCCGCGGTGGCGGCGCTGGCGGGGGCGGTGTCGGGCGGGTACGCGCTGAACCGGCTGTTCGACCTCATCAAGGGCGCGGCGCACTGGCTGCTGGGCGGCGCGATATTCCTGTTCGGCGCGCTGATCTCCGTGCAGGGGATACTGAGCGCGGCGGGCGACGGCGCGGCGGTCCAGACGGCGAAGGTCGCCCTGGAGAGCCTCATACCCATCATCGGCGGTGGGGTGTCGGACGCGGCGGGGGCGCTGACGGTCTCGGCGTCGCTTGCAAAGAGCGCTGTGGGCGTGACCGGCGTCGTGCTGATCCTCAAGCTGTGTTTGGAGCCGCTGATTTCACTGGGCGGCAGGATGGTGGCGCTCAAGCTGCTCGCCGCCGTCATGGAGCCGCTCTCGGAGGGGTCTGCGGCGGCGCTGATCGGCCGCTTCGGGGACATCCTCGAAATGCTGCTGGCCATCGCCGTCTGCTGCTGCGTGCTCGCGGCGATGATCCCCGGCGCGTGCGCGGCGCTTGCCGGCAATTTTCTCGGATAGGAGGTCGGTTGCGTGGGCATACAGGCGTCGCTTGCGCAGGTGTTTGCCGTGTGCGTGCTGTCCGCGGCGGTTAAGGCTCTGGCGGGGGAGCGTGCGGCGGGCGTCAGGGCGGTGTGCGGGCTGGCCGTCGTGCTGGCCGTGGCGCGGATGATGCTGGGCCTGCTGGGACGGGAGCCCGTTTAGCCGATGAAGGCGTTCTTGGAGAACCTCCGCGCCGCGCGTCACATCGAGCTTCTGATCCTCATCGTGCTGCTCGCCGCGCTGGCGCTCGCCATGCTGGGCGGCGCGCGGCGCGAACCGTCGGCCGGCACGGACGTGGAGGCCCGGCTGGAAAAGCTGCTCGGGCGCATGGAGGGCGTGGGGGACGTGGACGTGATGATCAGCCTGGACGCCGACGGCAACCCCGCGGGCGCAGCGGTGGTGACGGACAGCCCCCTCTCCGTGCGCGCGACGCTGGAGATACAGTCGGCCATACGGGCGCTGTTGGACATCGACCTCGATCGCATTCGCGTGATCGGCAGGGGAGGTTTGTAGGGGATGGAAAAGCTCAGGCGCCGGGCCGCTGTGTCGGTCCTGATACTCGCCGCGCTCATGCTCATAACGTCGGCGTGCCTCTATATGAAGAGGGACGCGCCCCGGGCCATGGGGGCGGCGTCCGTCGCGGTGTCGGCGGGACAAAATGACCCGGTGACGCAGTTTCGCACGGAACGGGAACAGCTCAGGAGCCGTCAAACGGGCGAGCTCAACGACATCATCCACGACGGCGCGTCGGATGCGGAGACGGTCGGTCTGGCGAAGCGTCAGCTCATGGACCTCATGAAGCGGCAGGAGACCGAGCAGCGGCTGGAGGGCATCCTTGCGATCCGCGGCTTTGAGGACGCGCTTGTGACGGTGAGCGACGCCTCGGTCAACGTGATACTGCGCGCGGAGGCCCTCACGCGACGCGAAACCGCCGTCATACTGGACCTCGTGCTGCGCGAAACGGGCGTCACGGCGGGAAATGTCAAAATACTAACGATAAATCCATGAAAAATGTTTGCGCATCGAAGGGTTTTCTGCTATAATAGATTTGGAAAAGGAGGTCTGCGACATGAGCGAAAATTATCCTTCCGATGTCAAGCTGAATGAAAACCAGGACGGTACCGTATCCTTTGCCACCGAAGTTGTTGCGACCATCGCCGGCCTTGCGGCCACCGAGGTGGACGGCGTCGCCAGCATGAGCTCTCCGTCCTCCGGCTTTGCCGATATGTTTACCCGTAAGAACACCCGCAATTTCACCAAGGGCGTGCGCATCGACCTTGAGGGCAACAAGGTGGCCGTGGACATCACCATCGTGGTGGATTACGGCTCTCCCGTGCCGGATGTGGCCCGCAGCATTCAGGAGAATGTCAAGAAGGCCATCGAGACTATGAGCGGGCTGGACGTGCGCAGCGTGGACGTGCACGTCTCCGGCATCAGCTTCGAGCGCGAGCAGCGCGCCAACGCCGAGCTGGACGAGCAGCACCGCAAGATGCTGGAGAAGACCGCCGAGGACAACGCCGAGGCCCCCGAGGCCCCCGCCGCGGAAGCCGAGGCCGAAGTCGGGGAAGCGGAAGCGGCTGAGGCCGAGGCCGACGAGGCGCAGGAAGAGGCGATCGAAGCCGAAGACGCGCCCCTCGACGAAGACGAAGCCGAGGAAGTCGTCGAGGAAGAAGAGGACGAGGAAGACGTCCTGGAGACACTGCGCGACGAAGAGACCATAGAGGCGGAATGACCTGCGCCCGCCACCGACGGGCTGTGCCCGCCGCCAATGGGCTGTGCCCGCCGCCAATGGGCTGTGCCCGCCGGGGAAAGGGGAACATTATGAAACTGAATGCGGGAAAACGCATACTGATGTTTTTCCACTGGCTGTTTTCGCTGTTGATCTGCGCGGCGTTCGCGGCGTGGATCATCGCGCCGGAGTGGGCGACAGGGCTGTACAACAAGGTGTTCGGCCGCCTGAGCGCCACCCAGGTGATGATCATCGGCATCGCGATACTGGCGATCTACGTCATACTGACGGTGGTGCAGGCCTGCATGATCTTCCATCGCGGCAAGCGCTACGACCGGGGGTTCATCACCGTGGATTCCAGCGATACCGGGCGGGTGCGCATCGCGGTGTCCGCCATCGAGCAGATGGTGCGCCAGTCGGTGATCAGCATCGACGGCCTGAGCGATATGAAGATCGGCATCGACAGCCGGGATGACGCCATCGCCATCAACATCGCGGCGACGCTGCAAAACGGCTCCCACGTGCCCACGGTCACCGTGAACATGCAGCGGGCCATCCGCCAGTTCGTCGAGATGAATTGCGGCGTGGCGGTGCGCTCGGTGTCCATCAGCATCAACGCCGTCACGACCGCGCCCGAGACCGGCAGGCGCTGGGGCCGCCGCAAGGACGACGTGAAGCCCATGGAGACCCCCGCGGCCTTCGCCCCGGCCTATGAGCCCGCCGCCAAACCGGCTGCGGAGCCGCTGTCTGAGCCGGTGACGGAGCCGGAGGCCGGTGCGGAGGCGACCGTGGAGACCACGGCGCCGGAGGAGGACGCCGGGCCGGTGTTCATCCCCGATCCGGAGCCCATCCGGCTGCACTTCGATCACCTGCCCGAGACGCCTGAGACGATCGAAACGCCCGCGGCGGACGCGGAGGCGCCCGAAGCGCCGGAAATGCCCGACGACTGACCACTGTCTCTATTGCGGCGGCACCTGCCACCGCAATAATTGCATTGTACGCGAAATATCGGCGGCAGCCGACGATCACACAAAAAGGCTGGTAGACACATGGATAGAAAGACTGCGCGCGCCCAGGCGATGAAGCTCATATACGAATGGGAGATGGGCGGCGACGGCGGCGAGGACACGCGGCTGGAGCTTCTCGAGGTCAAGCCCGGCGAAAGCGAGAGCGATTTCATGAACCGTCTGGTGGAGGGCGTCCAGCAGAACACCCCCCGCATCGACGAGGCGCTCAGGCAGTTTCTGCGCGGGTGGACCATCGAGCGCGTGACCCGCGTGGACCTGGCCATACTGCGGCTGGCGACGTATGAGCTGCTGTTCGACAAGACGCCCGAGGGGGTCGTCATCAACGAGGCCGTCGAGCTGGCCAATCAGTATTCCACCGACAAGGCCGGCGCTTTCATCAACGGCGTGCTGGGCAATCTCGCCAGGAGCGTCCGGGAAAAATAATCTCGCTATGCAGGCGCGGTCGGCATGACCGCGCTTTGTGTGTAGAAATCGGAGCAATATGATCAATCAAACCGTGGCTCTGTCAGTATCCGAGCTGAACGAATACGCCCGAAAACTGATGGCGGGGGACCCGCTGCTGCGCAACGTTGAGGTCACCGGGGAGATCTCCGGCTACAAGCACCATTACAGCGGGCACCGCTACTTCTCGCTGAAGGACGAGAGTGCCCGCGTGCAGTGCGTGATGTTCCGGCAGAACGCGCTGGGGCTGGAGTTCCAGCCCGCCGATGGCATGAAGGTGACGGTGCGGGGGTCGGCGTCGGTGTTCGTCCGGGACGGCAGCTATCAGCTCTATGTGAGCGCCATGCGCAAGGCCGGGCAGGGGGACCTGTTCGCAAGGTTCGAGGCGCTTAAAAAGAAGCTGGCCGCCGAGGGGCTGTTCGACCCCGCCCGCAAGCGGGAGATCCCCATGCTGCCGCGCACCATCGGCGTGGCGACCTCCGAGACCGGCGCGGCGATCAGGGACATCATACAGATCGCCCGGCGCCGGAACCCCAATGTGGGCATCGTCGTGGCCCCCTGCGCGGTGCAGGGCGCTTCGGCGGCGGGGGAGATCGTGCGGGCCATCGAGCGCCTGAACCGCTTCGGCGGGTGCGACGTGCTGCTGGTGGGCCGGGGCGGCGGGTCCATGGAGGACCTGTGGGCCTTCAACGAGGAGATCGTGGCCCGGGCCATCGCGGCCTCGCGGACGCCGGTCATCTCCTGCGTGGGGCACGAGATCGACTTCACCATTGCGGACTTCGTGGCGGACCTGCGCGCGCCCACGCCCTCCGCCGCGGCGGAGCTGGCGGTGCCGATGCTTGCCGACCTCAGGCTGAGCCTTGACCTGATGCTCAACCGCCTGCGCCGCGCTCTGGCGAACGGCCAGCAGCTTCGCAGGATGAAGCTGGAGAAGCTGTGCGCGGCGTCGGCGATGGCCCGCCCCGCGGAGGCGATGATCCTGCCGCGCAGGGCGATGCTCGACCAGCTTTCCCGGCGGGCGGACGCCGCGCTGCCGATACAGCTCGAAAAGGCCCGCGCGCGGCTTCAGCACGCGGAGGCCAGCCTGCGGGCGCTCGACCCGGAGGCCGTGCTGGAGCGCGGCTACGCCATCGTGGAGGGCGCAGGGGGCATCGTCGAGGGCGCGCGGGGCGTTCACATCGGGGATAACGTGACCATCCGCCTCTTTGACGGCAGGCTGGGCGCAGACATCACTTCCATTGAATCGGAGGATGACGCCGTATGAAAAAGAAGATCAACTTCGAGGAGAGCATGCAGGAGCTGGAGGGACTGGTGCAGGCGCTGGAGGCCGGCCAGATGTCCCTGGAGGACTCCTTTAAAAGCTACGAGAAGGCCGTGAAGCTGAAGGCCGAGCTCACCGCCCTGCTGGACGAGGGCGACCGGCGCATACGGGTGCTGACGGAGACCGGCGAGCGGGAGATCGCGGAGGAGAGCATGCAATGAGAGATTTACAGGAATACGCGAATATCGTCAACGCGCGGCTGGAGGCGATCCCGGCGGTCATCCCGGAGGGCCGCTGTGCCGTCGGGGAGATGCCCTGGCTGCTGAGTCAGTCCATGCGCTACAGCCTGTCGGCGGGGGGCAAGCGGCTTCGGCCCGCGATGCTGCTGGCCGCCGTGGAGATGCTGGGCGGGAAACCTGAGGACGCGCTGGACTTCGCCTGCGCGGTGGAGATGATCCACACCTATTCGCTCATCCACGACGACCTGCCGGGCATGGACAACGACACCCTGCGCCGGGGCCGTCCCACGAACCACGTGGTGTTCGGCGAGGGGCAGGCGATACTGGCGGGAGACGGGCTTCTGAACTGCGCCTTTGAGACGATGCTCGACGCCGCGGCGGACCGCCCCGACCGCGCCCTCGAATGCCTGCTGGCCATGCGGGAGATCGCCACCGGCGCGGGGGTCACGGGCATGATCGCGGGGCAGGTGATGGACCTGTACTGCGAGGCCAACAATATCGGCGACGTGAACGCGCTTCAATACATCCAGCGCAACAAGACGGCCTGCATGTTCATCTATCCGCTCAGGGCTGCGGCGCGGCTTTGCGGGGCGGGGGACGCGGCGCTTGAATCACTGACCGATTACGGCCGGGCCTTCGGGCTGCTGTTTCAGGCGACGGACGACCTGCTGGACGTCACCGGCGATCCGGAGAAGATGGGCAAGACCCTGGGCAAGGACGCCGAGAGCGGCAAGCTGACCTGCATCTCCGCCTACGGCCTCGAGGGCACCCGCGCGCTGGTGGAAAAGCTGCACCGCGAGGCGCTTCGCGCCCTTGAACCCTTCGGGGAGTGGGCGGCGTTCTTCGCATCGCTGGTGGATTCCATGGTCGATCGCACCAAATAACGTCAACGGGAGTACGGACAGATGTACCTGGAGAATATACACGACCCCTCCGACATCAAGAAACTGAACATCAAGCAGCTCAAGGCGCTGGCGGAGGAGCTCCGGCAGGAGATCATCAAGGTGGTCTCGGACCGGGGCGGCCACCTTGCGTCCAATCTGGGCATGGTGGAACTGACGCTGGCCATGCACTACGTGTTCGACGCCCCCGCCGACAAGCTGATCTTCGACGTGGGGCACCAGTGCTACGCCCACAAGCTGCTGACCGGGCGCTACGAGGCGTTCCAGAAGCTGCGGGGGAAGGGCGGCGTCAGCGGGTTTCCCCAGGCGGAGGAGAGCGAGTACGACGCCTTCACCGCCGGGCACGCCTCCACGGCCATCTCCGCGGCGCTGGGTATGGCCCGCACGCGGGACATCATGCATGGCGATTTCAACGTGGTGGCGCTGGTGGGGGACGGCGCGCTGACCGGCGGCATGTGCTACGAGGCATTGAACGACGCCGGGCAGAGCGGCACGCGCATGATCGTCATACTCAACGACAACGCCATGTCCATTTCCCCGAACGTGGGGGCCATGAGCAACTACCTGACCCGCATGCGCCAGAGCGTCACCTACCGCGCCGTGAAGCGGGGCATCAAGCGCGGGCTTGAGAAGATACCGCACGTCGGCATGCCGCTGTTCCGGTTCCTCGAAAAGATCCGCGACTTCCTGAAATCGCTGTTCGTGGACGGCAAGTTCTTCGACGCGCTGGGATTCAGCTACATCGGCCCCATCGACGGCCACGACATGAAGCACATGATCCGCATATTGAAGCGCTCCCGGGACGCCCAGGAGCCGGTGCTGATCCACGCGGTCACCCAAAAGGGCCGGGGCTACGCCTACGCGGAGACGCACCCCGACCAGTACCACGGCGTCGCGCCGTTCCTGGTGGAGTCCGGCGAGGCCCGGTCCAGCGGCGGCATCTCCATGGGCAGGATCGCCGCGAAGGAGCTGGCGGAGCTGGCGGAGAACGACATACGCATCTGCGCGGTGTCCGCGGCGATGACCGTCGGCACCGGCATGGACGCCTTTCAGCAGGCCCACCCGGAGCGCTTCTTCGACGTGGGCATCGCCGAGGAGCACGCCGTCACCATGGCAGCGGGCATGGCCTCCCAGGGCATGAAGCCCTACGTGGCCATCTATTCCACGTTCCTGCAGAGGGCCTACGACCAGATCGCCATGGACGTCTGCCGCAACGGCCTGCCGGTCACCTTCCTGATCGACCGCGCGGGGCTGGTGGGCGGCGACGGCGCCACCCATCAGGGCGTGTTCGACCTGTCCTTCCTGCGCAACCTCCCGAATCTGGTGATCGCCTCGCCCCGGGACGTGCGGGACCTCAAGAAGCTCATCGCTTTAAGCGCCGACTTCGACGGCCCCATGGCCATACGCTACCCCAAGAGCGGCGAGGACCTGGGCCCCGGCATACAAGCCCAGTCGGGCTTTAAAATCGGCGAATGGGAGCTTCTGAGCGCGGGCAGCGACGTGATGATATTCGCCGTAGGCCGCATGGTGCAGTTTGCGATGCAGGCCTCCATCGAGCTGATGGGCAAGGGGCTGAGCGTCGGCGTGGTGGACGCGCGCTTCGTCAAGCCCATGGACGTAAATCTGCTCATGGAGCAGGCCGGGAAGGCGAAGATGGTCGTGACCGTGGAGGAGAACGTGCTCGCCGGCGGCTTCGGCGAGGGCGTGCTGGACATCCTCGAAAACGCCGGGTTCGAGCGCCCCGTGATGACCCTGGGCGTTCCGGACCGCTTCATCGGCCACGCCAGCGTCCGGGAGCAGCTCGACGTCTGCGGACTGAGCGCCGGGAAGCTGTCCGAGCGCATCCTTGCGCGCTACAACGCGCTGTTCGGGGGCAGATCATGAAGAAGCGGCGCGCCGACCAGGCGCTCTATGAGGACATGAACCTGGAATCCGTACAGCTTGCGCGGGCGCTGATCATGGAGGGCCGGGTGATGGCGGGGGACCGCAAGATCATGAGCGCCAGCGAGACCCTGCGCGAGGGCGACGTCCTCCGGGTGCGGGGCGCGCTGGACGCCTACGTCAGCCGGGGCGCGCACAAGCTGAAAAAGGCGTTGGAGTTCTTTTCGATCGACATAAGGGACCGCGTGTGCGTGGACGTGGGGGCCTCCACCGGCGGCTTCACCGACGTGATGCTCAGAAGCGGCGCGCGACAGGTCTACGCGGTGGACGTGGGCTACAACCTGCTGGACTACCGGCTCAGGAGCGACCCCCGGGTCACGTGCATGGAGCGCACCAACGCCCGTTTTTTGAAGCCGGAGGACTTCGACCCCCGGCCCTCCTTCGGCGCGACGGACGTGTCCTTCATATCGTTAAAGGCCGTGCTGCCCGCGGCGCTTTCGGTGCTGGAGGGGGAGGACAAGCGCTTCGTCGCTCTGGTGAAGCCGCAGTTCGAGGCGGACAGGGCGGACGTGGGCGAGAAGGGCGTGGTGCGCGAGCGCCGCGTGCACGCGCAGGTGCTTCGGGATATCACGGCGTTCGCGCCCACGCTGGGCTGGCGCGTGGCGGCGCTGGATTATTCGCCCATCCGCGGGCCGGAGGGGAACATTGAGTTCCTGATGCTGCTGGCCTGTGACCGGCACAATGTTTCCGCGGATGTTAATAATTGGTCTGTGGATGTCACAATCGACCGCGCTTATGACAATTTTTTTAAATCGCTCAAAGGGGGCTTGTAACTCGGGCCCCCTTTGGTATATTGTATATTAAGAGGTATTAAGAGGGCTTCCCAGAAGCGCGGAGCATATCGTCAGGCAAAGTCAAAATATATGTTTTGGCTTTGTTTCGTTCTCTCAATCCGTGCATGATCGACAAAGGAAGGTGCGCAACATGTCCGTTCGCTGCGTTGGAATCCACTGGAATTCGACAAAGAGCTCGGGCTATGAGGTCGCCCTTCGCTTAATCGGCATGCTCGAAAAGCGCGGCATCCGAATCTGCGTCAACAGCGAGCTTGCGGACCATCTTGATGTGCCCGGTCTGCGCGTGGAAGCCTTCGAGGAATGCGAAGTGATGTTCGTTCTGGGCGGGGACGGCACGATCCTCTCCGCGCTGGACCGGGCGATACCCTACGACATTCCCATCCTGGGGATCAACCTCGGCCGACTGGGCTTTCTGACGGAGCTTGAGATCAACGATCTCAGCGACGCGACCCTGGAGCGCGTGCTCACCGGCGATTACCAGATCGACGCCCGCATGACCATGCGCGTGGAGGGGCAGGATGAGCTGAAGATGTTCGCATTGAACGACATCGTGTTCACCCGCGCCACGCCCTCTGTGCGTATACTTTCGCTGGAATACGAGGCGGACGGCACGCTGGTGGACTGCATCAGCGGCGACGGCCTGATCATCGCCACGGCGACGGGCTCCACCGCGTACTCCCTGTCCTCCGGCGGCCCCATCGTGCTGCCGGGGCTGGACTGCTTCGTGCTGACGCCGGTGTGCCCCCATACGCTCAACGCCCGCCCGGTGGTGGTGTCCTCCGTGCACCGCATCACCGTGCGCATGCGGGACGACCGCGGCGGCGCGCAGGCGGTGCTGGACGGGCGGCGGATCATCCCCATGAACGACCCATCCCGGGAGATTACGATATGCCGTTCCAGCCGGCAGGCGCGGTTCATCCGCCTGACCAGCCGGAACAACTTCGGCTTGCTGCGCAGCAAGCTGTCAGAATGGACGCATTGATCCTTGTCAGATACTGTTTGATTATATAGACCGGGAGGCTGCTACGCATGAAGAGCGCACGCCATAATCTCATACTGGAAATCATCGAAACCATGGACATCGAAACCCAGGAGGAGCTGGCCGAGGAGCTGAAGCGGCGCGGCGTCCGGGTGACCCAGGCCACGGTGTCCCGTGATATAAAGGAACTGCGCCTGCTCAAGGTGCTCTCGGAGAACGGCGGCTACAAGTACGCCACCGTGGAGCGCGCCGAAAAGGGCATGAACGACCGCTTTGCCCGCATACTGGCGGAATCCATCGTCAATATCGAGTCCGTGAACAACCTGGTGGTCATCAACACCCTGAGCGCCAGCGCCAACGCGGCGGGGGAGGCCATCGATTCCATGAAGTGGAGCGAGGTGCTGGGCACCATCGCCGGGGACAACACGCTTCTGATCATCGCCCGTTCCGACGAGGCGGTGGCGACGCTGGTGGATCGGCTCAGGGCCCTCCTGAATGCCTGACGGGAGACGGACGGAATGCTTCTGGAACTGACTATTGAGAATATCGCCCTCATTGAATCCCTGCGGATCGAATTTGCCGCGGGGTTTAATGTGTTGACGGGCGAGACCGGCGCGGGCAAGTCCATCGTGGTGGACAGCGTCAACCTGGCGCTGGGCGGGCGCGCGGACCGGGACATCATACGCACCGGCGCCGAGAAGGGCAGCGTGCAGGCACTATTCGACATCTCCGGCAACGAAAACGCCCTGGCCTACGCCCGGGAGCAGGGCATCGACGCGGAGGACGGCATGATCGCCGTGCGCCGGGAGCTGAGCCGCGGCGGGCGCAACATCTGCCGCGTGTCCGGGGTGATCGTGCCGCTGAACGTGCTTAAGAGCCTGACCGTCATGCTGATGGACGTGCACGGGCAGCACGAGCACCAGACGCTGCTCAATCCGGCGAAACACCTGGATTTCCTGGACGCCTTCGGCGGCAGGCCGGTGGCGGCGGCCCGGGAGTCGGTGGCGGCGCTGTACGCCGCGCGGGGAAAGATCGGCGCGGAGCTCAAGAAGCTGATGAGCGACGTCTCCGAGAAGGAGCGCCTCTTTGACGTGCTGAGCTTTCAGGTACAGGAGATCGAAGGCGCGAAGCTCAGGCCCGGCGAAGAGGAAAAGCTCAAACAGAAGCTGTCGCTTCTGGAGAACGCCGAGAAGGTCCGAACCGGCGTGGAGACCGCCTGCGGACTGGTGTATCAGGGCACGGGACGGGGCCCCAGCGCCCAGGAGGCGCTGCTGCTGTCGGCGGAGGCCATGGAGCGCATCGCCGGTTTGGACGCCAAGTACGGCGCCCTGGCAGCCAGGCTGCGGGAGCTCTACTACGCCGCCCAGGACGTGGGCTACGAGCTGCAAGCGCTGACGGACGATCTGGAGTTCGACCCGGCGCTGATCGACCGTGTGGCCGCGCGGCTGGACGCCATCGACCGCCTGCAGCGCAAGTACGGGCCCACGGTGGAGGCAGTGATCGCCTTCGGGAAGGAGGCCGCGAAGCGCCTGGAGGAGCTGAAGTCCGGCGATGAATCCGTCGCGGCGCTCAAAAAGCGCTACAAGGAGGCGGACAGGCAGCTTCGGGAGGCCTGCGGCGCGCTGACCGCATTGAGAAAGGCCGCTGCCGAGCGCCTGGGCGGGGAGATCTGCCGGCAGCTATCGGACCTGGGCATGGCCAAGACCCGCTTTGAGGTGCGTCTGGAGCCTGAGCCCAAGCCCCTTTCGACCGGCATGGACCGGGTGGAATTCATGATATCGCCCAACCCCGGCGAACCTCTGCGGCCGCTGGCGAACATCGCCTCCGGCGGCGAGATCAGCCGCGTGATGCTGGCGCTCAAGGCCATCTCCATGGACGGAAACGGCGTGGATGCCATGGTGTTTGACGAGATCGACACCGGCGTGTCCGGCCGCATGGCGCAGGTGGTGGGCGAGAAGATGTGTCTGATCGCCCGGACCCGGCAGGTGCTGTGCATCACCCATCTGCCGCAGATCGCCGCGTTGGGCGACGCCCACTTCCTGGTGGAAAAGCAGTCCACCGACGATCGCACCGAGACCCACGTCCGCCGGCTGGACCGGGAGGGCCGGGTGCGGGAGCTGTCCCGGCTGGTGGGCGGCGCGAACGACAGCGAGAGCAGCCTGTCCCACGCGGGGCACATGCTGGACGACGCCGCCGCGCGAAAGCAGGCGCTGTGAGAGAAGAGGCATCCCCGGTTGAGCCGGGGATGCTTTTTTGCACGTCATCGCAGGATTCCGAGGTGTTCACTTCATTTTCATCACCCATCAGGCCACTTGTTCTGATTCCGATATATGACTTCATCCTTCATTTATTATGCCGAATCCGCGGCTTATCGCGCCAAAAATGCGCAATTTACGAAAGATTCATGCAATTAACTTGCAAAACGTTCTCCGATATGATATGTTGGTAATACACTATCCCGAGGACGCCTCCCCGCGGTTTTTGCAGGATTGAAAAGGTGAAAATACATATTTCCGCATCCGTTGGGCGCCGTCCGCGCTTCCCGAGGGAAGAGAAAGGACTGACCATGAAGCCGTATGTTGAAATGACCGTGGATGAACTCAATCAGGAGCTTACGTCGCTGAAGGCCCAGTACAAGAAGGTGCAGGCGCTGGGCATCAATCTGGACATGCGCCGCGGCATCCCGTGCCAGGAGCAGCTTGACCTGTCCATGGGCATGATGGACGTGCTGAGCTCCGCCTCCGACCTGACCTGCGACGACGGCACCGACTGCCGCAACTACGGCCAGCTGACCGGCATCGAGGAGGCCCGCGAGCTGCTGGGCGACATGATGGAGAACAATCCCAAGGACATCATCATCTACGGCAACTCCTCGCTGAACGTGATGTTCGACGCCGTCAGCCGCGCCTGGAGCCACGGCGTGATGGGGAACACCCCCTGGTGCAAGCTGCCGGAGGTGAAGTTCCTGTGTCCCGTGCCCGGCTACGACCGCCACTTCGCCATCACCGAATTCTTCGGCATCGACATGATCCCCGTGCCCATGACGCCCACCGGGCCGGACATGGACATGGTGGAAAGGCTGGTGCGGGAGGACGAGGCCATCAAGGGCATCTGGTGCGTGCCGAAGTACTCCAACCCCCAGGGCATTTCCTACTCCGACGAGACCGTCCGCCGCTTCGCCCGGCTGGAGCCTGCGGCCCAGGATTTCCGCATCTTCTGGGACAACGCCTACGGCCTGCACCACCTCTACGACCACCGTCAGGACTACTTGATCGAGATCCTCGCCGAGTGCAAGCGCGCCGGGAACCCCGATCTGGTCTACAAGTTCTCCTCCACCTCCAAGATCACCTTCCCGGGCAGCGGCATCGCGGCCATGGCCACCAGCCCCAACAACATGGAGGACATCGTGACCTTCCTGCGCCACCAGACCATCGGCCACGACAAGGTCAACCAGCTGCGCCACGTGCGCTTCTTCAAGGACATCCACGGCATGGTGGAGCACATGCGCAAACACGCCGACATCATCCGCCCCAAGTTCGAGGCCGTGACCAGCACGCTGGAGCGGGACCTGGGCGAATTGGACATCGGCACCTGGACCACGCCGCTGGGCGGGTATTTCATCATGTTCGACTCCCTGCCCGGGTGCGCCAAGAGCATCGTGGCGCTTTGCAAGAAGGCCGGCGTCAAGATGACCCCCGCCGGGGCGACCTGGCCGTACGGCAAAGACCCCAACGACTCCAACATCCGCATCGCGCCGACCTACCCGAGCCTCGCCGACCTCAAGACGGCCGTGGAGATCTTCACGCTGTGCGTGCGCATCGCCAGCGCCAAGCACCTGATCGAGCAGAAGCAGGCGCAGTAAAGCCCCATCCCCGTTGATCACGAGCCATCGCCCCTCCGGGCGGTGGCTTTTTTAAGCTCTTCACGGGAATCTGTGGGAGAATCGACTCCCTCCGTCTCGGCTTCGCCGAGCCACCTCCCTCTGTGAGGGAGGCTATACTTCTTCGCAACCCAAAGGCTCCCTCTCTGAGGGAGCTGGCGCGCAGCGCCTGAGGGAGTCCCGACGCAATCCTGCAAGATGATGCAAAGAGCCGCTTTTTGCAGACTTCGGTCTGTATTTGCAGAACATGGTCTGATTAGGATATATTATAATATTATTGTAAATAAAACATAATATTATACATATTTTATTTTTTTGTTTGTGCGCTGGATTTTGATATTTTTTCGGGAATTGACGCTGTGTTTACATTGATGCACTATAATAAAGGTCAGAATGCGGAGGTGGCGAGCGTGTTTGGGTACATTATAGCAAGCGCCGACAACCTGCCCAAGGAACGGCAGGCGCGCTTCCGCGAGTTCTACTGCGGCCTGTGCCGGACGCTCAGGCACCGGCACGGCCTGATGAGCGGCCTGACGCTGAGCTACGACATGACCTTCCTGGCCGTGCTGCTCAACGCCCTCTACGAGCCGGGCGAGCGCCGGGGCGCGGAGCGCTGTGCCGCGCATCCTTTGAAGCAGCATCACTACATCGACACGCCGGTGCTGGAATACTGCGCGGACGTGAACATCGCGCTGTCGTACCACAAGTGCCGGGACAACTGGCTGGACGACAGAAGCGCCGTCGCCGCCGCGGAGGCAAAGATGCTCGAAGGCGCGTACCGTCGGGTGTCGGCGGCATGGCCGGAGCAGTGTGCCAGCATCGAGGACTGGCTTTCCGAGATCCACCGGATCGAATCGGCGGATCTTTGCGAAATCGACCTGCCGGTGAATGCCACGGGGCGCATGCTGGGCAGACTGTTCCAGTACAGGGCGGGGGACGTGTGGTGCGACGCGCTGAGCGCCGTCGGTGACGGGCTGGGGCGGTTCATTTACCTGATGGACGCCTACGACGACCTGCCCCGGGACATCAAGCGCGGCAGCTACAACCCGCTGAAAACCTGCCGCGACCGCGCCGACTACGAGGAATTCTGCCGCGACGCGCTGATGATGGCCGTGGCCGACGCGACCCGCGCGTTCGAGCTGCTGCCCATCGTGCAGGACGCGGACATACTGCGCAACATACTGTACTCCGGCATCTGGAGCAAGTACGTGCTGATCCGGAACAAACGCGATCCGAGGAAAAAAGAGGAGAGAGATCATGCAGGATCCCTATAGCGTGCTGGGCGTTTCACCCTCCGCCAGCGAGGAGGAGATCAAGAAGGCCTACCGCGCGCTCGCCAAGAAGTATCACCCGGACGTCAACCAGGGCTCCGCGGAGGCGGAGCGCCGCATGAAGGAGGTCAACGAGGCCTACTCCGCCGTCATGAAGATGCGGCGGGAGGGGACCTCCTACGGCGGCTACGGCGCGTCCCAGGGCGGCTATAACGCCGGCGGCTTCGGCGGCGACTGGGGCGGCTACGGTGCCTCCGGGCGCGCCGACGATCCCTACGCCGGCAATACCCGCATGCAGGCGGCGCGGAATTACATCCTGTCGGGGCACTATGCGGAGGCCCTGCGGCTGCTGGAGGGCATGCAGGAGCGCGGGCCGGAGTGGTATTTCCTGTCCGCACAGGCCAATCTGGGCGTGGGCAACCGCATCGCCGCGCTGAATTACGCCCGGCAGGCCGTCAGCATGAATCCGTACAGTTTGGAGTACCGGTCCCTGCTCAATCGCATCGAGGGCAATGCCCGGTACTATCAGACCAACGGGCAGAGCGAGGGCTTTGCCATGCCCACCGCCATCTGCTCCAATCCGCTGTTGTCCTGCTGCGCCATCAATATGCTGTGCAACTGCTGCTGCGGCGGACGGTTCCTGTTTTGCTAAAGGAGGTTAATAATGTCATTTCTGGATAAACTGAAGGCGGGCCTCCGGCGCCTGATGGCCGGGCGCCACGGGGCGGACGAGTTTTCGCTGGCACTGTTGATCGCGGGGCTGGTGCTGTCCATCGTCGGCAGCCTGACGCGCCTGGGCCTGCTGGGGCTCGTGAGCATGGTACTCTTCATCTACGCCATGTTCCGCATGTTCTCGCGCGACCATCAGAAGCGCTACGCGGAGAATCAGAAATACCTGTCCGTGATGCACGGCAGCTCCGGCAGCGTCCGGCAGTTCTTCGTGCGGCTGAAAAACATCCGCAAGTACAAGTACTTCAAGTGCCCGGAGTGCCACTCCAGGCTCCGCCTGCCGCGCAAGGTGGGCGAGGTCACCGTGACCTGCGGCAAGTGCCACCACGCCTTCAAGCAGAAGGCCTGACCGGGAGGATCGCCATGAAGCTGCACATCGATACCGCGCCGGTCTGGGAGGTCTACCGCCAGGATCACGAGTGCCCGCTGTGCGCCATCGGCGACCGGGTGGAGGCCGCCAGCGTGGAGTATTTCCTCGGGGATTCGGTCATGGAGCCCAGCCAGCGCATCGAGGTCAACGAAAAGGGGTTCTGCGGGCAGCATTTCAAACTGATGTTCGACGCCGGCAACCGCCTGGGCCTGGCGCTGATGACCCACACCTACATGAAGAACACCCTCAAGTGGCTCAGACAGAACGCCGAGAGCGCTGTGGCCGCGGCGACGGCGGAGGCTGCAAAGCCCGTGTTCAAGCGGGTGATCGGCAAGAAGGGCGAGAGGCTGGCGGTCTGCGGCGACGAGGTGCTGGCGCTGGAGGACAAGTGCGTGATGTGCGAGCGCATCCGCGACAACATGAAGCGCTACATCTATACCATATTATATATGTACAAACACGAACCGGAGTTCCCGGGCCTGCTGGAGGGGTCGAAGGGCATGTGCCTGAAGCACTACGCAGAAACTATGAAGATGGCGCCCGAACACCTGTCCGGGGAGGCGCTGAAGCGCTTCGTTCAGACGCTGAGCGGCCTTGAAACCGATAATTTGCAGCGCGTCGCCGACGAGCTGGAGTGGTTCACCCGCAAATTCGACTATCGCAACGAGGACAAGCCCTGGGGCAACAGCCGGGACGCGGTGGAGCGCTCCCTGAACAAGCTGAGGGGACACATTGTGAACTGACAGGGGGAGACCTTGACGTGACGAAATACTGCCTGCTGGACGAGACGAAGATCTGCGATGATTGCGGCGAGTGCAACGTGTGCGATCTCGATCCGAACAAGATCTGCGACAACTGCATGAAGTGTTTGCAGACGGGCGCGGATTACAACGCCATCGAAATCGATGAGATCATCGACGACGGCGCGGACGGCGACGTGTACCGGCAGCTGCGGGAGGACCTGGCGCAGGGCGGCGACGAAAAGCCGTTTACGTGCTTTGAACCCAAGCAGTACACGCCGAAGCTCAAAAAACAATCCCGCGGGGGACCCGACGCGGGTTGACCTGTGGATTCCATAACTATGCGCAAAAGACCGCTTTTGCGAAAAGATAGGGCGCGGAAAGCCGCCCAGGGAGGCCCTATGCCCGAAACCTACGCCCAACAGCGCGCCAAGGAGCTTCAGCTCCTAACGCGCGACACGCTGCGCGAATTGCCCGGCGTGTGCTATGATTTCATCATGGCCATCGATTCCACCACGCAGCCGCTGACGCGCTACGCCTACGTCTCCGATCTAAAACTGTTCTTCGGCTTCCTGTGCGACGAGTTGCCCAAATTCTCCGGGCGCAAGCCGGCGGACTTCGAGGCCGAAGACCTCGCCCGCGTCACCTCCCGGGACATCCACATGTATCTGGACTACCTCGGGCTCTACGTCAAGGACGATGTCGAATATTCCAACGATAATTTGGGCAAAATGCGCAAACTCGCGTCTTTACGCAGTTTTTACAAATTTCTGTATAAAAACGGCTACATTGAGGCCGACCCCGCCGCGCTGGTGGACATGCCCAAGCGCAAAAAAAAGCCGATCATCTTGCTGGAGATCGACGAGGTGGCCCGCATGCTGGATTACGTGGAGTCCGGCGAAAAGCTCAGCGAGCAGCAGAAGAAGTACAACGAGCACACCCGCACCCGCGATCTGGCGATACTGACGCTATTTCTGGGCACGGGCATCCGCGTCAGCGAGCTGGTGGGCGTCAACATCGGCGACATCGACTTCTCCATCAACGGCTTCATGGTCACCCGCAAGGGCGGCAATCAGGCCATACTGTACTTCCCGGACGAGGTCGCCGACGTATTGAAGCGCTATCTGAAGCTGCGCCGGGAGCTCACGCCGCTGCCCGGTCACGAGGACGCCCTGTTTCTGTCGCTTCAGAACAAGCGCATCTCGGTGCGCGCCGTGCAGGTCATGGTCAAGAAGTACGCCTCCCAGGCCGCGCCGCTGAAAAAACACTTAAGCCCCCACAAGCTGCGCAGCACCTTCGGCACCAATCTGTACCGCGAGACCGGCGACATCTACCTGGTGGCCGACGTGCTGGGCCACAGCGACGTCAACACCACCCGCAAGCACTACGCCGCCATGTCCGACGATCGACGCCGCCTGGCGGCCAAATCGGTGCACCTGCGGGACGACGGCAAGGATTAAATCTTGATATAGTGCTGCTTGATCTCCCCGGTGGCCAGCTCGTCGCAGCGGTTGTTATAGGCGTTGTTCGCGTGGCCCTTGACCTTGATCCACCGGACATTATGTATACTTGTATACTCAAGCAGCTGCTTCCACAGATCCTGGTTCTCCACGGGCTTTTTATCGCTCTTCAGCCAGTTGTGCTTTTGCCAGTTGTCCAGCCAGCGCTGATTGAAGGCGTTGACGAGATAGGCGCTGTCGGAATACACGCTGACCGCGCAGGGCTCCCTGAGCCGGGACAGCGCCTGGATCGGGGCCAGCAGCTCCATGCGGTTGTTGGTGGTGCGGGCCTCGTAGCCGGACAGCTCCAGCTTTTTGTCCTTATAGATCAGTATCGCGCCCCAGCCGCCCGGCCCCGGATTGCCGGAGCACGCGCCATCGGTGTAGATCACGACCTCTTTCACACGTCTGCCTCCCCGTCAAACGCCCTGCGAATGGCTCGGGCGTTGTTTGTTTGCGCCTCGATGTATCCCTCGAAGCCCTCGTCCTCCCGGTGCGCGGACAGGTTGTCGATCCGCGCCACGCGATACCCGGCCGCCTCCAGCGCCCGTATGAGCGCCGCCGGGGCCTGCTTTTCGATCAATACGACCCTTGAATCATACGCCCCGAGCGCCTCCAGGCACGCGGCCAGGTCGCTGTCATAAAGCGCCGTGCCGGGCTCCCGGTCGAACTGCCCCGCGATATCGAGGCCGTAATCCTTCGCCACGTAGACGAGCGCCTCGCTCATCAGTATGACCTTCTTCCCGGACAGATCGCCGGTGATCTCCCGGATCTGACCCTGCAGCACCTCCAGCCTCTCGACGGCCTTGGCCGCGTTGTCGATGTAGGTCTGATCACAGCCGGGGTCGAAGGTCTGAAGCGTCGCGGCGATGCTCTCCACGATCCGCTTCGCGCCCTCGACGGACATGTACAGGTGCGGGTTCGGGCCGTCCAGATGGGATTCCGCCTCCGCGCCCCCGTGGTTTTCGCGGGCGTTGACGAGCTCCAGGTTGTACAGCACCGCCGACACCGCCGGGCCCTTCTCTCCCATCGAAAACAGCCCGCTCTCGAAGGCCTCCAGTCCCCTGCCGCCCGCGATCACCGCGTCGGCGGACGATAGCAGGTAGATGTCCCAGTCGGACAGCGCGTAGCTTCGCAGGCAGCCGTCCTGGGGCTGCGTCAGACAGTGCAGCGCGAGGTCCGGCACGCCCTGCGCGACGGCGTCCGTCAGTGCATAGATCGGGTAGAACGTGGCATAGACCGTCAGCTGCTTCGGGGCGTCCGCCACCAGAGGCCGGCAGCCGGACAGCATGAGCGCCAGCAACAGCAGCGCGGCAATCCAGCCTTTTCCCCGCATGGCGACCGCCTCCCCCGAACGTTTGCCTGTATTATATCAGGCGAACGTAAAGAATGCCACCCGTGAAGGCGGCATTCTGCGCTACCACAGCTTGACGATGTCGATGTCCTGAAAGTAGTGGCGGATGATCTCCTCCGCGCTCTGCCCCTGCTCCGCCATGGCGTAGGCGCCCCACTGGGACATCCCCACGCCGTGGCCGAAGCCCCTGCCTGTGAAGGTCACGTGGCCGTCGTCCACCTCGATATCGTCGATGAGCGTGCTCTTCAAACGGTTCGCGCCGATGGCGATGCGGAAGGAGGGCGCTGAGACCTCCTGCCCGTTGACCTTCAGCGTCTTTGCCCGGCCGGACTGTCCCTTTTCGCCGACCGCCACCGACTCGACGGTTTTCACCTTCGTCCCCGCCTCCCTGCAGGCGTCGGCGACCTGCTTTATGGTGAAGCGCGCCGTCCACGCCTTCACGCTCTCCGGCGCACTGTCGGATTCCCGGGACTCCACGGGTCTGAGGTAAGCCGGGTCTGCTTTCCCGTAGTCCAGCGACACCGTGGGCAGCTCGGTCATGCCCCCGGCGTGGGCGTGGAACCAGGCGTAGGGGTATTCGCCCTGATACGCCATGGCCATGCCCCGGGTCTCCTTGACGGCCTGACGGATCGCGTCGTTGACGCTCTTCGCGTCGTAAGCCTGGGCCTCCGTCACGTCGGTGGAGATGTCCGCGCCCTTGTACTTCGAGGACTTGTCCGCGCAGAACCGCAGGGTGAAGGTCCGCGCCAGGATCGCCTGGGCCTTGAGCGCCTCGAGGGGCCAGTCGTTCTTCATCTCGCCGGCCACAACGCCCTCCACGTAGGTCTCGATGTCCATGTCGGACACCGCCTCCCGCCCGGTATCGTACACCGACAGCGTCGGCACGCCCCCGCTCTCCGCCCGCTCGAGCTTGCGGGGGATCTCGGGCACGTCCTCCGTGGGCGTCCAGCGCTCCGGCTTCGCCCGGTTCATGCAGCCGCCCAGCGCCACCGCCAGCAGCATCAGCGCCGCAAGGCATTTCATCGGTTTCATAACATCACCTCGACGCTATTGTGCGCACGATACACAGGGAGTATGCGCTGTTAATTAATTGTTGCATTTATCCCTTTCTTATAGTAATATAGAAACACGAGGTGATCGACGTTGAAGATACTGATATGCAACGCGGGCAGCACGTCGCTGAAGTTCAAGCTGTGGGAGATGCCCGGCCACGCGGTGCTGGCCGACGGCAAGGTGGAGCGCGTGGGGTCGAAGGACGCCATATTCCACTACAACTCCGCCGCGGCCCATCTTAGGGAGGACGGGCTGGACATCCCGGACTACACCTGCGGCATCCGGCGCTTCCTGGACGCGCTGACGGACACGGTGGAGCGCCTGGACGCCATCGAGGCGGTGGGCTTCAAGACGGTGCTGTCGAAGGACCACTACGGCGTCCACTTTCTGACGCAGGACGTGCTCGACGGCATGCGGGCCTACTTCCCGGTGGCCCCGGCCCACAACGGCCCGTACCTGGAGGCCATCGGCGTGTTCGAAAAGCTGCTGCCGGAGGTGCCGCGGGTGGGCGTGTTCGAGACCGCCTTCCACCGCACGATCCCGCTGGAGCGCCGGGTGTTCCCGGTGCCCTACGAGTGGACCGAAAAGTACGGCTGCATGCGCATGGGCTACCACGGTGCTAGCCACGGCTACATCGCGCAAAAGCTGAAGGACAGGCGGCGGGTGATCTCCTGCCACCTGGGCGGCAGCGGGTCGATCTGCGCCATACTGGACGGCAAGAGCGTGGACAACAGCTTCGGCTTCTCGCTCCAGATGGGCATCCCCCACGCCAGCCGCACCGGGGACGTGGACGTGTACCTGATCCCCTATCTGTTGAAGCAGGGCCTGACGCTTCAGGAGATCTTCGAGGGTCTGGGCAAAAACGGCGGCATGAAGGGCCTCTCCGGCACCAGCGGCGATTTGCGGGACGTGGACGCCGCCATCCGCGCGGGCAGCGCCCGGGCGAAGCTGGCCATGGACGTGTACGCCACGGCCATACTGCGCTACATCGGCGCGTACACCATGGAGCTGGGCGGGCTGGACGCGCTGGCCTTCACCGGCGGCATCGGCGAAAACTACGCCCCGCTGCGGGGACGCATCATGACGGCCATGGCGTATATGGGCGTGATCCCGGACGAAGACAGCAATCTGAGCGGCTCCGGCGAGCGCCTGATCTCCGCGCCGGAGTCCAAAATCAGCGTCCACGTGATCCCCGCGGACGAGGAATTCATGGTCGTCAACGAAACTTATCGACTGTGTACGCAAAATAATTGACAAAAACATGCGATTTGGACTGGATTTTTTGCAGATTTTGTTGTATACTAATATTATGATTTGGTAATGGGCATAATAATCGTCCTTCCAACTACATCATGAAAGCAGGGATTGAGCTTGAAGAGCAAAAAGTGTATCGCCATGCTGCTGGCAGGCGGCCAGGGCAGCCGTCTCGGTTTGCTGACCAAGGTGATGGCCAAGCCAGCCGTACCCTTCGGCGGAAAGTATCGCATCATCGACTTCCCGCTGTCCAACTGCACGAATTCCAACATCGACACCGTGGGCGTGCTGACCCAGTACCAGCCGCTGGAGCTCAACAGCTACATCGGCTCCGGCCAGCCCTGGGACCTGGACCTGTCCTACGGCGGCGTGTACGTGCTGCCCCCCTACATGACCGCCAAGAGCGGCGAGTGGTACAGCGGCACCGCCAACGCCATCTACCAGAACATCGGGTTCATCGAGCAGTATAACCCCGAGTACGTGCTGATCCTCTCCGGCGACCACATCTACAAGATGGACTACAACCGCATGCTGTCCGCCCACATCGAGCGCGGCGCGGACATCACCATCGCCGTGCGCCCCGTGCCGTGGGAGGTCGCCCCGTCGTTTGGCATCATGAACACCGACGCTGATCACAACATCATCGAGTTCGAGGAGAAGCCGAAGCATCCCAAGTCCAATCTGGCCTCCATGGGCGTGTACATCTTCACCTGGAAGATCCTCAAGGAGTACCTTGAGAACGACAACGCCGATCCCAACTCCAAGAACGACTTCGGTAAGAACATCATCCCGAAGCTGCTTGAGGACAAGAAGCGCATGCTGGCCTATGAGTTTGCCGATTATTGGAAGGACGTCGGCACCATCGCCAGCCTGTGGGAGGCAAACATGGACCTGCTGGAGGAGAACCCCGAGTTCGACCTCACCGATCCCCGCTGGAAGATCTACTCCCGCTCCCCCGTCATGCCGCCCCAGTTCCTGGGCGAAAAGGCCGTGGTGGAGAACAGCATGCTCACCGAGGGCTGCGAGGTCTACGGCACCGTGAAGCACAGCGTGCTGTTCGAGGGCGTGATCGTTGAGGAAGGCGCCGTGGTGGAGAACAGCGTCATCATGCCCGGCACCCGCATCAAGTCCGGCGCGGTGGTGAACCGCACCATCGTGGCGGAGAACTGCGTCATCAACGCCAACGCCCGCGTCGGCGAGGCCGAGGGCGACATCGCCCTGATCGGCCAGGCGACCATCATGCCCGAGGGCTACGTGGTGAAGGCCGGCGAACAGGTCGATATGGAAGCAATCAAGAGGGAGGCTTAAGCAGAAGATGAAAAATGATGTCATGGGTATCGTCTATACCTCAAAGGACGATCTTAACCTGCGTGAGCTGACCAGCCAGCGCGCGGTCGCCGCGATTCCGGTGGCCGGTCGCTACCGCCTTATCGATTTCACACTGTCCAACATGGTCAATTCCGGCATCCACAACGTGGGCATCATCGCGCAGAAGAACTACTCCTCGCTGATGGACCACCTGGGATCAGGCAAGGACTGGGACCTGCACACCCGCAACAACGGCCTGTTCATACTGCCCCCGTTCATGACCCGCGACAACAGCGGCGAGTACAACGGCCTGCTGGACGCCCTGCGCTCCAACTTCGACTACCTGCGCCGCTCCAAGCAGGACTTCGTGATTTTGACCGACAGCGACTACATCATGACCACGTCCTTCGAGCCGATGATCGATCAGCACATCAAGTCGCGCGCGGACATCACCATGATGTACAAGAAGGTCACCCCGGAGATCACCGAGTTCTCCTCCTCCTCCAAGAACAACCACGTCTACATGGACCTGGACCACGACAAAAACGTCGCCAACCTGGAGATCAACCCCAACGCCGCCAGCTTTGAGAACCTGTTCCTGAGCTTGATGATGGTCAAGCGCACGCTGCTGATCTACCTGGTGGACCAGGCGCTCTCCCGCGGCTCCCACGACATGTACGCGGACGTGCTGCTGCCCGCCATACAGGCCGGCAGCCTGAAGATCATGGGCTACGAGGAAGAGAGCTACTACCGCAGGGTCGAGACCATCCGCGGCTACTTCAACCTGAGCCTCGATCTTTTGAAGCCCGAGGTGCGTGACGCCCTGTTCGGCAAAAACCCCGTCTTCACCAAGACCCGCGACTCCGTGCCCACCATCTATCGTGCCGGCGCGAAGGTCACCAATTCCCTGGTGGCGGACGGCTGCGTGATCGACGGCACGGTGGAGAACTGCGTACTGTTCCGCGGCGTGCGCGTCGGCAAGGGCGCGCGCCTCAAGAACTGCGTGATCATGCAGGACAGCTATATCGAGGACGACGTGGAGCTGGAGAACGTGATCTTCGACAAGGAAGTGACCATTCGCAGCCATGGCAGACTGATCGGCCAGAGCCAGTATCCGATCGTCATTGGCAAGAATATCACCCTTTAACGGCGCGCCTCGGCACCCGGCGGGATGTAGTTAATGCCGCCGGGCGGAGGCGGGCGCATATCAATCGAAACCGGGAGGAATGAGCGATGAAGATACTTTTTGCTGCGTCTGAATGTGTGCCTTTTGTCAAGACAGGCGGCTTGGCGGACGTCGTCAGCGCGCTGCCCAAGGAGATACTCAAGGCGGGCGAAGATATTCGCGTCATCCTGCCCCTGTACAAGGCCATTGACCAGTCCTGGCGCGACCAGATGGAGCACGTGCTCTATTTCTACGTCAATCTCGGCTGGCGCCGCCAGTACGTGGGCATCATGAAGCTGGTCTATTGCGGCATCACCTACTACTTTGTGGACAACGAGCAGTACTTCGGCCGCGACTACATCTACGGCATGGGCGGCGACGAGGGCGAGCGCTTCGCGTTCTTCTCCCGGGCCGTGCTGGAGGCGCTGACGAAGATCGACTTCATGCCCGACGTGCTGCATTGCCACGACTGGCAGACGGGCCTCATACCGATCCTGCTCAAGGCGCAGTACAAGCACCTGGAGCTCTACAAGAACGTCCGCACTGTCTACACCATCCACAACCTGCAATATCAGGGCCTGTTCCCCATCGACATGATGGAGGACCTGCTGTACTTGGGCCCCTGGGCCTACACCAGCGACGCGCTGGAGTTCTTCGGCATGTGCTCGTGCATGAAGGGCGGCATCGTGTTCGCCGATGAGGTCACCACCGTCTCCCCCACCTATTCCCAGGAGATCCAGACCGCCTACTACGGCGAGCGTCTGGACGGCCTGTTGCGTTCCCGGGTGGATCACCTCTCGGGCATATTGAACGGCATCGACACCGCGGAGTACGACCCCGCCCGCGACAGCATCATCGCGAAGCCCTACACCGCCGAGACCTACGAGCTCAAGGTCGAGAACAAGCTGGCCCTGCAGCGGGATCTGGGCCTCAAGGTGGACGCCGACATCCCCATGATCGCCATGATCACCCGCCTGTCCGGCCAGAAGGGCCTCGACCTGGTGGAGTGCGTGCTGCCGGAGATCATGAACACCGGCGCGCAGCTGGTGGTGCTGGGCATGGGCGAGAGCCGCTATGTGGATCTGTTCAGCTGGGCCCAGTGGAAGTATCCCAACCAGGTCTCCGCCAACTTCCAGATGAACAACGTGCTCGCGCACAAGATCTACGCGGCGGCGGATCTGTTCCTGATGCCCTCGCTGTTTGAGCCCTGCGGTCTGAGCCAGATGATCTCCCTGCGCTACGGCACGCTGCCCATCACCCGCGAAACCGGCGGCCTGCGGGACACCGTGCTCGCCTACAACAAGTACACCGGCGACGGCAACGGCTTCACCTTCCTCTACTACAACGCCCACGACATGCTGCACGTGATCGAGAACGCCGTGAAGATGTACCACGAGCAGCGCGACGTGTTCAACGGCCTGGCCATCCGCGCCATGAACGGCCAGTACGGCTGGGACCAGTCGGCGAAGAAGTACATCGCGCTCTACAGCATGATACTGGAGCGCCGCGCCATCGAGCAGAGGGCCGAGGCGGAGGAAGCCGCTCTCAAGAAGGCAGAGGAGAACTAAATCATAATGGACAACCGCGACGAAATCATTCGCACCCAGATGGACGTGATCAGCACGCTGATCAACAACAACCTGCGCAACATCGGCGCCGACCTGTGGGGCGACGATCTGCCCGGCAAGCCCGCCGAGACGAAGCAGAAGGAAAAAAAGCCCGAGGTTCAGGCGGCAAAGCCCCAGCAGACGGCGCAGCAGCCGCAGCAGGAGGCCGAACAGGAGACCCCGCCGGAGGACATCAACGACCTCAAGGCGGAGCTCAACGAGCTGATCGGGCTGGATGGCATCAAAAAAGAGGTCAACAACCTCATCAACATGGTCACCATCCACAAGCTGCGCCAGCAGAACGACCTAAAGACGGTGGACATGTCGCTGCACATGGTGTTCACCGGCAATCCCGGCACGGGCAAGACCATGATCGCCCGCATCATGTCCCGCATCTACAAGAGCCTCGGGATACTGACCAAGGGGCATCTGGTGGAGGTGGACCGATCCGGGCTGGTGGCGGGCTACGTGGGCCAGACGGCCACCAAGACCAGCGCCGTGATCGAAAAGGCGCTGGGCGGCGTGCTGTTCATCGACGAGGCCTACGCCCTCAACAGCCGTTCCGAGAACGACTTCGGCCAGGAGGCCATCGACACGCTGCTCAAGGCCATGGAGGATCACCGGGACGACCTGGTGGTGATCGTCGCGGGCTACGACGGGCTGATGGAGAAGTTCATACATTCCAACCCCGGCCTGGAGTCCCGCTTCAACCGCTACCTGCATTTCGATGACTACACCATCGACGAGATGGCGGCGATACTCGATCTCAACCTCAGGAAGGGCCAGTACAAGCTGGACGACGCGGGCCGCGAGGCCGCGCGGCAGTACATCATCGACGCCAACACCAGCTCGATCTCCTTCGGCAACGCCCGCGGCGTGCGCAACGTGTTCGAGCGGCTGCTGGTGGCCCAGGCCAATCGGCTGGCCCAGAGCGCCAACGTCTCCAAGGAGGACCTGATGCTGATCACGGCGGAGGACGTCAAGGCCGCCCGCGAGAGCGACGAGAAGATGATCGCGTCGGAGCGCGCCCAGCAGTCGCTGATACAGTCCGCCGAGGACACCATCGCGGAGCTGACGGCGCTGTCGAAGAACATCCCCGTCAAGCTTGAACCCCCCGAGAAAGCGTAAAACAGAACCACCGGTCATTGTGGCCGGTGGTTCTGTTTTGCGCATGAACTCCCTCAGGCGCTTCGCGCCAGCTCCCTCAAAGAGGGAGCCTTTTGGCGGCGTACCCGTAGCCTCCCGTCCAGCCTCCCTCTCCGAGGGAGGTGGCACCGCGAGTTAGCCTCCCTCCCAGAGGGAGGGGGCTCGGCGCAGCCGAGACGGAGGGAGTATTAGTCCTTCACAAACGCCTTATAAATCGCCCGCATGGCGGTCTCGAAGTCATCGACATGCACGCCGACGATGATATTGAACTCGCTGGAGCCCTGGTCGATCATCTTGACGTTCACCCCGGCCTCGTAGAGTGCGTTGAACAGCGTGGCGGCGGAGCCGGGCTGGCGGACCATGCCGTGGCCCACCGTGGCGATGAGCGCGATGCCGGTGGACACGCTGATGGTGTCGGGCTGGCACACCTGCTCGATGCGCTGTATGATCTGATCCTTCCGCGTCACCAGCTCCTTGTCCGAAACCACCACGGACATGGTGTCGATGCCGGTGGGCATGTGCTCGAAGCTGACGCCGAAGTCCTCCAGCGCCTGCAGCACCCGCCGCCCGAAGCCGTACTCGGAGTTCATCATGGCCTTGTCGATGGTGATCAGCGTGAAGTTCTTGTGACCCGCGATGCCGGTGATCCGCTGGCCGTCGTTGCGCTTGCTGGTGACGGCGGGCACGATCATGGTACCGGGGTCGGAGGGATCGTTGGTGTTGCGGATGTTGGTGGGGATGTTGGCCTTGTGCACGGGGAAGATGGCGTCCTCGTGCAGCACCGTCGCGCCCATGTAGGAGAGCTCCCGCAATTCCCGGTAGGACAGCTCGCGGATGCACTTGGGGTTGTCGACGATGTTCGGGTCGGCCATCAGGAAGCCGGACACGTCCGTCCAGTTCTCGTACACGTCCGCCTGCGCGGCCCGGGCCACGATGGCGCCTGAGATGTCGCTGCCGCCCCGGGAGAAGGTGTGCACGTCGCCGTTGGGATAGGCGCCGTAGAAGCCCGGGATGATCGCCCGCTCGTGCTGTTTGAGCGCGTCGCGGAGCACCTCGTTGGTCCACTCGGAGGCGAACACGCCGGTGCGGTCGAACTTGATCACGTCCCGCGCGTCGATGAAGTCCCAGCCCAGGAATTTGGACAGCAGCACGCCGTTCAGGTACTCGCCCCGGCTGGCGGCAAAATCGGGGTTCTTCAGCCTGCGGATCTGATCGCCGGTCTCCAGAAGCAGCCCGTAGAAATCGAAATCCAGGCCCAGGCTGTTGTAGATCTCCATGTACCGGTCGATGATCTTGTGGTACATCTCCTCGTGGCTCTGATTGCGCTCGACCAGGCGGTGGCACTGGTACAGCATGTCCGTGACCTTGGTATCCGCCTTGAACCGCTTGCCCGGCGCGCTGGGAACCACGTAGCAAATGTCAGGATCAGACAGCACGATGTCCCTGACCTTCATGAAATGCTCTGCGTCGGCCAGGGATGAACCGCCGAATTTGGCAACTTTTACGCCCAAGTGAAACTCCTCCTCGGTGGGTGAATCATGTATATTATACGGACTCGCCTTACATTTGTAAAGCTCAATTATCTAATCTTTTATATCAGAATCACTGATGTCCTTTTCGATCAGGTCCAGCAGCGCGTCCCGCCCCAGGTCCTCCCTGGAGGAATGCGTCAGCACCTCCCAGGGCTGCACCGCCAGCGTGCGGCAGATCACGGGGATGCTCTTGCCCCGCTGGGCCTTGGACAGCTTGTCGGCCTTGGTGGCGATCACGGTGAAGGGGATTTCGTAGTGCCGCAGATACTCCACCATCATCTGGTCGTCCTGCGTGGGCGCGTGGCGGATGTCCACGAGCTGAAACACCCGCCTCAGGTGGCCGGAGTTTTGCAGATAGCCCTCGATCATACCAGCCCAGCGGTCCTTCTCCTGCTTGCTGGCCTTGGCGAAGCCGTAGCCAGGCAGGTCCACCAGGAAGAAGGCCTCGTTGATCAGGTACAGGTTGACCAGCCGGGTCTTGCCGGGCTCGGAGGACGTGCGGGCCAGCCGGCTGTTGCGCGTCAAGCTGTTGATCAGCGAGGACTTGCCCACGTTGGACTTCCCCACCATGGCGATTTCCGGCAGACCCTGCCCCGGAAAGGGCTTGAACGCGCTCAGGGACTGCACGAACCGTGCCTTCTTGACGATCATCTATGCGGCCTCCGTCGTATCGCGGATCAGCACCCGCGAGAGCGCATCCTCCACGCGGTCCATCAATTGGATCTCGAACCTTGCGAGGATGTCCGCGTCGATCTTCTCCAGCTCCTTTTCGTTCTCCCGGGGCAGCAATATGCGGTCGATGCCCATGCGGTGCGCCGCCAGCAGCTTCTCCTTGACGCCACCGATGGGCAGCACCTTGCCGTGCAGCGTGATCTCGCCGGTCATAGCCCACTCCCCGCTGGCCTTCAGGCCGGTCATGGCGGACAGCAGCGCGCAGGTCAGCGCCACGCCCGCGGAGGGACCGTCCTTGGGCACCGCGCCCTCGGGCACGTGGATGTGGATGTCGTGCTTGTCAAAGTAGTCGTCCGGCAGGGCGTAGCGCCCCAGCATGCCCCGGGCGACGCTCACCGCCAGCTCGGCGGACTCCTTCATGACCTCGCCCAGCTTGCCGGTCAGCTTGAGTTTGCCGGTACCGGGGAAGGTCACGGCCTCCACGGGCATGACCTCGCCGCCCACGCTGGTCCAGGCCAGGCCGTTGACCATGCCCACCTCCGCCTTTCCGGCGGCGGGCTGGCGCAGGTAGCGCGGCGCGCCCAGGTATTCCTTTAAATCCCCGGGCCGTATGGTGACGGAGCCGGTATCCGGGTTCTCCACGATCTTGAGCGTGACGGCGCGGCACAGCTTGCCGATCATGCGCTCCAGCGTGCGCACGCCGGCCTCCCGGGTGTAGCCGTCGATCAGGGCCGTCAGCGTGCGATCGGGGATCTTCAACTGGGCTTTTGTCAGATTGTGCGCCTCCCGCTGCTTTTTCAGCAGGTGACGCCGGGCAATCTGCAACTTCTCCTCCGCCGTGTAGCTGGGCACCTCGATGATCTCCATGCGGTCCAGCAGCGCCTGGTCGATGGTATCGGTGGTGTTGGCCGTGGTGATGAACAGCACGTCGGACAGGTCGAAGGGCGCCTCGATGTAGTGATCGGTGAAGGTGCTGTTCTGGGCGGGGTCCAGCGCCTCCAGCATGGCGGAGGCCGGGTCGCCGCGCATGTCGCGGGCCAGCTTGTCGATCTCGTCCAGCAGGAACACGGGGTTCATGGTCTTACACTGACGGATGGAGGAAACGATCCTGCCGGGCATCGCGCCCACGTAGGTCTTGCGATGGCCGCGAATCTCCGCCTCGTCGTGCACGCCGCCCAGCGACATGCGGGTGAACTTGCGGTTCAGCGCGCTGGCGATGGACTTCGCGATGGAGGTCTTGCCCACGCCGGGCGGGCCGACCAGGCAGATGATGGGGCTCTTCAATTTGTCCGACACCACGGAGCGCACGGCGAGGTACTCGATCAGGCGCTTTTTCACGTCCTCCATGCCGTAGTGGTCGGCCTCCAGCACCTTGCGTGCCTTTTTGATGTTGATATCGGAGGTGTCGTAGACGCTCCAGGGCAGCTCCAGCATGTACTCGATGTAGTTCTGGCTGACGCTGCTCTCCGGCGCGTGCACGGAGCTGCGCGCCAGGCGCTTCAATTCCTTCTCAACGTGCTCGCGGGCCACCTTGGGCATCTTGGACTTGTCGATGCGCTGCCGAAGCTCGGCGATCTCCTCGTCCTCGTCGTCGCCCAGCTCCTCCTGTATGGCGCGGATCTGCTCCCTCAGATAGTATTCATGGTTCTGCCGGTCCATATACTCCTGCACGCGGGCGCGTATGCGCTCGTCCAGCTCGGCGATCTTGATCTCGTCCGCCAGCTTCTCCAGCAGCAGCTTCATGCGCTGGCCGATGTCGGTGCACTCCAGTATGGCCTGCTTGTCCTCGATGCGGGTGAGTATGTTCGCCGCGATCACATCGCACAGCACGGAGGGGTTGCGCTCCCCCATCACCTCCTGCATCAGCTCGGGCATGTTCTGCCCGCGGCTGCGGGCCGCCTGGGGCGCAAAGGCGCGAATCGCGCCCATCAGCGCCTTCTCCTCGGCGGTCAGCGCCACCGGGGGGACCGGCTGCATCTCGCAGTATTCCACGCTCTGGCTGCCGCCCTCCTCCACCAGGTTCAGCACCACCGCGCGGGAGCGGCCCTCCACCAGCACCCGCAGGGACTGATCCGGCATGTTCATCACCTGTTTGACGGTGGCCACCGTGCCGACGGTATAGAGGTCCTCCACCTGGGGACAGTCCACCATGCTGTCGCGCTGGGCCACGATAAACACCCGCTGATCGTCATTCATCGCGCGCTGCAATGCGCCGATGGAGCGACCGCGGGCAACATCGATCGTCAAAACCGTGTTGGGAAACACCATCAGCCCCCGCAGCGGCAACAGCGGCAGCTTCAGTATTTCAGAGGGACGTTTGGGATTGCTCAAAACAAGATCCTCCCTGTGCGTTTATACCCTCATAGTATACCGTAAATGTGTTAAGATACAAGGGTTTTCAGTTGGTGTTTTATACTAAACAAAGCCCCTGGCGGCATGAATGCCGTCAGGGGACGTTCAATATGTATCAATAGACTTCCGTATACTTCGATGACACCCAGCCCACATCGTCATACCAGGAGATCTTGTACCAGACCACGCCCCGGCTGTCAGTGGAGCTCTTGCCGAGGTAATCCGCTTCGTCGCCCTCGTACATGATGTCGAAGCTGCTGTACTTCAGTCCGGGGCCCGTGCGCACGTTGGTGTCGCCGTATTCCGCCACCACGGTGTCGCCGGTGACCTTGCCGCCGCCACCCTTCCGGCTCAGCCGGGTATAGCGGGAGGAGACCCAGGCCTTCTGGCCCTTCCAGGAGATCTTGTACCAGACCACGCCCCGGCCGTCCACGGACGTCTCCTCCAGATACTTTGCGGAGTCGTCCACCCGCAGCACGCCGATGACCTTGTAGCTCAGCCCCGGGCCGGTATGTACGTTGCTCTTGCCCGAGTCGCCGATCACGTAGCGCGTGGAGCTGCTGCCGCCGCCCCCGCCACCGCCGCTGCCGGTGGTGTAGGCGTACTTGGAGGACACCCAGCCCTTGTCGCCGTGATAGCTGACCTGATACCATACCACGCCGCGATCATCCTTGCGGCTGTTGCCGGTGCCCTTGAGGGTCGTGCCCTCGTTGGCCGTTCCCAGAACGTCGTCATACAGCGAGGGGCCGGACCGCACGTTGCAGTGGCCCGTGATGTGCACGGTCACCGAGGCGGCCAGGGCATATCCGGCCATGGAGACCACCAGCGCCGCCAGGAGCAGCGTCACAATCAGCTTTTTCATATCCATCACACTCCTGCCATGTGCGCGAAACGCCCGCGCAACGGATTATTCGTCGTCCTCGTCGTCCTCGTACAGCTCGTCCATCTCGTTGCTGTCGAAGATGGCCATGATTTTGTCCGCAAGCTCATCGTCGATGGGCAGGAATTCCTCCTGGTCGTCGCCCACCGGCACGACCTCCATGATCATGACCTCGATGGTGTCATCCTCATCGGCTTCCTCGTCCGCGTCCTCCACGTACTCGGTCAGCAGGGCGTACTCCTTGCCCTCATAGCAGAGATAGTCCAGCACCTCCATGGTGATTTCGTTGCCCGCGTCGTCCTCAAATACGACGAGATCCCGCTCCTCATCCATTTTCAAAACCTCCGTCAAGTGAAATGATCCTTGTTTTTTATTCAACCGGCGCCAGCGTGAAGTCGATGGCCACCGAGGCTGAAACCTGTATCTGCTCGGAGAAGACCGGCGTGCCGGCCCCGGCGTCGGCCTTCTCCATGGCCGCCTCAAACCGGTTCCCGGCGTAGTAGTTGTTGTACATGCCGCTGCCCTGCTCCACGATGGCGCTGATGCCGGCGACCTTCATGTCCGCGGCGGCGGCCAGCACCTCCGCCTTTTCGCGCGCGTTCTCGACGGACAGCTCCAGCGCCCGCTTCTTGGCGTCGGCGGTGTCCGAGGCGCTGAACACGATGCCCGAGAAGGTATTGGCTCCCGCCTCGAACACGGCGTCGATGTACTTCCCGGCGTTCTCGATGTCTGAGATGGTCACCGAAATGCTGTTCGCGGCAGCGTAGGCCTTCTCATCGGAATCGTCGTAGTTGTAGTCCTCGTAGATGTCGATGGAGCTGGTGTGGATGTCCTCCTCCCTGACTCCCATAGATTGAAGCTTCCCGACCACCTGCGTCAGCTTCTCGCTGACCCGGGCCTGCGCCTCCCCCACGTCCGCGGAGGACTCCCGCACGCCCAGCGTGATCGTGGCGGTATCGGGATCGAGGCTGACGATCCCCGTGCCCTGCACCGTGAGGGTCGCGCCCTCGGCGCAGGCGAACGCGCCCAGCATCAGCGTCAGTACGAGCGCCAGCATTGCCTTCATCTTCATGGTTCTGACCTCCCCTCGTCATTCGGACCGGAGCACCAGCAGAAGCGACGTCTGCCCGTCCGCGTCAAAGGCGTCCGCCGGGGCGCCTGAGTGGTCGAAATGCCGCATCGCCTCGAGGAATTCCGGGGCGTTCGCCGCGGGCAGATCAATGTAGAGATTCGCGCAGGCCACGCCGTCCTCGTCGAAGAGCTGTATGTCGATGTCGCCCTCGTACTCCTGCGCCAGGTCCCGGGCGTACTCGCAGACGCGGTTCACGTCCTCCACCACCATGCCGATCTCATGCATCGGTGCGGCGGCGGTTTTGACGGGCATGTTCGCCGCTTCGGCCGCGAAACTGACCGCCTCGGCGTCCTCGGCGTCCTCGGCCTCCTCGGCCATGACAACCGACTCCGCCGCGCCGTCCGCCTCGATCAGCGCGTCGTCGGCGGCCTCGAATTCCATCGCGGGCGCGGCGCTGAGCATGCGCTTGCCGTTCTCGACGGCCGCCGCATGATCCTCGGTCTGAACGGCGGACATCCTTGCGCCGTCCCCGGCGGGGGTCCTCAGCGCGAAGGTCGCGCCCAGCGCCACCACCAGGGCGGCAGCAACGCCTCCGATCAGCCGGAAATACTGCCGCGTGGGCCGCCTGGCCTCGTTCCTCACGGCCTCCCGCCACCTGGCCTGGGCCGGCAGCGGCACATCCATCTCGGGCGCCATTTCAGCGAACATGCGCATCATCGAGCGGTTGGCCTTCAGCTTTTCCGCGCAGGCGGCGCAGCCCTGACAGTGATCTTCCACGAGCTTTAATTCGTCCGCCGTCAGCGTGCCGTCCAGCATGGCGTCCAGGTATTGATCCAACTGCGTGCAATTCATAAGCGCCCTCCTTTCCGTAGTATCGCTCAAAGCCTCTGTATTTAAACAGAATAACCGTTTGATCTGACCATTAGACGCCGTATCTGTCAAAAAGTTCCGACTTCGCCGTGATTTTTTCCCGCAGCTTTTCGCGGCCCCGGCTGATGCGGGACTTGACCGTGCCCACATTGGTGTTAAGCGCCTGGGCGATGTCCTCATAGGACAGCCCCTGTATGTCCCGGAGCACCACCGCCGCGCGCATGTCCTCCGGCAGCTCCCGTATGAAGCCGTACACGCTGCCCCGCACCTCGGCGCGCAGGGCGTGCTGCTCCGGGGTGTCCTGGGCGTCGGTGGGCGTCCACCCGGCGTCGAGCAGCCCGTCCAGCGACGTGTTGGGGCGGTTCTTGCGCTTGCGCAGTTCGTCCAGGCAGGTGTTCATGGTCACCCGGTACACCCAGGTCGAGAAGCTCGACTGGAACTTGAAGCCCGAGATCGACCGGAAGATGCGCAGCATGGCGTCCTGCAGGCAGTCCTCGGCGTCCTCCCGGTTGCCGAACATGCGCATGGCCACGGCGTACATCCGCTTCTCCTGGGCGGACATCAGCTCGTTAAAGGCGCGGGCGTCGCCGCGAATCGCGCGTTCGATCAGCTGTCTCTCATCCACGTGCGCCCACCTCCAATCTTTGTCATTCATTATACACCAAACCGGCGCATTTTAAAAGTCCTGTTTGTTGATAAAAAACACTTGACTTTTCCACCGAATATAAGGTATACTATGAAACGTCAGCCGGTGTGGCGGAATTGGCAGACGCACCGCACTCAAAATGCGGCGGGAAACCATGCCGGTTCGAGTCCGGCCACCGGCACTGTGAACGCACGTCAGTCTGGAGACAGACTGACGTGCGTTTTTCTATAACCTTCCGATGATCCCGGGCAGTTCGCGGATGTCGTCGATCACATGATCCGCCCCGTCCGCATGTCCGAAGCCGTAGCGGGCGAATATGAAGGGCACGCCCGCCTCGCGCGCCGAGCGCATGTCGCCCGCGGTGTCCCCTACGTAGACCCCGCGTTTTACGCCGTTTCGCTCAAGCACCAGGCGGATGTTCTCCGCTTTATTAAGCCCGGAGCGCCCGGACTCCTCGTAATCGGTGAAAAAGGCCTCAAAGCCGAAGGCGCGCATGAAGCCCCGGGCGTAGTCCCGCTGGCAGTTGCTGACGATGAACAGCGGGTGCGCCCCGGACAGCGCCTCGAGCGTCTCGGGCACGCCGTCGTACAGCCTGGCGCCGCCCTCGCCCATCCTGAGCACCTCCTGTTCGCCCAGCAGCGTCATGATCTCCGCCTGACGCGCCGCGGAGAGGTCCGGGAAGAAGGCCGCCCCGATCTCCGCCATCGTGCGCCCCATCTGAGCGCGGACGTCCGCCGCCGTGAGCCGCAGTTTAAGCCCTTCCGATTCGAACACGCCGTTCCAGATGCGCGCCGCCATGGCGGTGGCGTCCCACAGCGTGCCGTCCAGATCAAATATGATGCCCGGTTCAGCCATTTTTTGTCCCTCAGCGATATCAAAATGCCCTCCCGCGCGTCGGCGCAAGAGGGCGTTCACATTGCCTGGTCAGATCGACTTCGCGTTGGCCAGCAGGTATTCCTCAGCCTCGCCGTTCCACAGGTTGTTGTGGCGCGCGCAGATCTCGGCCAGCTTCGCAAACAGCGGGTCGCTCTTGCCCGCCTCGGCGAAGTCGTCGATGGCGGTCAGGGGCAGGTCGATGTTGGTGTAGATCAGCTTCTTGCCGCCGGGGATCCTGGGCAGGTTGCAGGTGGTATCCGCCACGGCGTTCAGGCCGCCCACGTGGGTGATCATGCCGGCGGGCTTCAGGGAGCCGTCCGCGATCATTCTGAGCGCCTCGCGCATGTCCTCGGTGCTGCCGCCGGAGGTGCCCACCAAGTGGTGCGCGGCGTAGTGGACGTTGTAGAAGTTGAAATTGGCGCTCAGCTGGGTGTTGGTGGGGCCGGCGAAGAAGTTCAGGCAGCCGTCCTGGCCCAGTATCGCGTCGCCCTGCTCGATGACGGCGGGCACGGGCGCGAACACCATCACGTCGTCATAGCCCTTGCCGTCGGTCAGCGCCATCAGCTTCTCCACGGCGTTCTCGCGGGTGTTGCAGTACACCAGCTTCACGCCGTTCTTCGCGGCCTCCTCCACGGTGTAGATGGAGGCGGCGCGGTCCAGGCGGGCCTGGTCGATGTCGGTGACCACCAGCAGCCCGGGCTTGCGGTCGCAGTGAATGGCGTAGTCGATCGCGCCAAGGCCCATGGGGCCCGCGCCGGCCAGTATGGCCAGGTTGCCGCCCTCGACGATGCCCATGTCGTGCACGTAAACGTTGGGCTTGGTGTGATACATGGCGTGGAAGGTGCCGATGATGCAGCTCAGCGGCTCGGACAGGGAGCCGTAGAAATACTCGCTGGCCTTGTAGTCCAGCACGCAGTCCTGCTCCATCAGCTCCGGCAGCAGCACGGCGTACTGGGTGTCGCCGCCGCAGAACTCAAAGGCGTAGCCGGGGGTCATCATGGTGCCCTTGTAGGAGATGTTGGGCTGTATGGTCAGCTTTTCGCCCACGCTGAATTTATCCTGCCACTTCGCGCCCACCTGCTCGATCACGCCGCAGAATTCGTGGCCGATGATCACGGGGTGCGCGGCGATATCGTCCGGCACACGCTTGTGGTTGGAGCCCTGTATGGCGGCCTTGTAGCTGGACATGCAGATGGAGTCGGAGACCACCCTGACGAGGATTTCATCGTCCTTGATGGCGGGCAGCTCGAAGGTATCCAGCCGCAGATCGTTCTGTCCGTGCATGCGCACAGCCTTGGTGATCATATTTAGTGTCCTCCTTGAATGTTTATATTGGAGTATAACTTTTTTACTCTTCACATTCTCTTGTGGGATTTCGCAAGCACTCCCTCAGGCGCTTCGCGCCAGCTCCCTCAAAGAGGGAGCCTTTTGGCTGCGAACAGGTGCAAAGTCCCCCTCCTTGAGGGAGGTGGCTCGGCGAAGCCGAGACGGAGGGAGTTATCCGTTTTGAGACAGCCCCATCTTCTGATGCTCAATGCCTGCCGCGCCCCGCGCCGCCGCCGGAGGAGTGTCCGCCACCGAAGGAGCGTGAGCTGCCGCCGGAGGACCGGAACCCGCCGCCCCCGGAGGAGTGATGGGAGCCGCCGGAGGAATGGTGGGAGCCGCCGGAGGAGTTGAGCATGCCCCAGAACAGGCCGTTCATGAACGAGGAGCCGCGGCGCCGTGGTATCGGCGCCGGTCCGCGGTAGCCGCCCGCGCCGGGCACGTTGTTCACGCCGCGATAGCCGCCCTGTCCCGCCATCGGGGGCGGAGGCGGCGGCGGCGCGACGTACACGGTCCGGCCGATGCGCCGCCTGCGCATGGTGCGGGTCAGCAAAAGCACCAGCACGATGAGGATCAGCACCCCCAGGATCAGCCCGAAGGAGTCGCCGTCGTCCTCAGCCACGCCGCGGGCGGAGCCGCCGCCGAACTGTGGCGTCCGCTCCGGCACGCCGCTCGCGGAGGCCTTGTAGGCCGCGATGCCCTGCGCGACGGTCACGTCCGCGTTGTAGGTGTCCGCCACGCGCTTAAACACAGCTTCGAAGAACTTCTTCACGCCCGCGTCGTAGCGCTTCGCGGCGAAGTCCGTCTCCAGGTATCTGTCAAAGTAATCCTTGATCGCGCCCGCGGTGAACTTGGGCTGCAGGCCGTCGCCGCAGACCGCGTAATAGTCGTCGTCGTCGATGGCCAGCAGCAACAGAAAGCCGTTGCCCTTCGCGGCGTCGCCCACGCCCCAGGCGTTGAAGAGCTCTGTGGCGTAGTCGTCGATGGATTCATTGCCGGTGGTGCCCACCGTCACGACCGCGATCTGCGCGCCGCACTTGTCATACAACAGGTCGTTTGAGAATATGATCTCGCCCTTCGTGGCGTCCGTCAGCACGTCGGAACGGTCCAGGACGTAGAGCTCCTTGCTTGGCTTGAGCTTCTTCGCAGCCACGTAGGTGTCGGCCAGCGCCCCCAGAGAGAGCAGCAGCACCGCCGCGAGGCACGCGCAAATCAGTCTTTTCATCTTCATGGGCAGCCTCCTGTCCGCGCTTCACTGTCATCCCCCGAAGGTGTTCAGATTCCCCTGCCCCGTCAGCGTGGCCACCACGCCGCCCGGGAAGCCGGAGATCAGGCCGTTGTAGCTCTTGGCCAGCTTGTGGTACTCATCCCGGCCGATCATGTCGTCATACCCCCAGAAATCGTCGTAGGCCAGCTTGAAATTGCGGAAATCCTCGGTGCTGACGGCGGAATACATGTTGTTGTAGAGCTTCTCCACCTGGCCCTTCAGGTCGGTGTAAGCCTTGAAGCGCGCGTCCAGATCGGCGGAGTCGTCCCCGATCAGCGCGGCGTTTTCAAGCGCGGACGTGCCCAACTCGCTTGCGCCGATGCGGGCCTCGGCCTCGTTGGCCATGATCCCGACGGATTCGCCCGCGGCATCCAGATAGGCGTCCATGCTGTGCCGCGTGGCGAGGGAGGTATCCGTGCCGTCGTTGAACACCCTCATCACCTTCCCGCGCTCGCGCCCCAGCGCCGCGCCGCCAAAGGCAAACACGCTCAGCAGCACGCACACGACCAGCACGACGCAGGCGATTTTGCGATTTTCATCAAGACGCATATCCATTCGCCCTCCTTGGGTTGATCGCGGCGCGGTTCATCCCGCGCCGCGCAAAGTCAAAAACGCTAATTACTTGCGGATCTCCAGTATCTTGGACCTCAGCTCGCCCTCGATGTTGGCCAGCTCCTGCTCGGCGGCCAGGCGCTTCTCGTGGCCCTGCTGCTGGATGGTCAGCACCTCGTCCATGGTGTCGATGAGCATCTTGTTGGTCTTGGTCAGGGTCTCGATGTCCACGATGCCGCGCTCGGCCTCCTTGGCGGATTCCACGGTGGCCATGTGCAGCTTCTCGGCGTTCTTCACCAATAGCTCGTTGGTCAGGTCGGTGACCGCGCGCTGGGCCTTCATGGCGTCCTCGGTGTGGGCCAGGCCCATCGCCAGCACCATCTGGCTCTTCCACAGCGGGATGGTGTTCACCAGCGAGGTCTGGATCTTCTCGGCCATGAGCTGGTTGGAGGACTGTATCAGGCGGATCTGGGGCGCCATCTGGATGGAGATGTTGCGGGTCAGCTCCAGGTCGTACAGCTTCTTCTCGAAGCGGTCCGCCTTGTCGGCCAGGTCCTTGGCAGCCTGGGCGTCCTCGGGCAGCTTGCTGGCCTCGGCCTTGTCGCGGGCCTCCTGCAGCTCGTTGGCGCGGAAGTCCTCCAGGCGCTTCTTGCCGGCCACGATGTACATGGACAGCTCCTTGAAGTAGCTCAGGTTCTGGTCATAGAGCTTGTCCAGCATGGCGATGTCCTTCAAAAGCTGAATCTGATGCTGCTCCAGGCCCTCGGTGATCTTGTTGACGTTGACCTCCGTCTTGTCGTACTGGGCCTTCATGACCTCGAGGCTGCGGGCCTTCTTCTTGAACAGTCCGAACAGGCCGCCCTTGTCCTCCTCGTCGGCGTTGAAGCTCTTGAGCTCCACCACCAGGTTGGATATCATGTCGCCCACCTCGTCCAGGTCCTTGGTGCGCACGTTCTTGAGCGCCGCGTCGGAGAACTGGGAGATGTTCTGCTGGGCCGCCGCGCCGTAGGAGAACACCAGGTTGGCGTCCTTCACGTCGATCTGCTTGGAGAAGTCGTCGATCATCTGCTGCTCGGCCTCGGAGAAGTTCTGCATGTCCAGCGTGTCCTGCTGCACCTTCTTCTCCGCCTCTGCCTCCGCCTCTGCAAGCGCCTGGGTGGCGGCCTGGGCGGCGTCCTCCACGGCTTCGGTGATCTGCTGGTCCTCGCTGCCAAAGGGATTCAGAGTCAATTTGATGTCGTCTGCCATGTTCGTGACCTCCTATAATGATGTGTTGTGAATGCACACTGTTGCACGGTGTCAGTGTCCGCCGAGTGGTTGGCGGCGCGGCGGATGCTGTTGACGGGGCTCTCGTAGAGGCTGTCGCCGGAGAGCATGGTCTGCATGACCTTGATCTCGGCGTCGATGTCCATCTCGTCGTCCTTGAACAGGTTGTCGGCGCACTTGGTGAAGGCGTCGGCGATCATGCCCATGCTGGACTCGATGCGCTGCATGGCGGACTGTATGTTCTCGCCCTTCACCTCGGCGGCGCTTAAGAGCTTGTACTGCTCCATCAGCTTTTCAGCCGTGGGCAGATAGTAGTTCATGAAGCGCCTGACAAGCGTAACCTTCCTGGGGTCGCGCCCCAGCTCGCGGAAGATCTGCTCCCCCGCCTTGGTCATGCGGTCGAGGTCGTTGGTGATGCCGGGATGCGGTATCTCGGCGTTGGCGGCCTTCAAGCGCTCCAGGCGCGCGCGGCCGTCGGCGATGTCCCTGTCGAGCTGGGCGTCGCCGGTCTGGATCTTCTCCTCCACCGTGATGTCGCGGCCCGGAAAGAGCTTCGAGCCCACCACGTAGCCCGCCACCGACACGACGATGGTGCCGATCAGCCCCGGCAGCTTCATCAGCAGCTTGGGAAACACCAGTCCCGCCAGCAGCCAGACGGCCGCGGCGATGTAGATCGGTATCGCGGATTTCAGATGTACCTTTTTCATATCATCACCCCGTCACAAGTCTATTGTACGCCATTTTAACCCCGATGACAAGCGGTTTTGGCCCAACTTGTCCCAAATTTGCGCCGAAATGTCAGTTTGCGTCGATATCGAGCTCCACCGGGCAGTGGTCGGAGCCCATGATATTCTGGTGGATCTTCGCGTCGATCATGCGCTCCCGGAGCTTTTCGGACACGATGAAGTAATCGATGCGCCACCCGGCGTTGCGTGAGCGCGCGCCGCCGATGTAGCTCCACCAGCTGTACGCCCCGGTGACCTCCGGGTAGAAGAAGCGGAAGGAATCGATGAACCCCGCGGAGAGAAGCTCGGTCATCTTGCCGCGCTCCTCGTCGGTAAAGCCCGCGTTCCTGCGGTTGGTCTTGGGGTTTTTTAAGTCGATCTCCTGATGCGCCACGTTCAGGTCTCCGGTGAGGATCACGGGCTTTTTCGCGTCAAGCGCCACAAGATACCCCCTGAAATCGTCCTCCCACTTCATCCGGTAGTCCAGTCGCTTCAGTTCGTTCTGGGAATTGGGCGTGTAGCAACACACCAGGTAAAACTCCTCAAACTCGCAGGTGATCGCGCGGCCCTCGTGGTCGTGCTCGTCGATGCCGATGCCGTACTGAACGGACTTCATCGGCACCCGGCTGAACACCGCCGTGCCGGAGTAGCCCTTCTTGTCTGCGCAGTAGTAGTGCTGCTCGTAGCCGGGCAGCTCTACGTCGCACTGGCCCTTCTGCATCTTGATCTCCTGCAGGCAGATCACGTCCGCGTCCAGCGCGGCGAGGCTCTCGTAAAAGCCCTTTTTGATCACCGCCCGCAGCCCGTTGACATTCCACGAAATCATTTTCATGAATGTAACACCATCCGTGACATAAATATGCTATACTAATGACATTATAACATATCACAGCAATTTTGCCAACCATTAATATTCGGAGATGATGAATTTGACTTACAGGGAGAAGGCCCTGCTGGCGGAAAAGGCTGCCCGGGCCGCCGGCGAGATGCTGGAGCACCACGGCGCGCTGCACGTGCGCCGCAAGGCGGAAAACGATTTTGTGACCGAAATGGACGTCAAAAGCGAAAACCTGATCCGGGATATGCTGCTGACTGCCTGCCCGGAGGACGCCTTCTTCGGCGAGGAGGGCGGCGGCGCAGTTAATGCCCCGGGCCGCTGGGTCGTGGATCCCATCGACGGCACCGCCAACTTCATGCGGGGCCAGCGGCTCTACACCATCTCCATCGCCTACGAGCACGCGGGCGAGCTGGCGGTCGGGTGCGTATACTGTCCCGGCACGGACGAGATGTTTGTCGGCGTGCGCGACGAGGGCGCGACCTGCAACGGCAGGCCGATCCACGTCTCCGACATCGAGCGCCTGCGGGACGCCATCGTGCACATCGGCTTCGGCCACCGCAACCCCGAATACCTGGCCGAGACCGAGGCGGTGCTGTTCCCGCTTTTGCGGTCCATCAGCGACCTCCGGCGCTCCGGCACCGCGGCCTACGACCTGTGCAATGTCGCCGCGGGCCGGGCGGAGGCGTTCATCGAGCAGGGACTGAACCTCTATGACTACGCCGCGGGCTACGTGATCCTCACGGAGGCCGGCGGGCGGCTGGACGCCTGGCGGCGCGGGCTGGACCCCCTCAGAACCGGCAGCCTGCTGGCGGGCAACAGCAGGGTCAATGCGGCCATTCAGGACCTCTTGAATCCGTAGAATTTTACCCGCCCGCGCTTGTTGTTTTGCCCGGGATTCACTATAATGGCATCAATCGAGACGATCAAAAGAGGTATGTCTTATGAAGCAAATGATGATTTACAACACGCTGAGCCGCAAGAAGGAGCCCTTCGTGCCGGTCAGGGAGGGCAAGGTGGGCATCTACGCCTGCGGCCCCACGGTGTACAACTACTTCCACATCGGCAACGCCCGGCCCTTCATCATCTTTGACACCCTCCGCCGCTTCATGCGGCACCTGGGCTATCAGGTGACGTTCGTTCAGAACTTCACCGACATCGACGACAAGATGATCAAGCGCGCCAACGAGGAGGGCACCACCGTCGAGGCCATCGCGGAGAAGTACATCGCGGAATACTTCAAGGACGCCGAGGCCATCGGCGTGGAGAAGGCGGACGTGCATCCCCGGGCCACGAAGCACATCGGGGAGATCATCGGCCTGATCAAAAAGCTGGAGGCCAAGGGGCTTGCATACCGCGTCGAAAACGGCGACGTGTACTTCGACACCCAGGCGTGGCGCTCCAACTACGGGCGGCTGATCGGCCAGAACCTGGACGACCTGGAGTCCGGCGCGCGCGTGGAGGTGGGCGACCTCAAGCGCCACCCGATGGACTTCGCCCTCTGGAAGGCCAAAAAGCCCGGCGAGCCCTTCTGGAAAAGCCCCTGGGGCGAGGGCCGTCCCGGCTGGCACATCGAGTGCTCCGCCATGTCGATGAAGTACCTGGGCGAGACCTTCGACATCCACTGCGGCGGCGTGGACCTGATCTTCCCCCACCATGAAAACGAGATCGCCCAGTCCGAGGGCGCCACCGGCAAGCCCTTCGCCCATTACTGGATGCACAACGGCCACATCAACGTGGACAACAAGAAGATGTCCAAGTCCGCTGGCAATTTCTTCACCGTCAGGGACATCTCAAAAGAGTTCGACCCCGAGGTCGTGCGCATGTTCATGCTGTCGGCCCACTACCGCAGCCCCATCAACTTCTCCCGCGACCTGATGGAGCAGGCGAAGGCCGGTCTGGAACGCCTCTACACCGCCCGCGACAACGCCGAGTTCGCCCTCGACCACGCCCCCGACCGGGAGATGAGCGACGAGGAGAAGGCGTTTGTGGAACGGGCGCAGGGCTTCGTGGACCGCTTCGACGACGCCATGTGCGACGATCTGAACACCTCCGAGGCCATGGGCGTGCTGTTCGAGTACGTGCGCGACATGAACACCGCGCTCTCCGACGCCAAGGCCCCCTGCCGCGCCGTCATTGAGGCCGGTTTGAAGGCCCTCAACACGATGGCCCACGAGGTGCTGGGGCTTCTGATGAAGGAGTCCGACACCACCCCCGAGGACGTCAAGGCGCTGGTGCAGGCCCGCGTCGAGGCCAAGAAGGCAAAGAACTTCGCCGAGGCCGACCGGCTCCGCGACGAGGTGCTCGCGAAGGGGTACGTCATCGAGGACACCCCCAAGGGCCCGAAGGTCAAAAAGGCATAAAGACAGCCGCTGACGTGTCAGATCGCGTCAGCAGCCTTTTCATTTATCCGATAAAACCTTTTTCTGCCAGCTCCACTTGCCGCACTCCGGGCACTTCATGTACCGCGTGCGGCCCATGTGCATGGACCACATGAACATGTTCATCGAAGGGATGTAGCGGTTCCCACACTTTTCGCAGGCGTAGTAGCCCACGTTACGCTCCAGCTTCATGGCGTACCACATGCCCATGCCGAAGATCACGACGGCCACGGCGATCAGTATCGCCCGCCACATCGTCTCCTTCACCAGATAGCAGGCCGTGAACAGCAGTATCAGAAACGACGCCGTGCACACATAGCCGATCACCCATTCCAGCTGCAACAGCAGCTTGGCCTGCTCCTCGTACTTTTTGAGTTCTATGAGGTTTTCCTCCGCTTTTTTGCTGTAATCCTCCATCTGAATCCTCTCTCCCGTCAACAGCTCGTTGACCGTGATGTCCAGAAGGCCGCACAGCTCCAGCATGATGGACGAATCCGGCATGGACCTACCCGTCTCCCACTTGGAGACCGCCCGGTCCGTGACGCCCAGTTTCTCGCCCAGCTGGGCCTGCGTCAGCCCCTTTTCCTTGCGACAGGCAGAAATGAATTTGCCGATACTGACCTGATCCACTCTCGTGCCTCCCTTCTGCCCGTATTGTACCCATTTGGGATTCAGATGACCACACACCGGCGGTTGAAATCGACCCAACCGGCGGTTGAGTCAGCCTTTTAAATACGTTTCCGCGTCCGCTCTGGAGTAAAAGCGGTATATCTTCACGCCCCCGGCGTGCTCGAGGCACTGCACGATCTTCGGCCTGACCGCGTCATGAAAATCCCTGACAAACGCCGTGAATGCGGGGTCCTCCGCCGTCTCCACCCAGGGCATGTCCTCCCGGGGGATGCCGCGCCGGTCCGCGATGCCCGTGAGGCACACCGCCGCGGGGTAGTCGAGGAAGAACACCGTGTCGCACCGCGCAAGGCGCGCCTCCAGCGTCCGGACGTAGTTGCCGTCGATGATCCATTGCTCCTGCCGAAGCACCTCACGAAGCCGCCGGTCGAATTCATCCTTTGAGACCGCCGTCCTGTCGGGATTCCAGTAAAGCCGGTCCAGATAGTATAGCGGCAGGCAGGTGCGATCCCTGAGCCGCCTGGCAAACGTGCTCTTGCCGCTGCCGGGACAGCCGATCACCAGGGCACGCTTCATGTCCGCCACTCCGTCGAGAGCCTGTTGGCGTTATCGCTCTGCACCAGCACGCCCTTCCAAGGCTCCGCGTTGGTAAAGCAGATGAACCCGATCTCCACGCCCACCGGCACCCAGCGCTCGAGCGTCGCCTGGATGCGCGCGCCCAGCGTCGCCATGACGGGCTGAAGCAGGCCCCGCTGGTCGATGGCCTCCAGCGCGGCGTCGGTGGTCACGCAGTTCTGGATGTCTCTGAGCAGCCCGACATCCCCGCCGCAGGCGAGCGCGCAGGCGATCAGCGTCTCCATGCGCCCGTCCCCGTAGGCGGAGTGGGTGTTGTGCAGTCCGATGCCCAGCTTCACCAGCTTGCCGATGTGCCCCACCAGCAGTATGCGCTCAAAGCCGTGGCTCACCGCCGCCTCGACGCCGTCGCCGATGAAGTTGCTCACGGACACCTGCCGCCGCATGTCGAGTCCCAGTGTCTCGCGGGCGAACACCTCCCCGTAGTTTCCGGGGCATAGCAGCACGCCCTTCGCACCGCCCGCAGCCAGCACGCTCAACTCAAGCCTGATGGTGTCCACCAGCGCCGCGTTGCTCATGGGCTCCACGATGCCGGTGGTGCCGATCACCGAGATGCCCCCCACGATGCCGATGCGGGGATTGAAGGTCTTTTTCGCAAGCGCCGCGCCGTCCGGGATGGAGACGGTGATCTTCACGCCCCCGCCGTAGCCCTGCGCGGCACACACCGCCTCCACGGCCTCGGTGATCATGCGCTGCGGGGTGGAATTGATGGCCGCCGCGCCGACGGGCTGGTCCAGCCCCTCCTTCGTCACACGCCCAACGCCCTCTCCCCCGTCGATAAAAATACCGACGTCGGTTTTTTCTGCGGTGGCGTACACCAGTATGCCGTTGGTGATGTCGGGGTCATCGCCGCTGTCCTTCTGAACGGCGCACCGCACAAAGCCCGCACCTGACTGAATATCCAGTATCTCCAGCGTCAGCCTTATGCCCTTGGGGGTGTCCAGCGTGACACTCTCCACCGGAACGCCGGTCAGCAGCATTTCCGTCGCGGCCTTCGCCGCCCCCGCCGCGCAGGAGCCGGTGGTGTAGCCGCAGCGCATGGTCTTTCCGCCCTTGGTGATGTAATGACGCAGCATGGCTATCTCCCCAGCATGTACAGAAGCGCGTTGCAGATGGCGGCGGCCACGTTGCTGCCGCCCTTGCGGCCCCGGGCCACGATGTAGGGCACGTCGGCGGTCATGATGAGCTCCTTGGACTGCACCACGTTCACAAACCCCACCGGCACGCCGATGACCAGCTTCGGGTCGAGCCGGCCCTCCGTGATCATCTCGTAGATGTGTATGAGCGCCGTGGGGGCGTTTCCGATGGCGAAGATCAGCGGCCTCTGAAGCCCCGCGGCCTTCTCCATGGCCTGCACCGCCCGGGTGGTGCCGTTTTGCTTCGCGGCCTCCGCCACATCCGCATCCCCGATGAAGCAGAACGCCTCCCCGCCGTGCTTCGCCAGCGCCTTCTTGTTGATGCCGGACATGGCCATGGTGGTGTCCGTCACGATGGCCGCGCCGCCGCGGATGGCGTCAAGCGCCTTCTCCACGACGCCCTCCGAGAAGCACAGCGTATCGGCGTAATCGAAGTCCGCCGTGGTGTGGATCACCCGCTTGACGATCGGCTCAAGCGCCGGATCGACGGGGTGCTTTAGCTCCTGGCCGATGATCTCAAAGCTGCGGGCCTCGATCTCCATGGGCGCGACCCGTTCCAGTTCAATCTTCATGTTCGTCCTCCCGTCGCTGCAACGCGGCAATGGTGATGGGGTTGAGCGCCGTCATCAGGTGGACCCGCCCGGCCTTTCGGCTCCGGGAGAGGTTCATCTGGACGACCTCGGCGTCGTCAAACCCGAATTGTGAGATGATCCGCGCGATCTCGCCCGTGGATTCCAGCGCGATGGCGTTGATCACGATGCGCACGCGCGGGTTTTTTTCAATCAGACACGCCACGATGGCCTCCATATTGCCGCTGGAGCCGCCGATGAAGGCGTGTGTGGGCGCGGGCAGGTCCGCCATGGCCTCGGGGGCCAGGCCCTGAACCACGTCCAGATTGTCAAGAACAAACCGACGTCGGTTTGTTTCGATCAGCTCTGCCGCGTCCTCCCGGCACTCGATGGCGTACACCCGCCCCTTCGGGCAGTTCAGCGCCAGCTCCACCGACACGGAGCCCGTGCCCGCGCCGATGTCGTAGACCACCGCGTCCTCCGTAAGCTGCAGCTTGGACACCGACACGGCCCGCACCTCGCTCTTGGTCATGGGCACGGCCTTCGCGTCCCCGTCGCCCAGGTTGCGCTCAAAGGCCGCATCGGGCAAGCCCACGGGCAGAACCCCCTTGGAGACCGGATGCTCCACCAGTATGGCGCTCAGCGGCGCGCAGGTGTAATCCTTCAATTCCGATGCCGTGCCCTGAGTCAGTTTTTCGTCCGGGTAGGACAGCCGCTCGCCCACGCTCACCACGGCGTCTTTAAGCCCCGCGTCGATCAGGTCCGCGCACACGCGCTTCACGGCGTCCGCCCCGTCCATGAGCGCGAACACCTTGCCCCAGCGCCGGATCTCCGGCACGATGGAGCCCTCCCGCCCGTGCAGCGATATGGCCCGGGCGTCGTCCCAGCTGGTCTGGAGCCGCGCGCACAGCACCTGCATGGAGCTCAGGCCCGGAATCACCCGAACCCGGTCGGTTTTAAGCATCGGCAGCAGCTTTTTCGTGCCGCTGTAAAACCCTGAATCCCCGGACATCACCACCGCGAAGCGCCGGTACTCCGGGTGCGCCGCCATGCAGTCGGCGATCTTCTGCGGCGCGATCTCGGCAAAGCCGGGCTTGCCGTAGTCCGCCGTCGCCTCCAGCATGCGCCGCGCGCCGATCATGCAGTCGCAGTTGCGAAGCGTCTCGTCCGCCTCAAAGGTCAGCGTGCCCCGGGAGCCCATGCCGATGCCGACCACCGCGACCTCCTGGGCGGGCGTCAGGCCGTACTTCTCCACCAGCCAGCGCACGGTCTGCGCGTAATCGAGGCCCTCCTCCTGGGCGGGCTGACCGATCACCACGCACACCGCCCCGGCCCGCCGCGCGGCCTCCAGCTTCTCCTCGAAGCCGCCGCTCTTGCCGGATTCCTTGGTCACCAGGTACTTTGCGCCAATGGCCTTCAGCGTGGCGACGTTCATCTCCACGGAGAAGGGCCCCTGCATGGCGATGATGTGCGCCGGGGCGAACCCCGCCGCCTCGCAGGCCGACAGCGACGACGCCATCGGCAGCACCCGCGGGTAGAATCGGTTCTGATAATCCGGTACATGGGTGTAGGGCGCAAGCTCCTTGCTGCCGGTGGCCAGCAGCGCCGCGCCCTCATGCTTTGCCAGATAATCCGCCGCGCCCTGTATGGAATCCACATACACGGCCTCGGCGTCCTTACTGTCCCCGCCCCGGTTCAGCCGGATATAACCGACTTCGGTCGCTTTGCATGCCTCCCGGATGGTTTCGGAGGCCAGCGTGGCGAAGGGATGGGTGGCGTCGATCACGGTGTCAAAGCGCCTCTCCTCAAACAGCCGGCGCATGCCCGCCCCGTCCAGCCGCCCGGCCAGGACCTCGATGTTCTCCCCCCGGGGAATCAGCGCCTCGCCGTAGTCGGTGGCCACGCACACGCACACCTTCAACGGCTGTCCCACGAGGCATTCCACCAGCCGACGGCCCTCCGTCGTGCCCGCGAAGACGCAGATCTCAGACATCCTTATACCCCCTGGGCGTCACCATCCTGCCGCCGATGACCCGCGTAAAGGCGTTTCCGATGAACACGGTGGTGAACATGTCGGCGTCGTAGTCGCGCAGCTCGGAAAGCGTCATGATCTCCGCCGCCTCGCCCTCCCGGCCGATGTTGCGCACGACGCCGCACACGGTCTCCGGGGGCTGGTGTTTGAGCACGATGTCGCAGGCCCTCTGCAGGTAATCCCGGCGCTTGATGCTCCGGGGGTTGTACAGCACGATGCCGAAGTTGCCCGCCGCCGCACAGTCCAGCCGCTTTTCGATCAGCTCCCAGGGCGTGAGCAGGTCGGACAGGCTGATGACGGCGAAATCGTGGGTCAACGGCGCGCCCAGGCGGCACCCGCCGGAGGTGGCCGCAGTCAGACCGCCGATCACCTCGACCTCTATGGAATCATCCTCGCCCAGCAGCTCGTAAATGAGCCCCGCCATGCCGTAGATGCCCGCGTCGCCGGAGCAGATCATCGCCACGTCCCGGCCCTCCCGGGCCATGTCCAGCGCCATTTTGCAGCGGTCCACCTCGCGGCGCATGGGCGTGGTGAAGCACTCCTTGTCCGGGAAGTGCTCCTTCACCAGATCGACGTAAACATGATAGCCCACGATCACGTCGCAGGCGTTGAGCGCATTGACGGCCTTCACCGTCATCTCCTCATAGTCGCCGGGGCCGATGCCCACCACGCGAATCTTAGCCAAATTCAATCCCCCATTTCAGTTCCGCCACCGCGACGGTCACGCCGTTCAGGGCGGTCTTTGGTACGATGATGCGCCCGCCGGAGGCCGCCGCCGCCCGCGCGCAGACGTTGTCCACCCCCACGGTGCGCTTCACGAACGCGGAGGGCGCGAAGTCCCCCTCCACGGCGTTGAGCGCCTCCGCCGTGTAGAACGTGACCGGCCAGCCGAGTTCCTGGCAGCACGCGAGCAGGCCGGGCTCGTCGGACTTTACGTCGATGCTCGCCGCCTCCCGCACCGCCTCGATGCGCAGGCCGTTGTCGGACAGCACCTTATAAACGGCCTCCCGGATGGCTTCGGCGGGCGCTTCGCGCCGGCAGCCGATGCCGACGCGAAGCGCCCGGGGCACCAGCAGCAGCGTCTCGTCGAAGGGGTGCAGGTCCCGGACGGACACGCACACCCCCAGGTCGCCCGCATCCGACCAGAAAAGCCCCTCGGCCAGACGTCCGGGCCTTTCGGCGTCCGACCAGAAGGGAATGTCCCGGGTCAGTATCTCCGCCGACACCTTCTTTGCCAGCGGCATGAACGTGATCGCCATGCCATGCTCCGTGGCCCACGTATCCACCGAAAACCTGCCGTTGACGTCGGTGGCGGTGGTGATGACGCTCGTCGCGCCGAGCGAACCGGCCAGCCGCCGCGCCAGCCGGTTCGCGCCGCCGATGTGCCCGGAGAGTATCGGTATGACGAACTGCCCGGCCTCGTCCAGGCACAGCACGGCCGGGTCGGAGCGCTTGCTGGCCACGTGGGGCGCGACGGCGCGCACCGCGATACCCGCCGCCCCGACGAAGATCAGCGCGTCCCGGTCGAACACGCCGCCCACATAGTCGGGCAGCGCTCCGGTGTAGGCGTCAAAGTCGGCGTCCGCGAGCTTCTCCGGCGTCCGAAGCAGCGTTTCCGCCTCCGGAAGCGCGTCCCTGACCCTGAGCGCCGTCCGCTTTCCCCGGGCGGTGAAGGCGAACAGTACCGCCCTCATCGCTCCGCCTGCCTAAATTCGGTGGTGAAGCCCGGGTCGTACAGCTTCGACCGGTCGTAGTTGTCGCCCAGGAAGCCGCCCACCACGATCAGCGAGGTCTTGGTCAGGCCGTTATTGCGCACCGTCTCGCCCAGCGTGCCCACGGTGCAGCGGAATATCCGCTGATCGGGCCAGGTGGCCTTGTACACGATGGCCGCCGGGGTGTCCTCCGGGTAGCCGCCCTCGATGAGCTGCCGCTGGGCGTCGTCCGCCAGCGAAGTGGTCAGAAACAGCACCATCGTGGCCCTGTGCTGCGCGAAGGATCTGATGCTCTCCCTGTCCGGCACCGGCGTGCGGCCCGCCGCGCGGGTGATGATGACCGACTGCGACACGTCCGGCAGGGTGTACTCCGCCCTGAGCGCCGCCGCCGCGCCGCAGAAGGCGCTGACGCCGGGGCACACGTCGTATTCGATGCCCAGCTTTTCCAGTTCGTCAAACTGCTCCCGCACCGCGCCGTAGATGCTGGAATCGCCGGTGTGCAGGCGCACGGTAGTCTTCCCCGCCGCCTCCGCGGCCCTGATCACATCGATCACCTGCTCCAGCGTCATCTTCGCGCTGTCGTGGATCTCGCAGCCCGCTTTTGCGTAATTGAGCAAGTCCGGGTTCACCAGCGAGCCCGCATAGATGATCACGTCCGCTTCCTGTAAAAGCCGGGCGCCGCGCACCGTGATCAGGTCCACCGCGCCGCTGCCCGCGCCGACAAAATGTACCATACCCATACCTCCCTTTGTTCGATATGATTTTAACACATCGCGGAATAGCCTGTCAATGTTGACAAAACCGATCAACCCATCTATAATCCCCGTTGGGAGTTGATCTTCAAATGGATAAAAACAGATGGCTGGACTGGGCGAAGGAGCTGCAGGACCTCTCGCAAAACGCCCTGGCCTACTGCAAGGATGTCTACGATATCGAGCGCTTTCAGCGCATCCGGGATATTTCCGCTGAGATGATGAGCGAAATCACCAGCCTGCCGATCAAACAGGTGAAGGACTATTTCTGCTCTGGGGACGGCTACCAGACGCCCAAGATCGAGACCCGCGCGGCGGTGTTCCGCGACGGCGGCATACTGCTGGTGCAGGAATGCACCGGGCGGTGGTCGATGCCCGGCGGCTGGGTGGATTACAACCTGAGCGTGCGCAAAAACGCCGTCAAGGAGGTCTTTGAGGAGGCCGGAATGACCGTCGAGGCCGAGCGTCTGATCGCGCTGGAGGACCGCAACCGGCACCACGAAAGGCGCCACGCCCACGAGATTTTGTCGGTGCTGGTGCTGTGCAGATACGTCTCCGGGGCCTTTGTTCCGAACACGGAGACCCGGGACTGCGGCTTCTTCACCCCGGACAACCTGCCCCCTCTGGAAACCGCAAAGACGACCCGGGAGCACATTGAGATGAGCTTCAGAGCCCTCGCCGACCCAAACTGGCCGGTGTTCTTTGATTAATCGCCTTCACGCCACGACCGGACGTATTCGATAAACCGCCGGGTGGACACCGACAGCGTACGCCCCTCGGGATAGGCCAGCGCGATCTCGCGCCTCACCGGCGGGTCCAGCGGCCGCCGCACGACGTGGAAGTTGGTGCGCCTGAGCACCAGGTCCGACAGCACGCTGACCCCCAGCCCGCCCTCCACCATGGCGATGATGGCGTGGTCGTCCTCCACGACGAACTGTGTGTTGGGCTTGACCGAACGGTTGTTCAGCATCACGCGAATGCCACCGGGGGTGTTCTCGGCGTACATGATGAAGGGCTCCGTCAACAGCTCATCCAGCGGGATCGACGCCTTTTCCGTGAGCGGATGCCCCTCCGGCAGCACCGCCAGCAGGTCGTCCGACTTGAGGTGCAGACTCGAAAGCCCGTCCCTGAGCGGCAGCTGCGTGAACCCCAGGTCCACCCGCCCGCGCAAAAGCCACTCCTGGATCTGGGCGTAGTCGCCGTGCAAAAGCTCGAAGGTGATGTTCGGGTAGCTCTGCCGGAAGGCGTGTATGATGCCCGGCAGCCAGTGGGTGGACACGCTGGTGAAGGTGCCGATGCGCAGATGGCCCGACTCCATGCCCTTGAGCTCGTCCCGCTTCTCGCTGACCAGCCGCCAGCTCTCGCAAAGCGCCTCGATGTAGGGCAGTATCTCCTGGCCGTCGCTGGTCAGCTGGACGCCGGTGCGGTCGCGCCGCAGAAGCGTCAGCCCGCATTCGTCCTCCAGCGAATTGAGGATGTAGGTCATGCCGGACTGGGTGTAGCCCAGCGCGTCCGCCGCCCGGGTCAGGCTGCCCAGCTCCACCGTCTTTAAAAATGCCTCGTACTTCGATATGCTCACCGGCGACACCTCCTCGAATCCCATTATACCCCAATATCAACGCAAAAGCAATCCAGACCTCGGTCGGGATTGCTTGCATCATAATCTATTCGTTACCATTTACCCATGTTGTATGGTAACGGGGACGACCTCTTCCGTCAGCATCAAAGGATGCTGCCACCTTCCCCTAAAGGGGAAGGCTTTTGGATGCGTTATCCTATGCCTTCCCCTTCAGGGGAAGGTGGCATTTGCGAAGCAAATGACGAAAGAGGTCGTCCCCCGCCAATACAGTTATTCCGGCTTCCACGCATGAAACGCCTGCTTGTTGATGTCCAGCAGGTGGGCCTTGCGGCCGGAGAAGGTCTTCTCCATGATCTTGTAGATCTTCTCAACGGGCACGACCTTCGAGACCTCCACCACTGCGCCCAGCATGACCACATTGGCGGTGCGGGCGTTGCCGATGGACTGGGCGATGCCGCCGGCGTCCACGTAGTAGACGTTGATGTCGTCGCGGGTGGCCCTCTGCTCGATCAGCGTGGAGTTGACAAACAGGTTGCCGCCGGGCTTCACCAGCGATTCGAACTTCAGAAGGGACGGCAGGTTCATGACCACCACGTTGTCCGCCTCGTAGATCAGCGGGCAGGAGACGGGCTTGTCGGTGGAGATGACCACGGTGCAGTTGGCCGTGCCGCCGCGCATCTCGGGGCCGTAGGAGGGAAGCCAGGTGGCGTTCATGTCGGCATACATGGCGGCGTAGGTCACCATCTGACCCATGGTCAGCACGCCCTGTCCGCCGGAGCCCGCGAAAAACAGTTTATTCGTCGCCATATCACTGCACCTCCGGTTCACGGTACACGCCCAGCGGGTAGTACGGCATCATGTTTTCCTTGAGCCATTCCATGGCCTTGGGCGGGGTCAGGCCCCAGTTGGTGGGGCAGATGGACAGAAACTCCACGAAGGTGAAGCCCTTGCCCGAAAGCTGGGTCTCAAAGGCCCTGCGCACGGCCTTCTTGGCCTTGCGGATGTTGGCCGGATCGCACAGCGCCACGCGCTCGATGTAGGCGGGACCGTCAAGCGTGGAGAGTATCTCACACATCTTTAAGGGCATGCCCGCCTGCTCGCGGGTGCGGCCGTCCACGCAGGTGGTGGAGCGCTGGCCGATGAGCGTGGTGGGGGCCATCTGGCCGCCGGTCATGCCGTAGATGCAGTTGTTGATGAAGAAGGTGGAGAACTTCTCGCCGCGGGCCGCCGCGTGCATGATCTCGCCCATGCCAATGGAGGCCAGGTCGCCGTCGCCCTGATAGGTGAAGACCACCTTGTCGGGATGCACGCGCCTAATGCCGGAGGCTACCGCCGGGGCGCGGCCGTGGGCGGATTCGCACATGTCCACGTTCATAAACTGGTGGGCCACCACGCTGCAGCCGATGGGGGCCACGCCGATGGTCTTGCCCAGCAGGCCCATCTCGTCCAGCGTCTCCATGATGAGGCGGTGCGCGACGCCGTGGGTGCAACCGGGGCAATAGCTGGTGCTGACTTCCGTCATGCCCTTCGTATACTGAAATACAGGTTTCATCGCACTTCCTCCAATATCTTCTTGGTCTTGTCCACGATCTCCAGGGACGTGGGCAGCATGCCGCCGGTGCGGTGGATGAGCTTCACCGGGAAGCGCCCGCGCACGCCCAGCTTCACGTCCTCGATCAGCTGGCCCATGCTCAGCTCCGTGGAGATGACCACCTTCGTATTGTCCGTCAGGGCGTCAAAGGCGCCGTAAGGGAAGGGCCAGAGGGTGATCGGGCGGATCAGGCCGGCCTTGATGCCCTGGCTCTGCAGAAGCTCCATGGCCTCGGTGGCCAGGCGGGCCATCGTGCCGAAGGCCACAAAGACCACCTCGGCGTCCTCGATATCGGTGCACTCGACCCTCTGAAGCTCCCGCTCCATGCGGTTGTACTTCTCAAACAGCCGCTCGACGTGCTGCTCCAGCACCTCGGGCTGCAGACGCAGCGACTTCACCACGCTGCGCTCCCCCTTCTCGCTGCCGGAGATCGCCCAGGGCTTGGCCTTCGGGATGTCGGAGGACTTCAGCGGCTCCTTGGCCTCGGGCATCAGCACGGGCTCCATCATCTGGCCCATCAGGCCGTCCACCAGCACCATCACCGGGTTGCGCCATTCGTTGGCCAGCGCGGGGGCGTCGTAGAGGATGTCGATGGCCTCCTGGATGGACGCCGGCGCGAACACGGGGATGCGGTAGTCGCCGTTGCCGCCGCCGCGGGTGACCTGGAAGTAGTCCGCCTGTCCGGGCTGTATGGACCCGATGCCGGGGCCGCCGCGGGAGGCGTTGAGCATGGTCAGGGGCACCTCGGCGGAGCACAGAAAGCTCATGCCCTCCTGCATCAGCGCGATGCCCGGGGAGGACGAGGAGATAAACCCGTCGCCGCCCGCCGCGCCGCAGCCGTAGGCCATGTTCACCGCGCCCAGCTCGCTCTCGGCCTGGAGGAATTTGCCGCCCCGCTTGGGCAGCTCGCGGCTCATGAACTCGGGGATCTCGCTCTGCGGGGTGATGGGATAGCCGAAGTAGAACCGCACGCCGCCGCGAATGACGGCCTCGGCAAAGGCCTCGTTGCCCTTCATCAATACCTTTTCAGCCATCGCTCATTCCTCCTCGTAGATCTCGATCGCGCCGTCGGGACAGACCAGCGCGCAGCTCTGGCAGCCGATGCACTGGCTCTGATCGGTCATGCGCGCCGGGCAGTAGCCCTTGGCGTTCACCTGCGTGTCCATCTCAATCAGCTTCTTGGGGCAAAAGGCCTTGCACAGCTCGCAGCCCTTGCACCTTTCGCGCTTGAAGACGACCCTGAATTGCTTCTTTGGCATTTGTTACCCTCCTATCTGTCAAGCCAGCCGGGGCGCATGTAAAGCCCCAGAGGCATCAGATGCTCGTAGCGTCCCTCGATATCCCCCTCGGGCACGATGCCCGCGGGATAGCAGTCGCACCATATGAACCGGCCGGTGTCGGCGCATATGCGCTCGCACAGCCTGTGGCCCTTCTCGATGCACCCGGCGTCGGTCTCCCGAAGCAGATGGGTGTTGTTGATGAGCCCGTCCACGTGAAGGCCCGTGGCGCGCTCGATGGCCTGAAGGTGCGCCATCGCGCCGTCATAGTCCCGGGTCTCCGGGCGGTTGGCGTTGATGACGATCAGCGTCAGCGTCTCCTCTCTGGAGAAGTTGTTGCTGAACTGGTTTAAAACGATGGCCCCGGAATCGTTGCCGCCCAGATCGACGATGGTGCGGCAGCCCTTGTCCTCCAGCGGCGCGCGCACATCCGCCGAGAGCTCCGGCAGCTCCGCCGTCACGTCGTGCTGGTAGGCGCTGCCGTAGACGCGGATGCCCGCCGCCTCCAGCATCGCCCGTCGCTCGCGGGACCGGAAATAGGGATTGATGATGTCCAGATCGCAAAGACCCAGGCGCTCATAGGGCCCCAGGCCCTCCTTCGCCAGCAGCATCGCGAGGCTCACGCTGAACTCCGTCTTGCCGCTGCCATAGTGGCCCGTGACCACCATGACGCGCCGGTCGGGCTCCCGGATGCCGCAGAAAACCGACAAACGGTTCACCTCCCCCGATTTCATATAGGTTACATTAGCAGTTTAACACGTGTTTGTCAAGCGTATTATACCGTCAAAGGTTTATTTTTGTTAATTATTATCATACCTTAACCTCTGTGGTGCGGTTGATATTTTCGGCCCGATATGGTATGATGAAGGTGGGAGGTGGTTGTCCGTGGCCGAGCAGACGCGGGAATACCGGGATCGGTTGTTTTGCTTCATATTCGGCAGCGAAGCGCACAAGGAGTGGACGCTGAGCCTGTACAACGCGGTCAACGGCTCCAACTACACCGATCCGGACGGGATCACCATCGCCACGCTGTCCCAGGTGGTCTACATGGGCATGCACAACGACGTAGCCTTCCTCATCGCCGATGAGATCAACCTCTACGAGCAGCAGTCCACGTTCAACCCCAACATGCCGCTGAGACTGTTGCAGTATACGGGCAACATCTACGAGAAGCTGATCGTGATGAATCGAAGGAACAAGTACGGTCGCACGCTGATTCCCCTGCCCGTGCCGAAGCTGGTGGTATTCTACAACGGCGCCGCGGAGCAGCCCGATGAAACGACGCTCCGGCTCTCCGACGCATTCCCCGCCCACAGGCGCGACGACGCCGATATCGCCGTGCGTGTGCGCATGATCAACATCAACAAGGGCCGCAATCCCGGCATCGCCGACAGCTGCCAGCCCCTGGCCGAATACGCCTGGCTGGTGGACGCCATCCGGGAGAACGAGCGCCACGCGGCGCCGGAATCCGCCATCGACGAAGCCCTGGAGCGCATGCCCGACCATTTCCACATTAAACGTTTTCTGGAGGCTCACAAAGCGGAGGTGAAGAAGATGCTGCTGACGGAATACAACGAGGCCGAGACCCTGGCCATGTTCAAGGAGGAAGGCCGCGCCGAGGGACGTGCCGAGGGACGTGCCGAGGGACGCGCCGAGGGACGCGCCGAGGGACGCGCCGAAGCGGAGCAGAAGATGAGCCTGCTGATCTCGAAGCTGGTGGCCGCCGGGCGCACGTCAGACCTCGAGGCCGTGGCCAATGCCGCGCGCAGGGAGCAGCTCTACCGGGAGTTCGGCATGGCGTAATACCCGTCGTATGCCTGTCACACGCCATGATTTAACAGAATCATCATTTGACAAGGTTACATCCCGGTGATAAAATTCTGTCAACTGAATAAGTTCTTCAAAGGCAATGACGAAGACGGCGGAGCCAAGCTGCTGTACAGAGAGTCGGCCACCTGCTGAAAGGTCGATCACGGATTGCTCACAAGCCCATCCCTTCCGAGCCGGAAGCCCCAAAGCATCAGGCCGCCAGTCTGACGTGAGTAGGCGTTTCCCGTGATTGCTGCGTAAAGGCACAGGGCTTGATGGAGCCCGATGAGGGGCACAGCGATGTGCAATTTGAGTGGTACCGCGGGTTGTTGATGACCCGTCTCAAGGAAGCGCGACAGGCGCGTTTTTGAGGCGGGTTTTTTCGTGCAGGCCATCACCTGGCGGAGGCCCCGCAGATCAGATCGAGGGAGGAATGATCACCAATGAACACTTCAGAGATGACCGGCGTCCTGTTTGAGGTCGGCACCCGCATACGCGCCCTGCGCGAGATCGCGGGCTATTCCGTGGTCTACATGGCCGAGCAGACAGGGCTGGACGTGGAGACCTATATCAAGTACGAATCCGGCACGGTCGATCTGCCGTTCACCTTTATCCACAACTGCGCGAAGATCTTCAACGTGGACATCACGGACATCATGGAGGGCCGCAGCGCCAACCTGCGCTCCTACACCGTCACCCGCAAGGGCAAGGCCATGACCACCGCCCACGAGGAGGGCATCGAGATTCGCAACCTGGCCCCCGAGTTCAGCCGCAAGATCGCGGAGCCCTTCTGGGTCACTTACAGCTATTCCAGGGAGCTGCAGGACAAGCCCATCCACACCACCACCCACTCCGGGCAGGAGTTTGACCTGATCCTGTCCGGCGAGCTGCTGGTGCGCGTGGGCGACCACGTGGAGCACCTCTACGAGGGCGACAGCATCTACTACAACTCCTCCACCCCCCACGGCATGATCGCCACCGGCGGCAGGGACTGCACCTTCGTGGCCGTGGTGCTGCCCGGCGCGGACACCGAGTCCGAGCAGGTCACCCAGACCGTCATGGCCGTGCGCCCGGTGAAGGAGAAGCTGATCTACGACGAATTCGTGACGCTGGACGAGGACGACAACGGCCAGCTCAGGCACATCAGCTTCCCCAACTCCGAGAACTTCAACTTCGCCTTCGACATCGTGGACGCCATGGCGGAGAAGAAGCCGGACAAGCTGGCCATGCTCTACCTTGACCGCTACCAGAACGAGAAGCGCTTCACCTTTGAGGACATCAGCCGCAAGTCCAGCCGCGCCGCCAACTACTTCAAGGCCCTGGGCATCAGGAAGGGCGACCGGGTGATGCTGGTGCTCAGGCGCAACTGGCAGTTCTGGGTGGTGATGATGGCGCTGCACAAGCTGGGGGCCGTCGCCATCCCCGCCACGGATCAGTTGTTGAAGAAGGACTACGAGTACCGCTTCGAGACCGCGGGCGTCTCAGCCATCTGCATCACCGCCGAGGGCGATGCCGCCGCCCACGCCGAGGAGGCCTTCGAGACCTGCCCCTTCGTGACCAGGCGCATCATGTGCGGCGGCGAGCGCGAGGGCTGGCGCAACTTCGACGAGGAATACCTGCGCTACCGCTCCTCCTTCCCCCGCACCGAGGAGGCCGCGAAGGGCAACGACCCCATGGTCATGTTCTTTTCCTCCGGCACCACCGGCTACCCCAAGCTGGCCATGCACACCCACCGCTACCCGCTGGGCCACTTCATCACCGCCCACTACTGGCACTGCGTGGAGCCCGACGGTCTGCACCTGACCATCTCCGACACCGGCTGGGGCAAGGCGCTGTGGGGCAAGCTGTACGGGCAATGGATGAACGAGGGCGCGGTGTTCACCTACGATTTCGACCGCTTCAACGCCCACGACATACTGCCGATGTTTAAGAAGTACAACATCTCCACCTTCTGCGCGCCGCCCACCATGTACCGCTTCCTGATCCGCGAGGACATCTCGAAGTACGACCTGTCGAGCATCCACAACGCCTGCACCGCCGGCGAGGCGCTCAACCCCGAGGTGTTCAACATCTTCAAGAAGAACACCGGCCTGTCCATCATGGAGGCCTTCGGCCAGACCGAGACCACGCTGGTGCTGGGCAACTTCTACGGCATGGTGCCGAAGGTGGGCTCCATGGGCAAGCCCAGCCCGCTGTTCGACGTGGTGCTGCTGGACTCAGACGGCAACGAGGTCAAGGCCGGCGAGCCCGGCGAGATCTGCATCCGCACGGACAAGGAGATCCCCTGCGGCCTGTTCGCCGGCTACTACGGCAATGAGGAGGCCACCCGCGCGGTGTGGCACGACGGCGTGTATCACACCCGCGACATGGCGTGGCGCGACGAGGACGGCTACTTCTGGTACGTCAGCCGCACCGACGACGTGATCAAGTCCTCCGGCTACCGTATCGGGCCGTTCGAGATCGAGTCGGTCATCATGGAGCTGCCCTACGTGCTGGAGTGCGGCGTGTCCGCCGCGCCGGACGAGATCCGCGGCCAGGTGGTCAAGGCCTCCGTGGTGCTGACCAAGGGCACCGTGGGCACCGACGCGCTGGCGAAGGAGATCCAGAACTACGTCAAAAAGCGCACCGCGCCCTATAAGTACCCCCGCATCGTGGTCTTCCGCGACGAGCTGCCCAAGACCATCAGCGGCAAGATTCAGAGAAACAAGCTGTGATCAAAAAACGCCCCGGACGAAGCACGATATGCGCTTCGTCCGGGGCTTCTTTTTGATTCTTTGCGTTTTCTCGTGGGATCGCGATAGGCAGTCAGCTTCGCTGACAGCCCCCTTCACTCCCCCAGTCAGCTTCGCTGACAGCCCCCTCGGAGAGGGGGCCATGACGGGGGCCTTTTGGCGGCGAACCCATAGCCTCCCTCATCGAGGGAGGTGGCACCGCGGAGCGGTGACGGAGGGAGTTGCCCTCATCGAGGGAGGTGGCACCGCGAAGCGGTGACGGAGGGAGTCAGGGAGGTGGCTCGGCGTAGCCGAGACGTAGGGGGGCGTCATCTCACAAGTTTCCGTGAAGAGCCTTCCTCTATACCCTCACGATCTCCGTCACCACGTCGTCCATGACCACCACCAAGTAGGGCTGGCCCCTGCCGGAGCGGGGCTCGATGGCCACGTCCTCGGTGTTGCAGGCGGTTAAGGTCCCGCCCTTCTGCACGATGCGGAAGTCGAACGCCTCCTTCACCGTCAGCGCGCCGGCGACGGTCCTGCCGTTCTGGCCGTTCTTTAAGAAGTTGAACGCCTTTAGCCCCTTGCCGCCGCGGGCCTGGCGGTCGAAGTCGATCAGCAGGCAGCGCTTCATGTAGCCGAGGTCGGAGATCATCACGACCTCTCCCTCGCTGTTGTGCAGGAAGGCGAAGGCCACGCCGTCGTCCGGGGCGAGGGTGATGGCCTTCACGCCCGCGGCGGTCCGGCCGATCAGGGAGACCTCCTCCACCGCGAAGTGTATCGCCATGCCCTGCCGGGTCAAAAGCAGCGCGCTCTCAAAGCCCTCGGGCCGCTGCACGCTCATGAGCCTGTCGCCGTTTTTCAGGTTGATGGCGGCGAAGCGGGACTTCCGGACATTGTAGTCCGCAAGGCTCGTGCGCTTCGCGAGGCCCTTCTCGGTGAAGAACAGCAACTCGCCCTGCCAGTCGCCGGAATCCAGCATCGCCACCAGATGCTCGTCGTTTTCAAGCCCCGCCAGCACGCCGCCCAGCGGCAGCCCGCGGTCCTTGGGCTTTGAGGTCTCGGTGATCTGCGCGGCGCTCAGCAGGTAGCAGTTGCCGACGTCGGTGAAGAACATGAGCTTGCGGTCCGTCATGGTGTTGACGGCGATCCTCGGCGGGTCCGTGAACTCCGCCTTCTCGTAGGCCCTTGGGGGCATGCGCTTCACAAAGCCCGCCTGGGTGTAGATCACCACGGTCTCGTCCGCCGGGGCCTTCTCCTCCTCGACGGCGATCTCCTCGAAGGAGTCCACCAGCGCCGTGCGCCGGGGATCGGCATACCTGTCGCGGATCTCCTGTATCTCCTTCTTGATGACCCCCATCAGCTTGCGCTCACTACCCAGTATGCCCTTGAGCTTCGATATCAGCTTCGTCAGGTCCTCGTATTCCTTTTTGAGGGACAGCACCTCCAGGTTGGTCAGCCGCTGCAAGCGCATGTCCAGTATGGCCTGGGCCTGTATCTGCGTGAGATCAAACCGCGCCATCAGCTTGTCCCGGGCCTCCTTCGGGGTCTTGCTGCCGCGAATCAGCCGGATGACCTCGTCCAGGTTGTCCACGGCGACGATGAGCCCCTCCAGGATGTGGGCGCGGGCCTCGGCCTGTTGAAGCTCGTACTTCGTGCGCCGGGTGATGACGTTCTTCTGGTGGTCGATGTAGTGCCCAATGATCTGCCTCATGCCCATCTGTCTCGGCTTGCCCTCGGCGATGGCCACCATGTTCACGCCGAAGGTGACCTGTAAATCAGAATACTTATACAGCGCATTCAGGACCTTCTCGGGATCGCAGTCCTTTTTGACCTCCACCACGGCCCGCATGCCCATGCGGTCGGATTCGTCGCGAATGTCGTAGATGTTGCTGAGCACGCCCTTCTTCTCCTCGGACACCCGCAGTATCTTTTCCAGCATCGCGGCCTTGTTGACCTG
>CACXBB010000003.1 GCA_902765735.1 uncultured Eubacteriales bacterium | reverse complement strand
GTCTACGGCCAGATGAACGAGCCGCCGGGAGCCCGTATGCGCGTTGCGCTGTCCGGCCTCACCATGGCGGAATACTTCCGCGACCGCGAGAACCAGGACGTGCTGCTGTTCAGCGATAACATCTTCCGCTTCACCCAGGCCGGCTCCGAGGTGTCGGCGCTGCTGGGGCGCATGCCCAGCGCCGTGGGCTATCAGCCCACCCTGGCCACCGAGATGGGCGCTCTGCAGGAGCGCATCACCTCCACCAAGAAGGGCTCCATCACCTCCGTGCAGGCGGTCTACGTCCCCGCGGACGACCTGACCGACCCGGCACCGGCCACCACCTTCGCCCACCTGGACGCCACCACGGTTCTGAGCCGCTCCATCGCGTCCCTGGGCATCTATCCCGCCGTGGACCCGCTGGACTCCACCAGCCGCATACTGACCCCCGAGGTCGCCCGCCAGGTGCAGTCCATCCTCCAGCGCTACAAGGAGCTGCAGGACATCATCGCCATCATGGGCATGGACGAGCTGTCCGACGAGGACAAGCTGATCGTCGCCCGCGCCCGCAAGGTGCAGCGCTTCTTAAGCCAGCCCTTCCACGTGGCCGAGCAGTTCACCGGCATGCAGGGCCGCTATGTGCCCCTCAAGGAGACCATCCGCGGCTTCAAGGAGATCATCGAGGGCCAGCACGACGACCTGCCCGAGAGCGCCTTCCTGTTCGTGGGCACCATCGACGAGGCCGTCGCCAAGGCGAAAAAGGGTGAGTGAGCATGGCTGTGATTCATCTGACCATCGTCAACCCCCAGGGCCAGTACTTCAATGACGACGCCGAAAAGGTCATCGTGCGCACCACCGGCGGCGATGTGTGCATACTGCCCAACCACATCGACTACGCCGCCTCCCTCGGGGACGGCGAGGCCCGCGTCACCGACGCAAACGGCAATACCCGCAAGGCCCATGTCGTGGGCGGCGTGATCCACGTGGCCTCCAACGACGTGCAGGTCATCTGCAATCACTTCGAGTGGGTGGATTAAGGAATCAAAAATACAGCCACTCCTACACAAAGAGCTTCGATTTGACTTTCATAGTATGTCTGTATGCATGATTTATCGTGATGAAGAGGGAAAGACAAAGCGATTATGAATACATATATGGATAGCAGCATTAAGGCAGCCATCGGTTATCTTAAAGCCTTTGAACAGGGTATGAGGCTTGCTGCGATGAAAGATGATGGTCAGATAAGTAAGGAAGAGGCCAAGATATTGAAGCGCTTGGAAAAGGCGACAAACAAGTATATCGACGAGTTGGAATACATGATTGAGTAGAGCAAAGCAACCCCGAGCAGCCTCGACTGTTCGGGATTGCTTTTGGTCCAATACAGAGAGATGTGGGCACTTCACGGATATTTATAGGAGCCGTTTCTCTGTCGCTTACGGAACCTCTCCGCCTCGCTTTGCTCGGCACCTCCCACTCCCTCCGGCCCTGCGGGCCACCTCCCTCTAAGAGGGAGGCTAACTCCCTCCGTCAGCCCTGCGGGCCACCTCCCTCTAAGAGGGAGGCTAACTCCCTCCGTCAGCCCTGCGGGCTGCCACCTCCCTCTAAGAGGGAGGCTATGGGTTCGCCGCCAAAAGGCTCCCAGGGAGGCTATGGGTTCGCCGCCAAAAGGCTCCCGTCATGGCCCCCTCTCCGAGGGGGCTGTCAGCGAAGCTGACTGGGGGAGTGAAGGGAGCTGGCGCATGAGGGAGTTTCCTCTGCTCTTCCACAAGGAAATATGAAGAAGACTTAATTTGCAGGACTATCGAAACCATCTGTAAAGGATTCAGGGGGTTTAGGCTCATTCCCCTGGGTCCTTTCTGTTTTGCCACACTCCCGTCTCAAATTGTTCAACGCAGATTCACGGGGAGTTGAATTTATCCGGTTATAATGGATACATATGGCAGTATGCAATGCAACAAAACCGGGGCGTTATGCGTCTATGGGGTATAGCCTAGAGTGTGTTTCTAAATGCCGGGAGATGCAGTTTCGAGTGGATTTGGCTGCATTTCAAGGCGATTTCCCGCAGGCTTAGTGGGGCTAAGTCAAGGGGAATCAACGCAGAAATGCAGCCAAATACGCCGAAAATGCGCTTCCGGCATTTTAGAAACACACTCTTTAGGATGGGAGGTCAAGGATGAAACGTTTGAGGCAAACGCTGCTGGCGGCGCTTGTGATGATGCTGGCGCTGTCGGCATGGGCATACGGAAGCGCTGAGGATACAAAAGCGTGGAAGGCGGACCTGACGGCGCTGCTGGATGCGTCGGAGATCCCGTCGACGACCACGATCACATATGATTTGAGCATTCCCGAGGGGGCGGAGGTCCGGGAAAAGGTCCACGACGTGGAGCTGGTGAGCACCCGGGGGGATGTGCTGAACGTCGAGGTGGTTTTCGAGCTGGTGAACCTGCCGCTTTCCGACAGCCAGTGGGCCGAGGTGGGCGACTGGGTGAAATCGGTGGTGACCGAATCGGTGCAGTCCGTCCAGGCGGACTCCGAATCGCTGGCCAACGTGGTGGCCAACGGCCTCATCGAGCGTCGGAAGGCTGCCCAGGGCGACTGGGTGGACCTCTCCGTGTGGCAGAGCGACAACCTGATGATCAGATCCGTCAGCGCCAGCGTGCCCTACTACCCCGAGCTTCAAACGGGCAGCAGCGGCGCGGCCACCCAGAGGCTTCAGCGCAGGCTGATCGAGCTGGGCTTTTTGAGCGGCGCGGCGGACGGCCACTACGGGGCCAACACCGAGAAGGCGGTGCAGGAGTTGGAGCGGCATGTGCGGGTGATCGAGCAGGGGCTGATCGACAACCGGCCCGACCCCACGCCCACGCCGCGGCCCACGGCGACGCCCACCCCCGCGCCCTACGTGGTGCCGCTGTCCATCGAGGTGCCGATCGTGACGCCCGTGCCCACGCCCGAGCCGTCGCTTGAACCGGAGACGGCGGTGGATGGCGTGGCCGATCCGCTGTTGCAGGCTTACGCCTTCTCAGAGAAGTTCCAGTCGGCGCTCGGGATACTGAACAGCGGCGACAGCGGCGATCAGGTGCTCCGGGTGCAGCGGCGGCTTATGAGCCTGGGCTATATGACCGACGCCGCCGACGGCCAGCTCGGGGCGGGCACCATGCGCTCGCTGCGCATATTCCAGTATTACAACGGGCTGATCCAGACCGGTATCGCCGATATCGCCACGCAGGAGATGCTGTTCTCCGCGGACGCCCGGCGTCCCGACAACGCCATGCTGTCCGAGGGTGCCTCGGGCGAGGAGGTGTCCAGGCTGCAAAAGCGCCTGCGGGTGCTGGGGTTTGCGGCAATCAACGTGGACGGCAGCTACGGCGCATCGACGAAGATCGGCGTGGAGAACCTGCAAAAGTATATGCAGGAGATGGAGACGGAGACCCTGGCCGGCAGCGGCGGGGCGATGCCCTCCACCGTCATCAATGGCGTGGCCGACCCGATCCTGCTGGAGGATTTCTACTCAGACAGCTTCCCAGCGGTGCCCGAAACGCTGTCCGGCGGCTCCAGCGGGCGCGACGTGGTGCGGCTGCAGCGGCGTCTGAACCTGCTGGAATACTACTACGGCACTCTGGACGGCTCCTACGGCGAGGGCACGGCCAAGGCGGTGGCGGACTTCCAGAAGCGCCACGGGCTGGAACAGACCGGCGTGGCCGACGCGCAGACGCTCCGGACACTGTTCGACGAGAACGCGCTGAAGGCGCTCAAGCCCTACGTGCTCAAGGTTTCCGTGAAGGACCAGAAGGTGTACGCCTACGGGCTCGACGAGAACAACGAATACACCGACCTGGTGAAGACCATGAAGTGCTCCACCGGCCGGAAGGGCAACGAGACGCCGCTGGGCACCTATGAAAACGGCACCGGCCCCGGCGCGCGCTGGCACTACTTCAAGAAGTTCGATTGCTGGGCACAGTACGCATTCTATATCCAGGGCGACATCATGTTCCACTCCGTGCTGTACGGCTCCAAGGAGGGCAGCGTGACGCGCTCCAGCGTCAATAACCTGGGCCGCCGGGCCTCCCACGGCTGCGTGCGGCTGAGCGTGGACGACGCCAAGTGGGTGTGGAGCAACTGCCCCAGAAATACGAAGGTGATCGTGTATTGAATCCATCGACGGCCCCGGGCAAATGCCCGGGGCCGCGGTTGATTCAGAGTGCAGAGCCTTCGTAGGGACGCCATTTATGGCGTCCGCCCTGTGCGTTTCAGGACCCGCGGACGCCATGAATGGCGTCCCTGCGATGGGGTTTGTTGACGATAACCGTATTCCGGCAACAAGACGAATCAAGCTCGTAGGGGGCGGCGATGCGCCGCCCGCCGGATACAGCATAGCGTGTCATTGCCAGGCGGGCGCCCATTGGGCGCCCCTACGAACATAGGCGATGTGTACGGTCTGGACGGTGGGCAATCCAGCCAGGGCGATGAGGGCATCGCCCCTACGGAGTTGCAACTTCTTCCGGCTCAAAACTCCAACAACTCTTCAAGCGCGTGCGCAAACGCCTCCAGCCCCTCCTGATCCTCCCGGGAAAACCGGTCGGGGAGGGGGCTGTCGATGTCCATAACGCCGATCACCCGGCCGTACTGATGCAGCGGGATGACGATCTCGGAGCGGGAGGCGCTGTCGCAGGCGATGTGGCCGGGGAAGGCGTGCACGTCCGGCACGCGCTGGGTGGCGTCGTCCCGGACCGCCGTGCCGCAGACGCCCCGGCCCACGGGGATGTGGACGCAGGCCACCCGGCCCTGGAAGGGCCCGAGGGTCAGCCTGTCGCCGCGCATCAGGTAGAAGCCGGCCCAGTTCAGATCCAGCATCGCGTGGTAGATGAGCGCCGCGGCGTTTGAGAGCAGCGGCACCCAGTGCCTGTCCGCCTCCGCGAGGCCCGCGAGCTGGGCGCGGAGCAGCGCATAGTCCATATCGGCCATCACTTTTTCTTCTTGCCCTCCTCGGTCTCCTTGAGGGTCACGGAGTTGACGATGTAGTTCAGCATGCTCTCCATGGCGGCGTAATCGGCGTAGGAGGCGCAGAAGTGCAGCACGTACAGCGTGCGCTGCACCGCGCAGCCGATCACGAAGCCCTTCACCTCGATGTCGCCCCAGTAGGCCAGATAGGTGTTGGAAAACGCGGGCCGCCCCATGAAGGTGGCCTCGTGATTGGGCTCGCTGGTCTGGAAGGTGGCCTTGTCGTACTGCTTACCCACCATCTTCATGTAGCTGGTGAGCTGTTCCAGCAGCGCCCGGTTGTCGGGGGTGTGCACCAGCTTCTTGCGGGTGATGGCAAGCCGCGCAGGGAAGTCGCCCTCGCCGACCTCCTCGCGGTAGCAGACGGTGTAGATGCCGGGCACCAGCTGCCAGTGGGAGGGCACGTTGAAGGTGAAGTCGATGTTCTCATCCGTCACCTGGGTGTACTGGTAGGCGTTGGTGTCGATGGCGGAGGCTTCCTCGTGCGCGGCGGTGTCGGCGCCCTCGTCGTAGGTGCCCAGCACCACGTTGTCCTCGCCGTCGGCCTGGGCCGCCTCGGCCTCTTCGGCCGCGATCTCGCCGCCGGGGGGCAATAGCTCCATGTCCTCCAGCGGGATGTCCACCGGCACGGTCTGTTCGCCCTCGGATTCGCCCACGTGCATCGCTGCCCGCTGCTGGGGCGTCAGCTCCACCGGGGCGTCGGGCACGCTGTTCTGGACCTGGGTGCCGTCGGTGATGTTGTAGCCCGGCCCGTCGGGGTTGAAATTCGCCTCGGCGGTGGGCTCGGGCGCGGCGTCCTCCCGCTTTTTGCGGCAGCCGGAGAGCGCCGTCACCGCCAGCGCGAACACCAGCGCCAGGCATATCAGCTTCTTCAAGGTCATCGCCTCCGGGTCATTCCTTCTTGGTGTCGCCGTGCAGGGCAATCTGCTCGTTCAAAAGGTCGATGTCACCGCAGCCGTGGGAGATCATGATGTCGCCCGGCTGCCAGTGGGCGCGCAGGTAGGCCTCGGTATCGTCGAAAGAGGGGGTCCAGTGGGCGTCCACGCCCCGGGCCCGGATGGGCTCGAGCAGCATACCGCTGTTGATGTCGCCGGGGTCGGCCTCCCGCGCGCCCATGATGTCGGTGATCAGCAGCCGGTCGGCGACGTCGAAGGTCTCCACGAACTGGTCAAACAGCGTCTTGGTGCGGGAGTAGGTGTGGGGCTGCCACACGGACCACAGGGTCCTGTGGGGCTGCAGGGATGCGATCCGCAGGGCGTTTTTGATCTCCGCGGGGTTGTGGCCGTAGTCGGTGTAGCACCTGACTCCGTCGGTGACGCCGGTCAGCTCGAACCGCCGGTGCGCGCCCACGAAGCTGTGAAGCGCGTCGGCCACCTTCGCCATATCAAGCCCCCGGATGTGGCACACGCAGATCACCGCCAGGGCGTCCAGCATGTTGCACTCCGCAGCCACGCCGATGTGGAAGTCGCCCAGCCTTTCGCCGTTCAAAACGGCGGTGAAGGAGGCGAAGCCCTGCGCGTCGTAGCGCAGGTTCTCGGGCCTCAGCATGTTGTCGGGGCCGAGGCCGTAGGTCATGTGGTTGCACTTCGCGTTCAGGCACACCCGGCGGGCGCGGGGGTCGTCGCCCCAGGCGACGCACCAGCCGTCCTCCGGCACGATGGCCACGTATTTGGCAAACGCTTCCTCGATGTGGTCGATGTCGCGGTAGTAGTCCAGGTGGTCCTCGTCGATGTTCAGCACGATGGCCACGGTGGGCCTGAACTGGAGGAAGCTCTCCCGGTACTCGCAGGCCTCCACGATGAAGTCCCGGCCGTCGCCGGCGCGGGTGGAGCCGCCGATGAAGTCCAGCTCCCCGCCGATGTGAATGGTGGGGTCGGCCCCAGCGGAAAGAAACGCCTGGGCCAGCATGGAGGTGGTGGTGGTCTTGCCGTGGGTGCCGCTGACGCCGACGGCGAAGCGGTGGCCCGCCATCAGATCGCCGATCAGGTCGCAGCGCTCGATCTGGGGGATGTGAAGCCGGGCGGCCTCGGCGCGCTCGGGGTTGTCCGGGGCGATGGCGGCGGAGTAGATCACGATGTCCGCGCCGCGGACGTTCTTCGCGTCGTGGCCGATGGTTACCGTGATGCCCTTCTCCTCCAGGTGCTCCGTCTTGTGGGACTTCGTGCGGTCCGAGCCCGAGACCTCGTAGCCCAGCTGCTTCAGATAGCCCGCCAGGCCCGACATGGACGATCCGCCGATGCCGATGAAGTGGGCGTGCCTGCCCTTGTAGTCAAAGATGTTCGCGGCCATGGAAATGCCTCCGTTGAACAGGATATTCTGCCTTCTATTATAAATCAAAACGGTCCTTCCTGCAAGCGCATCCGCATCAGCAAATCGGAGGGAAGGTTAAATGTTGCGACAAGCCGCGGTTTTTCCCACAATCCGTGTGCAAAGCTAACAAACACGAATTATAATGGTATAAATCACAAAAAACATTCGGAATTGAGGGCGAGGCATGGACAAGATCAAACGCAATGAGCGCCTGGGCGCGATGACCCGCATACTGACGGACACCCCCAACCGAATCCACACATTGAGCGAGTTCTGCGCCCTGTTCGGCGCGGCGAAATCCACCGTCAGCGAGGACATCGACCTGATCAGCGCCTCCTTCGAGCGCTTCGACCTGGGGCGCATCGAGACCATGGCCGGGGCCGCGGGCGGGGTGCGCTACCGGGCGATCTCCAGCCCGGAGAAGGTCAAGCGGGTGCTCACCGATCTGTCCGGGCGGCTGTCCGAGCCGGGGCGGATGCTGCCGGGGGGCTTTCTCTACACCTCGGACATCGTGTGCGAGAGCGCCACGGCCCAGGCGATGGGGGAGATCCTGGCAGCCCGCTACTACGAGCGCCGGCCCCACTTCGTGCTGACCATGGAGACCAAGGGCATCCCCATCGCGCTGATGACCGCCCGGATGCTGGACGTGCCGCTGGTGATCGCGCGGCGCGACAGCCGGGCCTACGAGGGCAGCGCGGTGAAGATCAACTACATCGCGGGCGGCGGCACCGAGCGCATCGAGACAATGGCCCTGGCGCGCCGGGCGGTGGCCCCGGGCCAGCGGGCGCTGATCATCGACGACTTCATGAAGGGCGGCGGCACGCTGCAGGGCATGGTGGACCTGATGAAGGAGTTCCTGGCCGAGGTCGTGGGCGTGGGCGTGATGATCGCCACCGCCAGGCCCGAGCGCAAGCGCGTCGAGGGCGCCCGGGCGCTTCTGATCCTCGAGGGCTTCGAGCAGGACACCGGCCGGGCCATCATCCATCCCGCGGACGACATCGTGTAAACCCCGCGTAAAAAACCAAATCTGTGATTGAGATTATGCCGCGATTGCGCTATAATTGACAGGGATAAACGAAAGGGAGGCACGAATATGAGCAAGGTTACTGTGGTGGATCATCCCCTTGTACAGCACAAGCTGACCCTGATGCGCGACAAAGACTGCGGCACGAAGGATTTCCGCCAGCTGTTGGAGGAGATCGCCATGCTGATGGCTTACGAGGTCACCCGCGAGCTGCCGCTGGAAGAGATCGAAATCGAAACCCCGATCACAAAGTGCAAATCCAAGATCATCGCCGGCAAGAAGCTGGGCATCGTGCCGATACTGCGCGCGGGCCTGGGCATGGTGGACGGCGTGCTGGCGCTGGTGCCCACCGCGAAGGTCGGCCACATCGGCCTGTACCGCGACCCGGAGACCCACCTGCCGGTGGAATACTACTGCAAGCTGCCCATGGACGTGGCCGAGCGCGACCTGATCGTGGTGGACCCGATGCTGGCCACCGGCGGCTCCTCCATCGCCGCCATCGACTTCATCAAGCGCCGCGGGTACAAGACCATCACGCTGATGTGCCTGGTGGGCTGCCCCGAGGGCATCGAGGCCGTGCAGAAGGCCCATCCGGATGTGGATATCTACATCGCCGCCATCGACGAAAAGCTCAACGAGAACAAGTACATCGTTCCCGGCCTGGGCGACGCGGGCGACAGGCTCTACGGCACAAAGTAATCCGATCCACGATCATGAGAACCGGCCGGACGACCGGTTCTCATCATTATAAGGAGAATCCATGACCGATTATATGAACCCCTCCCCCGAGCTGCACGCGCGGGTGGCGCTTGAGAAGTACGGGTTTCGCAACACCCATTCGCTGGGACAGAACTTCCTGCTGGACGAGGGGCTGCTTGAACGCCTGCTGGAGCTTTGCGGGGTGCGCGATACGGACAACGTGCTGGAGATCGGCCCTGGCGCGGGGGTCATGACGGCGCTTATGTCCCTGCGGTGCCGCCGGGTGCTGGCCGTCGAGGTGGACAGGGGGCTGGAGCGCGTGCTCGGGGACGTGCTGGCGGGACGGGAGAACGCCCGGGTGGTGTTTGCCGACGCCATGAAGGCGGACGTGGCCGCGCTGACCGGCGAGGCCTTCGGGGACGAACCCTGGCGTGTGGTGGCGAATCTGCCCTACTACATCACCGCGGACATCGTGCTGCGGCTGGTGACCGCGCGGCGGCTGCCGGACAGCGTCGCCGTGATGGTGCAGAAGGAGGCCGCCGAGCGCATCATGTCCCATCACGGGCAAAAGCAGTGGTGCGCGCTGGCGGCCACGGTGCAGTCCTACGGGCAGCCCCGGGTGCTCGCGGACGTGCCGCCGGATGCCTTTGACCCGCCGCCGCACGTCCAGAGCCAGTTCATCGTGATCGAGAGGCACCCGGAGCCCGTGGTGACGCCCAGGGACCCGCAGATCTATTTAAGGCTCATCAACGCCGCCTTCGCCATGCGCCGCAAGACGCTGGCCAACAATCTGAAGGCTGCCTTCGGCCTCGATAACGACGACGCCCGCGTCGTGCTCCGCGCCGCCGGGGTGGACGAGCGGGTCCGCGGCGAGGCGCTGACGCTCCAGGAGCTGTGCAGGGTGGCGGATGGGTTGGTGGCGTACAGGAGGGAAGAGGGAACAGGGAACAGGGAACAGGAATAGTGGCTGCCGCGGCGCTATGTATGATGTGGCATGCGGTTGTAGGGGCGGCGATGCGCCGCCCGCCCGAACAGAACCGTGGGTTCGCATTGGGCGGGCGCCGCATCGGCGCCCCTACGAGGGCTGACGACCTCTTCCGCCCCTTCGGGGCACCTTCCCCTGAAGGGGAAGGCAGGGACACATGTCGTAGGGGCGATGCCCTCATCGCCCGCGGACGCCATGAATGGCGTCCCTACGGATTACCCGCGCGGCAACGGCAATTTCTGTTCCCTATTCCCTGTTCCCTCTCCCACGCTCCTTCTTCCCCATCATCCCGCCTGTGACCTCGCTCACATGGCGGGACAGCTTTTTCAGGGTCCCGCGCCCGCTGCCGGTGGCGACGAAGGCGAACACCACCGCGGCGGCGGCGAGGGCCAGCACCACCGCGCCCACGCCCTTCGCGGCGGACTGGGTGGAGGCCCCGCGCTGGCCGCGGGAGCGCGCGCCCTTGCCGTAGAGCACGCTGTCCAGCACGTCGGCCATGTAGGACGTGGCGGCGATGGCCTTGTCCTTGTCGATCTCATGTGTGCCGAATTCGAGCAGTATGCTGTTGGCGTAGAGCTCCTGGTTGTAGTTGCCGCGGCCGATGAAGATGTCCTTGATGAGCCCCGGGTAGGCCTCGTCCGCCGCGGCCTTGATCTGCCGGGCGAACTGCTTGTTCGCGGCGGCGTTGGGATTGCTGCGCCCCACGAACAGCCGCACCTTGCTGATGTCCTCACCGTTCACCTCGGTCTCGTACTGCTTGGCGGGCACCGCGTCCCGGTGGATGTCGATCAGCGCGTCCGGGCCCTTCTTCAAAAGCTCCTCCGCCGTGCGCCGGGACCGGGTGTAGGCGTCGGCGTCGTGGGGGAGGAAGGTCTCGTGGGAGTATACCGCCTCGATGCCCTTCTTCGCGAGCGCCGCCTTCAGGCTGTCGCCCACATCGTAGATGCCCGCGCCCTGCCACTTGGACTCGGTGCCGTCGTCCGGGACATAGCTCTCGTCCGAGTGGGTGGAGTACATGCAGATGAGCCTGTTGCCGTCGGCCTTCGCGTCGGTCTTCGCCGCAAACGCCTCCGAAGCGCTGTCGCTCACATATTCCGCCGTGGCGGTCATGGCGGCGTCGTCCACCGCGACGACGCGGTATTCCCGGTTGTCGGCGGCGATGTACTCATCGCCCGTGAACATCCTGCCGGCGCGCATGGTCAGCACGTTGCCGGACGGATCCAGCAGGGTGTACACGCAGTCGCCGTCGTTCTCCGCCCGGGCGGGCAGCGCGGCGAGGACCATCATCAGCAGCGCCAGCGCGACGATTCTGCGCATCAGCCGCGCCTCCCTTCAAAGTCGCCGCCGTGGTAAGCCAGCCTGGGACGCCGGCGGCCCCGGGCGGCGCGCTCCATGAGCTCGCCGATCAGCTCCGTGAGCAGCACCGCCAGCAGCCCGGAGATCACGATCACGTCATAGGCCCCCGCGCCGCCCAGCACCAGCCGCTGTGGGGTGCCGGTCATGCGCACCTCGGCCCAGGCGGCCACGTTGGCCAGCATCACGCCCAGCACGCCGGAGATGAACGCGCACCGCCGGGAGCGCCCAAACAGGTACGCGATCACGCCCGCCGCCACGCCGTAGATATAGTTGGGGTCCACCACCATGGCCTCGGGCTCCTCCGGCAGCACCTTGCCCAGCGCGTACACCGCCACGGCGGTGACGACGGGGGCGAGTATGGCGCGGGCGCGCTCCGCGCCGGTATTGGCCTTGAAAAACAGCCGCACGCACAACACCAGCGGGATCAGTGCCCCGCCGATGTTGAAGGCGAAGTCCTCCGTGACGGCGATGTCCGGCAGGAAGCCCCCGGCGATGATGGCGATGATGAACAGTATGGCCTCGCGGTCCGTCAGCCGCAGGCGGTCCAGTACCCGCTGGCCCGCGCCGAACAGCACCAGCAGGCCCGCGACGAGCAGCAATATGGTTCCAATGCTCATAGCAATACCCTCCGAATCGATGATGTTTCGGAGGGTATTATGCCCGAATGTGGGGGTGTTATTCATGTGTCTTCGATCTGTTCAGTTTCCTCGGCCTCCCGGTTTTCCGGCGAGGCGTACAGCGGCCCGGCCCACAGGCGGCGGCGCACGAAGCGCTCCAGCACCTCCATCACGAACACGTCGGGATGGGCCGCGTCCACCTGCGCGTCGTCGCGCTCGGTGGCGTCGGTGACGCCGCCCTCGGCAAACCATGGGGCCAGAAAGCCCTGCATGTAGACGCCGAAGGAGTCGTGGCGGAAGTAGAGTGTCTGCTTCGGGACGTCCGGCGCCGGGAGCGCGTCCGCGGGGACGGTCACATCGTAGCAGAGATCCGGCGGGAGGAAGGACGTCAGGTGGGCGAGCCTGACCAGGTCGTTGGGTCCCTCGCGGTCGGAGGGCCGGATCATGTCCCGGGTCAGGGCGGGGAGCTCATAGCCCAGCGCCCGCATCAGCGCCCGGGTGCCGATGTAGCTGCCGATGTCGTTCCAGTGGGTGTCCCTGGAGAAGTAGAGGGGGAGGTCCGGGAAGTCCTGCCTGGCCTGCATGATCTCGTCGTGGCAGTAGACCACCTTGAGGTCCGTGCGCTGGCGCAGAAAGCGCACCAGCTGCTTGACGCCGTAGCTCTCCGAGGGCGCGCCGTAGCGGTCCGGCATGTACTCGCTGTACACGCGCTCCTTGTTCGGGGCGATGAACAGCACGAAGTCGCAGCCGATCTTCCTGAGATCATCCCGGGTCCTGATCAGATTGGAAGCGATCTGCCGCAGCTCCACGCCGGTGAACTGGTCCTCGCCGCGATAGCTGTCGATGGGGGCCCCGTCGCTTGGGCAGGAGTAGAACAGCCAGCCGTCCTTGCCGAAGACCACCTTGTCGGACACATCCCGGTCGTAGAGCGCTCTGTTCATCAGCGCCCGGGCGTAGATCAGCTGGTCGCGGAAGGGCTGGTTGTCGGCGTAATACGCTTCGAACGCGCCGGGCAGATCGCCCAGGGCGTCGAGGGACAGCACCGGCGGCTCGGCCAGCGTGCGGTTTTCCAGGTTCGCGCTCCTGAAGCGGTCCCCGGCGGCCAGTCCGACGAGCGTGGGCACATAGAGCAGCGCCAGGAACAGCGCGATCAGGGCGCGCTTGGAGTATCTTTTCTGCATGTGCTGCCTCCATCGGTTTGTCATCGGTCGCCGGGATCGGTGTACAGCGGACCTCTCAGCAGCCGCAGGCGCACGTAGCGCTCCACCGTCTCGAGGATGAAGATATCGGGGTGCGCCGCGTCCACCTGCGCCTCCTCGTAGTCGGCGTAGGGAACGGCGTTGCCCATGTTGAAGTAGTTGAGCAGGTAGCCCGTCAGACTGTCGCCGAAGGAGTCGTGGCAGAAGAATACGGTCTTTCTGTCCGCGCTGGCCTGCCCGGCGTCGAAGGTCACGGCGTAGTCCGTATCCGCGGGAATGTCGCGCTCCAGGTGGGTCAGTATGCTCAGATCGCCCGTGTGGCCGACGCTGACCGGCGCTGTCATGTCCCCGGTCAGCGGGGGCATGTCGATGTCCAGCGCGCGCATCATCGCCCGGGCGCCGACGTAGCTGCCCGCGCCGTTCCAGTGGGTGTCCTTGGAGTAGAAGATCGGTATGTCCGCCAGGTCCTGCCTGGCCTGCATGAGATCGTCGTAGCAGTAGACCACATTGAGGTCCGTGCGCCGGCGCAGGAAGGTCACCAGCTGTTTGGCGGCGTAGTTTTCCGAGGGCGCGCCGTAGCGTTCGGGCATGTACTCGCTGTACACGCGCTCCTTGTTCGGGGCGATGAACAGCACGAATTCGCAGCCCTGCTTCCTCAGGTTGTCGCGGGTCCTGACCAGGCTGTCCGCGATGCGGCGCAGCTCCATGTTGGTGAACAGGTCCTCGCCGCGGTAGTTGTTGAGGGGCTTGCCGTCGTTGACGTTGGTGTAGAACAGCCAGCCCTGCTTGCCGAAGGCCACCATCCGCGTCACGTCCCGGTCATAGAGCGCCTTGTTCATCAGCGCGCGGACGTAGATCAGCTGGTCGCGGAAGGGCTGGCTGTCGGCGTACCAGGCCTCATACTCCCGGGGAAAGCTGCCGATGTGTTCAAGGGTCAGCGCGGGCTTTGCCGCCGGGGTCCTGAGCTCCAGATTCCTGCCCCTGACCCGGTCCCCCGCGACGATGCCCGCCAGCGGGGCGAGCACCACGAGCGCCAGGAACAGCGCGACGAGGGCACATTTGGAAGGCTTTTTGTTCATGAGCCGCCCTCCCCGTCAGAACCTGAAGTAGATGAAGGGGTTGTAGCTGGAGCTGGTCAGCGTGGCGATGCACACGAACAGCAGCCCCGCGCAGAAGAGCACCTCCGGCCAGGAGAAGCGCCAGCGCTCGGTGAGGCTAAAGCGGTCCGCCAGCAGGCGCAGGGGTCCCATGCCCAGCGCCGCCGCGGGCAGCAGCGCGCACATCTGCGGGGTGATGATGTCGACCATGTGGCAGGTGGTCACGGTGTAGCGCCAGGGGGCCAGCATGTGCTTTATCCATTGAATCGCCGTGCTCACGTCCTCCACGCGGAACAGCACCCAGCCGAACACCGCGGCGATGAAGGCGTACACGAACGCGAAGGGGCCGAGCTTCTTGAGCAGCTTGTCGAGCCCCAGCCGCTCCACGATCGACAGCGCCCCGTGGTACAGTCCCCACAGCAGGAACGTGACCCCCGCGCCGTGCCAGATGCCGGTGAGCGCGAATACGATGAACAGGTTCAGGTACGTGCGCGCCGTGCCCTTCCGGTTGCCGCCCAGGGGGATGTAGACGTATTCCTTAAACCAGGTGGACAGGGAGATGTGCCAGCGCCGCCAGAACTCGCGGATGGACCGGGAGATGTAGGGGTAGTTGAAGTTCTCGGAGAAGTGGAAGCCGAACATGCGCCCCAGGCCGATGGCCATGTCGGAGTAGCCGGAGAAGTCGTAGTAGATCTGGAAGGTGTAGAGTATTGCCGCCAGCCAGGCCATGCCGCCGGTGACGTTGTCCACCTTCAGCGCGAACAGGGCGTCCGCGCCCTCGGCCATCACGTTGGCGATCAGCACTTTCTTGGCCAGGCCGTAGATGAACCGGCGCACGCCCTGGGCGAAGTCGTCCATGGAGACGCTACGCTGCTCGATCTGGTCGTTGATCTCGCGGTAGCGCACGATGGGACCCGCGATGAGCTGCGGGAAGAAGGAGATGTACAGCGCTACGTTCAGAAGCTTCCTCTGGGGCTCCACCTTGCGGCGGTAGACGTCGATCACGTAGGACATGGCCTGGAAGGTGAAGAAGGAGATGCCGATGGGCAGGGGAATGCCCGGCACCGGGACCGGCCCCGCGCCGAACAGCGCAAGCAGGGCGTTGAGGCCCTCCGCCAGCAGGCCCAGGTACTTGAAGCAGACAAGCAGCGCCAGGTTCAGGACGATGTCCACACTCAGCACCAGCCGGCGCCGGCCGTCGGCGCCGTCGAATCTCTCGAGCAGCACGCCCGCGGTGAAGTTGATCAGTATGGAGGCCAGCATCAACAGCACGTTGACCGGCTCGCCCCAGGCATAGAACAACAGGCTCGCCAGCACCAGGAACACGTTGACGAGCCGGGTTTTGCGCAGCAGGAAGCTCCCCGCCAGCACGATGGGCAGGAAGACCCACAGGAAGAACATGGAACTGAACAGCATAGGCGGTTACCTCTGTGTCGGGCAATTATAGCACGTATTTCCTCAGCGGCGGGATCTTCATCAGGACCCAGCTGAGCGCATACGCGGCGGCGGCGACCAGCCCGGTGACGGCCAGCGTCCTGAGGGGATAGAGCGCCCCCGCGGGCACGACGCCCAATGCGCGGTAGAGCAGGTGGATCAGCAGGGGATGGATCAGATAGACGCCGAAGCACAGCCGGTCCAGGGTCCAGACGGGCCCGCTCGCTGCCCGGTCGATCTTCCGAAACAGGCAGAATATGCAGGCGGACAGCAGCGCCGTGACGGGGCTGGCGTAGTCGGCGATCACGTCGGGGTCGGCAAAGCCGGTGACGTTTGCCGCGATGATCACGCCGGCGCACGCCGCGATCCCCGCAAGCAGCGCGGGGGTGCTGCGCGTCCGGCCCGGCGCGCATCGGGTCAGCCGGTGCCCGAGGATGAAGTAGAACAGGAAGCAGGAGGTCACGGGCAGGGTGAACGCGATCTCGAGGCCCGTGAGCCTGGCGACCGTGGTCAGTATAAAGTTGAACAGGAAAAGCACCAGCAGCAGGTAATCGAGGCAGGGCTGTGCGCAGTGGTCCGTCACTGCCTTTATGGCGGGCAGGAGCAGGTAGATGCCCAGTATCACGTAGAGATACCACAGGTGGGCCAGGGAGCCGTTGGCGGCCACCCTGAGAAGGGCGTCCGGGAGCATGGCCGGGGAGAAGCCGCGGGCGTCGTGGATGTCCATCATCAGCGCGAAGGGGATGCCGAACACCAGAAGCGCCAGCAGCACACGCCGGGCGTACTTGAAGACGCTGTCGCGCACCGTGACGCGCCGGTCTTCCCGGAGCAGCAGGCTGCCGGAGATCATCAGAAAGCAGGGCACGCACCATGTCAGAAGCCGTATGGCGCCCTGGTGAAAGCGCGCCTCGGCTTCCGTGAGGCCGGATGGGACCAGCAAAGGATTGTTGAGCAGCGTGGAGCACACGTGCAGCATGATCACGCCCAGCGTGACGGTGATCCTCAGGTAGCACAGGGACGCGATTCTCTTTTCCTCGGACACTGCCCATCAACCCTCCCTCTGTCAGCGCTTATGCTATTTGCCCTCCGGCACGGTGGAGATGACGTTGGCGTACAGCCGGGAGTACAGGTACAGCGTCACCGCCAGCGACATGACCTCGGCGATGGGGAACGCGTACCACACCAGGTCGGAGTTGCCGTTCTGCGCGCCCAGCCGGCCCAGCAGGAAGGCGGCGGGCACCAGCACCAGCAGCTGACGGGCCAGGGAGACGATCATGGAGTAGATGCCGTAGCCCAGCGCCTGGAAGCTGGAGCCCAGGGCGATGCACACCCCGGCCAGTATGAAGGTGGAGCCGATGATGCGAAGCGCGGGCCGGCCGTACTGAAGCATGGTCTCGGAGGCGTTGAAGATGCTCAGCAGGCTGCCGGGCACGGTCATGAAAACGATGGCCCCGAGGATCATGTAGGCGGAGACGAACATCACCGAGATGCGGATGGCCTGGAGCATGCGCCTGCGGTTCTGGGCGCCGTAGTTGTAGGCCACGATGGGGATGATGCCGTTGTTTAACCCGAACACCGGCATGAACACGAAGCTGTTGAGCTTGAAGTAGATGCCGAAGATGGTGGCGGCGGTCTCCTTGGCGGCGTGGTAGACGATCAGTATCTTGTTCATGGCGAAGGTCATCACCGAGCCGATGGCCACCATGATGATCGACGGCACGCCGATGGCGTAGATGCGCGCGACGATGCGCCCCTTGGGCCGGAAGTCGCGGGCGTTGAGCTGCACGTCGATGTTCTTGGTGTGGTTTAAGTAGACCGCCAGGCCGAAGGCGAGGATCTGGCCGATCACGGTGGCGATGGCCGCGCCCTTCACGCCCTGGTGGAACACGAATATGAACACCGGGTCGAGTATGATGTTGATGATGGCTCCCAGACCCTGGGTGAACATGGTGTAGAGCGTGCGGCCGGTGGACTGCATCAGACGCTCGAACATGATCTGGCCGAACAGGCCGAAGGAGAAGCAGCAGATGACCGACAGGTAGTCCACGCCGAAACCGATGATCTCCTCGACGCCCGTCTGCGCCGCGTAGAATACGCGCACGCCGAACAGGCCGAAGATCAGAAACAGCGCGTAGCCCACCGCGGCCAGGAACACGCCGTGCTCGGCGATGTCGTTGGCCAGCTTCTGGTTCTTCTCGCCCAGCGCCCGCGACAGCAGCGCGTTCACGCCCACCGCGGTGCCCGTGGCCACGCCGATCATCAGGTTCTGGGCGGGGAAGGCCAGCGAAACCGCCGTCAGCGACTGCTCGCTGATCTTGGCGACGAAGAAGCTGTCCACGATGTTGTAGAGCGCCTGCACCAGCATCGATATGATCATCGGCAGGGACATGTTGACGATCAGCTTTGGAATCGGCATGACGCCCATCTTGTTTTCAGCGGGTGCGCCGTTTTGCATGGATGAATCCTCCCCCGTATCAGTTGAACTTGTACTTTTTGCGAATCTGCCGGTACACGAACAGGTCGAGCTTCCGCCCGAGCTTTCCCGGCAGCAGGCAGATGTTGCAGCTTTGGTACCTGAGCCGCCGGTACAGCGCCGGGCGGCTCCACTTGAGCTCGTCCCACAGCGTCTCGGCCTTGCGCACGTTCTCCGGCGTGCCGGACAGCCACAGGAAGATGGTGCAGATCATCATCTGTATGGCCAGGTCGTGGCCCATGTAATTGGCCAGCTTGCGGTTGGTCCTGCGGATGGCCTTGAGGTCGTGGGCGTCGATCAACAGCCGTGTGACCAGGATCTGCTGGTCGATGCGCCTGATCAGGTTCTCCTCGGTGACGGACTGGTCGTCCCGCCCGATGAAGTATCGGTAGAGATCGATGTCGAGGTAAAACAGGGTCTTCACCCAGGGCAGCGGCTGGTAGACGAACAGGTTGTCCACGTAGAAGGTGTGCCGGGGCAGCATCAGCCCCGATTCCCGGAGCACCGCCGTGCGGTAGATGGCGGCGTGGATGGAGATGAACTGGCTCACGGTGAAGCGCCGGGTGTCCTTCCAGCCGAAGGCGACGCCCTCCGGCAGCGCGCCCTTGAAGCTCATGGCGCGGCGGGCGCCGTAGGCGGAGTGCTCGTAGACGTAGTTGCAGACCACCAGGTCGATGGGCGTGATCTGCTGGGCGAAGGCCCGAAGCCGGGGCATCAGCTGTGAAAGCGCGTCCTCGTCCAGCCAGTCGTCGGAATCCACCACCATGAAGTACAGCCCCAGGGCGTTGGCGATGCCCTGGTTGACGCCCTCGCCGTGGCCGCCGTTGCGCTGGTGGATCACCCGCACGATGTCCGGATACCGCTCGGCGTAACGATCCGCGATGGCGCCGGTGCCGTCGGTGGAGCCGTCGTCCACCAGCAGTATGTCCGCCTCCTCGCCCGCCGCCAGCAGCGTGTCGATACAGTGCTCCATGTATGCCGCGGAGTTGTAGCACGGCACCGTGAAGGTTATCAGCTTCAAAAACCCACACCTCATTGCATATAGTACAACATAGTCTATCACATTTCCACGTAAATTAAAAGGCATCGCACATTATATTGATGGTAAAATTGCCTTTACACTTAACATTGATGGGCTATAATAGCGTTAATTGCAATTTTGGCCTGAAATGAGGTAAGGATATGGCACATTATCTGATCAAGCAGTTGTTTACCGATATGCCCAAGAGCGACGTTCAGAATGTCCGCGTGAACGGCTGGGTGCGCACGATCCGCGAGTCCAAGGCGTTTGCCTTCGTGGAACTGAACGACGGCACCTACTTCAAGAACCTCCAGATCATACTGGAGGCCGACCGGCTTACGGACTATGCGGAGATCGTCAGGCGCATCACCACCGGCGCGGCCATCGAGGCGGAGGGCACGCTGGTGCTGACCCCCGAAAACAAGCAGCCCTTCGAGCTGAAGGCGGAGGCGGTCACCGTGGTGGGGGAGAGCCCCGCGGACTATCCCCTCCAGAAGAAGCGCCACACGCTGGAGTACCTGCGCACCATACAGCACCTGAGGCCCCGCGCCAACCTGTTCCAGTGCGCGTTCCGGGTGCGCTCCGTGGCGGCGCAGGCCATCCACCGCTTCTTCCACGACAAGGGCTATCTGTACGTGCACACCCCGCTGATCACGGGTTCAGACTGCGAGGGCGCGGGCGAGATGTTCCGCGTCAGCACGCTGGACCCCGACGCCCTGCCGCTGGACGAGCACGGCAAGACCGACTTTACGAAGGACTTCTTCGGCAAGCCCGTGTCGCTGACCGTCTCCGGCCAGCTGAACGCCGAGATCTTCGCCATGGCGTTTCGCAACGTCTACACCTTCGGCCCCACCTTCCGCGCCGAGGCGTCCTATACCCCGCGCCATGCGGCGGAATTCTGGATGATCGAGCCGGAGATCGCCTTCGCCGACCTGGCCATCGACATGGATCTGCAGGAGGAGATGGTCAAGTACATCATCTCCGCGGTGCTGGAGGAGTGCCCGGAGGAGATGAATTTCTTAAACAGCTTCGTGGACAAGGGGTTGATCGACCGGCTTCAGTTCGTGCGCGACGCCGAGTTCGTGCGCTGCTCCTACACCGACGCCATCGACATCCTCAAAAACTCCGGAGAGAAGTTTGAGTACCCCGTGGCCTGGGGCGAGGACCTCCAGACCGAGCACGAGCGCTACCTCACCGAGAAACACTTCGGCAAGCCGGTGTTCGTCACCGACTGGCCCAAGGAGATCAAGGCGTTCTACATGCGCATGAACGAGGACGGCAAGACCGTCGCCGCCGCCGACCTGCTGGTGCCCGCCGTGGGCGAATTGTGCGGCGGCTCCCAGCGCGAGGAGCGCTACGACGTGCTCAAGGCCCGCATCGAGGAGCTGGGCATGAACCCCGAGGATTACTGGTGGTACCTCGAGCTTCGCAAGTACGGCACCGCCGAGCACGCCGGCTTCGGCATGGGCTTCGAGCGCATGATCATGTACCTCACCGGCATCGCCAATATCCGCGACGTGCTGCCCTTCCCGCGCACCACGGGGAATGCGGACTTCTGAGCAGATAATAGCGCCCGGCATTCATCCCTCTTGAAGGGATGAACGCCGGGCGCTTTTTTAATCCATCCAATCCATCAGCCGCTTCATCATCTCAACGGTTTCGGGGCCGGCGGAGGTCTGGTACTCCACGGTGCCGGGGGCATCGTCAGAGCGCAGGCCGTACTTTTCCAGCTGGGATTTGAGCCGCTGCACGGTGCCGTCCCGGCCGTCGAACAGCTTCGCCTCGGGGAAGAGCTTCTGGATGTGGTCCCGCAGGTAGGGGTAGTGGGTGCAGCCCAGCACCACGGCGTCGATCTGCCGGTCGGTATAGGGCGAAAGCAGCGCGCGCACGGCCTCCTCGGCCTCCGGGGTGTTGGCCTTGCCGGACTCCACCAGCTCCACCAGCCCGCGGCCCACCACGGGGATGGCGTCGTCGCCGTAGCGCGCCATGAGCCGCTTGAACTTCTCAAGCCGCAGCGTGGCGTCGGTGGCCAGCACGATCACCCTGCCGCCGTGCCGCGCGAAGTGGGCCGGCTTGAGGGCCGGCTCCATGCCGATGATGGGCAGCTCCGGGTGCTCGGCGCGCACGATCTCGCCGTAGGCGGAGGTGACGGTGTTGCACGCGATCACCACCGCCTTCACGCCCCGGTCCAGAAGCCTTCCGATGCCCGCCTCCGACAACGCCCGGATCTCTTTAAGGGACCGCGGCCCGTAGGGGGTGTTTTTGTTGTCGCCGAAGAAGAGGTAGTTCTCGTTCGGCATCACGCGCCGCGCTTCGTGCAGCACGCTGATGCCGCCCAGCCCGGAATCGAAGAACCCGATCAGGTCGCTCATGGTCGACGAAGCCTCCATTGTCAGTTTTCAGAGTATAGAGTGCAGAGTGCAGTTTTGGTGCAAATCCCTCCGGGATTTGTTGGATTTATACGGATACTACGGCGATAGTGGAGTGATTCGCAACTTTATAATCAAAAGAAATCCGCAAGGATTTCTACCAAAACTGTACTCTGCACTCTGAACTCTGTACTCTGAATTAATCCGTTATTTTTCCAAAACCGTTTTATCCTATTATAGTCGCCCCCTCTCCAAAAAGCAAGTCCCGGTGAAATGGTTCGTTTTTTATGACAAATTAAGAAGAATATATGAAATATGTGTCATAGAGTGGAAGAAAGGGTCAAAGCGTGGTATAATGTGGAGTACCAGAGTGGGTAAAGATGGCGTGAATGGAGGTGAAGCGGATGCCGGGCGCTGAATTTTCGGGAAACTACACGCATAACATTGATCCCAAGGGCAGGGCGACGATCCCCGCGGCCTACCGCGAGGCGCTGGGCGACAACTTCACCATCGGGCTGAACAACGATTTCAGCGCCATCGCGCTGTATCCGGCCGAAAAATGGCAGGACATGAGCGCCAAGCTGGACCGCATCCCCGACACCGACGCCCGCGGCCGCGCCTACGTGCGGCTCATACAGGCGTTCTCCTTCACCAACCAGTCCCTGGACAGCCAGGGCCGCGTGCTGCTGCCCCAGGTGCTCCGGCAGAAGGCGGGCATGGACAAGGCCATCCGCTTCTCCGGCATGGGGCGCTATCTCGAGATCTGGGACGAGGCGCGGTTCATGGCCACCATCGGCGCGGCGGAGACCGATGTGGCCGCGCTGCTGGAGTACATCGACGATCGCTACTTCAACCCGCAGAACTGACCGGACCGGGTTCTGAACCCATCCGAGGAGGAATAAGTATGATCAGGAGCCACGCGAAGCGTTCCCGCCAGGAGCAGCGCCGGCGGGTCAACCGCATGCTGATCATGGCCTTCGTGGCGGTGATGGTGGTGGGCGCGTTTGCGCAGATCGCCATGATCGCCCGGGTCACGGGCCAGAACAAGCAGGTGCGGGCCATCGAGCGGGAGATACGGGATCTGAGCGCCAACGCGGACAACCTGAACCTGAGCCTGAATCAGTTCAAGAATCTGGACAGGGTGGCCGCGCGGGCCGCGAAGCTGGGCATGGGCAAGCCCTCCGGGGATCAGATCCGGGTGGTGCGCCTGCCGGCCGCGCTTGACAATACTTCCACGCAGAGCGCCGGGAACACCAGCGCTGAGGAAATGAAGGAATAATATTTCCGCAGGCGGGGAGGGATGGACATGGTTCTCACAGGGCCGGTCATCCGTCGCCGCCTCGCTGTGTGTATGGCCGTGTTTTTCATGCTGTTTTCGGCGCTGAGCGTGCGGCTGTTCAACCTGCAGGTCATCCGGGCCGAGGAATTGCAGCGCCGGGCGCAGGGACAGTGGACCTCGGAGAGCGTCATCGCCCCCACGCGGGGCATGATACTGGACCGCAAGGGCCGCGTGCTGGCCCAGAGCGCCACGGCCTACGCCGCCTCGTGCAGCCCCCGGCAGGTCACGGACGCCGCACGGTTCGCGCGGATACTGTCGCCGGTGTTGGACATGGAGGCGGCGGTCATAAAGCGGAAGGCGTCGGACACCTCCAAGGGCGGCGTGACGCTGAAGCGGCAGCTGACCCGGGAGCGCGCGCAGCAGATCAAGACCATGAAGGCCGAGTACGCCCGGGCGGGCAGCGACGCCCTGGACGGGCTGTACCTCGAGGAGGAGAGCCGGCGCTACTATCCCATGGGACAGTTCGCCGAGCAGCTGATCGGGCTGACCACCATCGACGGCGCGGGGCAGTCCGGGCTGGAGCAGTCGCTGGATCGGTACCTGTCCGGCCGGGCGGGGCGCATATTGGAGGAGATCGACGGCAAGGGCCGCGCTTTGGACAACGGCGAGAGTGCCTACATCGCCGCGGTGAACGGCGGCAGCGTCACGCTGACGCTGGACGCCTCCATACAGGCCTTCGCGGAGCAGGCCGCCCGGGAGGCCATGACGGTCAACAACGCCAAGGCCGTGCGGGCGTTGGCCATGGACCCGGATACCGGGGAGATACTGGCCATGGTGTCCAAGCCGGACTTCGATCTGAACGACCCGCCGCGCGGCGACGTTCAGGCCCTCACGGCGCTGATGCGCAACCGCGTGATCACCGACGCCTACGAGCCCGGCTCCACCTTCAAGATGCTAACCGCGGCCTCCGCGCTGGAGGCGGGGGTGGTGACCCCCTCGGAGGGCTTCTACTGCTCCGGCTCCGTCACGGTGGACGGGGGCAGGATCAAGTGCTGGGGACGGCCCCACGGCGCGGAGACCTTCGCCCAGGCGCTGCAGAACTCCTGCAACCCCGTGTTCGTGGAGATGGGCCTGCGGCTGGGCACGGAGCGCTTCTACAAATACCTGCACGCCTTCGGTATCGGTCAAAAGACCGGGGTGGACATCCCCGGCGAGGCCGGGGGCATCATGATCAGGCAGGACAACGTCAAAAGGGTGGACCTGGCCCGCATCGGCTTCGGACAGTCCGTGGCCGTCACGCCGATACAGCTTCTGACCGCCGCCTGCGCCGTGATCAACGGGGGCAGGCTGATGAGGCCCTGGGTCGTCAGGGAGATCACCGACGTAAACGGCGCGGTGATCGAGCGCGGCGCGCCGGAGGTGGCGGGCAATCCCATCTCCCAACAGACCAGCGACACCATGCGCAAGCTGCTGGAGGACGTGGTCACATTGGGCGGCGGCAAGAACGCCTACCTGCCCGGCTACCATGTGGGCGGCAAGACCGGCACCGCCCAGGTGTACGTGGACGGCGTGGTGTCGTCGGCGACGCACATCGGCTCGTTCATAGGCTTCGCCCCGGCCAACGACCCGAAGATCGCGGTGATACTCATCGTGGACGAGGCGGACGTGCCCGTGGATTACGGCAGCGTTACCGCCGCGCCGTTCGCCAGGGAGATCCTGGAGCGCTCCCTCAACTACCTGGGGGTCGTGCCGGACCGGGAGGAGGAGCCTCCCGCGGAGACCACCGTGCCGGAGCTCGCCGGCAGGACGGTGGAGGAGGCCATACAGACCGTGAAGGACGCCGGGCTGGACTACGTGCTGGACGGCGTGGGCGCACGGGTGAAGGCGCAATTGCCCGCCGCGGGCGCTCAGATGGCGCAGGGCTCCATCGTGATGCTGTACGTGGAGGGCGCGCCCGATCAGGCCGAGAGCGCCCGGGTGCCCGACGTGACCGGCATGTCCGTACTGGAGGCCAACCGTCTGATACGCTCCTTCGGGCTTCGGATGCGCATCGAGGGCAACGGCCTGGCGGTCAAACAGTCCCCGGCGCCCGACGAAAACGTCAATCCCTCGACCTGTGTGACGGTGACCTTTCAGCCGCCCCGGACGGTCGGTTTTTCAAAACAAACACTGGAGGAATCCGGATGAAACTCAAAGCGTTGATCGGCAAGATCCCCGGAAGGGTGGAGACCCTCGGCGACATCGAGAACACCGAGATCACGGCGCTGCGCATCGATTCCCGCAGGGTCGTGCCCGGCGATCTGTTCTTTTGCACGCCGGGACTGCGCATGGACGCCCACGACTTCGCCCCCCAGGCGGTGGAGAAGGGCGCGGCGGCGCTGGTGGTCGAGCGCAGGCTGGAGGTGAGCGTGCCCCAGGTGATCGTGGAGGACGTGCGCGTCGCCACCTCCTACATCGCAGCGGCGTACTACGGCCATCCCGCCGACGAAATGCTGATGCTGGGCATCACCGGCACCAAGGGCAAGACCACCACCAGCTTCCTGGTGAAATCCATCATGGACGAGGCCGGCTACAAGACCGGGCTGATCGGCACGGTGTGCTCGATGATCGGCGACGAGACCATCCCCAGCCGCCTCACCACCCCCGACCCGGTGGAGACCCAGCAGCTTCTGCGCCGCATGGCCGACGCCGGGGTGCAGTGCGTGGTGATGGAGGTCTCCGCCCACGCCACGGCCCTGCACCGGCTGGCCGGGGTGAAGTTCAAGGTGGGGGCGTTTTCCAATTTCTCCCAGGACCATCTGGACTTCTTCGGGGACATGGACGCCTACTTCAACGCCAAGCTGCGGCTCTTCCAGCCCGACATGTGCGACGAGATCGTCTACAACGTGGACGACGAGCGGGTGTCCGCGGGCATCCGCAAGCTGGGACGCTGGGCGCTTCGCATCGGCATCCGGGAACCCTCCGACGTGTACGCCAACGACATCGAGGTGGGGGAGCGGGGCTGCTCCTTCCTGATGACCTGGCACAAGAAGTTCCGCACCAGCATAAGCCTGCGGCTGGCGGGCATATTCAACGTGTACAACGCCCTGCTGGCGGCGGGCATCGCCATATGCGCCGGGGTGGGGCCCGAGGCCATCCGCCGAGGGCTGGAGAAGGTGCGCGCCGTGCCGGGGCGCATCGAGCTGTTGGACACCGGCACGCCCTACCGCGTGATCCTGGACTACGCCCACTCCCCCGACGCGCTGGAGAACATCCTCGAGGCCGTGCGGGAGACTACCAAGGGCCGCCTGATCGCGCTGTTCGGCTGCGGCGGCGCCCGGGACCACGGCAAGCGCCCGATGATGGGCGAGATCGCCGGCAAGCTGGCGGACTACTGCATCATCACCAGCGACAACCCCCGCAACGAAAACCCCATGGACATCATCGACGCCATCGAGGAGGGTATCAAGACCACTTCCTGCGAATACACCGTGATCGAAAACCGCCGGGAGGCTATACGCTACGCCCTTCAGTTCGCCCGCAAGGACGACGTGGTGGTGCTGGCCGGCAAGGGCCACGAGACCTACCAGGAGATCAACGGCGTGAAGTATCCCTTCGATGAGAAGGTCGTCGTGGCGGAATTGCTGGAGGAGATGGGGTAAGAAGAGAGTGGAGAGTTGAGAGTGGAGAGTGGAGATACAGTTTGCCGTTCCCGGGCACTTCAAATCTCCACTCTTCACTCTTCAATAAATCCTTGACTTTCGCCATATTTGTGTCTAAAATAGAATAGGTGCTACGGATGGGACTGTCTCAAACAGAAAAGTGCACCAAAGCATCCTTTGGCTTGAACCGTAGGGACGCCATAAATGGCGTCCGCGGGCGGCAATTATGCCGCCTCTACGACAGCACAGAAGCTTTCGTTTTCTGTTTGAGACAGTCTCTTTGCCGTAGTTGGGCATACTACACTCGGCCGGGAGGATCAAATTTGCCCGGCGGTCTGGAGGTCAACATAAGATGCAGAGACTGATATGGACGGTCATCGCGGCGTTCGCGATGGCGATCGTGCTGGGCCCGATCGTGATCCCGTGGCTGAAGAAGCTGAAGCTGGGCAAGGTGATCTACGAGCTGGGCCCGGACCACGCGGCCAAGGCCGGCACGCCGCAGATGGGCGGCGTGATATTCGCGCTGCCCGCGCTGGTGGCGGCGGTGGCGTTCAGCTACAAGGGCGGCAACTGGGGCCTTTTGTTGATGTGCCTGGTCAGCGCGCTGGGCTTCGGGCTGATCGGATTCGTGGACGACTTCCTGAAGGTGCGGCGGCACGCCTCCGAGGGCCTGACGCCCAAGCAGAAGCTCTTGCCGCAGATCGTGCTGTCGATCGCGCTTTCGGTGTGGGCGTACCTGCACCCGCAGATCGGCCCCTCCCTCAGGGTGCCCTTCGTGAACGTGGAGTGGAACCTGGGCTGGTTCTACATCCCGGTGATGGTGTTCATACTGGTAGGCACGGTCAACTCCGCCAACCTGCTGGACGGCCTGGACGGCCTGCTGGGCGGCTGCGCGCTGTTCGACTTCGTGACCATGGCGCTCATCTGCGTGGCGCTGGCGGCGGCGGACCCGGTAAACGCCGGGAGCCTTCTGAACGTCGCCATATTCGGCGGGGCCATGGCGGGCGGTCTGATCGGCTTTCTGCGCTACAATTCCCACCCCGCCCGGGTGTTCATGGGGGACGTGGGCTCCTTCTTCATCGGCGGCGCGCTGGTGGGCATGACGACGGTCACGCGGCTGTCGCTGCTTTTGCCCATCATCGCCCTGGCGATGGTGATGTCCAGCGTGTCGGACCTCATACAGTTCGCCTATTTCCGGGCCACCCACGGCAAGCGGTTCTTCCGCATGGCGCCGCTGCACCATCACTTTGAGAAGGGCGGCATGCCGGAGACCAGCATCGTCGCGATGTACTACATCGCCACCGTGATGCTGTGCCTGGTGGCGCTGCTGGGGTTTGTGGCGTAGAATCAGCATGCTTTTTAATTGAGAATTGAGAATGGAGAATTGAGAATGGCGGTGCAAATCCTTGCGGATTTGTTTGATTGATTTCCGCCGTACAGATCATTCTTTTCGGTCCGGCGGGCGATCAGGGGATCGCCCCTACGGATAGCGCGCGAATGTAGGGGCGATGCCCTCATCGCCCGGACGGAACGCAAACCAAATTCTCAATTCTCAATTATTCAATTCTCAATTCCTCAATAACCACATTTGGAGGCTTAAAGATGAAACGAGTCATGGTCCTGGGCATGGCCCGCAGCGGCATCGCGTGCGCGAAGCTTTTGCTGCTGCGCGGCGCGGAGGTCTGCGTCTGCGATTCCAAGGCGGAGGCCGACTTCGGCGGCAAGCTGGACGATCTGAAGGCCGCTGGGGCTGCCTTCCTGCTGGGTGAAAAGCACCCCGAGAACCACCTGGAGGGGCTGGATCAGTTGATCGTCAGCCCGGGCATCCCGGTGGACCACCCCGCCGTCGTGCGGGCGAAGGCGCTGGGCGTGGAGGTCATGGGCGAGGTGGAGTACGCCTACCGGGAGTCCACCGGCCTGCTGCTGGCCATCACCGGCACCAACGGCAAGACCACCACCACCACGCTGGTGGGCGAGATCTTCAAAAACGCCGGGAAGCGCACCCATGTGGTGGGAAACATCGGCACGCCCTACTCCGGCGCGGTGCCGGATATGAAGCCCGACGACGTGACGGTGTGCGAGATTTCCTCCTTCATGATGGAGACCTCCCGGGACTTCCACCCCGCCATCTGCGCGGTGCTGAACATCTCCGAGGATCACCTGAACCGCCACGGCACCATGGAGAAGTACATCGCCCTCAAGGAGCGCATCTTTGAAAACTGCGGTCCGGACGACACGCTGGTGCTCAACTGGGACGACCCGGTGACCCGGGACATGAAAAACCGCGCCAAGTGCCGGGTGAGCTGGTTTTCCAGCCACGGGGAGCCGCCGTTCGGCGCGTTCGTCGTGGACGGGGGGATCGTCTACGGCGCGCCGGGGGACAATGTGCCCGTCTGCCGCGCCGACGAGGTCTACATCCCCGGCGACCACAACCTGCAAAACGCCCTGGCCGCCGTGGCCATGACGATGGCGGCGGGGATCGACCCGGCGGTCATCGCCCACACGCTCAGGACCTTCAAGGGCGTGGAGCACCGCATCGAGTTCGTGCGGGAGCTTGACGGGGTGCGCTTCATCAACGACTCCAAGGGCACCAACGTGGATTCCACCATACAGGCCGTCAGGGCCATGGACCGGCCCACGGTGCTGATCCTGGGAGGCAGTCCCAAGAAGACCAACTACGTGCCGCTGGGGGAGGAGATATTGAAGTGCCCCATCGTGCACATCGTGCTGATCGGCGAGACCGCGAAGGAGATCCAAAAGGCGCTGGACATCGTGGGGTATAAGGATTACATCCACGCGGGCTACGACTTCAAAAAGGCCATTGAGCTCAGCTTCGAACTGGCCCCGAAGGGCGGCAACGTGCTGCTGTCCCCGGCCTGCGCGTCCTTTGACATGTTCGACGACTACGAGGCCCGCGGGCGCATCTTCAAGGGCATCGTGAACGCCATGGAGGGCCGGGAGGCTTGATGTCCGCCCCCGTTCGCGGGGCCAAAGAGGCGCGGCAGGTGACCGCGCCGAGAGAGACGCACAGGCTCCGGGACATCGACAGGGGCCTCGCGGCATGCTTCATACTGCTTCTGTTGCTGGGGGTCACGGTGCTCTACGCCGCCAGCTTCTACAACGCCCAGGACTCCGGCGATGCGCTCTCCGAGGTGTATTCCCAGCTCATGGGCATCGGCGTGGGGGCCGTGGGCATGGCGTTTTTACTGAAAATCGACTACCGGGCGCTCAGGAAGCCCTGGGTCACCGGCGGGCTCTTGGGCCTGAGCTTTGTACTTTTGATACTGGTGGCCATCCCCGGCATCGGAAAGATGCTCAACGGCTCCCGGCGCTGGCTGCGCCTCGGGCCGGTGAGCTTTCAGCCCTCGGAGCTTGCCAAGTATTCGATGATACTCTACCTCGCCCGGGCGCTTTCCCAGAAGGAGCGGGACGTGACCCGGTTCTTCACGGGCCTGATACCGCTGTTCGTGCTACCGGGGGCGATGTTCCTGCTGATACTGTTGCAGCCGAACCTGTCCACGGCGGGCAGCATACTGATCGTCACGGCGGTGATGGTGATGATCGCCGGGGCGCGCTGGCTGCACCTGGGGCTGATCGGGGCGTCGGGCATGGCGCTGGGGACGTTCTACGCGCTGTCGGAGGACTACCGGCGGGCCAGGCTGATGTCCTTCCGAAATCCCTTCGCCTACATGACCAACGAGGGGTATCAGCTCTCCCAGTCGCTTTTGGCCTTCGGGTCCGGCGGGCTGTTCGGAATGGGGCTCGGCATGGGGCGCCAGAAGTACGCCTTCCTGCCCTACCCGGAGTCGGACTTTATATTCGCCGTGGTGGGGGAGGACCTGGGCTACGTGGGGTGCGTGGCGATACTTTGCGCTTTCGCGGCGTTCCTGTTCTTCGGCCTGCGGGTGGCGATACGCTGCCCGGACCGGTTCGGCAGCATGCTGGCCGGGGGCATCACCTGCATGATCGGCGTGCAGTGCGTGCTCAACGTGGCCGTGGTGATCGGCATGATGCCCACCACCGGGCTGCCGCTGCCGTTCTTCTCGTCCGGCGGCACGTCCATCTCCATACTGATGTGCGCCGTGGCGATACTGATGAACATTTCCTGCGAGAACACGGGGTTTTAGCATGACACAGAGACAGAGGAGAAGGCCGCCGGAGCGCGGGTACGCGCGGCGGCGCCCGCCGCAGCGCAGGCGGCCAGCCCAGGATGCGCGGCGCCGGGGCAATGCCCGAAGGCCCGCGCCGAAGCGGCGCAGGCACGTCGGGCGGCTGCTGCTGGCCGTGCCGGTCATCGCGCTGCTTATATGGTTTCTGCTGACGCACTACGTGTTTCTGATCCGCAACGTGCAGGTGGTCGGCGCGGGCGACATGCCCGAGGCGGACGTGGTGCGGCTGTCCGGCATCCCGCTGGGCGGGCGGCTGAACGCCGTGGATCAGTCCGCCCTGCGCGCGAAGCTGGAATCCACCGGGCGGCTGGCCTTCGTGTCGGCGGAGCGGAAGTACCCGGACACCATCGTGCTCACGGTGCGTCAGCGCAGCCGGGACGCCATCACATTGCAGGCCGGAAAGCTGCTGGTGCTGGATTCGGACGGCTATGTGGTGTCCGTGGGGGACGTGGCCCCGGAGGACGGCGTGCCCTACGTGATGGGGCTGAAGTCCTCGACGTACCGGCTGGGCAAGCAGATCGACGCCCCGGAGAGCCGCCTGAACGCCATGAAGGCGGTGCTCGACGCGCTGAAGGCCCACAACGCCATGGGCTATGTGTCCGAGATCAACCTGGAGCATCTGAGCGATATCGAGCTCATCGCCCGGAAGGGCATCGTGGTGTCGCTGGGCAACACCGAGAACATGAACAACAAGATCATCTGGATGGTCGGGGCACTGCAGGACCTGGAGGCGCGGGGCGAGACCCTGGGGCAATTGGACGTGTCCAGCGGCAGCAAGGCCGACTTCCTCTCCGGCGCGACGCCCACGCCCGCGCCCACGCCGACGCCTGCGCCCGAGATCACGCCGGAGGCGGTGATAGGGGAAGATGTGATTTAGAGAGTGGAGAGTGAAGAGTGGAGAGTGAAGATGATAAAAGCCGGAGAACGGCGTGATGTGGGTTCAAGTGTGGAATGTCTTGCTTCACGGGAACGATGGAATGCCTGTCCGATGTGCATTGTGCGCGGCTGACTATATCTCCACTCTGACAGAATCGCCCCGGATCTGCACATGCAGATCCGGGGCGATTCTGTGACGGCCTTGTGCCGACATTTTGAAACAATTTTGAAAGATGCTGAAATTCGCCAAAATCGGGCGTTTGGCGTTTGCATCCCGATTCAAATCCATGTATAATACTGGTATGTGGTCTATTCTGTGACAGTATGGATATAGGATGTGTCAACAACAGTTATGAAGACGCAGATTGCAGCCATTGAATTTGGAACCTCCAAAATCGTGACGATGATCGCTCAGTCCGGCGGCATGGACCGGCTGGACATCGTCGGCTCCGGCACGGTTCCCTATGACGGCTATTCGGACGGAGACTGGAACACGCCGGGCCAGATGATCCAGCGCGTGGGCGATTCCATCGCCGCGGCGGAGCTGGAGGCGAATTCCAAGATCAAGGAGATCTACGTGGGCGTGCCCGGCGAGTACATTCACGTGCTCAGCGGCGAGACCGAGGTGGAGCTCCCCGAGGGCGTGGTGGACGAGGCCGCGATCAACGCCGTGCAGGACGCCGCGGCGGACATGCTGCACATCAGCGAGTCCGGCGGGCTGGTGATGCACCGCACGCCGAGCTGGTTCATCGTGGACGACGGCAAAAAGACCATGTCCCCCGGCGGGCGCGGCACGCGGCTGCGGGCGCTGACCACCTTCGTGGTGGCCGATCCCCAGTTCATCGACGACGTGACCGAGATGCTGGGCCGGCAGGACATCACCATACTGGGCTTTCTGTCCCCGTCGCTGGGGGAGAGCCTGCTGGTGCTGTCGCTGGAGGAGCGCGACCGCGGGGCGCTGCTGATCGACGTGGGCTATCTGAACACCGAGATCAGCGTGGTCGAGGGCGACGCCATCGTGTATCACGCCATACTGCCCCGGGGCGGCGGGCACATCACCGCCGATCTGGCCATGGGCCTGCGCGTGCCCATGCGCGCCGCGGAGCAGATCAAGCGCGGCTACGTGTTCAACCCGGACGAGTTCGATATGAACTCCTTCTCCGAGGTGTACGACGACAACGGCCGCCGCAGGACCTTCCCCAGGGAGGCGGTGGGGCGCATCGTCGAGAGCAGCTTCAAGGAGCTGACGGACATGATCGGCATGACCATCGCCAACGACGCCGACCAGTACCTGGGCAAGCGCAGCCAGGTGTACCTCACCGGCGGCGGCATCGCGCTGATGCGGGGGGCCCGAGAGGCGCTGGCCGCGGCCATCGGACGGCCGGTGAAGATCTCCGCGGCGAAGTCCTCCAAGCTGAACAGCCCGGTATACGCCTCGGCGCTGGGGCTGGCGGACCTGATCTTCGATTCCATCGAGGGCGAGGCCGAGCCGGAGGAAAATCTCAGCAGCAGGATCCGCAGCATGTTCAGCCGCGGCTGAGGCCTGAGAGCCAATAATAACCAGAATGTCTGCCTGGCAGACTTGACATAATTTACTTAGACGAGGGGGATGCCTTGTGCTTGAATTTGAAATGAACAACGTGGACAACAACATCGACACCGAAGATACCAATTTCGCAGCCATAAAGGTCGTGGGCGTCGGCGGCGCGGGCACCAACGCGGTGAACCGCATGGTGGAAGCGGGCCTGAAGGGCGTCAAGTTCATCGCCGTCAATACCGATAAGCAGGCGCTGAAGCTGTCCAGGGCCGACACAGTCATACAGATCGGCGACAAGCTGACCAAGGGCCTGGGCGCGGGCGCGTTGCCTGAGGTGGGCCAGAAGGCCGCCGAGGAGAGCCGCGAGGAGATCGCCAACGTGCTCAAGGGCTCCGACCTGGTGTTCGTGACCTGCGGCATGGGCGGCGGCACCGGCACCGGCGCGACCCCCGTGATCGCCGAGGTCGCCCGCGAAATGGGCATACTGACCATCGGCGTCGTGTCGAAGCCCTTCATGTTTGAGGGCCGCCAGCGCATGAAGAACGCCGAATCCGGCATCGAGCGCCTGAAGGCCAATGTGGACACCCTGGTGGTCGTGCCCAACGACAAGCTGCTCAGCGTGGTCACCAAGGGCACCACCATGACCGAGGCCTTCCGCATCGCCGACGACACCCTGCGACAGGGCATCCAGGGCATCTCCGATCTGATCGCGGTGCCGAGCCTCATCAACCTTGACTTTGCGGATGTCCGCACCGTCATGCAGTCCCGCGGCCTGGCCCACATGGGCATCGGCATCGGCAAGGGCGAGAACCGCATGATCGACGCCGCCCAGCAGGCCATCTCCAGCCCGATGCTGGAGACCTCCATCGACGGCGCGCGGGCCGTGCTCATCAACATCACCGGCGGGCCGGACACCTCCATCATCGACATCAACGAGGCCGCCCAGAAGATCACCGCCGCCGCCGACCCGGAGGCCAACATCATCTTCGGCGCGGGCATCGACGAGAACCTGACCGACGAGGTCAAGATCACCGTCATCGCCACCGGCTTCGAAAAGACCCCCTTCGCGGGCGTGCGCCCCTCCGTGAGCCGCGACGCCGAGCCCGCGGACGAGACCGCCCCGGCGCAGGAGGCCCGGACCTCCCGCTTCACCGAGGAGGAGCCCGTCTCCCCGATCTTCGAGCGCCGTTCCAGCCGCAACCGCGAGAGCGCCGACGCCGGGTATGAGAACCGCGCCAGCCGCCCCGCCGGTGCGCAGCAGCAGCGCCGCGCGCCCAGGGTGTATCAGGAGGACGGCGTGTCCGAGCCGCCGCGCACCCAGACCCGCAGGGGCTTCACGCCGGATGTGCCCTCATTCATGCGGAAGAAGTAAAAACCGACTTCGTTCTGAACCGACCGTGTTTTGTACCGCCGCCGTTTTGTGCGGCGGTATTTTGATATTTACAGACCGAAGTCTGTATTTTTTCGCGGAACATATTGACAAGCCGGGCGGCCGGGCGTTACAATAAGCTGATCGGAGGAATGCACATGTACGTGATCGTGGGCCTGGGCAATCCGGGCCGGAAATACATGCACACGCGGCACAACGTGGGCTTTGACGTGGTGGAGGTGCTGTCCCAGAAGTACGACATCCCCATGCACAGACTGCGCTGCAAGGCGGTGGTGGGCGAGGGCGTGATCCGGGGGCAGCGGGTGGCGCTGTGCCAGCCGCAGACCTTCATGAACCTGTCCGGCGAGAGCGTGGTGCAGCTCGTGAACTGGTACAAGCCTGAGCACGACCACCTGATCGTGTGCTACGACGACGTGGACCTGCCCGAGGGCAAGCTGCGCTTCCGGCCCAAGGGCTCCGCGGGCACCCACAACGGCATGCGCAACATCATCTACCTGCTGGGCTGGGACGATTTTCCCCGCGTGCGGGTGGGCATCGGACGCCCCGCGGAGGGCTGGGACATGAAGGACTGGGTGCTCTCCACCTACCAGACCCCCGAGCTCCGGCAGACCATGTTCGACGCCTACCTCGGTGCCGCCGACGTGGTGGCCGAGCTGATCGCAAACGGCGTGGAGCCCGCCCGGCAGCTCGTGGGGAAGCTGAACGCTTAGGGGCGCTACCCCTAAGAACCCCGCCAAAGGGTCATTGATCCTTTGGAAACCTGTTCTGCGCCGCGGTGCGGCGCAAATCACGTTATTTTCCCGTTCCCCTGCCGCACACTTGTGTGCGGCGATTGGGGATTCCAAAGGGGCTCAGCCCCTTTGGCAAGGGGGTCCAGGGGGGACGGCGTCCCCCCTTGCAGGGAGGAATCATGCAGGACACAGTACGGCAGCTCGACTGCCTGTTTAAGCCGCTGGACGGGCTGGAATCCTTTGCGGAATTGACGCGGGCGCTGGAAATGCCGGGCGTCTGTTCGGTGTACGGTCCGGACGATTCCCAGCGGGCGCACGTCCTTGCGGCGGTGGCGCTCAGGACGGGCCGTCCGGTATTGGTGATCGAGCCCAACGACACGGCGGCCAGCCGCATGGCGGAGGATATGAACCTGCTGCTGGGCGGCAGGGCGCGCTTTCTGCCGGCGCGGGACGTGACCTTCCTGCGCACCGCGGCCTCCAGCCGGGAGCTGTCCATGCGCCGCATCGAGGCGCTGGGCGACTGCGTGACCGGCGCGGCCCGGGCGCTGGTGGCCCCCGCGGACGCCCTGCTGTTCCGCATGGCCCCGCCGGAGGAATTCACCGATCGGGTGATCGCCCTTCAGGAGGGCATGCGGCTGGAGCCCTCGGAGCTCATCGCGCGGCTGACCGATGCCGGCTACGAGCGCGTGCAGCTGGTGGAGGCCCGGGGCCAGTGCGCCCTGCGCGGCGGCATACTGGATGTGTATCCCGTGGGCAGCCCTAACGCCCTGCGCGTGGAGTTCTTCGACGACGAGATCGATTCCATCCGCACCTTCGACGTGATGACCCAGCGCTCCGTCTCCCGGCGGGCGTCGGTGCGGCTGTATCCGGCCCAGGAGTGCCTGCTGACCGACGAGGCGCGGGCGAGGGCGCTTGCGCGTCTGGAGGCGCTGCTGGCGCACTCCGGCGACGGGGGCGACGACCGGCAGAGCGCCATCGAAAAGGAGTTCGACCTGATCCCCTTCGATGAGTTTATACAGCTGGCGCTGGAGGACGAGACGGAGCCGGACGCCGGGGCGAAGAAGAAGCCCGCGGGCAAGGCTCCGCGGCTGCCCCAGAGGGTGCGGTCCGGCTCCGCATTGCAGCGCAACTTCGAGGGCGTGGCGGAGGCCCTGCGCACCGGCAGGATGCCCGAGGGGGCGGATTCGCTGCTGCCGGTGCTGCTGGGGTACGCCCACACCGCCGCGGACTATCTGGAGGACCCCGTCATCGTGTTCGACCAGCCGGACCGCCTGCGGGAGCGCTGCGAGAACCGCTTCCTGGAGTTCAAGGAGCACTTCGTGACCGCGCTGGAGCGCCAGGAGGCGCTGCCGACGCAGGCGGGGCTGCTGCTGGGCTATGACGAGCTGCTGGCGCAGTACCGGGGCCGGCGCATACTGCTGACCAACCTGTTCATGCGCACCGAGCAGGACTTTAAGCCCGGGCGGCTCATAAAGATGGAGTGCCGCAACGCCGCCGCCTATCAGGGCAACGTCAAGGAGCTGGCCCGGGACCTGAACCGCTGGAAGGCCGAGGGCTGGCGGGTGGCGCTGCTCTCCGGCGGCACCGCCCGCGGCGAGCGCCTGGAGGGGGCGCTCAACACCCAGGGGTCCCCAGCGCCGTTCACGGCGGACATCCCGGACGATCTGGCCCCCGGCGCGCCGGTGATACTGCCCGTCACGATGAACCGGGGCTTCCTGTACCCGGAGATCCGCTTCGCCGTGGTGTCGGAATCGGACATCTACGGCGTCAACCGGCAGCGCAGCCGCAGCCGGGCGTCGTCGGGCGAGAAGCTGGCGGCGTTCACCGATCTCAAGGTCGGGGACTACGTGGTCCACGAGAACCACGGCATCGGCCAGTACATGGGCATGGTGCGCCTGTCCAGCGACGGCACCTACCGCGACTTCCTGCACATCCGCTATCAGGGGTCCGACAAGCTGTACGTGCCCACCGATCAGTTGGACCGTGTCCAGAAGTACATCGGCTCCGAGGGCGAGGCGCCCAAGCTGAACCGGCTGTCCGGCGGCGAGTGGCAGCGGCAGAAGAGCAAGGTCAAGCAGTCCATACAGGCCATCGCCGGGGACCTTTTGAAGCTCTACGCCGCGCGGGAATCCGCGCCGGGCCACGCCTTCGACCCGGACACCCCCTGGCAGCGGGAGTTCGAGGACGGCTTTCCCTACGAGGAGACGCCGGACCAGCTCGCCGCCATCGAGGACATCAAGCGCGACATGGAGAAGCCAAAGATCATGGACCGCCTGCTGTGCGGCGACGTGGGCTACGGCAAGACCGAGGTAGCGCTGAGGGCCATCTTCAAGGCCGTCATGGGCGGCAAGCAGGCGGCCATGCTGGCCCCGACCACCATACTGGTGCAGCAGCACTACGCCACGATGCTCAACCGCTTCGCCGGCTTCCCGGTGAACGTGGAGGCCATCAGCCGCTTCAAGACGGCGGCGGAGCAGAAGGCCATACTGAAGCGGCTGGAGGCGGGGGAGATCGACGTGATCGTCGGCACCCACCGCCTGCTGGCGAAGGACGTGAAGTTCAAGGACCTGGGGCTTCTGGTGGTGGACGAGGAGCAGCGCTTCGGCGTGACCCACAAGGAGGCCATCAAGCAGATGAAGCGCTCGGTGGACGTGCTGACGCTGACCGCCACGCCCATCCCGCGGACCCTGCACATGAGCATGGTGGGCATAAGGGACATGTCGCTGTTGCAATCCCCGCCGGAGGAGCGCTACCCGGTGCAGACCTACGTGGTGGAGTATTCCGACGGGCTGGTGCGCGACGCCATCCTCCGGGAGCTCTCCCGCGGCGGACAGGTGTACGTGCTGCACAACCGGGTGCAGACCATCGAGGTCATGTACACGCGCCTCAAGAAGCTGGTGCCGGAGGCCCGCATCGCCGTGGGCCACGGGCAGATGCGGGAGCACGCCCTGGAGGACGTGATGCTGGACTTCTACGACGGCAAGTTCGACGTGCTGCTGTGCACCACCATCATCGAGGCGGGGCTGGACGTGCCCCGGGCCAACACGCTGATCGTTTGCGACGCGGACCGCTTCGGCCTTTCGCAGCTCTACCAGCTCCGCGGCCGCGTGGGCCGCTCCAACCGGCTGGCCTACGCCTACCTGACCGTCAACCCCAACAAGGTGCTCACCGAGTCCGCCGACAAGCGGCTCAACGCCATACGGGAGTTCACGGAGTTCGGCTCCGGCTTCCGCGTGGCCATGCGCGATCTGGAGATCCGCGGGGCGGGCAACCTGCTGGGCTCGGAGCAGAGCGGCTTCATGGCCACGGTGGGCTACGACCTGTACGTCAAGATGATCGAGGACACCGTGAAGGAGCTGCGCGGCGACGTGTCCCAGGGGGACATCGAGACCCGCGTGGACGTGAAGGTGGACGCCTACCTGCCCCAGGAGTACATCGCCAACGACCTCTTGCGCGTCGAGATGTACAAGAAGATCGCCTCCATACACGACCGGGACAGCCGCGACGACCTGATCGAGGAGTTGATCGACCGCTTCGGCGACCCCAACAAGCCGGTGATGAACCTGATCGAGGTGGCCCAGCTCAAGGCGTACTGTTCGCGGCTGGGCATCGACTACGTGGCGCTCAAGGGCGACGAGCTGCACATGCGCTTCGCCATGGCCGCCGAGATCGACCTGATCCGCGTGCTCACCGCCGTGCGGGCGTTCCCGCAGGTCCTCGCCGTGCGCGGGGGCAACCCGCCCGCCATCGTCTACTTCGAGCGCCATAAGGACGCCGAGACCCTGCTGCGTGGGGCGGTGAAGGTGATGGAGGAGGTCGTGGCGCGGTTTGAAGCGGAGGGGGAAGCCGGAGGTGCGGAGTGACAGGCGTAGGGGCGGCATAATTGCCGCCCGCGGACGCCATGAATGGCGTCCCTACGACGGGGTCTGTTGATACGTTAACCGTATTGCGGCAACAGGGCGAATTACGGTCGTAGGGGCGGCGATGCGCCGCCCGCCGGGTACAGCATAACGTATCGTTGCCGAGCGGGCGCCCATTGGGCGCCCCTACGGGGGGGGCGATGACCGCGGACGCCATGAATGGCGTCCCTGCGGAGAGAACGGACGCCAATTATGGCGTCCCTACGCGGGCAGGGTAGGGGCGATGCCCTCATCGCCCGTCCGAACCCCATTATCATAACTATACGAAGGAGGTGCTTCCCGTGGCCAAGGGCTTTCTGCCCGTGAACATGAAGGAAATGCGCGCCCTCGGCTGGGACGCGCCGGACTTCGTGTACGTCACGGGGGACGCCTACGTGGATCACCCCTCCTTCGGGCTGGCGATCATCAGCCGGGTGCTGGAGGCGGCGGGGTATCGCGTGGCGATGCTGCCCCAGCCGGACTGGCATTCCTGTGAACCTTTTCGCGCCTTCGGACGTCCAAAAATTGGCTTTCTGGTGACGGCGGGGGTCATCGACTCGATGGTGAACCACTATACCGCCGCGAAGAAGCGCCGCTCAGAGGACGCCTACTCCCCGGGCGGGAAGGCGGGCCATCGGCCGGACCGGGCCACCGTGGTGTACTGCAACCGCATCCGGGAGGCTTACCGGGATGTGCCCATCGCCATCGGCGGGGTGGAGGCGTCGCTTCGGCGCTTTGCCCACTACGACTACTGGGAAGACCGGGTGCGCAACTCCCTGCTGGTGGATGCCGGCGCGGACGTGTTGATGTTTGGCATGGGGGAGCGGAGCATCCTCAAGGTGGCCGAGTGGATGGCCGCCGGGCAGGATTTCTCCGAGATGCGCGTCCCCGGCACCTGCGTGATGGCGGGGGAGGTCCCGGAGGGGTTCATCGAGATAGCGCCCATGGAGGTCGTGGCGAAGGACAGGCGCGCCTACGCCGAGGCGTTCAAGGTGCAGTACGACCAGCAGGACCCGGTGCGGGGCAGGCCCATCGCCCAGAAGCACGGCAGGCGCTGGATGCTTCAAAACGTGCCGGACATGCCGCTTTCCGAGGCGGAGCTGGACGCGGTGTACGCGCTTCACTACATGCGCGCCTGGCATCCGATGTACGACAAGATGGGCGGCATCCCCGCCATCGAGGAGGTCAAATTCTCCATCGCGTCGGTGCGGGGCTGCTTCGGGGCCTGCAACTTCTGCGCGCTGACCTTCCATCAGGGCAGGATCGTGACCTCCAGAAGCAAGCAGTCCATACTGGAGGAGGGCAGGCTTTTGACGAAGCAGCCGGACTTCAAGGGCTACATCCACGATGTCGGCGGCCCCACGGCCAACTTCCGAAAGCCCGCCTGCAATAAGCAGTTGAAGTGCGGGGCGTGCGTCCACCGCCAGTGCCTGTTCCCGAAGCCCTGCCCGAACCTCGTGGCCGATCACCGGGAGTACATCGACATACTGCGCGCCCTGCGGGCGCTGCCGGGCGTGAAGAAGGTCTTTGTCCGAAGCGGCATACGCTATGACTACGTGCTGGCGGACAAAAAGAGCGGCTTTCTGACGGAGCTCATAAAGCACCACGTCTCGGGGCAATTGAAGGTCGCGCCGGAGCACGTGAGCCCGCGGGCGCTGCACTACCTGGGCAAGCCGGATCGGGAGACCTACGACCGGTTCGTGCAGCAGTACAAACAGATCAACCAGCGGCTGGGCTTAAAGCAGTACCTGGTGCCGTACTTCATGTCCAGCCATCCCGGCTGCACGCTGGAGGACGCCATACAGCTCGCGGTCTACATGAAGCGCACCGGCCAGCACCCCGACCAGGTGCAGGACTTCTACCCCACGCCGGGCACACTGTCCACGGCCATGTTCTACACGGGGCTGGACCCCCGGGACATGACCCCGGTGTACGTGCCCCGGGACCAGGAGGAGAAGGCCATGCAGCGGGCGCTGATGCACTACTTCAAGCCCTACAACCGCCCGCTGGTGCTGAAGGCGCTGAAGAAGGCGGGGCGGGAGGACCTGATCGGATGGGGAAAGGAATGCCTGATCCCCCCCTATGAACGCGAAAGAAAGCCCGCTGACAAGGGCTCAAAGACACCGACGAACCACGGCAGGAGACGAGGAAGATGAAAAAGGGCGATTTGAGGCGCAGTCAGATACTGGATACCGCCGAAAAGCTGTTCTTTGAGCAGGGCTACGACCGCACCAGCATACAGGATATACTGGACGCGCTCGGGCTGTCGAAGGGCGGCTTCTACCACTACTTTGACGCCAAGGAGGCGGTGCTCCGGGAGATCTGCGAGCGCCGCTGGACGGGCCGCTACGAGCGCCTGCGGGTGGAGCAGATGTCCGCCCGGCGCGGCGCCGTGGACAAACTGAACCAGCTGCTGATGCAGGCCAGCCTGTTCGACGCGGAGGAGACCCCCTTCGCGGCGCTGCTTTTGAAGCTGTGCTACCGTGACAGGGACGCCTCCATACGGGACTACCGGCGGCGGGTGCTGATCGACCGGCTCGCGCCGCAGGTGAACGCGGCGATCCTGGAGGGCATCGGGGACGGCACCATGCACGCCCGCTACCCACTGGGGGTCGGGCGGGTGCTGCTGCTGCTGGCGTGCGACGTCAACGACGAGGTCTGCGACATACTCTGCGCCGACATGGACAACCCCGACCGCATGATCCAGGTGGTGGAGCTGCTCAACACCTACCGCGAGAGCGTGGAGCTGCTGTGCGGCGCGCCCTTCGGGTCCGTGGTGCTGTTCGACCCGGCGCGGATGGTCAACGCCTGGCGGGAGGTCACGGAGGAATTGAAGCGATTGGAGGAGAGTGAAGCATGAAGCGCGTGTTTGTGCTGATTTTTGTGCTGGCGCTTGTGATGGGGGCGGCGCATGCCGAGCAGCCCGCCGCTGCGCCGGCGGCGACCACAGAGCCCACGGCCGCGCCCGAACCGACGGCCACCGTCGCGCCGACGCCGGAGCCCACCGCCACCCCGGAGCCGGGACGCCTGGCGGGCCTCAAGATCGGCATCGATCCAGGGCATCAGGCGCACGGCAACAACGAAAAGGAGGCCATCGCCCCGGGCAGCAAGGATAAAAAGCCCAAGGTGGCCTCCGGTACGAAGGGCCGCAAGACCGGCATCCCCGAGTACATGACCGTGCTGGAGATATCCTTCAAGCTGCGCGACGCGCTGGAGGCCGAGGGCGCGGAGGTCAGGATGACCCGCGAGACCCATGACGTGGACATCTCCAACCAGGAGCGCGCCATCATGATGAACGAGTGGGGCGCGGACCTGGTGCTGCGCATCCACTGCGACGGTTCCACCAAGAAGTCCCCCAACGGCATCGGGCTGTTCGTCAACAAGAGCTTTCCCATCTCAAAGGAGAGCAGGCGCGCCGCCGAGGCCATACTGCCCCGGATGGTGGAGGCCACCGGCGCGAAGAAGCGGGGCGTGTACGAGCGGGATACATATACCGGGCTCAACTGGTCAGAGGTGCCCTGCATACTGGTGGAGTGCGGGTATCTGACCAACCCCGACGAGGATGAGCGCCTCAACGACCACGACTACCAGCTCCTGCTGGCGGAGGGCATGGTCGAGGGGATCTGCGATTACTTCGGGAGGTAGGGGCGGTCAACGATATATGCAGGGATTGTTTGAATCGAATTGATATCGAAAGCCGCTGTAGGGACGCCATTTATGGCGTCCGCCCTGTACGAAACGGGGCACGCGGACGCCATAAATGGCGTCCCTACGGAGGGAACGGATGCCACGATCACAACACGGAAAGATGGGGCTGTCTCAAACATCGTAGGGGCGGCGATGCGCCGCCCGCCGTGAAGGTACGTTGCGTTTCGTACCCGGGCGGGCGCCGCATCGGCGCCCCTACGCATGTTTAATGAAGACAGCCCCACACGTTGCCTTTGTCGTGATTACTGGTTCAGTATCCTCGCCAGGAACTCCCTTGTGCGCGGGTGCTTGGGCCGGGTGAATACCACCTCGGGCACGTCGCTTTCGACGATCACGCCGCCGTCCATGAACACCACGCGGTCGGACACGTCCCGGGCGAAGCCCATCTCATGGGTGACCACCAGCATGGTCAGGCCGGTGGAGGCCAGGTCCTTCATGACGGAGAGCACCTCGCCGACCATCTCCGGGTCGAGGGCGCTGGTGGGTTCGTCGAACAGCAGCGCCTCGGGGTTCATGGCCAGGGCGCGGGCGATGGCCACGCGCTGCTTCTGGCCGCCGGAGAGCTGCCGGGGCTTGGCCTTGACGTAGGCGGACATGCCCACCTTCTCCAGGAAGGCCATGGCGATGTTCTGGGCCTGCACCCGGGAACGCTTGAGCACCTTCATCTGGCCCACCACGCAGTTTTCCAGCGCGGTCATGTTGGCAAACAGGTTGAACTGCTGGAACACCATGCCCACGCGGCCCCGGTAGGTCTGGAGGTCGAAGCCGGGCCGCTGGATGTTCTCGTTGTGGAAGAGTATCTCGCCGCTGGTGGGCTTTTCGAGCAGGTTCATGCACCGCAAGAGCGTGCTCTTGCCCGAGCCGGAGGCCCCGATGATCGATATGACCTCGCCGCGGGAAACGGAGAAATCCACGTCCCTGAGCACCTCGTGGTCGCCGAAGGACTTGCTCAGGTGATTGACCTGCAGTATGGTCTCATTCACTGACCGCGCCTCCCTTCCTGACCAGCTCCACGTCCGGCACGGTCTGGGAGCCGTGCATGGCGTAGTTCTGCGGGCCGTCCATCTTCTTCTCAAGCCAGCGCAGGAAGCGGGTGACGGTGAAGGTCATCACGAAGTAGATCACGCTGGTGATGAAGAACACCTCGAAGTACTTGAAGTAGGTGCCCGCGGCGGACTTGGACACGAAGTAGAGCTCCGTGACCGAGATGACGTTGAGCACCGAGGTGTCCTTGATGTTCACCACGAACTCGTTGCCCAGCGCGGGGAGGATGTTGCGGATGGCCTGGGGCAGCACCACGTTGAGCATGGTCTGGCCGTAGGTCATGCCGATGGCGAGGCCGGCCTCCATCTGGCCGGGGTCCACCGACTGTATGCCGCCGCGCACGATCTCCGAGAGGTACGCGCCGGTGTTGATCGACACGATGATGAAGCCCGCCAGCAGATAGGGCAGGTTGATGTGCAGTACCGACGAGGCACCGTAGAAGATCACCATGGACTGCACGATCATGGGGGTGGAGCGGAAGACTTCGATGTACACGCCCAGCAGCGTCCGCACCAGCTTCAGAAGCCAGTATTTCACCGCGCCGTCCGTCCTCTCGCAGGGGATGGCGCGCACGTAGCCCACGGCCAGGCCGATGATGAAGCCCACCAGCGTGCCCGTCAGGGCGATCAGCAGCGTCGTGCCCGCGCCCTTCAGGAACATCGGACCGTAGGTCCTGACGAAGAAAAACACCCATTCAAAGAATCCGGATTGCGCGTTGGGCATATTGTCACTTCCTTAAATAATGATTGGGAATTGGGAATGGGTATCCATTCCCAATTCCCAATCGTTCAACCAGAATCAGTCCCCGGAGATCGGCTGGTTCAGCACGGCGTTGTCCATCAGCGCGTTGCGGGCGTCGGCGTCGATGCCGGCGAGGATGCCGTTGATCTGCTCGATGAGCTCGGGCTGGCCCTGCTTGAGGGCGACGGCCACGGAGGTATCCTCCTCGGAGGCCTCAAAGCCGGGGGTCACGAAGGCCAGGGCGTCGTTGGCCGCGCAGGCGGACACAGCGCCGGGACGCTCGGAGATGTAGCCGTCGATCGCGCCGCTGGTCAGGGCGACGGTCATGGTCGGGAAGGTGTCCATGGCGGGCATCTTCTGGACGCCGGGGATCTGGTCGATCACGGTGTAGTGGAAGGTGTTCAGCTGGCCGGTGATCTTCGCGCCGGACAGGTCCTCGAGGGAGGCGGCGTTGGCGTACGCGCTGTCCTTGCGGACCACGACCACCAGGTCGGAGTTGTAGTAGGCGTCGGTGAAGTCCACGGTGATCTTGCGCTCGGCGGTGGGGGACATGCCCGCGATCACGGCGTCGATCTGGCCGGCGTTGAGCTTCTGGATCAGGCCGTCCCATTCGACCTTCACGATCACCAGCTCCTTGCCCAGGCCCTCGGCCACGCGCTTGGCGATCTCCACGTCGTAGCCGCCGGCGTAGCCCATGCCGCCGTCGATGGGCACGGTGTTCTCGTTCTCATCCACCTGGGTCCAGTTGAAGGGGGGATAGTCGCACTCCATGCCCACGCGGAACTGGCCCTCGGCGAAGGCGCAGGCGGACAGCAGCATGCAGACGGCCAGGATAGTGACGATGATTCTCTTCATGTTGAAAACCTCCTCAGTTTATTGTTTTATTATACTATCGCTGTGATAAATGTCAATCGCGGGGGGTTATAGTTTAAGTAAAATTCATATGGACGGCACTGGTCTAAGGCCCCCCGGCGGTTCATATGATTCAGAGAAAATGCAAGCGGGAGGCGGGATCCATGGATCAACAAAAACTGTACCGGGATATCGCAGGTCGATGCGATGGCGACATCTATGTGGGTGTCGTCGGCCCGGTGCGCACGGGAAAATCGACCTTCATCAAGCGGTTCATGGAACTGCTTGTGCTGCCCGGCATGGAGGACGAGGCCGAGCGGGAGCGCACCCGGGACGAGCTGCCCCAGAGCGGCGCGGGCCAGACCATCATGACCACCCAGCCGAAGTTCGTGCCCAACGAGGCGGCGCGGGTGACATTGAAGGACGAGGCCGCCGCGCGGGTGCGGCTGGTGGACTGCGTGGGGTATCTGATCCCCGGCGCGCAGGGGCTGACGGACGGCGGCGAGGCGCGCATGGTGCGCACGCCCTGGTATGACTACGACATTCCCTTCGAGGAAGCGGCGGAGACGGGCACCCGCAAGGTGATCAAGGAGCACGCCACCGTGGGGGTGGTGGTGACCACCGACGGCACCGTGGCGGACCTGCCCCGGGCGGCCTATCCCCAGGCCGAGGAGCGGGTGATCGACGAGCTCAAGGCCCTGGGCAAGCCCTTCATCGTGGTGCTGAACTCCGCCGAGCCCCAGTCGGAGGCGGCGAAGGCGCTGTCTGTGAACCTGGCCGGGCGCTACGGCGTGCCGGTGAGGTGCGTGGACGTTTTGAACATGGGGCTGGACGACGTGAACGGCCTGCTGGAGGCCCTGCTCTTCGAGTTTCCGATAAGGGAGCTGCGCATACAGACCCCGGCCTGGCTCACCGCGCTGGCGGGGGACCACTGGCTGGGCGAGTCGGTGATGGCGGTTATACGGTCGGCGGCGGACGGTATGAAGCGGGTGCGCGACCACGCCCTTCTGCGGGCCGCGCTCAATGAAAACGAGTACGTGGCGTCCGCCGAGCCGGTGAACATCAACTTAAACGACGGCACCCTCGAGTACCGGCTGACCTTGAAGGACGGCCTGTTCTACCGGGTGCTGGGGGAGGCGAGCGGCCAGACCATCGAGGGAGAGGCACACCTGTTCGAGCTGATGAAGCAGCTCGTGGCCGCCAAGCGGGAGTACGACCGCGTGGCCGACGCGCTCCAAAGCGTGCGGCGCACGGGCTACGGCATGGTGGCCCCCAGCATGGACGAGCTCAAGCTGATGGAGCCGGAGCTGGTGAAGCAGGGCGCTCACTATGGGGTCCGCATGAAGGCCAGCGCGCCGTCCATCCACATGATCAAGGTGGACATTCAGACCGAGGTCAATCCCATCATCGGGGCGCAGAAGCAGTCCGAGGAGCTGGTGAACAACCTGAAAGCCGAGTTTGCCGGCAACCGCGAGGGCATCTGGGACACCGAGATCTTCGGAAAGACCCTCAACGAGCTGGTGCGCGAGGGCGTCAGCGGCAAGCTCAACCGGCTGCCCGAGGATGCCCGGGCCAAGCTCCGCGAGGCGCTGGAGAAGATCGTCAACGAGGGCGCGGGCGGGATGATCTGCATATTGCTATGACGGGCGAAATCTGATACAATAGGCGTATCGAAATACAGGGGAGGGCAAAAATATGCTGAACATCGGCGAGATGGCGCCGGACTTTGAGCTGCCGGATCAGAACGGAGAAATGCACAGGCTGTCGGACTATCGGGGGCAGCGGGTGATACTGTACTTCTACCCCAAGGACAACACCTCGGGCTGCACCAAACAGGCCTGCGGCTTCGGGGAGCTCTACCCGCAGTTCCGGGAGAAGGGCGCGGTGGTGCTGGGGGTCAGCAAGGACAGCGTGGCCAGCCACAAGAAGTTCGAGCAGAACTACGGCCTGCCGTTCACGCTGCTGTCGGACGTGGAAAAGACCGTCATCACGGCCTACGACTGCTGGAAGGAAAAGAAGAACTACGGCAAGGTATCCATGGGCGTGGTGCGGACCACCTACCTGATCGACGAAAACGGCGTGATCGTGAAGGCCATGGACAAGGTCAAGGCCGCCGAGAACCCGGCGCAGATGCTGGGGCTGCTGTGAATGAAACCGGAGGGCGCGAAACCGCGCCCTCCGGTGATTTATACCTGCTTCTCCATGCAGACGAGGTTCACCCCGGGAATGCCGTTGAATTCGCAGGGAATGACGCCGCTCTCAATATAGCCGTGCTTGGCGTACATGGCGCGGGCGGCGGCGTTTTTCGCGTTGGTATCGATGCGCAGCGCGACGCAGCCAGTCCGCCGGGCCAGGTCTTCGTAGAAGGCCAGGAACTGCCGGGCGTACCCCCTGCCCTGTTTGGCGGGATCGACGGTCAGCGTGTGCAGCACCAGCACCCGGTCGTCCGGGGCGTCGCAGCGCCAGTCCACCTGAGCGTAGGCGGGCATCTGCTGTTGGTTGATGCGCCCGGAGGCCACCACCCTGCCGCCCTCCTCCAGCACGTACAGCTCGTTAAGCGCCACGGCCTCCCGGGCGGTGTCCGCTGTGGGGTAGACGCCCCGCTGCCAGCCGATGGTGACCTCGCCGCGCGCCTCCCGGTCGTGGATGGCTTCGTAGATGGCGGCGACAAAGGGGATGTCGCCGGGTTCTGCCCTGCGGATCATGGTCGTCTCCCCTCAATGCCAATGTCGTGAACGGATGTGATGAAGGAAAGAACAAGAATGCAAATATGACCGTAGGGACGCCATTTATGGCGTCCGCCCTGGTGTTTCGGTACCAGCGGACGCCATGAATGGCGTCCCTACGGCGATTCCCGGTATGATTTTGCGTCATTCAACCCTACAGTTGACGTCAATGCCGGTCGCGGCCGTCGTCCTTGCGGCGCTTGTCGTCCACGCGGCGCTGGAAGTCGGCGTGGTGGTTCTTGCGGCCTGAGCGCCGGTTGCGGCCGATCTCGAAGCGGCTCAGGTCGCCGGTGTCCAGCAGGCGCGCCCGGGCCTCCTCCGACAGCACGATCCTGCCGCGCCTGCGGGGCGCTTCCTCCCGGGCGGGCTCGGGCCTCGCGGGCCTGCGGGGCTCATTTTTCCGGGGGCGGGGCTTCGGGGAGGGCGCGGCCCTGTCCGGCAGCAGCTTTGCCGTCACCGGCGCGCCGCAGAGGGTCGCCCCCGCCATGGCCTTCGCGATGGCCTCGGCGCGCTCCGCGGGCACGCCCACGATGCTCCGGTCGTCGTAGATCTCGATCTTGCCGATCTGCCCGCCGGGGATGTTGGCCCGCCCGGCCACACAGCTGACGATGTGGTTCGGTGCGACGCCCTGCCGCCGCCCGGCGGAGAGCATCAGCTTTCGGTACGCCTTGCCGTCGTGGGACTTGTGGTCCAGCTCGATGTCCGCAAGGGACGAATCGTCCCTCTCAAACAGCAGCCGCACCGCCGCGGAGGCGATCAGCGCGGGCGCGTGGCCCTCGGCCATCAACCGGCCCACCATGGTCTGAAACGCCATGGGGATGTCATCCTCAAGCGCGTCCCGCAGGCGGTCCAGGTTCTTTGCGGCCTGCTTTTCACGAATCTCCGCCACGGTGGGGATGGGGATCTCGATGATCTCGGACTTCACCGCCCGGGCGATGTCGCGCATGAAGAAGTACTGCCGACGCCCGCTGGCGATGGTGATGGCGTTGCCGGCCTTGCCCGCGCGGCCCGTGCGGCCGATGCGGTGCACGTAGATCTCGCTGTTTTGGGGGATGTCGTAGTTGATGACGTAGTCCACGTCGTTCACGTCGATGCCCCGGGCGGCCACGTCGGTGGCCACGAGGATCGGTATGCGGGCGGCCTTGAAGCCCTCCATCACCCGGGTGCGCTGGCTCTGGTTCATGTCGCCGTGGATGCCCTCGCAGGTGAAGCCGTTCTTGTTGAGGTAGGCGGACACCTCGTCCACCATCAGCTTGGTGTTGCAGAAGATCATGCAGCGCACCGGCTCCGTGGCGTGCAGAAGCAGGTTCAGCGCGTCCAGCTTGCGGCCCATGGGCACCTCCATGAAGCGCTGGGTGATCTGGTCCAGGGTGATTTGGGCGGCGTTGATCTCGATGAGCTGCGGATCGCGCAGGAAGCGGTCGGTGAGCTCGAGGATGGCGTCGGGCATGGTGGCGGAGAACAGCACCGTCTGGTGGTTCTCCGGCACGTCCTTGAGGATGGTCTCGATGTCCTCCCGAAAGCCCATGGACAGCATCTCGTCCGCCTCGTCCAGCACCACCAGCTTCACGTGCTCAAGCGACAGCGAGCCGCGCCGCATGTGGTCCATCACGCGCCCCGGCGTGCCAATCACCAGGTTGCAGCGTCTTAGCTTCATGATCTGCCTGTCCATCGCCGCGCCGCCGTAGACCTCGGCGGGCCAGATGTTCAGCATGAAGCGGGTCAGCTTTTTGATCTCGTCCGCGCCCTGCTGTGCCAGCTCCCGGGTGGGGCACAGTATCAGCGCCTGCACCGTGGGATCGGGTTCGTCCCGGTCGATCATCTCCACCGCGGGGATGGCGAAGGCCATGGTCTTGCCCGTGCCGGTCTGGGAGCGGCCGATCACGTCCGCACCCGCGCGCAGCAGGGGGATCGCCTGGGCCTGGATGTCCGTGGGCTCCGAAAAGCCCATCGCCTCCACCGCGCGCCGCAGCTCGGGCATCAGATTCAGTTCTTCAAAGGTCATGTGATTTGATTAACCCTTTCGATTTGCTGATTCCATTCTATATGAGCGGGGGAAAATCTGCTATGGATAAAGGGTTAAGATGAAAATAAATCCTCACGTTATCTTGGAGGGTGGGCACCTCATCCGTCCCGCCCTGTGCGTTTCAGGAACCGCGGACGCCATGAATGGCGTCCCTACGATGGGGTTTGTTGCGATAAAAACCGCATTACGGCAACAGGACGAATCACGCTCGTAGGGGCGGCGATGCGCCGCCCGCCGGATACAGCATAGCGTATCGTTTACGGCAGACATCATTTTCAGGCGTAGAGGCGCTGCCCTCAGCGCCCGGATTTGTGCATACGGTCATTAGTGCAACAGCCCCTGGACCGCCGTAGGCGGGACGGATGAGGTGCCTATCCCACAAGAAAACATGAAGAGCCAATAATAAGCCCCATGCGCGCATCGGCGTCGCATGGGGCGTATCGTCTTCATATTCAGCCCAGAAGCAATTCCGCGATCTGGATGGCGTTGGTGGCGGCGCCCTTGCGGACCTGGTCGCCGCAGCACCACAGGGTGATGCCGTCGTCGGAGGTCAGGTCGTCGCGGATGCGGCCCACGAACACGATGTCCTGGTCGCTGGTGTCCAGCGGCATGGGATACTGCTTGTTGGCCAGGTCGTCCACCAGCCGGCAGCCGGGGGCGGCGGCGATGGCGGCGCGAGCCTCCTCCACGCTGATCTTGCGCTCGGTGCGCAGGGTGACGGAGATGGAGTGGCTGCGCATCACCGGCACGCGCACGCAGGTGCAGCTGACCTTCAATTCCGGCAGGTGCATGATCTTCCGGCCCTCGTTCTGCATCTTCATCTCCTCGGTGGTGTAGCCGTTGCCAGTGTCGGAGCCGATCTGGGGGATGAGGTTGAAGGCGATCTGATGCTGGAACACGCAGACTTCGATGGGGTCGCCGTTGACGTAGGCCCTCGCCTGCTTCTCCAGCTCGATCAGGCCGTTGGCGCCCGCGCCGGACACCGCCTGGTAGGTGGAGGCCACCATGGTTTTGATGGGGGAGACCTTATTCAGGCCCGCCACGGCCACCAGCGTGATGATGGTGGAGCAGTTGGGGTTGGAGATGATGCCATGGTGCTTTTTCGCGTCCTCCGGGTTGATCTCCGGCACGATCAGCGGCACGCTGTCGTCCATGCGGAAGGCGCTGGAGTTGTCTACGAACACCGCGCCGGCCTTCACGATGGCCGGGGCGAAGCGCTTGGCCATCTCGTTGCTGGCTGCACCCAGCACGATGTCCATGCCCTCGAAGGATTGATCAGTGGCTTCCTCCACGATGACCTCGCCGCCGCCAAAGGGGAGCTTTTTCCCTGCGCTGCGGGCGCTGGCCAGGGCCTTGAGTCGGTTGATGGGGAATTTGCGCTCCTCGAGCACCTTGAGCATTTCACGGCCCACGGCGCCCGTCGCGCCCAGTATGGCCACATTGAATTTCTTCATATCGATTGCCCTCTTTCAAATGATTAATCGCGGATGCCCGCGAAGAACAGGTTCGGGTCCTCGGCGCGCAGCCGCTTTGCCAGATCGTGCATGGCCTGTACGGACAGCGGGCCGGTGCGGTAGACGTTGTCCGCCAGCTTCTCCGCCTCGATGCCCGGGGCGGCGGCGGTGCGCAGGTAGTAGGGATGGCCGGCCTTTCCGTTGTCCACCTTCGCGTAGCCCTGCGGGAGGGGGCTCATGCGGGGGGAGACGCCGTCCATGATGTCCCGAAGCCCCAGCTCCACGGCGAAGGCGGTGGGGTCCTTGCCCGCACCCTGGCCCTGGAAGGTGTGCTCGCCGAAGTAGACGCCTTCGACGGTGATGGTGTTGTTGTTCATGCGCACGGCGGCCTCGGTGGAATCGGCGGCCACCAGCGTGGGCTCCACATACGCGGTGATCACGCCCTCGCCCACCACCTGGGATTGGGCGATCAGCCGGCACACCCGGCCCATACCCTTAAACTGTATGATGTCCCCGCCGGTGATGTGACGGATGCCCTCGGTGGCCACGTCCTCCGGGCGCACATAGCTCTGATAGGCCACGGCGGAGGCGATGGCGATCTTGCACTGGGCGTCGATGCCGTCGATGTCGGCGGCGGGGTTGGCCTCGGCGTAGCCCTCCTTCTGGGCCTGCTTCAGCACGGCGTCGAAGTCGCTGCCGTCGGTCTGCATGATGTCCAGGATCAGGTTGGTGGTGCCGTTGACGATGCCGGAGATGCCGGTCAGCGTGTCCGCGGCGCGGTAGCGCATCAGATTGTACAGGAAGGGGATGCTCCCGCCCACGGCGGCGTCATAGCGGTACTGCACGCCCATCTCGCGGGCGAGGGTCAGTATTTCCTCCATGTGGTGGGACAGCATCAGCTTGTTGGCCGACACCACGTTCTTGCCCGCCTTCAGCGCCTGCACGGTGAAGGTGTGGGCGGGCTCAATGCCGCCGATCAGCTCCACAACCGTGTCGATCTCGGGATCGTTCAGGATCTCGCCGTAATCGCTGGTCTCGAGGTGCTCAAGCCCCGGGTGCCGCAAGAGCTCCAGTATGCGCCTGACATGGATGTCGTCGTGCTTTTGCAGGTGCTCGAAGATGCCGGAGCCGATGGTGCCCAGCCCCAATAGTCCGATATTCACGCTCACACGCTCCTTTGTGTCCTTCCAGGAAAAACACGTGTTTTTGTATAGAGAACACTATACCACAGATGGACCCGTTTGTCAAAGAGAATGGGGGAGGCTTTTCAGCCTTTTAACGTAGGGACGGACGGGACATGAAATATCCCCGCGCGGGGCGGGGAGGATTCAACAATAGAACCTGACTTCGCCGAAGTGTTCTGTCCATTTTTGAACGAAGGCAGCGCTGTTTGCTTCGACGATCCTCATCAGACGGGCCAGGATGGTTGGCGGGATCATGGATCTGTTGTGGCAAAGCAACGCCTTTCCCGTGCTTGTAATCCATATCTTGGTCGCTTCCTTGCGGGGGCGTCCCTCGGCGATGTGGACGTGAACGGGCTCCAGCGGGGAGGATTCATCAGACCAGAAGTATAAGGTATAAGGTCCGATTCTAAGCAGTTGTGGCATTCAGCACGCCTCCGTCCTGCGAAAACTCGAGTATGAGATGGGCGTTGTTCCGTATGAGCTGCCGGTAAAAAGCCATCTCCGCCTCGCTGTAACCGTCAATCTGTTCCCAGGTATAGTCCGGAAGCCAACATACAGCACTGTGAAAGCCGTCCTGCTCGTCCGGGGTCTCGATGTAGATTTTGACCCGGCCGTCCGGCTTCATCTCGGAATGGGTGATCTCCGTGTCGTCGTTCAAGGTCATGAAAGGATACATCATTGCGCAGTCCCCCCTCCATGGGTCCAGTATAGCACATTCAAAGGCTTGTGGCAAATTAAATCATTACAAGGGGAATTATTGACTTCTTTGCACGTCATCGTTTATAATGGAGAAAATCAATGCGACAGAGGGATGCTATATGGTATTCTATTCCACGAGATCAAAGGACATACAGGCCGCTTCCGCGGAGGCGGTTTTGAAGGGCATCGCGCCGGACGGCGGGCTGTACACGCCGCTGGACTTCGACGCCATGCGGATCGATCCCGGCGACCTGCTGGGCAAAACGGCGGTGGAGATTTCCGCCGTCGTGATCGGGCGGATACTCAGCGACTTCACCCCGGAGGAGATGCGCGCGCTGATCGAGGCGGCCTACGACGGCAAGTTCGAGACCGCGGACCTGACCCCGGTGGTGAAGGTGGGGGACGATTACGTGCTGGAGCTGTTCCGGGGCCCGACCTCCGCCTTCAAGGACGTGGCGCTGTCGGTGCTGCCGCGGCTGATCGTGGCCAGCCGGGAGAAGCTGGGCGTGAAGGACGAGATCGTGATCCTCACCGCCACCAGCGGCGACACCGGCAAGGCGGCGCTGGAGGGCTTCCACGACGTGGCGGGCACGCGCATCGTGGTGTTCTACCCCGACGGCGGCGTCAGCGACGTGCAGAAAGCCCAGATGGTCACCCAGGAGGGCGGCAACGTGAAGGTGTGCGCGGTGCGCGGCAACTTCGACGACGCCCAGACCGGCGTCAAGAACATATTCGCCGACGACGGCCAAAACGGCTGGGCGGCGGCCTCCGGCGCGCGGCTCTCCAGCGCCAACTCCATCAACATCGGGCGACTCGCGCCCCAGGTGGCCTACTACTTCAAAGCCTACTGCGACCTGGTGCTCACCGGGGAGATCACGCTGGGCGACAAGGTCAACTTCGTGGTGCCCACGGGCAACTTCGGCGACATACTGGCCGGCGAGTTCGCCCGGCGCATGGGGCTGCCGGTGGCGAAGCTGGTGTGCGCCTCCAACGCCAACAACGTGCTGACCGACTTCATCAACACCGGCGTGTACGACCGGCGGCGGGAATTCTACAAGACCAGCTCGCCCTCCATGGACATACTGGTGTCCTCCAACCTGGAGCGCTACCTGTTCATGTCCACCGGCGGCGACGACGCTCTGGTGGCGGAGCTGATGTCGGACCTCCGGGAGAAGGGCGTCTACACTGCGCCGGAGAAGCTGATGGAGGTCATGCGGGCGCACTTCAGCGCCGGCTGCGCCGACGATCAGGCGGCCCTCTGCGCCATCGGCAGGGTGTGGGATGCCTTCGGCTACCTGATGGACACCCATACCGCCGTGGGCTGGGCCGTGATGGAGGACTTCAAGGCCCGCGAGGACAACGGCTACGTCAACATCGTGCTGTCCACCGCCTCGCCCTACAAGTTCTGCCGGGACGTGCTCTCCGCCATCTCCGATGAGAAGCCCGAGACCGGCTTCGCCGCCATGGACCGGCTGTATGCGGTCACCGGCATTGAGATCCCCGAGCGCCTCAAAAAGCTGCGCGATATGCCCGTTCGGTTTGAGGATTGCGTGGATAAGGACGCGATGCTCGATTATGTGAAAGATGCAGTGAAGTGATTCCCTGACAGGACTACCTCTCCCTCCCAAGGCATAAGCTGTTGACAAACGGCAACTGCCACGGGAGGTTTTATTATGGCATTGGAACTGACGCGACAGGAATTTGAGGTAGAGAACCTGATCGGGACCCGGGAGGCGCAGGTGCTCTTGCGGGCGGAGGCGCTGGTGCCCGGCGCGGGGCGGGAGGCGATCGAGCCGCTGTTGAGCGACGCCAGCCTGTTCATCGACACGGCGGACCTCCAGACGGACCGGGTGGTGCTGGACGGCACGGCGTCCTGCCAGGCGGTGTACCGGCAGGGCGGCGAAACCACGCTGCGGGCGCTGACGGCCCAGGCCAAGCTGAACCACGTGCTGGAGATCCCCGGGGCGGAGCCGGGCATGTTCTCCCGGGTGTGGGCCGCGGTGGACCACGTGGAGGCGAAGTATGAGAACGGCCACATGATCTTCCTGGTGACCTGTACCCTGCGGGCGCAGGCGCTGCGGCTTGTGCCTGTGTCGGGCATATCGTCCGTGGCCGGGCAGGAGGGGCTGGAGACGGCCTACGACACGCTGAATTCGGTGAAGCTGGCGGCGGAATCCAGCGAGATGGCGCTTCTGCGGGATTCGGTGTCGCTGCCCGCCGCGCTGGACGCCCGCGCCACGCTGATGGACTGGGCCACCGCGGAGGTGGAGGAGGTGTCGCCGGACCTGGGCGGCGTGCGGGTCAAGGGGCGCGTGCTGGTGGAGACGCTGGTGTCCAGCGGGGCGGCGGGGCGTCCGGCGGCGGTGATCCGCATGCCCATGGCGCTGGACCAGCTGGTGGAGCTGCCGGAGTGGCTCACCGGCGACGTGGCCGCCGAGGTGGACGTGCGCGGCGTGCGCAGCCAGATCGCCATGACCCCGGACAGCGACAGCCCCGGTCTCACCTGCGAGGCGGAGCTGCGGGTGCGCGTGCTGGCCAACACCACCGACCGGCCGGAGGTGCTCACGGACATCTACGCCACCCGGGGCAATGCCCTGGAGGTGGAGACGCGGGACATATCGCTGTGCACCCGGGTCAATCGCGCGCGGCTGACGGAGTCGGTGCGGGGCACGGTGATGATCGGGGAGGACGCGCCCCGGGTGGGCTCGGTGATCGCCGCCCAGGTGCGGCCCGTCGTGGGCGGCTGGCAGGGCGCGGACGGCGCGGGGCGCGTGGAGGGTATACTGGAGGCCGCCGTGCTCTACGTGCCCTCGGACGGCGGCCAGCCCGCCTGCGCCGCGGCGGAGATCCCCTTCGCGGTGGACGTGCCCATGGCGCTGGACGAGGCCTCCGGCATCGCGGTGCAGACCCTCGCCGCCGAGGCCAGCGCGCTGATGGGGGACCGGCTGGACATGAAGGTGCAGCTGGGCCTGCTGTGCGAGACGCGCGCGCGGGAGACCGCCCGGATCGTCACCGACGTTCAGGAGGGCGCTCCGCTCAAGCGGCAGAACGGCATCGTGATCGTCTGGCCCGCGCAGGGGGAGGACGCCTGGACCATCGCCCGGCGCTACGCCATTCCCTCCGCTCAGGCCGCCGACGCGCAGGCGGGCAAGGCGCTGGTGCTGAGGATTGAGGGGGTTTAGGGAACAGGGAATAGGAAACAGGGAACAGGAATGGCTGCTGCCGCGTACATAGCATATGCCGTCTATGCCAAAAGGCTCCCCTGTGTAAGGGGAGCTGTCGCCGCAGGCGACTGAGGGGTTGCCCCAATCTCCGTTGCTGCCGTGTCGTAGGGGCGATGCCCTCATCGCCCGCGGATTGATGATGGAGAAATGCTTCCCGACGGATTGACAATTTATAAATTTCAATATATAATAGATAATGATTAATAAATCCCCGGAGGGAAGGTATGGACTTCAAGCAGTTGGAATCCTTTGTCGCCGCGGTGAACGAGGGCAGCTTTTCCAACGCCGCCGACCGGCTGCAGCTCTCGCAGTCGATGGTGACGATACACATTCGCAATCTGGAAAAGGAGCTGGGCACGCGGCTTCTGAACCGCACGACGCGCTCCATGGAACTGAGCCAGGACGGGCGCACGTTCTACGGCTACGCCCGGGAGATGCTGAAGCTGAACCGCGACAGCATACTGGCCCTGAGCCGCGCCGACAAGGACGACAAGACCATCGGCATCGTGGCCACGCCCTTCATCAGCCGCTACTACCTGGCGGACTGGGTGATCGGCTTCAACCGGCTCCATCCCGACATCAACTTCGAGTTCTACACCGGCTACAACTCCGAGATCCACGGCAAGCTGGAGAAGGACGGCAGGGAGTTCGCGTTCTGCAACATGAAGATCATGAATTCCGACTACGCCGTGCGCCACTGCGGCATCGCCAACCTGGTGGTCATCACCCCCAACGACGCGCGCTTCCGGGCGCTGGGCAGCCAGCCCTTTCCGCTGGCGCTGTTCGGCGAGGTGCCCATGATCACCCGCAGCAGCACCTCTACGCTTCAGCAGGAGTTCATGCGCTGGATGAAGCAGAGCATCCCGGACACCAAGCTCAACGTGGCCGCCGCCATCGACGACACCGAGACCATCAAGCGGCTGGTGGCGGCGGGGGTAGGCGTGTCGGTGATCTCCGAGGTGGCCGCCCGACAGTACGTGGAGGAGGGCCGGGTGCTGTCCTTCCCGCTGGAGGGGACCATGCCCTATCACCTGTATTTCGTGTACAAGAAGAAGTTCCTCTCGCCGGAGCAGACGCTGTTCAGGGACTTCATACTGGAACAGGTCGCCCATGTGGACAGGCCGGCGGAGGATTGACGAATGAAACGTGTGCTTATTACGGTGCTCGCCCTGCTGATGGCGATGTCGGCCCGGGCGGAGGCGAACCCCACGGATACCTTCGTGGGGCGCTGGCGGGATGCCGCCAACCCCGGCGTGGAGATGAAGATACTGCCCGAGTATCAGGAGGAGGAGGGGGCGGAGGAGCTGGCGCTCTATCCGATCGACTTCACCTGGAACCCCACGGGCGACAGTCCGGTGGTGTGGACCATGACCGCCCGCTACAACCGCAAAAAGCGCCGGCTGGAGTACGCCGACGGCACGAAGATCGAGGGCGGGAGCATCGCGCTGAGCGGCACAAAGGGGTATCTGAAGCTCAACGGCGAGGGGAAGCTGGTGTGGATGGATTCTCAGGAGAGCGCGGCGCTGAAGCTGGCCTTTGAGCGGGAATACGCGCCCACGCCCGACCCCGAGGAGTTTGCCGACGGGTATTTCCGCGTGGTGGCGGGGCTCGAGCGCGGATCCTCCGGGGCGGCGCTCAAGGCGGCGAAGACCATCGCGCAGGTGCTGCAGTTCGCCGAGGCAAAGGCGCTGTGGAACGCCGACGGCGAGGCTGTGCAGAGGAACCTGGAGGCGGCCTGGGAGTGCCTGACGCCCGACGAGCAGGCGCGCTTCGACGCCGTGTTCGACAGCGGCGTGTCCGACCCCGCCGACGAGGCTTTTGAGGATTACGCCTCCCTCAGAAAGGTGTTCCGGGATGCCGGCGTGGGCGACGAGATGGCCCGGCTGACGGCCAGCCCGGAGGTGCGGCTGTCCTGGGAGCTGTTGTCCAGTGCCACGCTGAACATGGGCAATCTGGATGACGGGGTCTATGAGGACGCATTGGGATGAGTGATATGACAAGCGGCTGTCTCAAAACGCATATAGATACGTGAGACATGCGCAGGGGTGCCGATGCGGCGCCCGCCCGGGTACGAAACGCATCGTACTACGCGGCGGGCGGCGCATCGCCGCCCCTACAACATGCACGCACATGAATGATTATGCGTTATGAGACAGCCCCTTTATGTGCGCCTATATCACCACCTGGTCGCGGCCGGATTTCTTGCCCATGTAGAGCTTCTGATCGGCCTGCTCCAGGATGTCCTTGAGGGGGGAGACGAAGTCGTTCTCCTCGACGCCCACGGTGATCGTGATGCTGAACTCGATGTCCTCGAACTTCAGCTTCATGTGGCGCACGTCGTTGCAGATGTCGAACAGCACGCGCCCGGCCTCGTCCAGGTTCTTGCGGGGCAGGAAGAAGCAGAATTCCTCGCCGCCCCAGCGGCAGACGCTGTACGCCTCGCCGGCCTTTTCGCGGAACAGATCGGCCAGCATGCGCAGGGTGTAGTCGCCGCAGTTGTGGCCGTAGGTGTCGTTGACCTTCTTGAAGAAGTCGATGTCGGCGATGGCCACGGAGAAGGTTTCTCCCGGCCATTTGAGCTGGTAGAGGTCGATGTCGTTGAGCATGGCGCGGCGATTGGGCAGCTGAGTCAGCGGATCGGTGCCCGCCTCCTTGTGCAGTTCCTGGTTGTCCAGCCGCAGCTTGCGCTCGGTCTCCTGGAGGTTTGAGCTGAACAGTATGCACAGCGCGGCCATGATCACGAAGAACGTCAGGCTGTTGAGGGTCTGGAAGGCGACGCTGCCCATCCGGCTGAGCGTGTACGTCGGCGTGAAGCTGAGGGAGTAGGAGAACAGCAGCATCCTGAAGGAGATCAGCGCGACGAAGTAGAACAGCTTGAGCCACGGCGGTTCGTAGATGTTGAAGAAGGTCAGTATCAACAGCAGGATCAGGAAGTGCTGGCCGCCGGAGCTCCAGCCGAAGGTCCTGACGTACCAGTAGCTCCAGCCCAGCGTGATGGCGGCGTAAAGGCCGAAGCTCAGGCGCATGGGCATGCGGCCGATCAGCAACAGCCCCGCCACCACCGCCACGAACATGGCGACGGGCATCCAATGCCCCTGATGCGTGTTCAGGAAGAACAGTATCACGTTCAGCGGGAAGTAGATCGCCAACACCATCTCGCTGATCGCAAGCGCGCGTCGATAGTATGCGGGAATTTCCGCGCCGGGCCTCGGGGCCTTCTTGCGAAGAAAATCCGTCAGTAAGCTCATGGTTTTCCTGCTTTCTACATCGATATTCAGTCTATATTATTATGCCTTATAATTGTCGATATTGCAATAGCCGCAAACGATACCGGCATGATAAAAATTCACGCAGAGGTTACATGTATGTTATAATAAAACATTATAAAACTGCGAGGCCGTCCCGCGATGGGGACGGCCTCGGTCGTTTCGGCAGGGTGGGGGGGATTACTCCTTCACGCCGCCCACGGCAATGCCTGCGATGATGTACTTGCTGAAGGCGAAGTACACGATGATCAGCGGCAGGGCTGTCATGGTCAGGCCCAGGTAGATGGAGCCGAACTCGGTGCGGTAGATGTCGCCGCGCAGCTCCTTGACCATCATGGGCAGGGTCTTCATGTTGGGGTTGGTCAGCAGCATCAAGGGGGTCAGGTAGTTGTTCCAGCTCGAGATCACGGCCATGATGCCCATGGTGGCCATGGCGGGGATCATGATCGGCATGATGATGCTGTTGAAGGACTTGAACTCGCCCGCGCCGTCAATGCGCGCCGCTTCGACCAGCGCCACCTGGAAATTGGCCTCCAGGTACTGCTTGAAGAAGTACACCGTGGACGCCGCCGCGATGGAGGGGATGATCAGCGGCAGGTAGCTGTTCACCCAGCCCAGCTGGTACATGAAGATGTAGAAGCCGGTGGCGGTGACCTGGCCGGGGATCATGATGATCGCCATGATGATGGCGATGGCCAGCTTGCGGCCGCGGAAGTTGTACACCGTGAGGCCGTAGGCCGTCAGCGCGGAGAAGTACACGCTGAGGATCGTGGAGCCGAAGGAGATGATGGCGCTGTTGCGGAAGCCCGTGAGCAGGTCGAAGTTCTTGCTCTGCAGCACCTGCCAGTTGTACAGGAAGTACTTGGAGGGCAGCAGGCTCACGCCCTGCTGGATCTGCTGGCTGGAGCGGGTGGAGTTGACGATCATGATCCAGAAGGGCACGATCGACAGGAAGCACAGGAAGATGCACAGCACGTAGATCATCGAGCGCTTGCTGTTGAAGATGCTCTGCATGTTCAGAGCCAGCACTGCGATGGGCATGAACAGCAGCAGTGCCGCCACCAGGGGGTTGATGGCCGCGCATGAGTAGGGCAGCTTGATGGGGAAGGCCTTCAGGTGCAGAAGCGTGTAGCCCATCAGTATGATCGCGATCAGGTTGGTGAAGCACGCCAGGGTGTAGCACTTGCTGACCAGCCTGTCGCCGGCGATGATCTCCAGCACGAAGGTCGCGGCCAGCAGGGCGAATACCACCCAGATGATCGCGTAGTAGCCGGGGAAGTTTGCCTCATAGAGCTTGTAGGAGTTGATGACCTGCATGTCCAGCTCCAGCGCCTCCGGCAGCTTGCCGGGCAGCAGACTGTAGCTCAGGCCGGAACTGCCTTCGCTCGCGGCGGTCTCCTGCTGGGCGAGCAGCGCGTCCAGCGCGGCCTGCTCCTTGTCCACCTTGGACTGGTCCTTCTTGAGGGTCTCCTCGTCCTTGCCGGACTTGGTGTCGCGCTCCAGCTTGGCCTGGGCGCGGTCCAGCTTGTCCTGCTGCTTGGTGATATCGCCCGCCAGCGCGCCGACGCTGTTCTCCGTAAAGGTCGCGATGGGGAGGAACATGCACGCGATGGTGGCCAGAATCAGCGCGAGGCTGATGATTTTCTTGGTTTTCTTCATGTGCTCGCCTCCTTACCTGTGCGGTTTCGCGTCGTGATCCTTCATCAGATAGTTGATGAACATCGAGCAGATGATGATGATGCCGAACAGCACCACGGAACCGGCGGAGGCCATGTTGAAGTTGTAGGTTCCGGTGAAGCCCTGCTGATAGATGAAGCGGGCCACGGTATTGGTCATGTTGTTGGGGTTGCCCTGGGTCATCAGGTGGGGGATATCGAACATGGTCAGGCCGCCCACCAGGGAGGTGATCAGGTTGTACAGCATGATGGGCTTGATCAGCGGCAGCGTGATCTTCCAGAAGATCTGCCGGCTGGTGCAGCCGTCGATCATGGCCGCCTCGAACAGCGACGGGTTGATGCCGTTCATGCCGGCGATCATGATGATCATGGTGTTGCCGTACCACATCCACCACTGGATGAAGGACACGATGCCGCGCGATGTGGGCACGTTGCGGAAGTATTCAAAGGGCGTGTTCAGTATGCCCAGCTTTTGCAGCAGCGTGTTGATCGGGGCGATCGGATATGAAAACAGCGAGAAGAACAGCATGCCGATGGTGGCGGCGGTGATGATGTTGGGCATGAAGATCATGACCTTGAACGCGCCCTGCGCCCTCAGGTGCAGATGCTGATCGGTGAACCAGCTGGCCAGGATCAGCGCGAAGCCGATCTGCGGCACGAAGTTGAACAGCCACATGATGGCCGTGTTCTTGAACGACAGCCAGTACAGGCCGGAGGTATCGTTCGCCGTAAAAAGCGTCTGGAAATTCTTGAAGCCGATGACGGAGTTGTTGAGGATCTTGTCCCAGCCGACGGCGTCCGTCACGGAGGTCTTGAAGGTGAAGAAGATCGGATAGAGCTGGAAAATCAGAAATACGATGAAGAAGGGCGCAATAAAGAAGTAACCGTAGTGATCGTAGGTTACCTTCTTTGGCTTTGTCTTGCCTGCCTGCATGCCTTCCACCCCTTTGCAGTAATGTCTTCACCCCGCTTCGGGGTGGTATGGGTCCCAAAAATCAAGGAAATTGGGCTGCCCTGCCTCGCGGCGGGGGCAGCCCATTGCGTCGTTGCACCGAACGGTGCGCGGGGAATTATTCGACCTCGATGCCTTCGAACTGAGCGGAGACAGCGGCCTTGAAGTTCGCGATGGCGGTGTCAAGGTCAACCTCACCCTTGATGTAGGGCTGGGTCACGTTGTCGTCCCACAGCTTGTTCATGGCCTCGTCGTAGTCGGTCATCGTGGAGGCGTTGGCCAGGTTGGCCGCCTGCGCGAAGATGCTGTAGTGATCCTGGCCGCCCAGGAAGGGATTCGGGGTGCCGCCCTCGGCGACGATCTTGTCGACGACCGCGTTGTTGGACACGAAGTCGCCGGAATCCTTGGCGTAGGTGTACAGGAAATCGGGATCCAGGGTGAAGAAGCGGATGACTTCCTTGATGGCAGCCTTCTTGGCATCGTCAGCAGCCGCAACCTTGGCAGCGTTGGCGGCAACCCAGGTGCCGCCCCAGCTGTAGCCAACGGGGCCGGCGACCATGCGCCACAGGCCGAAGGTACCGCCGTTCTCGTCGGACAGCTTCTGCAGCTCTTCGTCGGACATGGAGCCGTCGGCGCCGGGCACGCAGTTGGGCTTCAGGGTGTAGTGCAGGCCCCAGGTGGGCAGCAGGTAGCACATGATCTCGTTGGTGCCGTTCATGCCGGCGAACCAGGTCTCCTGCCAGGCCATGCCCTTCGCGTACAGGTCCTCTTCCTCGCAGGTCTTCACCAGGTCAAGGAAGTCATACAGGACGTCGTCGATGACCAGCTTGCCATCCACAACCCAGCCCTGAGAGCGGTTGTACTGATAGGCATTCCAGATGTCGCCGGTGGCGCAGAACATCTTGCAGGCGCCGTCGGAGGCTTCCTTCAGCTCCTCAGCGGTCTCCAGGAAGGCGTCCCAATCGGCGACCTTCTCCTGGAACTCCTCGGGGGTGGTGACGCCCAGGTACTTCTCGGCCAGGTCGGCACGATACATCAGAGCGCCGGGGGTGGACTGCCAGGCCAGGCCCTTCTGAACGCCTTCGGGATTCTGGCCGATCTGCAGCATGGCGGGGATGCAGGTGGCGAAGTCCTCGTCGGTGAAGCCCAGATCCTTCAGATCAGCGGTCCAATCGCTGTTGACGTACTTCTTGACGAAGGCAGCCTCGAGCGTGAAGATGTCGGGAGCGTCCTCAGCGGTGGCGTCGGCAGCCAGCAGGGTGTCGACGTGGGAGGTGTACTCACCGCCATCGGTGGGATACAGGGTGAAGTTGAACTTGATGTTCGGATGGGACGGAGCGAAGTACTTTTCAATCATGCCCTGGAACTCGTTGGTGAAGGACCAGACGTTCAGGGTGACTTCCTCTTCGGCCATGGCAAACGGCATCGCCGCGCAAAGCAGCATGACGGCCAGAACCAGAGACAGCACTTTCTTCATGAAGGGTTCCTCCTTTGAATTATATTGCAAAGCCCTCGCGGACTTTGTCAGCCCATTGAATCAGATCTTTACGAAACCGTTTTTCCCGGCACAAACCCCGCCGGCCGGTTCCGTCGGTACGGCGCGCGGTTATCAAGCCTTGCGCCGCTTCAAATTCATTAATGGTATTATAACACGATTAAAGCAAATTGTCCATACTTGCACAAAATATATTTTTGAATTATTGGAAAAATAATGATTTGAACGCGGAGAATAACAATAAATGCTTGATCGACAGCAAATTCTGACGACAAATTGCGGTGCCCCGAAAACGTTTGATTCCCGGAGAATCGGGGCGTAAACGGGGGCGCGGGTCATTCCGGTGAAAACGATTTAGTAAGGAGGGAAAAAGGGATTGACCGGGCGAGCCCGATCAATCCCTTGCCAGATCGCTGTACAGATCGGCCCTGTAGAGCCCGTCGGACACCATGCGGTTGATGCTCTCGGCGACGGCGGCGCGGTCCTCGGCATAGGTGACGCCGTACCACTTGTCCCCGGTGGGCAGCACCCGCACGGTGACCTCGCCCCGCCTGAGCAGCGTGCCGATCAGCATCGGCAGCAGGTATTCGGCCTTCAGGGGGTTCTTCGGCACGGATTCGTCGAAGAACCGGCGGAAGTTGATCTCCAGCACGTCCATGAAGGCGGGGGAGGGGAAGCCCCACATGTTCATCGACACCCGGGCCTCCGGGTCCACCGGCGCGCTGTTCACCGCCGCGCCGGTGGGGGTCTTGACGATGTCGGAGGTCTCCGTCACCTCGGTCAGGTAGCCCTGTTCGTCCGCCTTGCACAGGCCGCGGGTGACCCCGCCGTTCTCGGAGAGCGTGTTCTTGAGGATGAAGCCCGCCATGCACAGGGATCTGTCGCCGTTGCGCTCGATGAGGTAGCGGTGGAGGTTCACGAAGGCCTGCTTGCCGTAGTAGTCGTCGGCGTTGATGACGGCGAAGGGTCCCCGCACCTGCTCCCGGGCGCACAGCACCGCCTGGCCCGTGCCCCAGGGCTTGCTCCGGCCCTCGGGCAGCGCGCCGGGGATGTCGTCGAGCGCTTGGAAGGCGTAGCCCACCGACACGCCCAGCCCGGCGCACACCGCCTCGATGCGGTCGCCGATGGCCGCGCGGAAGTCCGCCTCGATGTCCCGGCGTATGATGAACACCATGCGGTTGAAGCCCGCTTCGATGGCGTCGTGGATCGAGTAGTCCATGATGATGTGGCCGTAGTCGTCCACACTGGCCAGCTGCTTGATGCCCCCGCCGAAGCGGCTGCCGATGCCCGCGGCCATGATGAGCAGCGTCGTTTCCATATAATATCATTCCGTTCTGTTGTATAATGATGAAAAATACATTAAGAGCATTATACACGAATGTGCGGGGGATTGCAAGCCCCCCGATTCGTATGGAGATGGGGGACGACCTCTTCCGTCACGCTTCGCGTGCCACCGTTCCGGGGGGCCTGCCGGCCCGCGCTCACTGAAAACAGCGCACTGTGCTGTTTTCCGGGCGTTTGCGCCCCCTGAAGGGGAAGGCTTTTGGATGCGTCTCGTCATGCCTTCCCCTTCAGGGGAAGGTGGCTGGCCGCAGGCCAGACGGAAGAGGTCGTCCCCGGTCATTCTTCCTCAAACCTCTCCAGCGCGGCGGCGATGACCTGGTCCATGTCGTAATAGCGGTATTCGCCCAGCCGTCCGCCGAACACGACGTTCGCCTCGCGCGCCGCCAGCGCCTTGTACTGCTGATACAGCGCGCCGTTCTTCACGTCGTTGACGGGGTAGTAGGGCTCGTCCCCGGGCTTCCACTCGGAGGAATACTCCCGGCTGACGACGGTCTTCGGGATCTCGTTGCCCTGATCGTCCCTGCCGAACTCGAACCACTTGTGCTCGATGATGCGGGTCCAGGGGGTCTCCCGGTCGGTGTAATTGACGGCGGCGTTGCCCTGGAAGTTGGGGATGTCCAGAAGCTCCGTCTCGAAGCGCACCGAGCGGTACTGCAGCGCGCCCAGCCGGCAGCCGAAGTAGGCGTCGATGGGGCCGGTGTAGATCACCCGGTCCGCCAGCGCGTCCCAGCGGGGCTTGTCGGCGAGGTAGTCGCAGCCCAGCCGGACCTCCGCGCCGCGCAGCAGGTTTTCCACCATGCGGGTGTAGCCGCCCATGGGGATGCCCTGGTAGAGGGCGTTGAAATAGTTGTTGTCGAAGGTCAGCCGCACCGGCAGGCGCTTGATGATGAAGGCGGGCAGCTCCCGGCAGTCCCGGCCCCACTGCTTTTCGGTGTAGCCCCTGATCAGCTTTTCGTAGATGTCCCGGCCCACCAGACTGATGGCCTGCTCCTCCAGGTTGCGGGGCTCGCCGGTGATCTCCCGACGCTGCTCGGCGATCTTCGCGGCGGCCTGCTCCGGCGTCACCACGCCCCACATCTTATTGAAGGTGTACATGTTGAAGGGCAGGGAGTACAGCTCCCCCCTGTAGTTCGCCACGGGGCTGTTGGTGAAGCGGTTGAATTCGGCGAAGCGGGTGATGTAGTCCCACACCCGGCGGTCGTTGGTGTGGAAGATGTGGGCGCCGTAGCGATGCACGTGGATGCCCTCCACGTCCTCGGTGTACACGTTGCCGGCGATGTGGTCCCGCCGGTCGATCACCAGCACGCGCTTTCCGGCGTCCATGGCCTGCCGGGCGAACACCGCGCCGTACAGCCCGGCGCCGACGATCAGATAGTCGTATTTCATGGTTTTTCTCCTTTGTCGTTCAGCGGTGCGACCTCGCAGACGCGCAGCACGCCGCCCTCTACGGTGAACCGCAGGTCGTAGCCCGCGAAGGGCACGCCGTAGCGCCGGTCGCTGTCGCCGCGCCTGTAGCCGGGCCGGGGGTCCTGCCGGAGCACCGCCACCGCCGCCGCGCGCTTGTCCGGGGGCAGCCTTTGCAGCAGGGGCTCGGGGAAGTCCACCTCAACGGCGTAGTCCAGCACCTCGCCGGAAAAGCCGCCGGTGGCCTCGGGGTGGCAGTCGGTGTGGGGGAGGTAGGGCTTGATGTCGTAGATCGGGGTGCCGTCCATCAGGTCGGCCCCGGCCACATGCAGCACCGGTCCCTCGGGCGTGGAAGGGTCGATGCCCTCCAGCTTCACGCAGGACAGCCCCAGCGGGTTCGGCCGGAACGGGGAGCGCGTGGCGAACACCCCCATGCGCCTGTTGCCTCCCAGCCGGGGCGGCTTCACCGTGGGGGACCAGCCCTCCATGACCGATTCCGAGAACTGCCAGATCAGCCAGATATGGGAGTAGCCCTCCAGGCCCTTGAACGCGTTGACATCCCGAAACGACGGCTCGAACACGATCTCCGCCTTCAGCGCGTCGATCAGGCCGCTCTGCCGGGGGATGCCGAATTTGCCGGGAAAATCGCTGCGGATGCGGGCGATGGGCGTCAGCTCGCGCATGGTTTGGCCCTCCATGAATGGTAACTGTTCAGTCCTATCGGTAAATTGAAATTTGTTTGAGAGTGGAGAGTGCAGAGTGGAGAGTGCAGATATAGTTAGCCGCGCACATAGCATTGCGGGAATAACAATCAATGTTCCCGCGAATAGAGGTGTTTTGTGACAGGAGATAACCTCGCTTCGTCCTCAGGCATTCTTTATCTCCACTCTGCACTCTGCACTCTCCACTCTCGGGCGCAGCCCGTCAACTTCCCGTTTGTCAGGACGACTGAATAATAACCGTGAATGTCATAAAAGAAGGGCCGATGGGGAAGCCACCGGCCCGTAGCGGGTATACTGAGTCAGCGTTCGGTGCCCAGGAAGAACAGCGCGATGGTGCCGGGGCCCGAGTGCGCGCCGATGACGGGGCCCACGTAGCTGATGACCACGTCCATCACGTGAAAGCGCTCGCGCATGATGCCCGCCAGGTATTCGGCCTCATCCAGGCAGTCGCCGTGGGAGATGAAGATCACCTGGTTTTCAAGGTCGATGCCCAGCTTGCCGGCGCCGTCGGCCAGGGCACGTATGGAGGCCTTGCGGCCCCGGGCGGTGCCGATCTTGATCAGGTGCCCCTCGTTGTCCACGTGCATGATGGGCTTGATGGACAGCATGGAGCCCACCACCGCCGTGGCGCCGGACACGCGGCCGCCGCGCTTCAGGAACATCAAATCGTCGATGGTGAAGTAGTGGCACAGGTGCAGGCGGTTGTCCAGCACCCAGTCGCGCACCTGCTCGATGCTCTCCCCGGCCTGCTTGTGCTTCCAGGCGTGGTACACCAAAAGCCCCTGGCCCATGGAGGCGCACAGCGAGTCCACCGCGTATACCTTGCGCTCCGGGTACTTTTCGGCCATCTCCTGGGCCGCCGCCGCGCCGGCGTTGTAGGTGCCGCTCAGGCCCGAGGAGAAGCCGATGTAGAGGATGTCCCTGCCGGACTTGAGGATCTCGTCCATCGGTGTGAGAAAGTCGTTCATGTTGATCGCCGAGGTCTTGGCCGGGCACTTGGTGCGCAGCTTGGCGTAGAGCTCGGAAAACGCGATCTCCCGCTCGTCCAGGTAGTTGACGTACTTGGTGTCCTCGATGTATACCGACAGCGGCAGCACCGTGAGCGCCATCTCGTCCGCGAGCCTTGCGGGCAGGTCGCAGGACGAATCCGTCATGATGATGTAGTCCTTCATACTCATTTCCCCCTTGCTCCGCTTCATTATAACATATATTTCGGGTTTTGTCGCGGCGTCGATCAAAATTAATGACATTTAACCTGAAACGGCGCTTTTTGACCGCCGTTAAAAAAATGTGTCAAATTTGCTTCAAAGGGGGTGTACAAAAGAGTTGGGTTGTGGTATAATACCTTTAGCCCCGATTAGAGAACTTCGAAACCGTATCCCTCCGGTGGACCCCTACCGATGAAAGGACTCGGCATCAAAGACTTATACATCGTATGGGCACACAAATTAGGAGGGTATATTCCATGTTCGAAGACAAGACCTTGGTATGCCGCGATTGTGGCAACGAATTCGTGTTCACCGCTTCTGAGCAGCAGTTCTATGCTGACAAGGGCTTCCAGAACGAGCCCAGCCGCTGCCCCGCCTGCCGCGCCGCGCGTCGCGCTGCCAACGGCGGCTCCAACCGCGGCGAGCGTCAGATGTACGACGTGATCTGCGACGGCTGCGGCCAGCCCACCCAGGTGCCGTTCCAGCCCCGCGGGGACCGTCCGGTCTACTGCCGCGCCTGCTTCGAAGCGAATCGTCAGAATCGTTTCTAAGGCAATTGATAGCAAAGAGGCTGCCTCAAAACAAGGCGGCCTTTTTGCATTATCGGGATGAACGGCAAAGCGCGTTTGCGCGGAGTATTATAATACCAATAGCACCGCCCCGGACCGGCCCGAAAGGGTCGATCCCGGGCGGGTTTTTAATGGATAACGGCCAGGACGGCGGCGGCAACGGTACGGGGCTGAGAAAAAGGGATGTGACAAACTGGAACATCCCCTTGACAAACGCCGGGAATACATGGAAAATAAAAGAGGGCGTCGTATAATCATTGATTTCGATGGTCCGCGCTCTGAATGAAGGAAAACGCCGCGACGGTTTACTGGCAGAAATCCCAAAAAAGGGGCTTGACGGCTATGCGGAACCGGATTACGCTGTTCACAGCACAGCACAGCACAGCACAGCACAGCACAGCACAGCACAGCACAGCACAGCACAGCACAGCACAGCACAGCACAGCAGAGGCTAATTGCGCCCTTTTTGCGTCTTGCGGGGCGCTTGAAACTGAATACAACATTCGTGATGGATAACCGTCGGATTCTGACGGGGTAAGTATACCCTGTCAAGTTCGGCGGTTTTTGTCATATAAAGAAGAAATCACAAGGAGGCAATTTGAGAATGAAACAGAAAACAGGAAGAAAGCTGCTGAGCTTTTTGCTCACTCTGGCTATGGTCATCGGACTGATGCCGGGGATGGGGCTGACGGCGTATGCGGCAACGTCTCACGGTATCACAATTAACACTGCTCAGCATGGCACGGTGACAGCAAGTGTGAACGGCTCAGCAGCAACATCGGCGGAAGAAGGCGCAACCGTAACATTGACGGCTAATCCTGATAATGGATACAGGCTGAAGAGTATTAGCGGGACATATAAGGGTAATCCGCAGGAAACAAAGGGGCTCAATGGTAACAAGACAATAAATGGAACTTATTTTAATTTGAACGCAACTGATGCGGCAGGCGCTGGATGGAAGCTTGCAAACAATAGTACAATAACTATTACTTCAAAAGATACCAGTGTAAAAATTGTCAAGGTAGATTTCAACATCACACAAAGAGGCAACAGCTTTAATATTAATAACGTGTCTTGTTCAGCAGGCACTAAATCTTTGAATGGAAATACATTATCGGTCAGTTCAATAAATGGAACTACCGTGACTTTATCCTCAAGTGCAAATAATGCAGGGTATGTACCGGTATTTGAAGAAATACCGAAATATAATGTCACCCTGAACGGCGGAGCTAACGCTACTACAAGTGGCGGGAATACTACTCAGACAGGTGTAACCGGAGCAATGACGACCGTGACATACACGGCAAATAGCGGGTTTCATTTTACGGAGTTTGCTAACATCACAAACAATGGAATCACAGCAACGAGAACGAGTGATACGGCCGTAACGGTTTCGGGAACACCGACAGCAGATGCGAGCATCACGATTCCGGATGCAGTAGCGGATGCTGTCGCAGTCACCGGCGTGACCCTTAATCCGTCCACCGCACAGACAATCGATGTGGGCGGTACGGTCTCCATTACTGCCACCGTCAGCCCCGACAACGCCACGGACAAGACTGTGAAGTGGAGTGTTGGCGGAACCGACGCGGGTGCTGTGAAGCTGTATTCTGATGAGGCTTGCACTACCGAGGTCGGCGCGAATGCCACCGACAAGCTGACCGTCTACGCCAAGGGCATTTCGGCTGGCAGTGCTACCATCACCGCCACAAGTAATGCGGACAGTGAGAAGAAGGCAAGCTGTGATGTTACGGTGAACGCGGCACAGACACAGACTGAAGAACTGCTGACCACCATTACAGCAGTAGGCGCATCCAATGCTTCCACAGCGACGTCTGCGAATGTAAGTTACAGCACGGAAGACATTGCTACCCTTACGTTCAGTCAGGTTACACCAGATGGATATGGACGGGTATCGTATGTGCCGACCTGGGGATGGTGGGGATACGGTATAACGTTAACTGTCACCCCTGCCGATGGATATACCATCACCAAATGCGTATTCTATGACGACGCCAATCGTACCGCTACAGACAGCGAAGCTCCCTTTGTAGTAGAAACCGCAGAAGAGGGTGATAAGGCACCGAAAGTAAATGGCACACCCATTTTGGCGTATACGTCTAAGGGCATAAAAAAGATTGAGGTGTACGGATATGCTACGCCTACAGCTACCCATAGTGTGACCATTACTCCGGGCGACAACATGACCAAGACCGCGGGTTCCGGCGATGCAGAACAGACCGGACTGACCGGCGCTATGACAGATGTGGTTTATACCGCAGACAACGGGTATTATTACCCGACAGATTACAGCGTTGCCGAGGTTAGCGGGATAAAAGTGACCCGCGACAGCTACACGCAGATCACGGTTTCCGGAACACCGACTGCTGATGCAACGATCACACTGACAGCGCCGACGGCTAAAACGACACCGGCTGCACCTACAACAGCAGGCGCAGTAGACTGCACAACCTCAGACAACAACGACGGAAAGCTCACCGGCGTTACGACCGCTATGGAGTATAAGAAGTCGGATGCCGAGAGTTGGACTGTTGGAACAGGCAGCGACATCACAGGTCTTGTTCCCGGAACATACTATGTCCGCCTTAAGGCAACCGATACAACCAATGCGTCCGCAAATCAGGAACTGACAATCAAGGGATTTATTTCGTACACGGTGACCTTTAAGGTAGTGAACGGAAAATGGAATGAGGGCGAAGGCGATGCTGCAACAGCAGACAAGACTGTGACCCTTACCGGACATGATGGCGATACCTTGAAACTGACCGCAGACCAGATTCCGGCAGTTGGCAGCAAGTCGAACGACACTTACAAGGCCGGAAGCTGGGATACGACGCCGAGCGCGGACACGGAGATAACGGCGGATACGACCTACACCTATACCTACGCGCAGAAGGACAGCATCAGCCAGACCGTGACCTTCAAGGTAGTGAATGGTTCCTGGAACGATGAAACCACGACAGATAAGACCGTGACCCTGACGGGTTATGAGGGCGACACCCTCAAACTGGCGGCAGACCAGATTCCGGCAGTTGGCAGCAAGCCGAACGACACCTACAAGGCCGGAAGCTGGGATACGACGCCGAGCGCGGACACGGCAATCACGGCGGCGACCACCTATACTTATACCTATGCGGCAAAGGAAGCATCCGTTGTATCCAAAGCACCTGAGCCGAAGACTTTGACCTACACCGGTTCCGCACAGGAGCTTGTGACCGCTGGTGTAGCAACAGGCGGCGAGTTGCGGTACGCCCTCGGCGATGCAAATGGAGCTACACAACCTTATACCACATCCATCCCTACAGCTACCGAAGTCGGAACCTACTATGTTTGGTACAAAGTTAAGGGCGATGACAATCACAATGACAGTGCTGTAGGTTGTGTAACAGCTAGGATTCTTGCGCCTATATCAGCAACCGTGACCTTCAAGGTGGTCAACGGCTCGTGGAACGAGGGTGAAGGCGAAGCAGCGACAGCGGACAAGACCGTGACCCTGACGGGTTACGAGGGCGACACGCTGAAGCTTTCGGCAGACCAGACAAGACCGTGACCCTGACGGGTTACGAGGGCGACACGCTGAAGCTTTCGGCAGACCAGATTCCGGCAGTCGGCGGCAAGCCCAACGATACCTTCAAGGCGGGAAGCTGGGACGTGACGCCGAACACGGACACGGCGATCACAGCGGCGACGACCTACACGTACACCTACGTGCAGAAGACCAGCATCAGCCAGACCGTGACCTTCAAGGTGGTCAACGGTTCCTGGGACGATGAAACCACAGCGGACAAGACCGTGACCCTGACGGGCTACGAGGGCGACACGCTGAAGCTTTCGGCGAACCAGATTCCCGCCGTGGGCACCAAGCCCGCCGATACCTACAAGGCTGGTAGTTGGGATGTGACGCCCAGCACGGATACGGCCATCACAGAGGCGACGACCTACACCTACACCTACGCACAGAAGGAAGCAGCGGTTGTAACAAAAGCACCGAAAGCCAAGAACCTGACCTACACCGGTTCCGCGCAGGAGCTTATCACCGCAGGTGAAGCTGAAGGCGGCACAATGCAGTATGCCCTCGGCACCGCAACCGAAGCAACTGAACATTATACCACATCCATCCCTACAGCCACCAACGCGGGAACCTATTACGTTTGGTACAAGGTGGTCGGGGACGCGAATCACCTCGATTCCGAGGCGAAGCCCGTCGAGGCGGCCATTGGCTCGGTCGATTCGAATACCGCCGCGCCCACGGAGCTGACCCTGACCTACGACGGCTCCGGACAGCCGCTGGTGAAGCCTGGCAGTGTTGATTACGGTACTCTGTTCTATGCGCTTGGCAGCAATGATACTACTGCACCGACAGATGGGTGGAGCACGGAGGTCCCCACCGCCACCAAGGCGGGCACCTACTACGTGTGGTACAAGGTGGTGGGCGACGCGAACCACAACGATGTCGACCCCGCCTGCGTCGTCGTGACCATCGGCGAGGCCGCCGCACCCGCCACCACGACCATCGTCGCGCCCGCGGCGTCCACGTCGGACTATACGCTGCTGGCCTCCCTCAAGACCTCCGGCAAGAAGGCACTGAAAATGCGCTGGACCGCGGTGCCGGGAGCGGAGGGGTATGACGTGTTTTTCGGCATGTGCAACAAGGGCGATTGCCAGCTTCTGGCCAGCGTCAACGGCACAAGCTACAAGATCAAAGGGCTCAAGAAGGGCTTCGCGTACAAGGCGTATGTGCGGGCGTGGAAGAACGTCGGCGGCGCGAAGGTCTACATCGGCGAGCCCAGCCCGGACGTGCACGCCATCACCAACGGCAAGAGCAACCGCTACACCAACCCGAAGAAGATCAGCGTCAAGAAAAAGAAGCTGACGGTGGGGGTCGGCAAGACCAAGGCCATCAAAGCGAAGTTGAAGAAGTTCAGCGACAGCAGGGAGTATTTGAATCACGTCTCGGCGAAGGTGCGCTATTACAGCAGCGACCGCGCCGTGGCGACGGTGAGCGCAAACGGCCGCGTGACCGGCGTCGGCCCGGGCAAATGCACCGTGTTCGCCGTGGCGGAAAACGGCCTGCGCGTGGGCGTGAAGGTGACGGTCAAGTAAGGAGGATGGAAAAATGAAGCATATCATGAAGGTCATGCTGGCGCTCGCGCTGAGCGCGCTGCTGGCGCTGTCGATGCTGGCGCTGGCGGAAGATGTAACGGCGGAAGTTGAAGCATTGGACGGGGAGATCGCGGCGGAGAACGTCGACGCCACGCCCGGAGAGACGGACGCCGCGCTGTCGGAGGAGATCGAAGCCGCCCTGACGCCGGACGCGGAGGTCGAGGTCCCGGAGGAAACCTCCGATGAGGTGCAGGTCGAGGAGGATGCCGAGGAAGAGGAAGAAACCGTCGAGGAAACATCTTCCGAGGAGGAAGAATCTTCCGACGAGGAAGCCACTGAGGAAGAATCTTCCGACGAGGAAGCTTCTGAGGATGCGCCCGTCGTCGAGGATGCGGAAACGCCCGCCGAGGCGGAAACCGCCGACGCGGAGATGCTCATGGAGCTGCTGACGGACGAGGAAGCCGTCGCCGCGCCAATCGCCGTGGAGGGGCTGGTGTATACCGGCGAACCCCAGGCGCTGGTGACCGGTCCTACTGACGGAACCGTGCTCTATTCTCTGGACGGCGAGAACTATTCCCCGGACATCCCCACGGGCGTCAACGCGGGGGAGTATACCGTGTTTTATAAGATGACCGCACCGGCGGAACCCGCCCAGGAGGCAACGGAGGACGCCGGCGAAGAAGCCGATGAAGCGGTCGCCGAGGAAGAAGCGCAGGAAGCGGTTCAGAATGCCGAAGCCGAGACCGTCGCCCCCCTCACCGTGACCATCGCCAAGGCCGACGTGGTGTTCACCCCGCCGGTGGCCGCGTTCGGGGAGTGATCGTCCCTCGATCATCGTATAAATCGCGGCGGGAATGCGCCGCGCGGCCTGTGGAAAGCGCCACGCCATCGTCCGAAAGGGCGGCGGCGTGGCGCTTTGGCGACGGGGCGGGGAATGGAGCCGTAATATTAATCTCCTTCACGGCTTTTTTCCTGTTTATATCGGGCAAACGCTTGACGGTTTAACGTTGCTGCGATAGAATATACCCATTCGTGACAATCCAGATGTCGCATTCATTCGACGCAACATAGGAGTGATATCAACATGGCGGGCTATTCTCCCCGGGACATCGAACCCAAATGGCAGAAGTACTGGTCTGAGCACAACACCTTCAGGACCGATCTAAGGGACTTTTCCAAGCCGAAATACTATGTGCTGGACATGTTCCCGTATCCCTCCGGCGTGGGCCTGCACGCGGGACATCCCGAGGGCTACACCGCCACGGACATCGTCTCCCGCATGAAGCGCATGCAGGGCTACAACGTGCTGCACCCCATGGGCTACGATTCCTTCGGCCTGCCGGCGGAGCAGTACGCCATCACCACCGGCAACCATCCCGCGGGCTTCACGAAGAAGAACATCGAGACCTTCACCAAGCAGCTCAAGGAGCTGGGCTTCGACTACGACTTCTCCCACATGATCGCCACCTCCGACCCGGATTACTACCACTGGACCCAGTGGATATTCAAGCAGCTCTACCTGGACGGCTATGCCCAGTACATCGACATGCCGGTGAACTGGTGTGAGGAATTGGGCACGGTGCTGTCCAACGACGAGGTCATCGACGGCAAGTCCGAGCGCGGCGGCTATCCCGTGGTGCGCAAGAACATGAAGCAGTGGGTCATCAACCAGCCCGCCTTCGCCGAGAAGCTGCTGGAGGGTTTGAACGAGATCGACTGGCCCGAGTCCACCAAGGACATGCAGCGCAACTGGATCGGCAAGTCCGAGGGCGTCGAGGTGCGCTTCGACATCGTGGGCGGCGGCGAGTTTTCCATATTCACCACCTGCATCGAGACCATCTACGGCATCACCTTCATGGTGCTGGCCCCGGACAGCGACCTGGTGCAGAGCCTGCTGCCCCGCGTTCAGAACCGCGAGGAGGTGGAGGCGTACATCGCCGCCACCCGCCAGAAGAACGACATGGACCGCACCGAGCTCAACAAGGAAAAGACCGGCTGCTGCCTGAAGGGTTTGAAGTGCATCAACCCCGTCAACGGCCGGGAGGCGGACCTCTACATCGGCGACTTCGTGCTGGCCAACTACGGCACCGGCGCGGTGATGGCCGTGCCCGCCCACGACCAGCGCGACTTCGAGTACGCGCAGGTGTACGACATCCCGATCCTCCAGGTCATCGACGGCGACGGCGAGCGGCTTGCCCACGTGGACGTCAGCGCGCACGCCTTCGAGAAGGGCGACTACCTGGGCAAGGGGTACGTGCTGGTCAACTCCGAGGAGTTCAACGGCCTGACCGTGGAGGAGGCCAAGGAGGCCATCACCCGCAAGCTGGAGGCCATGGGCCGCGCCAAGCGCACCGTGAACTACCACTTCCGCGAGTGGATATTCGCCCGCCAGCGTTACTGGGGCGAGCCCGTGCCGGTGGTGCACACCGACGACGGCAAAATCCACGTGCTGGACGACGACGAGCTGCCGCTGATTTTGCCGGAGCTCGACGACTACAAGGGCAGGAACGGCCAGGCGCCGCTGGAGAACGCCGAGGAGTGGAAGCACTACGACCACAACGGCGTCAAGGGCAAGCGCGAGACCTCCACCATGCCGGGCTCCGCGGGCTCGAGCTGGTACTTCCTGCGCTACATCGACCCGCAGAACGACAAGGCATTCGCGGATTATGAGCTGCTCAAGCACTGGATGCCCGTGGACCTGTACATCGGCGGGCCGGAGCACGCGGTGGGCCACCTCATATACTCCCGCATCTGGAACCGCTACCTGTACGACAAGGGTTTAAGCCCCGTCAAGGAGCCGTTCAGGAAGCTGGTGCACCAGGGCATGATCCTTGGGGCCAACGGCATCAAGATGGGCAAGCGCTTCCCCGAGTTCGTGGTCAATCCCAGCGACATCGTGCGGGACTACGGCGCGGACACCCTGCGGCTGTATGAGATGTTCATGGGCCCCATCGAGGCCAGCAAGCCCTGGTCCAACAGCGGCGTCGAGGGCGCGCGCAAGTTTTTGAACCGCGTGTGGAACTTCTTCGCCGAGCCCGGCAACATCACCGCGGGCGACGACAGCGCGCTGACCAAGATCTATCACCAGACGGTGAAGAAGGTCACCTCCGACTTCGAGCAGCTGCGCTTCAACACCGCCATCAGCCAGATGATGATATTCGTCAACGCCGCCTACAAGGCGGGCAAGTGCCCCAGGGCCTACGCCGAGGGCTTCGTTAAGATGCTCTCCTGCATCTGCCCGCACATCGGCGAGGAGCTGTGGCAGGTGCTGGGCCACACTGACACCATCGCCTACGAGCCCTGGCCCACCTACTCCGAGGACGAGGCCCGCGAGGACCTCAGGGAAATCGCCGTGCAGGTCAACGGCAAGGTGCGCGGCACCGTCGAGGTGGCCAAGGACGAGGACGACGCCTCCGTGCGCGAAAAGGTCTGGCAGCTCGCCGGCATACAGCGCGCCACCGAGGGCAAGAAGATCGCCATGGAGAAGTACGTCAAGGGTCGTATCTACACGATCGTGGCGAAATAAAACCCCACGCGAAAAGGCCGCCGGAACCGATTCCGGCGGCCTTTTCGCATGGGGTTTTATTATTTCTGGATGACCACGGTGGTGCCCCTGGGGCAGTTGTCGTAGATCCACTTGGCGTTTTCGACGCTCAAGCGGATGCAGCCGTGGGAGGCCTTGCGGCCCAGGCCGCTGACGGAGCCGGAGGGACGCTTGTGGGAGTTATAGGTGACGGAGTGGAACAGTATGCCGCCGACGATGCGGGTGGCCCACTTGGCGTAGCAGTTGAAGTCCTTGAAGTAGTACCACTCGCCGCCCGCGCGGCCGCCGGCCTGATAGGTGCCGGTGGGGGTGGGGGTGTGGTCCTTGCCGGTGGAGCACTTGAACTTCTTCACCAGGTCCTTGTAGGAGGAGCCGTTCCACTTGCCCACGTACACGCGCTGGTCGCCGATGTCGACGATGATCTTATAGGGGAACACGTACTCCTCAGAGGGCAGCGCGGCGGCGGAGAACAGCTGCATCTGGGTGTCCTGATCGGCGATGCCGGTCTCGGTGAGGCCGTTTTTGCGCTGGAAGTACTTGAGGGCGTTCTCGGTCATGCTGCCGAAGCTGCCGTCGGCGGTGTAGAGGTACTTGAGGGCCTTCAGGCGCTTCTGTACGCGCATCACCTCGTCGCCGCTGTCGCCGTTGCGCACCACCTGGCGGAACACCTGGAAGACCTTTTCACCGTCCACGTACTCCAGCAGGGGGGCGTCGATCTCGCCGTCGGCCTTGACGATGATGGGGTTTGCGCCCTCCAGCAGCACGTCCATCGCCACGGGCATGTCGCCGAAGGTGGTGTTGGTGTTGACCTCCGGAACCTCGGTGGGGGCGGGGGTGGGGGTGACGCCGTAGGTGGGATCGACGGTGGCCATGTACTCCTTGAAGCTCTTGATGGCGGTGCGGGTGTTCTCGCCCATCTTGCCGTCCACCTTGGAGAACATGAAGCCCCACTGGGACATGGCGTTCTGCACCCGCATGGTGTCGCTGCCGAACACGGTGTTGTCCACGGTGGCGGCCACGATGCCGGGGTTGTTGGAGTACAGCATCTCCTGGGTGTAGGGGTCCGCGATGCCGGTGGCCTGCAGGCCGTTGTTCTTCTGGAACTCGCGCACCGCCACCTCGGTGTTCGCGCCGTAGGTGCCGTCGGCGTCGTCGTTGAGATAGCCCAGCTCGATCAGCCGGTTCTGCATGAACACGATGTAAGCCACGCCGTCGCTGGAATCGCTGTCGCCCAGCCGGAGGGTGGGGTAGTTGCTGGCGGAGGCGGTGTCGTTGGCGCCGTACATGTCGGCGTCCGTCGCGCCGCCCTCGAGCTGCGTGCCGTAGTTGCCCGGGCCGAACAGGGCCTCGCCCGCGGACATGCCGTCTTCGCACAGGCACGCCGTCGATGACGACAGCAGGGCGAGAATCAATCCGGCGACGATGATACGCTTAAACAATTATATACACTCCCGTCTCAGGTATGATGTAATGTATTTCAATGACAACTGTACTTATTATACGCCATATTGTGTTGGAATATGTGGCGTACGGATTAATTTTTTACGAACTGTGTGTTTATTGTTACATATGTTACAAAAATAGTCACATTTGCAGCATCCGCGCGGACGGCCGTCAGTAGATCTCGATCACCTGGCCCTCGCCGCAGTGCTCGTAGATCCACTTGGCGTCCTCCACCCTGAGGCGCACGCAGCCGTGGGAGGCCTTGTGGCCCAGGTTGGCCAGGGTGCTGCGCCGCAGGGTGGCCTCGCTCTTGCCGGAATAGATCACCGAGTGGAACAGTATGTTGCCCTTGATGATGAAGGCATACTGGGCCCAGCAGTGATACTCCGCGAAGTAGTGCCAGCGGGCGTCCCTCTGGCCCGGCGAAACGAACACGCCCTTGGGGGTGGTGCTGCCGTAGCCGGTGGAGCAGATCATGGACTTGATCAACTGGTTGTAGCCGCCGTCGGACCAGCGGTACACGTACACCCGCTGCTCGTCGATGGAGACCTTGATGTAGAAGGGCTGCTCGACCTGCTCGCTGGCGGCGGCGTCCTCGGAGAACAGCAGGCGCTGGGTCTCCTCATCGGCGATGCCGGTGTCCTGCAGGCTGTTGCGTTTCTGGAAGCTCTTCATGGCCTGGGCGGTGGGCTTGTCGTACTCGCCGGTGATGTTCTCATAGTAGAAATCCAGCGTGGTCAGGCGGCGCTGCACGCGCTCCACCTCGATGCCGGTATCCCCGCGCTGCACCGTGAGGCGGTAGGTGGGGAAGCGGTCCTCCGACAGATACTGATACAGGTTTTCGCTCACCACGCCGTCCAGCGCGTGATGGGGCCGCAGGGTGGGCTCCGGCTCCAGCGTGGGCATCTCCGGAATGGCGATGTCCATTGTCGAGGGCCCGGCGGTCGTCCCGGCGTCAAGCGCCGCGAGCGACTCCGCCGCGGGCATGGGATCGTCGTATTCGGTGCCGTAGTATTCCACGGCGTATTCCTGGAAGGCCTGCACCTGATCGGCGGTGTATTCGTCGTAGATGCTGCTGATGCTGCGGGTGTAGAAGCCGTACTGCCGAAGCCTGCGCTGCATCATCCGCACGTCCCGGCCGGAGGCGCCCTCCGCGAACAGCACGTCCTCGGGGGCGGTGGTCACCGCGGGCTGGGGGAACAGCGCGGCCTCCGTCTCCGCGTCCAGCACGCCGCTCTGCTTGAGGCCGTGGTCCTTCTGGAAGCGCTTGAGCGCCTTGAGGGTGCGGGAGCCGAACCTGCCGTCGGGGTCGTCGTCCAGATAGCCCAGCTCCACCAGCTCCGCCTGGAGCTTATACACCGCGTTTTCGCCCTCCTCGTCCCGGCTGCGCAGGCCGATGGGGGGCTTGGTGGCGTTGGGGTCCGGCGTGGGCGTGGGCTTGGGCTCGCGGGTGGGCTTCGGGGTGTCGGTGGGCTTGGGGGTGAAATCGACGGGCGGGGCGTTGTCGAAGAAATCGGTGTCGATGTCGTCGATCCTGAACAGGGTTTCCCCCTCGCTCTCCGCCAGCGCGGCCCAGCCGCTGACCAGTCTGGAATCCTCTTCGATTATAGCATAGCGGCATCCGCTGATGAGACCCGCCACGAGCACAATGATAAGCAGAACAGACAAGCGCTTCATCTTTTTGTAACTACCTCTGTCACAATTTCCGGTCTTATAATTGTCGCATTTAAATCATGATTTGTAAAGCACAAAAAGTGTTCAGAAAGCGTTTTTATCTCTAACAATTTGATTGCAAATATTACGGAATATAGTAAAAACCGGCGTCATTTGGATCATAAATCCAGATAACGCCGGTTCTAAAGGGACGTTTGTTTCGGAAGTATTACAGCGTGCTGAAGGACTCCATCAGCTGCGACGCGGTGAGCATGAAGTCGGAATCGGTCTGGGGCGTGAAGGCGAACACCGCCAGCTCGTCGCCCCAGAGGGTAGCGCAGCAGCTCGCGTTCTGCCGGGCGTCGATGAAGGCCACGAAATCCGTGCCGCCGAAGGTGAGGGTGCCGGTCTTGTCCAGCCCGTCGGTGCTCTCCACCGCCTCGGTGAGGGCGTCGATGTCCGTCATGCGGGTGGGCTTGAACTGGATGTAGAGCATGTTCGCGCCCGCGGCGTCGCCCAGGGCGTAGCGTATGCCGGCGGCCCGGTCGGCATCGGACACCGGGTAGCTCAGCCAGTCCCCGGGCAGGCTCAGGCCGAAGCCCTCCTCAAACCACACCGCGCAGGTCTGGGCGGCGGGCTGCTCCGTGGCATCGATCTCGGGCTGCTCGGTGGGCTGATCCTCCGGCTGTTCCGTAGCTTCGGCGTCGGGCTCCGGCGTGGCCTCGGCCTCGGGAATCTCCGTCGCCTCGGGCGCGTCGGCGGCCTCCGCCTTCGCTTCGTCGGTCGCTGCCGGCTCTTCGGCAGCCTCCGCCGCCGGCGCGTCGGTTTCCGCAGGTGCCACGGCGGCCTCCGCGCTCTCCATCTCGGCCACCACCTCCGGTGCGGGCAGCTTCGAGCCGTCCGTCGCTTCGGCGCTCTTCGCGCCGTCCTGCGCCAGTGCGCCGAGGCTCAGCATCAGCGCCGCCGCAAGCAATATCGCAATCCGCTTCTTCATATTCATACAGTCCCCTTTATTGAGAGTGAAGAGTGAAGAGTGGAGAGTGGAGATACAGATGGCAAACCAAACTGCACTCTGCACTCTGAACTCTGCACTCTCATTATAGCACACCCCTGCGCCCATGACAAATGACGAATTTGGGGCGGAATTATGTTGGATTGCTTCCATTCAATAAGATTTACACACAATCCGTTGTCCCGCCCTGATTCACGTGTTAAAATCGGGGTATGAGGTGATGGCAACATGAGAATCGTGGTGAAGGTGGGCACGTCCACGCTGGCCCACAGGACCGGGCACATGAACATCCGCCGGGTGGAGGCGCTGTGCAAGGTGCTCTCCGACATCAAGAACGCCGGGCACGAGGTGATCCTGGTGTCCTCGGGGGCCATCGGCATGGGCGTGGGCAAGCTGTCGCTGTCCAGCCGCCCGGAGGACATCCCCACCAAGCAGGCCGCCGCCGCCGTGGGCCAGTGCGAGCTGATGTACACCTACGACCGGCTGTTCTCCGAGTACAACCACACCGTGGCTCAGCTTCTGGTGACCGGCAGCGACGTGGAGGACCCGGTGCGCCGCGAGAACTTCCACAACACCCTCTACCGGCTTTTGGAGCTTCGGGCCCTGCCGGTCATCAACGAAAACGACACCATCGCCACCGACGAGATCGTCATCGGCGACAACGATACGCTGTCCGCCATCGTGGCCGCCACGGTCAACGCCGACCTGCTGGTGGTGCTGTCGGACATCGAGGGGCTGCACACCGCCGACCCCAGGAGCGACCCGGACGCCCGCCTGATCGACCGGGTGGACGAGATCACCCCCGGCATCGAGGCGCTGGCGGGGGGCAACGGCACCTCCCTGGGCACCGGGGGCATGGTGACCAAGCTGCGGGCCGCACGCATCGCCATGGCCTCCGGCATCGACATGGTCATCGCCAACGGCGCGCAGCCCGAAAAGCTCTACGACATCATCGACGGCGGGCCCGTCGGCACGCGATTCATCGGGAGGAGAGACCTATGACCACCATCGACATCCTCAAAAAGGCCCGGGCCGCCTGGCCCGCGCTGCAGAGTGCGAACACCGAACTGAAGAACGCCGCCCTCTGCGCCATGGCGGATCAACTGATCGCCTGCCGGGCGGACATACTCGCCGCCAACGCGCTGGACCTGGACGCCGCCAAGGGCCGCATCAGCGACGTGATGCTGGACCGCCTGCGCCTGACGCCGGAGCGCATCGCGGGCATGGCCGACGGCATCCGCGAGGTGGCGGCGCTGAGCGACCCCGTGGGGGCGGTGATCTCCCGGGTAGAGCGGCCCAACGGCCTGGTGATCGAGCGCACCCGGGTGGCCATGGGCGTCATCGCCATCATCTACGAGAGCCGGCCCAACGTCACCTCCGACGCCGCCGCCCTGGCCCTCAAGGCCGGGAGCGCCTGCGTGCTCCGGGGCGGCAAGGAGGCGTTTCGCTCTGCCGACGCCATCGTCAGGGCGCTTCAAAAGGGACTCGAGGCCGTGGGCCTGCCCGCCGAGCTGGTACAGCTGGTGCAGGACACCACCCGGCAGTCCGCAAACGACCTCATGACCGCCATGGGGCTGGTGGACCTGCTGATCCCCCGCGGCGGCGCGGGGCTGATACGCGCCGTCACCGAGAACGCCAAGGTGCCCTGCATACAGACCGGCACCGGCATCTGCCACGTCTACGTGGACGTCGCCGCCGACCAGGCGATGGCGCTGGACATCATCGAAAACGCCAAGACCAGCCGCCCCTCGGTGTGCAACGCCGAGGAGGTGCTGCTGGTGCACGGCGCCGTGGCCGACGCATTCCTGCCGAAGCTGAAGGCGCGGCTCGTGGACGGCCGCGCGGCGAAGGGGCTGACGCCCGTGGAGCTTAGGCTGGATGCCCGGGCGGCGCGGATCATCGACGGCACGCCCGCCGGGGACAGGGACTTCGACACCGAATTTCTGGACTACATACTCGCCGTGGGCGTCGTGGACAGCGCCGATCAGGCCATCGCCCACATCGCGGCGCACTCCACCGGCCACAGCGAGGCCGTGATCTCCGAGGACCCCGCGGTGCTCGACGCCTTCGCCCGGTCCGTGGACAGCGCCGCGGTCTACCTCAACTGCTCCACCCGCTTCACCGACGGCGGCGAGTTTGGCCTGGGCTGCGAAATGGGCATCTCCACCCAGAAGCTGCACGCCCGCGGGCCCATGGGCCTGGAGGAGCTGACCACCTACAAGTACGTCGTGCGGGGGCACGGGCAGGTGCGGTGAGGAGAAGGGACGACCTTGATCAAAACTCACGCGGTTGACTTTTTTCGCCCGGTCGTGTATATTGGGCGTAAGGAATAAAACAGGAGGAGCGCTATGAAGGCCAGGATCATACTGCTGGTGTGCGCCGCGCTGTTGTGCGGGGCGATGGCCGCCTGGGCGGACGTGGACTATGACGCCATGACGCTGGAGGAGCTCTATCGCGCCCGGGAGGAGATCGAGCGGCGCATCGACGCGCTGGAGGCGTCCGACGAGCGGGTGTATGTCGCCGGGAGCTACCTGATCGGCAGGGACATCCCCGCCGGCGACTACGTGCTGGTGGAGGAGGAAGACGCCGTGTTCGCCAGCGTGATCGTGCGCGAGGGCGTCACCGAGGACTCCGGTCTGGTGGCGCACCACCTGGTCAACCGGCAGGCCGCCGTCCGGTTCACCGAGGGCAAGTGGCTGACGCTCACCGAGGCCCGGGCCTATCCGCTGGCCCTCGCGCCGAAGGTGGAGGACGGAAACGCGGGCGAGGGCGGCTACGTGGTGGGCGTCACACTGCCCGCGGGGACCTACACCGTGCTGCTCAACGACAAGGCGCCGCTGTCCAGCTACAGCGTCTACGACGGCGTGCTGGGCTCCGGCGAGCAGCTCCTCAAATTCGAAGTGATCCGTGAGGCCACGGAAATCGCCCTCGATCCGGGGGAATACATCGAGCTTTCCGGCTGCCGACTGGCGCCGAAGAACTGACCGACGGAGGAATCAGAGCCATGAATCTGCCCAATTATCACGTGGATCCCCACGCGCTGCATGTGAACACGCTGCCCAACCGGGCCTACTACGTTCCGTATTCGGACCGCTATGTCGCCCTGCGCGACGAGCGCCGGGAGTCGGACCGCTTCCAGTCGCTCAACGGCAAATGGCAGTTCAGGTACTTTGAAAGCGTCATCGATCTGCCGGACAACCTGCTGGACTCCGGCATGGAGATGGACAGCATTCCCGTGCCCTCGGTGTGGCAGATGCACGGCTACGACCGGCACCAGTACACCAACTGGCGCTACCCGTTCCCCTACGACCCGCCCCACGTGCCGGAGGAGAACCCCTGCGGCCTGTACCGGCGGCACTTCATGCTGCCCGAGGACGACAGCCGCCGGACCATCGTGTTCGAGGGCGTGGACTCCTGCTTCTACCTCTGGATCAACGGCAGGTTCGTGGGCTACAGCCAGATCTCCCACTCCACCAGCGAGTTCGACATCACCGATTTCGTGTCCCCCGGGGACAACGAGATCGACGTATTGGTGCTGAAGTGGTGCGACGGCAGCTACTTCGAGGATCAGGACAAGTTCCGCATGAGCGGCATCTTCCGGGACGTGTACATCCTGCGCCGGGAACAGCGGCACCTGTGGGACTACTTCATCCACACCGAGCTGTCCCCGGACCGCACCGGGGCGACGGTCCGGGTGGAGCTTCAATACCGGGGCACGGACCCCGGGGCCAGCCACCACACCCACTACTACCTCTACGACGCCGGCGGGGACCGTATCGACGACGGCCGGGCCTACGGCGACAGCTTTGAGATCCACTTAAGCAACATCACCCTCTGGAACGCGGAGAATCCCTACCTGTACACGCTGGTGCTGCGCTACAACGGCGAGGCCTTCTGCGAGCCCCTGGGCTTCCGGGACATCCGCGTGGACAACGGCGTGGTGAAGCTCAACGGCGTGCCCGTCAAGTTCCGGGGCGTCAACCGCCACGACAGCGACCCCGTGCTGGGCAGCGCCGTGGGGGAGGAGGAGATGCTCAGGGACCTGGTGCTGATGAAGCAGCACAACATCACCGCCATCCGCACCAGCCACTATCCCAATTCGCCGCTGTTCCCCCGCATGTGCGACAAGTACGGCTTCTACCTGATCGCCGAGGCGGACGTGGAGTGCCACGGCGTGGTGTACCAGCAGGGCACCTACGACGACAAGCACAGCTACAACATCCTCGCCCGGGACCCCGAGTACGGCGAGGCCATACTGGACCGCGTGCAGCACTGCGTCACGCGGGACAAAAACCGGCCCAGCATACTGATCTGGTCCATGGGCAACGAGTCCGGCATGGGGCTCAACTTCCACGAGGCCCTGCGCTGGACCAAGCAGTACGATCCCTCCCGTCTGACCCACTACGAGAGGGCCTCCTTCCCGCCGGAGGGCGAGTACATCAACAAGGACCACCTGGACCTGTACAGCCGCATGTACCCCTCCATCGAGGAGATCGACGGCTATTTTGAGAAGAACGAGGTCGGCAAGCCCTATGTGCTGTGCGAGTACGCCCACGCCATGGGCAACGGCCCCGGGGACGCGGAGAACTACTTCCGCTGCTTCGAGCGCCACGAGGGCAGCTGCGGCGGCTTCGTGTGGGAGTGGTGCGACCACGCCATCGACATGGGTCCCACCCCCGACGGGCGGCGGCGCTACTTCTACGGCGGCGACTTCGGCGAGGAGCCCAATGACGGCAACTTCTGCGTGGACGGCCTGGTCTACCCGGACCGCAGGCCCCATACCGGCTTAAAGGAGCTCAAGAACGTCAACCGCCCCGCCCGCATCAGCGAGGTGGACCTGCCCGCCGGCGTGTTCCGCATCAGGAACTACCTGGACTTCACCACCCTCAACGACTACATCCGCATCACCTACTCCGTGCGCAGCAACGGCCGCGAGATCTTCCGCGGCGAGGTGCCGGACGCGCTGCTGGCCATACCGCCCCACGAGCGTCGGGACATCACCATCGACCTGCCCGCCGGCCTGCCCAAGCTGTTCGCCGTGTACTTCGAGCAGATCCAGAAGTACGACCGGCCCCTGTCCCCCGCGGGCCACATCCGCGGCGTGGAGCAGATCGGGCGCCAGAAGTACGTGGTGCCCGACCGGCCCGAGGGCGCGGTGCCGGTGGACGTGTGGGAGGATGCGCGCCACGTGGTGCTGCGGGGCGAGAACTTCCGCTACATGTTCAACAAGCAGACCGCCTGCTTCGAGGTGATGAACTTCGACCAGCTGCACGTCGTCAAGCAGCCGATGCACTTCAACATCTGGCGCGCACCCACGGACAACGATATGTTCATCGCCGAGAAGTGGCGTCAGTTCGGCTACGACCGCGCGAAGACCCGGGTGTACGGCGTGCGCGTGGAGGGCGACGAGGACGTGGAGATCACCGCGGATTTCGCCATCGTGGCCCCCAGCCTGCCGCCCATCGCCAAGGGCGTCGCCCGCTGGCGGGTGCACCGCAACGGGCGCATCGACGCCGCCATCGACTTGCAGCGCCGGGAGGACGCGCCGCCGCTGCCGCGCTTCGGCATACGGATGATGCTGCCCCGGAGCATGGACGTCATCAGCTACTTCGGCTACGGCCCCTACGAGAGCTATGTGGACAAGCACCGCGCCAGCGTCAAGCACATGCACTGCTCCACCGTGCAGGCGCAGCATGAGGACTACATCCGTCCCCAGGAGAACGGCAGCCACTGGAACTGCGACTACCTGCGGCTGTCCGGCCCGCTGGGCGGCTTTGAGGTGATCGGCGACGAGTTCAGCTTCAACGTCTCCCGCTACACCCAGGAGGAGCTGGAGCGCAAGGCCCACAGCTACGAGCTGGAGCAGGCCCCCGGCACCGTGTTCTGCCTGGACGACCGGCAGACCGGCATCGGCTCCAATTCCTGCGGGCCGGAGCTCAATTACCGCTACGCCATGCCCGCGAAGTTCTGCTTCAAATTCGCCATCGTGCCGCTGACCTTCGATTAACGGGAAGAAAATAACCACGAAAGGACGATTATCGCTCAATAATCCGCATCTGCTATGACAATGGGAACGCGAATGATGAGAATGAAACGAATGACCGGCTTTGCGGTGGCGCTGATGCTGGCGCTGAGCATGGGCGTATTCGGCGCGTTCTCTGGCCTGGCCGAGACGGCGTCCCACACCCACGACTGGCACTTCACCGCCGCGGGGGACACCATCACGGCCCGCTGCGACGGCGCGGGCGCCTGCGACATCACCGAGGGCCTGACCCTCACGATCCGCCCGCCGGAGGGTCTGTCCTATTCCGGCAAGCCGAAGCCCGCCGCGCTCAACGAGGATTTCAACAAAAAGGTATTCGGGCGCAGGCACACCATCACCTATGTGGACGGGGAGAACAACTATTCGAGCGCCGCGCCGGTCAACGCCGGGACCTACACCGCCTACGTCGGGCCGATGCAGGACATGGACATGCCCCGGGCGAGCGTGCGGTTCACCATCGAGAAGGCCGATCTGCCCGTGGTGGACTGGCCCGAGCCCGTCAATTCCTCCTACGACGGCGAGCTGCACGCGCTGGTGAAGCCTCCGATCGCGCTGCCCGCGGGGGCGGTCGGCCTCCAGTACAGCGCCGACGGCGGCGCGAACTGGATCGACGCCATCCCCGCCGCGGTCAACGCGAACACCTACACCCTCATGGCGAAGTACGTGGGGGACGCAAACCACAACGACGCCCTGTGCCCGGCCATGACCGCCACCATCGACGAGGCCCCCAACGGCATCATACTGCCCACCATGACGGCGGAGGGCGAGGACGCCTTCAGGATCACCTGGACGGAAGCCCACAACGTGGACGGCTACGACGTGTTTCTCAAGAAGTGCAGCGACAAGAGCACCGGCCGCAAGGTGGCCGCCTCCGTGGAGGGGGCCACGGAGGTGACGATCGACGGGCTCAAAAAGAAGACCAACTACAAGGCCTGCGTGCGGGCGTGGGTGAAGAAGGGCGCGCAGAAGGAGTACGTGCTGGAGCTGAGCCCCGTGGTGCACGCCATCACCGGCGGCATCGCCAAGGGCGTGGTGAATCCGGGCTCCCTCAAGGTGGATCACGCCGACATCACCCTGCGCATCGACCGGACCATACGGGTCTCCGGCAGCGTTCAGGGCGTAAAGAAGGGGCGGCTGCTCAAGCACGCGCCGCGGCTGCGGTTCATCTCCTCCGATCCAGGCGTCGCCACCGTGTCGAAGAAGGGCGACGTCACCGCCGTGGGCGGGGGCACCTGCGAGATCTACGTGCTGACCAACAACGGCATCTGGAAGAGCGTGCACGTCACCGTCGATCCCTCGCCCGAGAGGGTCTGGCTCAACAAGCCCAGAAAGTATATGAAGGTGGGGCAGAAGCAGGACCTGGGCGCGGTGCTCAAGCTCTGGCCCGGCAAGTCCGTGACCGGCCTGACCTGGAAAAGCTCCAACGAGGACGTGGCCACCGTGGACCAGAAGGGCATGGTGACCGCCGTCAAGAAGGGAAAGGCGACCATCACCGTCACCAGCACCAACGGCAAGCATGCGCGGCTGAACCTCACCGTGAACAGGCCCTGAAACAGACCAAAAACAGACCGAAGTCTCTTAGAGACTTCGGTCTGTTTTCATAGAGGCGATCTCATGTCGCGTCGGAGAGGCGGGCCTCCAGCGCCCCGATGCGGTCGGCGATGTTGGCGCAGAAATCGTCGGCGGCCTCCATGCGGGCCTGGCCGGAGAGGGCCATGAACTCCTTGACGGGGGCGATCACGCCCTGCGCGGCGGCGGCCAGGGCGGGGTCGGCGGCGGGGGCGCGCTGGCCCCTGAGGTACTGGGCGAGCACGTCGCAGGCCCGGGCCAGCTCCGAATCGCCGGAGCGGCGGGCCTCCGAGACCAGCGTCCCGGCGGATTCGCCCAGGTCCGCCCGGGTGCGGTGGTTGACCTGGGGCGCGTCGCAGCTGATGCCCTTTTCGTTGAGCTGATCCACCATCTCCCGAACATACTCCGGTCGGCTTTTGATGACGGCGCGGTATTTGTTCTGATAGCGCAGCATCAGGCTGTGGTCGCCGCCCGACAGCTTTTGCAGGCAGGAGCGCACCGACTGCCCCTCCGCGCGGGCGGTGAGCACCTGCTCCATCAGCCAGTCCACCTCCTGCTGTGTAAAGGGCACGAACCGCGCGGCGTGGGACTGGCCGTCCTCGTGCTGGCGCACCTGGGCGTAGTAATAGTTGCGGATGCTGTTGGGACGGCGGCCCGTCTGGGACGCGATCTGCTCAAACACCGCCTTCAGCGGCAGCCCCTGCTGCTGGGCCTCGTCCGCCGTCTCCCAGAGCAGTTGATTTTCCGATTCGCTCCACCCGGAGCGCCTGCCCGCCCGGGGAAATTCCATGCGCTTGATGCTTTCGTGGGATACTACCTGATCCATATGCTTACCTCCCAAGAACTTCATGATACAGAGTATGCGCCTCGTGTGCCGGGAATATACTGAAATCGCCCGGGACATAAAGATTTTATATTTACCCTGTGTGCGGTATCGGCGGGCAATATGGATTATATATGCGGGATGGGTGGGAAATAAGTGGGTTCTTCACGTTTTCTTGTGGGATTGCGGGCACCTCATCCGCCCCTGACGCTTCGCTAGGCCCTACGGGCCGGGGCACCTTCCCCTCAAGGGGAAGGCAAGGAACGAAGGCTTCCCCCTGGGGGGAAGCTGGCGCGCGAAGCGCGCCTGATGAGGGGGGTATCCCACAAGTTTCCGTGAAGAGCCAAAAAAACCGCCCTTTCGGGCGGCGAAACATCGCTGTTAAGCCAGCGGCTGCGCAAACACCTTTCCGAAGATGTCCAGCGCCTCGTCCAGCAGGGCCTCGTTGAGGGAGGCCATGTAGCTGGTGCGCAGCAGGCACAGCTCCGGCGGCGTGGCCGGGGGCAGCACCGGGTTGACGTAGATGCCCGCGTCATAGAGCTGCCGGGCGCGCAGCAGCGTGGCCTCGGCGGTGTAGGTGTAGATGGGGATGATGGGCGTCTCGGCCTCGATGATCGGTATGCCCCGGGCCTTGAGCCCCCGGCGCATGTAGGCGCTCAGGTGGCTTAAGCGCTCGACGATCTCCGGGTGCGCCTCGATGTAGCGAAGCGACGCCAGCGCGATGGCGGCGGAGGCCGGGGGGATGGAGGCGGAGAATATGAAGGGGCGGGAGTTGTGGCGCACGTAGTCCACCACCTCCGCCTTGGCCACCAGGAAGCCGCCCAGCGAGGCCAGCGACTTGGAGAAGGTGCCCATGATCAGGTCCACATCGTCCTCGAGTCCGAAGTGGGAGGCCGTGCCCCGGCCGCCCTCGCCGATGACGCCCAGGCCGTGGGCGTCGTCTACCATGACCCGCGCGCCGTACTTCTTCGCCAGCGCGACGATCTCCGGCAGCTTCGCGATGTCGCCGCCCATGCTGAACACGCCGTCGGTGACGATCAGGCAGCCTGCGCTCTCGGGGACCTTTTTGAGCTGGATCTCAAGCTCCTCCATGTTGGCGTGGCCGTAGGTGAGCATCCTGCCGTAGCTTAGCTTGCAGCCGTCGTAGATGGAGGCGTGGTTCTCCTTGTCGCAGATCACGTAGTCGCCGTGGCCCACGATGGCGGAGATGATGCCCAGGTTGGACTGAAAGCCCGTGGAGAAGGTGCAGCAGGCCTCCTTGTGCAGGAAGGACGCAAGCTCCGCCTCCAGTTCAAGGTGCAGCTTGAGCGTGCCGTTTAAAAACCGGGAGCCGGAGCAGCCGGTGCCGTACTGCTCGAGGGCTTCAAGCCCCGCCCGCTGGACCTCCGGGCAGGTGGTCAACCCCAGGTAGTTGTTGGAGCCCAGCATGATGCGGCGCCTGCCCTCCATGACCACCTCGGCGTCCTGCCGGGTCTCCAGCGCGTGGAAGTAGGGGTACAGCCCCTTCGCGCGCAGGTCGTTGGCCAGGGTGTAGTTGTAGCACTTGTTGAAAATGTCCAATGATCTGTCCTCCTTCGTGTTATATTCATATTATATCACACTACTATGTAAAAATGAACGGATTATCCCGGCTTCAATGGTAAATTCGATGTTGAATCGTGGGGCGGGGCATTTACAAATCATGAAAATGAGGTATAATTATAGAGTATATCCCGCCGGGCGCGCCCGATACCGGCGTCAATTTGGGTGGTACCGCGAAGGTCTTCGTCCCAGCGGGGGATGAGGACCCGTATTTTTTTCTGGGAGGAAAGGACATGTTTGAGAAGGTTTCCACGGCGTTGGACTTCCAGGCCCGCGAGCAGGAGGTCATCAAATTATGGAACGAAAACAACATCTTCAAGAAGTCCATGGATCAGCGCGCGGGCGCGGACGTGTGGACGTTCTTTGACGGCCCGCCGACGGCCAACGGCAAGCCCCACATCGGCCACATCGAGACCCGGGCGCTCAAGGACCTGTTCCCGCGCTACTGGACCATGAAGGGCAAGTCCGTCACCCGCAAGGCCGGCTGGGACACCCACGGCCTGCCGGTGGAGCTGGAGGTCGAAAAGGCGCTGGGCCTGGACGGCAAGGAGCAGATCGAGGCCTACGGCATCGAGCCCTTCATCAAAAAGTGCAAGGAGTCCGTGTGGAAGTACAAGGGCGAGTGGGAGCGCATGTCCGAGCGCGTGGGCTACTGGGCCGACATGGAGAACCCCTACATCACCTATGACAACGACTACATCGAGTCCGAGTGGTGGTCCCTCAAGAAGATCGCCGACAAGGGCCTTTTGTACAAGGGCCACAAGGTCGTGCCCTACTGCCCCCGCTGCGGCACCGCGCTGTCCAGCCACGAGGTCTCCCAGGGCTACAAGGAGGTCAAGGAGCGCTCCGCCGTGGTGCGCTTCAAGGTGAAGGATCAGGACAACACCTACATCTACGCCTGGACCACCACCCCCTGGACCCTGCCCAGCAACGTGGCGCTGTGTGTAAACCCCACCGAGACCTACGCCCGCTTCGACTACGACGGCCGCACAATCATCATGGGCGACGCGCTGATCGAGAAGGTGCTGGGCGAGGGCGTGCAGGTGTCAAACAAGATCACCTTCCCCGGCATCGAATTGAAGGGCCTGCGCTACGAGCCGCTGTTCGACTTCCAGTACGAGGCCATCAAGGGCGTGGACAACGAGAAGAACGCCTGGACTGTGGTGTGCGACGACTACGTCACCATGACCGACGGCACCGGCGTGGTCCACCAGGCTCCCGCCTTCGGCGAGGACGACGCCCGCGTGGGCCGGGAGAACCACATACCGTTCCTCCAGCTGGTGAACGCCAGGGGCGAGATGACCGAGGTCACCCGCTGGGCCGGCGTGTTCGTCAAGAAGGCCGACCCGATGATCCTCGAGGACCTCGAGAAGGAGGGCAAGCTGGTCTCCGCGCCGTACTTCACCCACGACTATCCCTTCTGCTGGCGCTGCGACACCCCGCTGATCTACTATGCCCGCTCCACCTGGTTCATCCGCATGACGGCGCTTCGGGAAAACCTCCTGAAGAACAACAACACCGTCAACTGGTATCCCGACAACATCCGGGAGGGCCGCTTCGGCAACTTCCTGGAGAATGTGATCGACTGGGGCCTGTCCCGCGAGCGCTACTGGGGCACCCCGCTGCCGGTGTGGGTGTGCAAGTGCGGGAAGATCCACGTGGTCGGCTCCCGGCAGGAGCTTCGGGAGCTGGGCAGCATCGACGGCAAACCCGTGCCGGAGGACATCGAGCTGCACAGGCCCTACATCGACGCCGTGACCATGACCTGCCCCGACTGCGGCGGCGTGATGCGCCGCACCCCGGAGGTCATCGACTGCTGGTACGACTCCGGCTCCATGCCGTTTGCCCAGTGGCACTACCCCTTCGAGAACAAAGAGGTCTTCGAGGCCAACTTCCCGGCCAACTTCATCTCCGAGGCGATCGACCAGACCCGCGGCTGGTTCTACACGCTGATGGCCATCGGCACGCTGCTGTTCGACAAGAGCCCCTTTGAGAACTGCGTGGTGATGGGCCACGTGCAGGACGCCGAGGGCCGCAAGATGTCCAAGCACCTGGGCAACGTGGTCAACCCCTGGGACGTGCTGGACCGTCAGGGCGCCGACGCAGTGCGCTGGTACTTCTACGCCAACGGCGCGCCGTGGCTGCCCACCCGCTTCTCCCACGAGCTGGTCAGTGAGATGCAGTCCAAGTTCATGGGCACGCTGTGGAACACCTACGCCTTCTTCGTGATGTACGCCGCCATCGACGACTACAGGCCCGCCGTGCACGCCGCCGATCCCGCCGACTTCACGCTGATGGACCGCTGGGCGCTCTCCAAGCTGAACACGCTGGTGAAATACGTGGACGAGGGCCTGCAGCAGTATAGGATCACCGAGACCGCCCGCGCCATACAGGCCTTCGTGGAGGAGCTGTCCAACTGGTACGTGCGCCTCTCGAAGTCCCGCTTCTGGGGCAAGGACTGGACCGCCGACAAGAAGGCCGCCTACCAGACCCTCTACACCGTGCTGACCACGCTGTGCCGGCTGGCCGCGCCCTACGTCCCCTTCATGACCGAGAGCATGTATCAGAACCTCGTGGTTGGGAATATCGAGGGCGCACCGGAATCCGTGCACCTGTGCGACTACCCGGTGGCCGACGAGAGTCTGATCAACGCTAAGCTCGAGGACGAGATGGAGGAGGTCATGGCCGCCGTGCAGCTCGGCCGCGCCTGCCGCGCCACCGCCAACATCAAGGTGCGCCAGGCCCTGTCCACGCTGTACGTGAAGGGCGCGAAGCTGTCCGACGCCTGCGCCGACCTGATCCGGGACGAGCTGAACGTGGAGAAGGTCGAGTACATCGACGACGCCCGCGCCTTCACCACCTACCAGATCAAGCCCCAGCTCCGCACCCTCGGCAAGCGCTACGGCAAGCTGGTGCCCGCCATCGGCGAGTACCTCAAGAGCGTGGACGGCAGCGCCTTCGTGGACGCGCTGGAGAAGGACGGCGCGGTGAAGTTCGACATCCAGGGCACCGAGATCGCGCTGGAGAAGGACGACTGCCTGATCTCTCCCGCCCAGAAGCCCGGCTTCGTCAGCCAGACCGAGGGCGACATGACCGTGGTCATCGACACCAACCTGACCCCCGAGCTGATCGAGAAGGGCTATGTGCGTGAGGTCATCTCCAAGCTGCAAACCATGCGCAAGGAGGCCGGCTTCGACGTGGTGGACCGCATCAGCGTCAGCTACCGGGCTTCCGACGCGCTCGCGCCGGTGCTCGAGAAAAACGCCGGGGCCATCTCCGCCGCGGTGCTCGCCACCGCATTCGGCGAGGGCGACGCCCCCGAGGGCGCCTACGCCAAGGAGTGGAACATCAACGGCGAAAAGGCCACGCTGGCGGTCAGGAAGAACTGAACGATATAATAAACGGGACGCCCCGCACAGTGCGCGGGGCGTCCCGTTTCTATGGAGAATGTTGGCGCTTGGAACCTCTCCGCCCCCTTCGGGGGCACCTCCCCTAAAAGGGGAGGCAAGGAGGTTACGTCCAAAGGCGGCAGCCTCGGCTCCCCTCTCAGGGGAGCTGTCGCCGACGAAGTCGGTGACTGAGAGGTCGTTACCCCCAGGAAAGCGTAAAGAACCAGTGCTCATTCCGCGAACAGCGGGGTGGACAGGTACCGGTCGCCGGTGTCGGGCAGCAGCGCCACGATGGTCTTGCCGGCGTTCTCGGGCCGCTTGGCCAGCTCGATGGCCGCCCAGACCGCCGCGCCGGAGGAGATGCCCACCAGCACGCCCTCGGCGCGGCCGATGCGCTTGCCGGTGGCGAAGGCGTCCTCGTTGGCGACGGGGATGATCTCGTCGTACACGCCGGTGTCCAGCACCTTCGGCACGAAGCCCGCGCCGATGCCCTGGATCTTGTGCGCCCCGGCCACGCCGGTGGACAGGACCGCCGAGGAGGCGGGCTCCACGGCAACCACCTTGACGCCGGGCTTCTTCGACTTGAGGTACTGGCCCACGCCGGTGACGGTGCCGCCGGTGCCCACGCCGGCCACGAAGATGTCCACTTCGCCGTCGGTGTCCTCGAAGATCTCGGGGCCGGTGGTGTCAAAGTGGGCCTTCGGGTTGGCGGGGTTGTCGAACTGGGCGGGGATGAAGCTGTTTTCGATTTCTTTGGCCAGTTCCTCCGCCTTGGCGATGGCACCCTTCATGCCCTTTGAGCCCTCGGTGAGCACCAGTTCCGCGCCGTAGGCCTTCATCAGCACCCGGCGCTCGACGGACATGGTCTCCGGCATGACGATGATGATCCGGTAGCCCCGGGCCGCCGCCACCGCCGCCAGGCCGATGCCGGTGTTGCCGGAGGTGGGCTCGATGATCACCGAGCCGGGCCTGAGCGCGCCGCGGGCCTCGGCGTCGTCGATCATCGCCTTCGCGATGCGGTCCTTCACGCTGCCCGCCGGGTTGAAATACTCAAGCTTCGCAAGTATCCTGGCCTTTAATCCCTCCTGCGCCTCGATGTGTTGAAGCTCCAGAAGAGGCGTTCCTCCGATCAGCTGATCCGCAGTCTTGTATACCTTCGCCATGATGATACCCCTTTCTTTCATTCACAATAAAATGAGGATTCCCCTGTGGGAATCCCCGAGGATATGGCCGCAGACAGGCTCCTACGCCTGCGGCGACGGGAGATTCCCGGTTTGACGCGCGCGACAACAGCGCCCGCGCATCACGCAGGACGTACACATGTAAATTTTGCCGTTGTAAACGCGAATCATGTTCATGCTCCTCTTCTCGTTTTCTGCATTATACCGCATTCAGCCTACCTTGTCAATAGGTTATAGGAAATTTCTTTTGGAAGGGGGACGACCTCTTCCGTCACGCTTCGCGTGCCACCTTCCCCTGAAGGGGAAGGCTTTTGGTAACGCCTCCCTTTGCCTTCCCCTTTAGGGGAAGGTGGCTGCATCCTTTGATGCTGACGAAAGAGGCCGTCCCCCGTTTCTTCAAAGCATGGATGAATGGCAGCAATCCCTCAGATTTCCGTGAACGTATAAAAAACGTGCGTCCCGCGGGATGCGGGGCGCACGTTTGTCGATGCGGCAGGGATCAGTCGTCCTCTTCCTCGGCCTTGTAGGCTTCGATGACCTTCTTGGCGGAGGCGGCGGGCACTTCCTCATAGCGCTCGAAGCGCATGGTGAATTCGCCGCGGCCCTGGGTCATGGACCGAAGATCCGTGGCATACTTGAACATCTCGGAGAGGGGCGCTTCGGCGGTGACGCGCTGCAGTTCGCCGATCTTCTCGGAGCCGAGGATGCGGCCGCGGCGCTTGCTCATATCGCCGTAGACATCGCCCATGTTCTCATCGGGCACGTCCACTTCCACGTGGTAGATGGGCTCGAGGAGCACGGGGTTGGCGCCGGTCAGCTGCTTGAAGGCCAGGCGCGCGGCGGTCTTGAACGCCATTTCGGAGGAATCGACGGGGTGATAGCCGCCGTCATACAGCTCGGCGGTCAGGCCTACCACGGGGAAACCGGCCAGGACGCCGTGACGAATGTTCTCGAGCAGGCCCTTTTCAACGGCGGGGATGAAGTTGCGCGGGACGGTGCCGCCCACGACGGAATCGATGAAGTGGAATTCGGTGTCGTTGGGGTCATCGTTGGGACGGAACTTGATCTTGACATCGCCGAACTGGCCGTGGCCGCCGGTCTGCTTCTTGTGGCGTCCCTCGACGTCAATGGGCTTGCGGATGGACTCGCGGTAGGGGATCTTGGGATCTTGCAGCACGCAGTCCACCTTGAACTTGCTGGCCAGCTTGGCGGCCACCACGTCGATGGACACCTCGCCGATGCCGCTCAGCACGGACTCGGCGGTCTCCACGTTCTTCTCCACGCGGATGGTGGGGTCCTCCTCCATCAGGCGGGCCAGACCGGAGAAGATCTTGTCCTCCTCACCGGCCTTCTTGGCGTACACGGCCTTGGAGATGTTGGGGGCCGGGAACTCCATGTCGGGGAACTGGATGGGGTTGTTGGGATCGCACAGGGTGTTGCCCGTGGCGACGGACTGCAGCTTGGCCAGCGCGCACAGATCGCCGGCGACCACCTTGGTGGTGGTGGACTGCTGCTTGCCCTTGAGGATGTAGATGGTGCCGGGCTTCTCGGTCTTCTCGGCGTTGGCGTTGTACAGTACGGTGCTGTTCTCCAGCACGCCGGAGGTGACCTTCAGAAGGCTCAGCTTGCCCACGAAGGGGTCGGCCATGGTCTTGAACACATGGGCGGAGAAGGGCTGGGCGGCGTCGCACACGCGTTCGACCTCCTCGCCGCTCTTCGGGTTGACGCCCTTCATGACCGTGCCCGCCGGGGAGGGCATCAGGTCGATGATGTTGTCCAGCAGCTTCGCCATGCCCACGCGGGTCAGGCTGGAGCAGCACACCACGGGCACCACGGTGCCGTCAACGATGCCCTTGCGCAAGCCGTACATGACCTCTTCCTCGGTCAGCTCATCGCCGCCCTCCAGGAACTCGAGGTACTTCATCTCCAGCTCCTCGTCGGCGCCGGCGGCGGCCTCCACGATGGCCTCGCGGCAGCGCTCGACCTCGTCGGCCAGGTTGGCGGGGATGTCGATGGTCTTGAGGTTCTTGCCCTCGCCGATGAAGGCCTTCTTCTCGAGGATGCACACCACGCCGGTGAACTTGCCGTTTTCGACGATCGGCACCTCGATGGGGGCGATGTGGCTGCCGTACTTGTCGGTGATGGTGCCCAGCGCGCGCTCGAAGTTGGCGTTCTCCTGGTCCATTTTATTGATGACGATCATGCGGGAGGAGTGGGTCTTGTCGCACATGGCCCAGGCCTTCTCCGCGCCCACGTCCAGGCCGGAGACCGCGCCCACGGTGATCAGCGCGCCCTCGCACACGTTCATCGGGCCCACCTGCTCGCCGGCGAAATCAAAGTAGCCGGGAATATCCACCAGATTGACCTTCCTGTCCTTCCACTCCAGCGGCGCCATGGCGGCGGAGATGGAGATCTGACGCTTGATCTCTTCCGGATCGTAGTCCATGGTGGCCTGGCCGTCCTCCACGCGCCCCTGGCGGTCGATCGCGCCGGCGGTGAACAGAAGCGCCTCGGCCAGCGTGGTCTTGCCGACGCTGCCGTGACCCACGATGGTCAGGTTGCGGATATTCTTGGCCTGATAATCTTTCATATGAATTCCCCCTGTGAGTATAGTTTTACTGCGCGCACAAGCGCATCGGATGAATACCGGTAGGCGCTTATATGCCATAGTATTTATATTTTATCAGAATTTCGTCGATTTGAAAAGACCTTTTGTGCAGGATTTTTGCGTTTTGCGGGGAATTTTTTAAATATATGTACCGAATTGACCGATGATCAGGGGATACTCGCCGTGAGAAAGATGATCTGCGCCGCGATCCTGGCGCTTTTGCTGCTGACCTCCGCCTGCGCGGAGCACACCCGGGACGGCATCCGCATGGCCTACCGCAACATCTCGGACTGGGCCGGGGGCTCGCCCTACCTCGAGAAGCCCGCGGTGACCGCCCCCTACGCGCCCGGGGCGCTGACCGACGCGGCGCTCGGGGACGCCCTTCGCTACCTGAACTTCATAAGGTGGCTTGCCGGCCTTGAGCCGGTGAAGGGGTCGGAGATCTACAACTACCAGTGCCAGCACGGGGCGGTGCTGCTCGCGGCGCTGGATTACGTGGATCACAACGCCCCGAACCCTGGCGACATGGACAAGAACTTCTACGACTCCGCCCACCTGGCCACCACCTCCGGCAACATTGCCCGGTTCAACTGGATGCGGGAGAGCATCATCCGGGAGGGCATCGCCTACTTCGTGCGGGACGACGGGGACCAGAACCTGCCCACGATGGGCCACCGGCGCTGGGCGCTGAACCCGGCGATGGGGGCCACCGGCTTCGGGCTGGCCAACGCCGAAAGCGGCATGAGCTACGTGGTGATGTACGCCCACGACCTGGGCAATGCCGACGCCCGCTGGGACTGCGTGCGCTGGCCCGCCGCGGGGGCCTTTCCCGCGGAGCTGATGCACGACCACCTGGCCTGGACGGTCACGCTGAACCCGGCGGTGTACGACCTGGAGGCCTCCGCCCCCGCGGTGACGCTGGAGGAGCCGGACCTCGGCCTGCGCTTCGACTTCGACCTGGCGGAGGAGGCGGGAGACGGCTTTTGCGCGGTGAACCTGGAGCCCTACGGCGCGGGCGGCTGCGTCATATTCCGACCGGACTTCACCGGCACGGGCTTCACCGACTACCAGCAGAACCAGCACTGGCGGGTGCGCGTCGGCGGGCTGGTCACCCGGGCGGGGGACGCCGCGACGCTGGATTACACCGTGGACATGGTCGCCCTGCGCGCCGAGGACGCGGTGAACGTGGAGATCTCCCGACTCGAGGCGGCGCTCAGGCCCGGGGAGACGCTGAAGCTCTCCGCACAGGTGATCCCGTCCTATGCCGACGATCTCCGCGTGACCTGGTTAAGCAGCGATGCCGCCGTCGCCACGGTGGATGAGACCGGGCGGGTCACCGCCGTCGGCCCCGGCGCGTGCGATATCGTGTGCGCGGACTGCGCGGGGCATACGGATGCGTGCCGGGTGAGCGTCGAAAAGTAAGAGTGAAGAGTGGAGAGTGGAGAGTGCAGAGTACAGAGTGCAGAGTGCAGAGTAGAGTATGACACGTAGGGGCGCCGATGCGGCGCCCGCCCAATCAGAATCCATGGTTCCTATTAGGCGGGCGGCGCATCGCCGCCCCTACGACGGGTTCCGGGCGATGAGGGCATCGCTCCTACGACGGGCCCAGGCTATTCCTGTTCCCTGTTCCCTGTTCCCTCTCTTCTGGAATAAGCCTAAAACCAAATTCTTCATATGCATTGCAACAAAACAACGCGGCCCTCCGTCCAACAGGATAATGGAGGACCGCTTTTATACTGAGGAGGTGTTGTGTAATGAGGAGAATCCTTGCGTCGGCGCTGTGCCTGCTGCTCGTGTGCGTGCCGGCGCTGGCGGAGACCTACGCGGTGGACGTGTACAGCTCGGGGGAGAGCCCGGGTTACAGCATACTGCTGCGGGACGACGGCGCGCTGCTGACCCCGATCCAGAGCTTCAACAGCATCTATCAGCTCACGCCCTCGGGCACGCCCGACGAAGAGAAGCTGTTCGCCGTCACCCCCGTGGAGGTGAACATCGCCTACACGCCGGAGCTGGCGGAGGAGCTCATGTACGACATGGACTGCGTCCGCATGGCGCTGATGGACGGCGCGGGCAGGCTGCTGACCGGCTTCGACTACGACGGCCTGGAGTACGTCAACGGCTACGTGATCTTCACGCTGCCGGACGACATGCGGCGCACCGGCGCGATGGACGCGGCGGGCAACGTGGTCATCGCGGCGGAGTACGCCGCCCTCAGGCCCCTGGCCGACGGCGCGTGGCTGGCGCTCAAGCTGCCGGAGGACGGCGCGAGCCCGGACGACGCCTCCTGCGGCGTGGCGCGCATCGACGCCGGGGGGAACGTCGCGGACCTGGGCCTGCACACCGACTACCGCTACATCAACGTGGGCGACGGGGGCGTCGCGGTGGTCTGCGACGTGGAGGAGTACGGCGGAAAGAGCGTGTATGTCGATTCGGACGGGGAAGTGCTGTTCGACCATGCGTTCCAGTACGCGGAGCCCTTCAGCGGCAGTTATGCCGTGGTGGAGGAGGACGACAGGTACGGCGTGATCGACTTTGACGGCGACCCGGTGCTGAGCGCCGAGTACGATTACATCAACAGCGAGGCGGGCAAACCCTTCATCGCCATCCGGGGCGCGTACTACGGCGTCTACGACCCGGAGGACTTCGCGCTGCTGGCTGCGGAGGACCTGTCCCCGGCGGAGTATGTCAGCGTCACCGCCATCACCCCGGAGCTGCTGGGCATCTCCACCGGGGATAAGACCTGGATACGCACCACCGACGGGGAGTTGCTGACCGAAATGCCCCAGAACAAGAGCGTCATGATGTACTGCCTGACCGGCGAGGGCATCGACCGGCTGGTGCAGGAGGACAAGGACTGGCCCCGGGGCATGTCCCGGCTGATCGATCTGCAGGGCAATCCGGTCAGCGACGATTTCAGGCTGATCACCGTCGGGTGCTGGCAGGACGGGCAGGCGCGGTTCATCACCGGCGATTTCCGCATCTATCAGGGGGAAGACGGCGAGGACACCGTGGACTGGTCGAGCTACCGCTACGGCTTGATCGACGGCGACGGCAACGTGCTGCTGCCCCCGGTCTACGACGAACTGCGGGCGCTGTCCTACGACCGCTACTGGGCAGTGCAGGGGGACAGAAGCGGCATGATCGACGCCGAAGGCAAATGGTACTATGCCGTCAGCGATTACGTGGCGCTGATGGACTAAAGAATAATCAGGAGGAAAAGAGATATGTTCAGAAAAGCTGTCGCGCTTTTGATGGCGCTGATGCTCCTGGGGTGCGCCCTGGCGGAGTGCCCGAAGGTCGATGTGAACGACTATCCCCGGGTGGACGGCTCCACGGCCACCCTGCCGCTGAGCTACCGGCTGATGGAGGCCGCCACCGGGGTGGATGAGGACGCCGCGAAGCTCGCCATACGCCACAACAAGACCACCGAATCCTTCTACGCCCTGGTGGACGGCCGGGCGGACCTGCTGCTGGTGTACGAGCCCTCGCAGGACGCCTGGGACTACGCGAAGGAACAGGGCGTGGCGCTCGAGGTGCAGGCCATCGGCTACGACGCGCCGGTGTTCCTCATCAACGACGGAAACCCGGTGGAATCGCTGACCCACGATGAGATCGTGGGCATCTATACCGGGAAGATCACCAACTGGAAGGATGTGGGCGGCGACGACACGGACATCGTGGCCTACCAGCGGGTGGAGAACTCCGGCAGCCAGGTGATGATGCGCGCCCAGGTGATGCAGGGCGCGGAGATGGTGGACGCTCCCCGGGAGTTCCGCACCAGCGAGATGGGCGAGCTGGTGGACGCCATCGCCTCCTACCGCAACACCGCAAACTCCATCGGCTATTCGGTGTACTATTACATCGACAACATGTACATGAAGGAGGGCATCAAGCTGCTGAAGGTCAACGGCGTGGCCCCCACCAACGCCACCATCGCCAGCGGCGAATATCCCTATCGCCAGCCCTTCTACGCCGTCATACGCGCCGACGCCCCGGAGGACGCCCCCGCCCGGCAGCTCTACAACTGGCTCGCCACCCGGGAGGGACGCCAGCTCGTCGAGGACGCGGGGTATGTGGCCGCGGCGGCGGAATGACCGTGCATGAAAAGACCCCGGTATCCGATCGGATGCCGGGGTCTTTTATTGAAGCCTGTTGGTCTTGCCACCCCGCGGGATTCATGCTAAAATAGAGATATCTGAAGAAATACAGGGGGAAGATACTCATGAACCAGGTGAAGAAGCTGTCCACCGGCAAGATCTGGTGCTTTGCCGTCGGCCAGTTCGGCTGGTCGGTGCTGGCGGCGCTGATCTCGAGCTGGCTGGTGAACTACTACCAGCCCGACCTGGCCACCCAGCAGGCGGGCCAGCCGATCTTCGTGCCGCAGGGCCGGGTGGTACTGGGCATACTGACGGTGCTGGGCGGCATCACGGCCTTCGGGCGCCTGTTTGACGCCGTCACCGACCCGATCATCGCCTCCATGTCCGACCGCTGCAAGTCGAAGGCGGGGCGGCGCATCCCCTTCATGCGGGCGGCGGCGATCCCCTTCGCGTTGAGCTGCATGCTGACGTTCTGGTCGCCGGTGAACCGGGAGAGCTGGGTCAACGCGGGCTTCCTGTTTCTGATGCTGATGCTGTTTTACCTGTTCATGACCATGTATTGCACGCCCTACAACGCGCTGATCCCCGAGCTGGGGGCCGACCAGAAGACCCGCATGGCGATCTCCACCGCGATATCGTTCACCTACATCGCGGGCATGGCGATGGCGTATGTGGCGCCGGTGGTCTGGGGCATGCTGGAGAGGTGGATGCCCCGGGTGACCGCCATACGGGTGACCTTCACGGGGATGTCGCTGATCGGCATGGTCTGCATGTTCGTGCCGGTGTTCACCATCCGCGAACGGGACTACGTGACCGCCGCGCCCAGCCAGGCCAACGCCGCCAAGTCCCTGGCGGCCACCTTCCGCAACCGGGATTTCCGGGTGTTCGTGGCCTCGGACATCGCCTACTTCCTGGGCATCACCATGTTCCAGACGGCGCTGCCCTTCTTCGTAACCAGCCTGCTCAGGCTGGACGAGGGAATGTCCACGGTGTACTTCGTGCTGATGACGGCGCTGTCGGTGCTGTTCTACGTGCCGGTGAACCGGCTGACCCCGAGGTTCGGCAAGAAGAAGCTGATACTGTGCGCCTTCACGGTGTTCACGCTGAGCTTCCTCTACACCGCCTGCTTCGGCAAAAGCCTGCCGATCCCCCTGGCCGTGCAGGGCTATCTGCTGTGCGTCATCGCCGCGCCGGCCATGGCCATATTCGGCATACTGCCCCAGGCGGTGGTGGCCGACATCGCCGAATACGACGCCCTGGAGACCCATGAGAACCGCAGCGGCATGTTCTATGCCGCCCGCACCTTCGCCTTCAAGCTGGGCCAGTCCGTCGCCATGCTGCTGGTGACGGCCTTCGCCACCATCGGCCAGGAGACCGGCCTGGGGTACCGCATCACCGCCGTGGCTGCCGCCGCGGTGTGCGTGCTGGGCGGGGTGCTGTTCATGCTCTACGATGAAAAGAAGGTCTATGCCCGAATCGCAAAATAGCGGAGGAGACGGACGATGGATTATCTGAATCAGGACGGCCTGGCGCATTCCGAAAACTATGCCAGGACCATGGAAGAGGTCATACTGCCCTACATCAACGCCCGCAGGACGGACCGCACCCTCATCGGCGACGGCGGCGTGCCGCTGTTCGCCTCGCGCTTTGACGCCGACCAACCGAGGGGCACGGTGATGATCGTCCACGGCTTCACCGAGAACGCGGACAAGTTCGCGGAGGTCATCCATTCGCTTTTGAAAAGCGGCCTCTCCGTCGTGGCCTACGACCAGCGCGGCCACGGGCGCTCCGGGCGTGCGGAGGAGCTGGACGGCTTGTCGCTGACCCACGTGGACGACTTCGACGAGTACGTGCGCGACATGGACATCGTGCGCCGCGAGGTGCTCTCCGACATGCCTAAGCCCTGGCGGGTGTTCTGCCACTCCATGGGCGGCGCGGTGACGGCGCTCTATCTGGAGCGGCACCCCGGGGTGTTCGACCGGGCGGCGATGTGCGCCCCGATGATCGCGCCGAACCTGAGCGGCATGCCCAAGCCGGTGGCGCTGGCGCTGTGCGACGTGGAGAAGATGCTCAAAAACGGCAAAAAGCGGGTGTTCGTCTCCAAGCCCTACGCGGAGAAGGAGCAGTTCGAGACGGCCTGCGCCAACGGGCGGGCGCGCTTCGAGTGGTACGAGGACCTGCGGTTCAACACCCCCGAATTCCAGAACAACGGGCCGACCTACGGCTGGCTCAAGGAGTCCATCGACGTCACCGGCGACATACTGGCCCCCGGCGCGGTGGAGAAGATCGACGCCCGGGTCAGGCTGTTCACCGCCGGCCTGGACGACGTGGTGCTGCCCGGGCCGCAGAGGGAGTTCATCGCCCGCGTCAAGAACGGCGAGCACCGCGTGGTGGAGGGGGCGAAGCATGAGATCTATCGCTCCGGCGACGAGGTGCTGTTCCCCTGGTGGCATGAGGTGGTGGAGTTCTTGAAAAATTGAGAATTGAGAATTGGGATTACGATCTCTTCCGTCATTTGCTTCCTTGACGGGGCTGCCTCAGAACGCACAATCCTTCAGGCGTGTGCATGTCGTAGGGGCGGCGATGCGCCGCCCGCCGTGAAGTACGTTGTGTATCGTACCCGGGCGGGCGCCGCATCGGCGCCCCTGCGAAGGCGTTACGGACCTGTTGACAGGCAGCGGCATTCTTTAATTCTCAATTTTCAATTTTCAATTCTCAATTAAATGTGTACTATGTACGCCCGGCAAAACGTGCCGGGCGGTTCTCATTTCCCCGCGTACTTCTGACGCACCTGGTCGATCTGCTGCTGCTGGGCTTGCTGGGCGGGATACCAGCCCTTGGAGGCCATCTTCTGGTAGATGTCGCCCTGCATGCACAGGCTGTCGCTCAGGGCGCTGTCGAAGGTCCGCTGCACGTTGCCGGTGGCGGACTCGATGGTGCCGTGCATGTACAGGTCGCAGACGCCCTTGGTGGTCAAGAGCAGGTTTTCCATAATCATCTGATCATTCATGCCGTTTCACTCCTTCCTCGTTTTTGACGATCCTCACACCAGCTGGAAGAAGCTGTCGAAGATCTCCTGATGCTTGGAGAGCATCTGGCCGACGCAGTTCTTCAGGTCCGGGTCGGTCAGCTTTTGCTGCGCCTCCTGGCACTGGGTCTTCAAAAACTGCTCGTGACCCAGCGCGTCCTCGATGTACTGCAACTCCTTGGGACTCATTTCGCTCACCTCCTGGGATCATTGTGCCCCGTTCGCGCGGCGTTTATGCGCGATTTGACAGGCCTGTTATAATGATAGAGGGTGATTTTGCGCATGAGGACGCTTGAGCGCGCCGCCGGTGAGAAGGACGCCGGGCGGAAGGTGAAGTACTTCGTCCGGGGCGACATGGGCGTGTCGTATCATCAGTACGCATCCCTCAAGGCGCAGGGCGGTCTGACGGTCAACGGCGCGGCGGCCCGCGCGAACGACCTTTTGCGCCCCGGCGACGTGGTGGCGGTGCGGCTGGACGAACCCGAACGGGTGGACGTCGCCCCCGACCCGACGCCGGTGGATATCGTCTATGAGGATGAGGACATATTCATCATCGACAAGCCCGCGCCGCTGGCATGCCAGTGCTCCCCGAAGCAGGACGCCATGACCCTTGAAAACCGGCTGGCGCACCGCTTTCCCGGCAGGGTGTTTCGCCCGCTGAACCGGCTGGACAAAGGCACCAGCGGCCTGATGGCGGCGGCGAAGCACGCCCACGCCGCGCAGGCGCTGCAACGGCAGCTGCACACCGACCGATTCGTCAGGGAATACCTGGCGGTGGCGGAGGGCCGCATGACCGGCGAAGGGGTGATCGACGCGCCCATCGCCAAGGAAGCCGCCGCCACCGTGCGCCGGGTGGTGGATTATGAAAACGGCCGGCCCGCCGTGACCCGCTACCGCGTGGAGCAGGCCGGCGACGGCTGCTCGCTGGTGCGCCTGCGGCTGGAGACGGGCCGCACCCACCAGATCCGGGTGCACCTGGCGCACCTGGGACATCCCATTGTGGGGGATTTCCTCTACGGCCATGAGGATGCGCGCCTGCCCGGGCGTTTCGCGCTGCATTCGACGTATATCCGGCTCGTGCACCCCGTCACGGGGGAGATCATCGAGCGCGTCTCGCCGCTGCCGGAGGCGCTGAGGAGGCTAAAATGAACATCGAATACCGACGGGCGACCGCCGACCAGATCGAGCTGCTGGTCACGACCCGCGTCGAGGTGCTCCGCGCCGCCAACCGGCTGGACGGCGAGGCGGACCTGTCGGCGGTGGCGGCGCAGTCCCGGGATTACTACCTGCGGGCGCTTCGGGACGGCACCCACACGGGCTTCCTGGCCTTCGACGGGGAGGACTTCGTCGGCGCGGGCGGTGTGAGCTACTTCCGGGTGATGCCCACCTGCCACAACGTCACCGGCTGGAAGGCGTACATCATGAACATGTACGTGCGCCCCGAATACCGGCGGCGGGGCATTGCCACGCGCATGCTCGACCTGCTGGTGGCGGATGCCCGGGCGCGGGGCATCGGCTTGATCAGCCTGGAGGCCACGGACGCGGGGCGTCCGCTGTACGAAAAATATGGGTTCATCCCCATGACCCACGAGATGGAGCTGCCATGACAGACGCCATGATCGAGCGCATCATCGACGCGCTGGCCGCCGTGCGCATGCCGGCCCAGCCGGAGGAATACGACATCCACGCCCAGGTGGCTGCGGCCCTGGGCGCGGCGGGGTTGCCCTTCGAGCACGAGTATAAGCTGGGACCCCGCTGCCGCATCGACTTCAGGGTGGGGCGCGTGGGCATCGAGGTGAAGAAGGGGCGGCCCGCGTCCGCGGAACTGACGAAGCAGCTTCGGCGGTACCTGGCCTCCGACGCGCTGGACGCCGTGGTGGTGGTGACCCAGCGCGTGACGCGGCTGCCGCACAGCATCGACGGCAAGGGCGTGTACATCATATCGCTGAACCGGCTCTGGGGGGTGGCGCTGCCGTGACGGAGGAGTACGAATACACCGGCGAGGGCGCCATCGTGATGGACGACTATGGGGACTTCGCGCCGGAGCCCGACTTTCCCGCGTACCTTCGGGACGTGCCCGCAGGGTCGCGCACCTACGGCACGCTGTCCTACAACCGCAAGTCGAAGTGCTGGACCATCAAGGGCGAGCCCTGCGTGACGGAGCTTGCGAAGCGCCTGTTCCCCGGTTGCGACGGACGGGGGCGGGGGGTGGCGCGTTTCACGGCCCACCGGCGCATCATCGGCGAACTGAACTGGCTGATGCTGCGCTATCCGCTGGAGGTCAAGGCCGCCGACCGCGTCCGCTGGGAGAACGCGCTGGAGGAGGCCCGGGAGTACGCCGTGCGGCGGGAGCAGGCCCTCAGTATGCCCGAGACCGCCACGCCGCCAAGGGAGACCTTCTCCGGCAAGCTGCTGCCCTTCCAGAAACAGGGGCTGGGGTTCATGCTGTCCACCCGGCGCTGCCTGCTGGCGGACGAGATGGGTCTGGGCAAGACCGTGCAGGCGCTGGCATTCCTGGCCACCACCGCGGCGTACCCCGCGATCCTGGTGGTGCCGCCCCACCTGATCCGCAACTGGCAGCGGGAGGTGGAGCGCTTCCTGTCGCCGGACGGGCGGCTGCGTGTGCACGTCATCAGGGGCTTAAAGCCCTACGCGCTGCCCGAGGCGGACGTGTACATCATCCACTACCTGCTCCTGCGCGGGTGGAAGGACGTGCTGCCGGGGATGGGGTTCAAAACCGTGATCTTCGACGAGATGCAGGAGCTTCGGCGCAACGGCACGGGCAAGTATTCGGCGGCGTCGCTGCTGTCGGAGGCGTGCGAGAACTGCATCGGGCTGTCCGGCACGCCCATCTACAACCAGGGCGGCGAGATATGGAACGTGGTCAACATCATCGACTTCCACTTTTTGGGCGACTGGGAGAGCTTCTCCCGGGAGTGGTGCTACGGCTACAACACCGCCGTGGTGGCCAAGCCGGAGCTGCTGGGCGAGCATTTGCGGCGCGAGGGGCTGATGCTGAGACGTTTAAAATCAGACGTGCTGAAGGAGCTGCCCGCCAAGCGGCGGCTGGTGCAGGAGATCGACTGGGACGACGCCGTCTACCGGGAGCTCATGAAGCCGGTGGCGGAGAACCTCAGGCTGCTGCGCGCCACGGACGATCCGTCCCGGCGGGCCATCATCGAGGACGCTATCTCCCAGCAGCAGCGGCAGGCCACGGGCATCGCCAAGGCGCCGTTCGTATGCGCATTCGTCAGGGCGCTGGTGGAGGCCGGGGAAAAGGTGCTGCTGATGGCCCACCACCACGCGGTGATGGACATCTATAAAAAGGAATTGAAGGGCCAGCACCCGAAATTCATTACCGGGCGGGAGACGGACAGGCAGAAGGACGAGGCCGCGGCGGCGTTCATGGCGGGCAAGACCGACCTGCTGTGCATCTCCCTGCGCTCGGCCAGCGGGCTGAACCTGCAGCGGGCGACCTGCGTGGTGTTCGGGGAGCTGGACTGGTCCCCGGCGGTGCACTCGCAGGCCGAGGACCGCGCCCACCGCATCGGCCAGCAGGACAGCCTACTGTGCTACTACCTCGTGTCGCCCAACGGCTCCGACCGGGATATGCAGGACGCCCTGGGCCTCAAGGTCAGCCAGTTCGTGGCCATCATGGGCGACGCGCCCGAGAGCCGGGAGGACCGCTTCATGCAGCAGACCGAGGCGCGGGAGCGCATACGGCAGCTCGTCGAGCGGCTGGCGGAGGAACAGGAAAGCGGACGGGGAGACGCGCGATAGCGTCTCCCCGTCCGGGGGTTTAGGGTTGTTCAGATAGCCACGCCGTTGACATACAGGCAATCCGGCGCGATGTCCTGCCCGTCGGGCCAGGCGACGGACAGCCCCTCGACCTTGACGGCGTTGAATACCTCCAGATCCAGCAATTCCGAGAACCATTCGCCCCGGATGTAGGGCTTCACATCAAACAGACGTTTTTCGCCGTTGTCAAATCCGACTTTGATCTTGTAGTCGGGCATGGGCTCGACTTCTATCGCCTTTGGGTAAATCATGATACCCCTCCCTCAACGAAGCGGTTCGACCTTGAAGAATCGCTTTCCGGCGGACAGCAGAGACCAGTTCTCTTTCAATTCTTCCTGCCGCATATCCATCCATACCAGAAGCATGCGTAGCTTTTTGGAGGGCAAGTCGCCCTCGAGGATGTTACCTTCCAGTGAAACGACAACCTCCTGCCCCTGATAGACCGCATGGATGTGGGCAGCTTGTGGGGACTGCTGGGTTCAGAGTACATATAGACGGATATCCCGTCAAAACGGCTCAATTCGGGCATAATGATCACCCCCCTGAAAACAGTATAGCATGAATAAGGGGGGTGATGTCAAGTGTTATGATTATGCTTCTATGATGTGAAACGCTGCGGCCCTTCCCAGCCGGTTCATGACGGCGAGGCCGAGGCCGTCGGCGGGCACAGCCTCGGAGAACAGCGCGTCCGCGCCGAGGTCGTCGGCCTGCCGGAGGGCGTCGAACAGCGCCCGGGCCATCCCGGCGACATCCTTGCCGAGGGACAGCGCGCGGCGGTCGCCATAGGCGGGGAGGTGGCCCTCCAGCGCCAGTATGAGGGGCGTGCCCTCCGCGGCGTCGTAGAGCCGCTTGATGCGCGCTATGACCGCCGCTTCATCGCCCTGCACCACGGTCAGGCTGCCCCGGGGGGCGTAGTGGCGGTACTTCATGCCGGGGGAGCGGGGGCGTTCGCCCTCTTTAAGAGGGCGCATCACGGCTTCGTCCACCCGGGCCGCGCCGCACACCGCCGATATCATCTCCGGCGTGATCCCGCCGGGGCGCAGTATGCGGGGCACGTCGCCGGTCATGTCGATCACGGTGGACTCCAGGCCGACCGCGCAGGGGCCGCCGTCCAGTATCATCGGGATGCGCCCGTCCATGTCCGCCAGCACGTGGGCCGCGGTGGTGGGGCTGGGGCGTCCGGACCGGTTGGCGCTGGGGGCGGCGACGGGTCGCCGCGCCGCGTCGATCAGCGCCCGCGCCGCGGGGTGGGCGGGGAAGCGGACGGCCACGGTGTCGAGCCCCGCCGTCACCGCCAGGGGCACGCTCTCCGACTTCGGGAAGATCAGCGTCATGGGGCCCGGCCAGCAGGCGTCCATCAGCGCGCGGGCCATTTCGGACGGCTCCACGGATATCAGGGGCCTGAGCTGGTCCAGGGCGCTGATGTGCACGATCAGCGGGTTGTCACCGGGGCGGCCCTTGGCCTCGAAGATGCGCTTCACGGCGTCGGCGTTCAGCGCGTCGGCGCCCAGGCCGTAGACCGTCTCGGTGGGGAAGGCCACCAGTTCGCCCGAACGTATCAACGCCCCCGCGCGGGCGAGGGCTTCGGGGGTGACGGGAAGAAGTTCGGTATCAAAGGCCGTCATAGTATCTGCTCCATCCCAATCTTATAGGGCGTCATGCCCAGCTTTTCATAGAATTTCATCGCGCCGGGGTTGCAGGTCCACACGTTCAGCGTGACGTTGTGGCAGCCGAGGGACCTGGCGCATTGGATGATATGGCGATAGATGGCCTCGCCCACGCGATGGCCCCGGGCGGCCTCGTCCACGCAGATGTCGTCGATGTAGAGGGTGTCCACCTCTTCCATCAGCTGTCCGCCGAAGTGCTGCAGTACGCAGAAGCCGTGGCCCAGCACGCGGTCGGCTTCGTCCACGCACACGAACACCGGGGTGTCGTCGTTTTGCAGTATCTGCTCAAGCTCCGCCCTGGTGTACTTGGTGGTGGGACCCTTGAACAGGTCGGGACGGCCGTTGTGGTGGACCATGTTCACCTGTATCAGCAGGTCCAGTATGGCGGGGATGTCGCGCCCCTCGGCGCGCCGGACGATCAGCATATGGATTACCTCGATTCGCGGGATGCGGACGCCATGAATGGCGTCCCTACGATTAGCTGTTTTCGTTGAGAAGCGCGGTCTGTTCGGCCAGGATCAGGGCGTCGATGATCTCGTCCAGGTGGCCCTCCATGATCTCGTCGATCTTGTAAAGGGTCAGGCCGATGCGGTGGTCGGTGACCCGGCCCTGGGGGAAGTTGTAGGTGCGTATGCGCTCGCTGCGGTCGCCGGTGCCCACCTGGGTGCGGCGGCGGTCGGCGTACTCGCCGGCCTGCTGCTCCCGCTGCATGTCGTACAGCCGGGATTTCAGCACGCGCATGGCCTTTTCGCGGTTCTGGATCTGGCTGCGCTGGTCCTGCGAGGTGACCACCAGCCCGGTGGGGATGTGGGTGATGCGCACGGCGGAGTCGGTGCGGTTGACGTGCTGGCCGCCCGCGCCGGAGGCCCGGTAGGTGTCGATGCGCAGGTCGTTGGGGTTGATCTCCACCTCAACGTCCTCCGCCTCGGGCAGCACTGCCACGGTGGCGGTGGAGGTGTGGATGCGCCCGGAGGACTCGGTCACCGGCACGCGCTGCACGCGATGCACGCCGGACTCGTATTTGAGCCGCTGGAACACGTTCTTGCCGGAGATCAGTATGACGCTCTCCTTCACGCCGCCCAGCTCGGTGGAGCCGTCCTCGATGAGTTCGGTCTTCCAGCCGCGGGAATCGGCGTAGTGGGTGTACATGCGCAGAAGCTGGGCCGCGAACAGCCCGGCCTCGTCGCCGCCCGCGCCGGCGCGGACCTCCAGGACCGCGTTGCGGTGATCGTCCGGGTCGTGAGGCAAGAGCGCGATGCGGGCCGCCTGAGTTTGGCGCTCCAGCTCGGCCTCCAGCTCCGGCAGCTCCTCCCGGGCCAGCTCCGCCATGTCGGGGTCGTCCAGCATCTCCCGGGCGGCGTCGATGTCCTCAAGCAGCCTGCGGTAGCTGACGGCGATGTCGTTTAACTCCGACAGCTCGCTGTGCTCCCGCATCAGCTTCTGAAAAAGCGCCGTGTCCGCGATGACCTCCGGCAGCGTGATGCGTATGGAGAGCTCCTCAAACCGGCCCTCGACGGCCTCCAGCTGCCGGGCGATGCGCTCCTGTTCGTTGTAGGTGGAATTGGCCTGCATTCAAACACTCCTCGCCCACACGACCCTGTCGATGTGGTTCAAATCCTTGATGATGCCGGAATCGGCGCAGCGCATGCCCTTGCGGAGCATGTCCAGTATGGCCTCGGCCTCGCCGTAGCCCGCCTCCAAATAGACGGCCCCGCCGGTGTTTAAGTGCCGGGGCGCTTCCGCGGCGATGCGGCGGTAGAAGTCCAGCCCGTCGCGGCCGCCGTCCAGCGCCAGCATGGGCTCGTGCCGGACCTCCCGCTGCAGCGCTGCCAGGTCGATGTGGGGGATGTAGGGCGGGTTGCAGACGATCAGGTCAAAGCGCGCGCGGCCCACGGCCTTAAACAGGTCGCCGTGGCGGATGTCCACGTCGGTGGAGAGCAATTCGGCGTTGCGCTTCGCCACCTCCAGCGCGTCCCGGCTCACGTCGGCCAGGGTCACCATCGCCCGGGGGCACAGGCTCTTTAAACTCAGCCCGATGCAGCCCGAGCCACAGCACAAATCCAGCACCGCGGGGTCGGGCATCCCGGACAGGGCGATCAGCGCGTTTTCCACCAGGGTCTCGGTGTCCTGCCGGGGGATCAGCACCCGCCGGTCCACAAAGAATCTCAACCCCATGAAGTCGGCGGATTCCAGGATGTACTGCACCGGCTCCCCGGCGGCGCGGCGGGCGAGCATGGCGTTCAAGCGCTTTAGCTCCTCCGGCACGACCTCCCGCTCGCCCTCGAATTTCAGATCGGTCCGCGTCATGCGCAGCACGTCCTCCGCCATCCACCGGGCGTCGATTTCGGGATCGGGGCAGCCGGTTTCGGCGAGCACGGCGCTTGCGTGGCGCAGCCAGTCGGTAACGTTCATTTCAAATCATGCTTTCTATTCCATATTGTTTTCCTTCGCCGCGTTGAAGGCGCACAGGGCGACCTCCACCATCTGGCTGTGGGGCTCCATGACGAACATGCGCTCCAGCCACATCAGCGGCGCGCGCAGAAAGCGCAGGGGATTGGCAGGGCCCAGGCGCTCCACCAGGTAGATGGGCTCGTTCACGACCCCGGCGGCGACGAACACGATCAGTATCCGCACCAGGATCTGTATGGGCAGCGTGAAGGTGCGGATCATCGTAAAGGCGATGAGGGAGGCCGTCAGCACCACCGTCAGGAAGGCGGCGTCGCTGCGGCGGTAGAGCCTGGAGGCGGCGCGGGTCTCCTCGATGTCCGGGGTGCGGCGGCGGGCCTCGTAGGCGTTGAGCACCTTGTTGATGGCGCCCCGGTACATGCACAGCCGGTTGATCACCCGAAGCCGGGTGCACAGAAACACGCCCAGTACCGCGCCGACGATGCGGCAAAAGCACATGATGGCGTTGATCCAGCCCGCGGTGAGCTCAAAGTTGGGCAGTATCCAGGTCCTGACCGCCAGCGGCAGGGCGCAGATGCCCGCCACGAGGATCAGTATGCTCGCCACGCCGCTCAAAAACCCCACCAGGCTCTCCGGGTGGAACCGGAACAGCTCCGCGATGCCGCGCTCCAGCCGGTTGCCCCGGGCGATGCGCTGGGGCTCGAGCTCGCCGGACTCCGAGATGCCGTCCACCAGGCCGAACACCGACCGGGTCAGCCTGAGCATGCCCCGCACGAAGGGGGTGCGGCCCATCATGGCGACCAGGGGACGGCGCTCCCGGCGGATGCGAAGGGCGATGTCCTTGCTCTCGCGGCGCACCGCGAAGGCCGTGGCCGTGCCGATGGTGAAGCGCACACCCTCCGCCACCGGCGCGGCGCTTAATTGGGTTCTGCTCTTTCTGGCCATATCACCATCTCCATATAAATACGAAAAAACGGCGCTCAAAGCGCCGGGTCGGGGTCAGCGCCATTGGGATGTAACGTCAAAAGCACCGGCAAAGGATGACCTCGCCGATGCTTTGTGATGACTACATGCCGTAGCGCTTCTTGAAGCGATCCACACGTCCGCCGGTGTCGACCAGCTTCTGCTTGCCAGTGTAGAAGGGATGGCACTTGGAGCAGATATCCACGCGCATTTCCTTCTTCACGGAACCGGTTTCAAAGGTCTCGCCGCACACGCAGCGCACGACCGCCTTGCCGTACTTCGGATGGATGTTTTCCTTCATGAGTTTCACCTCGCTCGAATTGGACTGTCGGCTCTCCGGCGGAACCGGCATCCAACGAATCAGACAAGCGTTATTATAGCATATTGTCGATCGTACATCAATGGGTTCGGAAAACTTTTACATAGACCGGCGTTCCCCGTTACCATTCACCCATGTTGAGAAGAAACCGGGGGACGACCTCTTCCGTCACGCTTCGCGTGCCACCGTTCCGGGGGCCTGCTGGCCCGCGCTCACTGATTACCTCATCCGTCAGCCCTTCGGGCTGCCACCTTCCCCAGAGGGGAAGGCAAGTGCACTGTGCTGTTTTCCGGGCGTTCGCGCCCCCTGAAGGGGAAGGCTTTTGGAAGCGTTGCCTTATGCCTTCCCCTTCAGGGGAAGGTGGCTGGCCGCAGGCCAGACGAAAGAGGTCGCCCCCTGTGTCCATATAGCATGGATGAATGGTAACCGTTCCCCAAAACTTTACAATAAATCAAATCCAAAACCCATTGACAAAACCGGGGGTTGGGAGTATATTATCCTCAGTCGTTAGCACTCAATGGTGTTGAGTGCTAACAGACGAAGAAGATCGAAGGGGGCGCTGATCGAAATGCAGTTGGACGAGCGCAAGTATCTGATACTGCAGGCCATCATCGATGACTACATCGTGACGGCGATGCCCGTGGGCTCCCGAACGATTTCGCGCAAGTCCGGCGTGGGTTTCTCGCCGGCGACGATTCGCAACGAGATGTCCGATCTGGAGGAGCTGGGATATCTGGCCCAGCCGCACACCTCCGCGGGCCGCGTGCCGTCGAACAAGGCCTACCGACTATATGTGGATCACCTGCTCAAGACGGTCAAGCTGACCTCGGACGAGCGGGAGCGGATGCACGAGCACCTGGTGGACAAGTCCAGGCGGGTGGACGGCGTGATACGCTCCGCGGCGGACGTGTTGTCCGACGCCACCAAGTACACCTCGGTGATCGTCGCGCCAAAGCTGGGCACGCTGCGCATCAAGCACGTGCAGCTGGTGCCGGTGGCGGAGAAGACGGCGCTCATGATCATCGTGACCAACGCGGGCATCGTGAAGGACGCGGTGATCCGGATCCCGGGCGGGCTGAGTGCCGATGAGCTGTACTCGATCTCCCGCATGCTGACCGAGAAGCTGGCCGAAAAGCCGCTGGAGGCCGTGCGGCAGGAGTTCGCGGAGCTGTTGCGCAACAACGCGGAGAACCGCAGGCTGCTGGGCGAGGCGCTGCAGGTGATCGAGAAGAAGCTGGAGTCCGAGGACCAGGCTGACGTGATCATCGGCGGTTCGGCGAACCTGCTGGGCTACCCGGAATACTCCGACGTCAACAAGGCGCGCAACTTCCTGGCGGTGCTGGAATCCAAGGACACCATCCGCAGGGTGCTGTCCCGGGACGGCAGCATGGAGGTCACCATACGCATCGGCCCGGAAAACCAGGTGCCGGCGCTGAACGACTGTTCCATCGTCACCGCAAGCTACCGGGTGGGCGATCACTCCAACGGAATCCTGGGCATCATCGGCCCTACGCGCATGAACTACAACCGGGTGATCTCGGTATTGGACTTCATGGGCCGGGCGCTGAGCGACGTATTGTCAGAATATAAATGAGAGCGGGACATGTCATGAAAAAGGATAGGAAAGACAGGAAGGAAACGCCCGTGACCCCGGAAAGGCCCGGGACCGTGGAGGCCGCCGACATCGACGACGGTGCCATGGACGCCCAGGTGGTCTCCGAGGCGGGACAGGAGGAAGCCGCCGCCGAGGCGACCGAAGCCGGCATCGCCGAGTGGCAGGCGGCCCTGGAGCTGGCCGTCAAACAGCGCGACGAGCTCAAGGACCAGCTTCTCAGGAGCCAGGCGGACTTCCAGAACTTCAGGCGGCGCAACCAGACCGCCCGTTCGGACGGCTATGAGGACGGCGTGCGCGAGGCCATCGCGGCCATGCTGCCCGCCATCGACAATCTGGAGCGCGCCATCGACGCCGCCGAAAAGCACGAGGGCGGCGAGGCCCTCTCGGAGGGCGTGAAGATGACCCTCAACAGCCTGATGGAATCCCTCAAGCGTTTCGGGTTCGAGGAGGTCCCCGCCCTGGGCGAGGAGTTCGACCCCGAGAAGCACAACGCGGTCATGCGCGAGGTGGGGGAGGAGCCCGGCAAGGTGTTGGAAGTCTTCCAGAAGGGCTATAAGGTCAAGGACAGGATCATCCGCTACGCGATGGTCAAGGTCGCAGTCGAGGAATAGTATCCTCACAATGAGGAATGAGGAATTAGGAATGAGGAATGAAAAAGCCTTTCGCCGCGTTCCGATTCCATTCCAACAAATCCCGCAAGGGATTTGCACCACAATTCCTGATTCCTCATTCCTAATTCCTCATTATTTGAGTTAACATAAGTCAACAACGAACATCTTCGTAATAATAGGAGGTAACAACAATGAGCAAGATTATCGGTATCGATCTGGGCACCACCAATTCCTGCGTCGCCGTCATGGAAGGCGGCGAGCCCGTCGTCATCGCGAACGCCGAGGGTTCGCGCACCACTCCGTCCGTCGTGGCCTTCGCCAAGAACGCATCAAGCGCGACATGGGCACCGATCGCAAGATCTCCATCGACGGCCACAACTACACCCCGCCGGAGATCAGCGCCATGATCCTTCAGAAGCTGAAGGCCGACGCCGAGAGCTATCTGGGCGGCACCGTCACCGAGGCTGTCATCACCGTGCCCGCGTACTTCTCCGACGCCCAGCGCCAGGCCACCAAGGATGCCGGCCGCATCGCGGGCCTGGACGTGAAGCGCATCATCAACGAGCCCACCGCCGCGGCGCTGGCCTACGGCCTGGACAAGGGCGACGCCCACAAGATCCTGGTGTACGACCTGGGCGGCGGCACCTTCGACGTGAGCCTGATGGAGGTCGGCGACGGCATCTTCGAGGTGCTGGCCACCGCCGGCAACAACCGCCTGGGCGGCGACGATTTCGACCAGCGGCTGATCGACTACATCGCCGATGAGTTCAAGCGCGAGAACAATATCGACCTCAGGCAGGACCGCATGGCCCTCCAGCGCCTGAAGGAGGCCGCCGAGAAGGCCAAGATCGAGCTTTCCGGCATGATGTCCACCAACGTGAACCTGCCCTTCATCACCGCCGACGCCACCGGCCCCAAGCACCTGGACGTGACCATCAGCCGCGCCAAGTTCAACGAGCTGACCGCCGACCTGGTGGAGAAGACCGTGGGCCCCATGACCCAGGCCATGCGCGACGCGGGCGTGTCCGCCAAGGACATCGACAAGGTCATCCTGGTGGGCGGCTCCACCCGCATCCCCGCCGTGCAGGACGCCGTGCAGCGCATCACCGGCAAGGAGCCCTTCAAGGGCATCAACCCCGATGAGTGCGTGGCCGTGGGCGCCGCGATCCAGGGCGGCGTGCTGGGCGGCGATGTCAAGGACATCGTGCTGCTGGACGTCACCCCGCTGTCCCTGGGCATCGAGACCCTGGGCGGCGTGTTCACCCGCCTGATCGACCGCAACACCACCATCCCGGTCAAGAAGAGCCAGGTGTTCTCCACCGCGGCCGACAACCAGCCCTCCGTGGACGTGCACGTGCTCCAGGGCGAGCGCGAGATGGCCGCCTACAACAAGACCCTGGGCCGCTTCCAGATCGACGCCAACGGCATCGTGCACGTGTCCGCCAAGGACCTGGGCACCGGCAAGGAGCAGTCCATCGCCATCACCGCTTCCTCCAACATGAGCGAGGAGGAGATCGAGAAGGCCGTCAAGGAGGCCGAGCAGTTCGCCGCCGAGGACAAGAAGAACAAGGAGCAGGCCGAGACCTTCAACCAGGCCGACCAGCTCATCTACCAGACCGAAAAGACCATGAAGGACGCCGGCGACAAGCTGGACCCCGCCGACAAGGCCAAGCTGGAGAGCGAGCTGAACACCTTCAAGCAGGTGCGGCAGGGCAATAACGTCGATGAGATCAAGGCCGCCATGGAGACCTTCAGCAAGGCCACCTACGAGGTCTTCGGCAAGATGTACCAGCAGGCGAACCCCAACGGCGGACAGGGCTTCGATCCCAACGCCGGCCAGAACCCCGGCGGCGGCGCCAATGTCAATGACGACGGCACCGTGGAGAGCGAGTTCACCGACTGATTCAAACGAGGGGCTTTGCCCCTCTTTTGAATGAGAATTGGAAATTGGAAATGGGAAATGGGAAATGATCAGCAGACGCCGCGCTTGCTTCCCATGTCAAATCAGTGCAGGCGGCAGCGGCCATCTGATTTCCCATTTCCCATTTCCCATTTGATAACTATCCCCACACAATAAAGGGGTGACTGCATTTATGGCAAACAAACGTGACTACTACGAGGTTCTCGGCGTATCCAAGGACGCTGACGAGGCCGCCATCAAAAAGGCGTACCGTCAGCTGGCGAAGAAGTACCACCCGGACGTCAACCCGGGAAACAAGGAAGCCGAGGAAAAATTCAAAGAGGTCAACGAGGCCTACCAGACCCTGTCTGACCCTCAGAAGCGGGCCAGCTACGACCAGTTCGGCCCCGACGGCCCGCAGGCGGGCTTCGGCGGCGGCGGTTTCGGCGGGTTCAGCGGCTTTGAGGGCGCGGGGTTCGGCGGCTTTGAGGATATATTCTCCACCTTCTTCGGCGGCGGCGCGGGCGGCGGACGCTCCAACGGGCCCATCCCGGGGGAGGATCTGCGCTACGACCTGACCATCTCCTTCGAGGAGGCCGCGAAGGGCTGCGAGAAGGAGATCAACCTGGTGCGCGATGAGGAGTGCCCCACCTGCAACGGCTCCGGCGCGAAGCCCGGCTCCAAGGTGGACACCTGCCCCAACTGCCACGGCACCGGCCAGGAGCGCGTGGTGTCGAACACCCCCTTCGGCCGCATCCAGAACGTGCGCACCTGCTCCCGCTGCCGCGGCGCGGGCAAGATCATCACCGAGCCCTGCACCAAGTGCCACGGGCGCGGCAAGGTGCGCGTCAGCAAGCGGCGCACCATCAAGGTGCCGGCGGGCATTGACAACGGCCAGGTGCTCACCATCCGCGGCCAGGGCGGCCTGGGCGAGCGCGGCGGCCAGCCGGGCGATCTGCTCATCGTGATCACCGTGCGGCCCCACAAGCTGTTCAAGCGGCGCGACGACAATCTGTTCATCGAGATGCCCCTCACCTTCACCCAGGCAGCCCTCGGCGCGGAGCTGGATGTGCCCACGCTGGACAAGCCCGTGAAGTACCGCTTCCCCGAGGGCACCCAGCCCGGCCAGATGTTCACCTTAAAGGGCCAGGGCGTGCAGCATTTGCGGGGCGGCGGCAAGGGCGATCTGTACGTCACCGCCGTGGTGGAGATCCCCAAGAAGCTGTCTGAGAAGCAAAAGGACCTGCTCCGGCAGTTCGACGCCACCACCTCCGAACGGCAGTATGAAAAGAAGAAATCCTTCCTGGACAAGCTGAGGGACGCATTTTCGTAAAACAGGAGCAGATTAAATGGACTGGATGGAGTACACCGTGCTGACCACCACCGAGGGCAGCGATCTGATCTCACAGATCCTGATGGACGCGGGCAGCGCCGGCACGATGATCGAGGACAAGAACGACGTGGCCGCGAACCAGCGGCCCGAGGGCCAGTGGGACATCATCGACGAGGCCATCGCCAAACGCATCGGCGACGACGTGAAGGTGACCGGCTATTACGAGGTGGACGAAAAGCTGCGCGACCGGCTGATGACGATCGAATCGGAGCTCAGCCGGATCAGAGGGCTTGACCTGGGCATGGACCTGGGCAAGCTGGAGACCCGCACCCACTCTGTGGCCGAGGAGGACTGGACCGAGAGCTGGAAGAAGGCCTTCAGGCCCTTCCGGCTGGGGACGCACATGGTCGTCAAGCCCAGCTGGGAGGCGGTCGAGACCGCGCCCGGCGACCACGTGATCGAGATCGACCCGGGCATGGCCTTCGGCACCGGCACCCACGAGACCACGGGCATGTGCGTCGAGCTGGTGGAGAAGTACGTCAAGCCCGGCGACACCGCCATCGACATCGGCACCGGCACGGGCATACTGGCCATCGCCGCGGCCCACATGGGCGCAAGCCGCGTGCTGGCCACCGATCTGGACGCCGTGGCCGTGCGGGTGGCCAGGGAGAACGTGAAGAACAACGGCTTTGAGGGTACCATCGAGATGCGCTGCGGCGACCTGCTGGAGGTCGTGGACGAGCAGGCCGACGTGGTGATCGCCAACATCATCGCCGACGTCATCATCGGCCTGGCCGCGCCGGTCAAGCCCCACGTCGCGGACGGGGGCGTGTTCATATGCTCCGGCATCGCCGTGAACCGGCTGGAGGATGTGCTCGCGGCGTTGGGCGCCGCGGGCTATCAGGTGCTGGACACGCGGGTGCAGGGCGAGTGGGCCGCCGTCGCGTCGAGGAAATAGCATGCACTGCTTTTACATCGAGCCGCCCGTGGACGGCGTGGCGGCGCTCAAAAAGGACGAGGCGAAGCACGCCGCGCGTGTGCTGCGGCTGAAGCCCGGCGATATCGTCTGCGCCATGGACGGCGCGGGGGGACGCTGGGATGCCGAGATCGAGCGCGTGGACGCCGACGGCGTGGCCGTGCGGCTTCATGAGGCGCTTCAAGACAACGAGCCCCCCGTTCGGGTGACGGTCTACCAGGGCATCCCCAAGGCGGAGAAGCTGGACTTCATTGCCCAGAAGCTCACCGAGCTGGGGGCGGCGGCGCTCATACCCGTGAGGATGGAGCGCTGCGTGGTGAAGCTGGACGAAAGGGACAGCAAAAAGCGCCGGGAGCGTCTCGAGCGCGTCGCCCTCGAGGCCGCCAAGCAGTGCCAGCGGGCGCGCGCCGCCGAGATCGGCGAGCCCGTGACGTGGAAGCAGGCCCTCGAGGCCATGCGGCGCCACGACCTGGTGCTGGTCCCCTGGGAGGACGCCCGGGGCTGGCGCATGAAGGACGCCTACGCGGACCATCCCGAGGCAGTGGACATCGGCATCGTGATCGGCCCCGAGGGGGGCATGTCCGAGGACGAGGTGCGCGCCATGCAGGACATCGACGCGCTGACCGTCACCCTCGGGCCCCGCATCCTAAGGACCGAGACCGCTGCGGTGGTGTCCGCCGCGCTGGCGATGCAGTTTTGGGGGGACCTATGAAGACGATCGCGACCTATACGCTGGGCTGCAAGGTGAACCAGTACGACACCGAGGCCATGCTGGAGGCGTTCGAACGTGCGGGCTATGTCGCCGTGCCCTTCCAGGAGGACGCCGACGTGTACCTGATCAACACCTGTACCGTCACCGGCACGGGGGACCAGAAGTCGTTGAAGACCGTGCGCCGCGTGGCCCGGGAGCACCCGCACAGCGCCATCGTGGTGTGCGGCTGCCTGGCCCAGCGGGAGGCGGAATCCATCATCCGCATGGACAACGTGATGCTGGCGGTGGGCGTGCAGCGCCGCGCCGAGGTGGTCTCCCTGCTGGAAAGGGCGCTTTCGGAAAACACCCCCATCAACGCCGTGGGCCCCTTAAAGGGGGCGGCGTTTGAGAACCTGTTCGTGTCCCGTCACGAGGGCAAGACCCGCGCCACCATGAAGATCCAGGAGGGCTGCGACCGCTACTGCGCCTACTGCATCATACCGTCGGTGCGTGGACCGGTGCGCTCGATGCCCCTTCAGGACGTGCGCGCCGAGGCACAGCGGCTGGCGAAAGCCGGCTACCGGGAGATCGTGGTGACGGGTATCCACCTGGCCAGCTACGGCCGGGAGACGGGGGAAAAGCTCATCGACGCCATACGCGCCGTGCACGACGCCCCCGGGGTCGCGCGCGTGCGGCTGGGCTCGCTGGAGCCGGTGGTCGCCACGGAGGACTTCGCCCGGGCGCTTTCGGAGATGCCGGGGATCATGCGGCAGTTTCACCTGTCGCTGCAGTCCGGCTCGGCCGCGGTTTTGAAGCGCATGCGCCGCAGATACACCCCGGAGGAATACCTGCGCGCCGTCGAAAACCTGCGAAGGCATATGCCCGACTGCGCCGTGACCACCGACGTCATCGCGGGCTTTCCTGGCGAGACGGAGGCGGAGTTTGAGGAGACGCTTGACTTCATCCGCACGGCTCGGCTGTCGCGTATCCACGCCTTCCCGTACTCACGGCGCAAGGGCACCGTGGCCGACGGCCTGCCGGATCAGGTGGACGAGGCCCTCAAGCATGCGCGCACAAAAAAACTGATCGCGCTGGGGAACCAACTGGAGCGCGAATACGTCTCATCGATGATTGGAACCGTGCAGTCCGTGCTGTTTGAGCAGACCGCGGGGGACCCCGGCTGCGGCATGGCGGAGGGCTACACGGGACAATACATCCGCGTCCGCGCCAGGGCCGTGCCCGGGGATATCCGGGCGGTGCGGCTCGTGTCCGCCGAGGGCACGCTGGCGCTGGGCGAGGTCATTGAAGATAGACAGGGAGAGGGGTGAATCGATTTGGATAACTGCATTTTCTGCAAGATCATCGCCGGGGAGATCCCCAGCAACAAGGTCTATGAGGACGATAATGTGTACGCCTTCCGGGACATCAATCCCCAGGCGCCCGTACATGTGCTGATCGTGCCGAAGAAGCACTTTGCGAACATACTGGAGTGCGACGCTGAGACCGCCGCCGCGCTGACCGACGCCATTCGCGCCGTCGCGAAGCAGGAGGGCGTCGACGAAAGCGGCTTCCGCGTGATCTCGAACTGCGGCCCGGACGGCGCGCAGTCGGTCAACCACCTGCATGTGCACCTGCTGGGCGGCGTGAAGCTCGCCGAGCGGATGGCCTGACCGCCTCCCAATTACGGCGGAATTGTGACGGAAAACCATGAATTTAACGCCGCTTAGGGTTGACGAGTACATATTCCATGAGGTATAATAAACAATGTGGCGAACCCCATGCTACATTGGCAGATGCCATTTAATCGCGAGGGGAGGGAAAGCACATGTCCGAGGTACGCATTCGGGAAAATGAATCATTGGAAAGCGCGCTGCGCCGTTTTAAGCGCAAGACTGCTCGTGATGGCATTCTCGCAGAAGCAAGGAAAAGGGAACATTATGAGAAGCCCAGCGTAAAGCGTAAGAAGAAGGCGGAAGCCGCTCGCAAACGCAAGTATTAAGCCAATGAAAGCCCCTCTGGACCCCAGAGGGGCATTTTCGTATACCTGTTCAAACATATTCATTTGGTTCCGTGCATAAACATCAGTGACCTCTGTATACCCCGGGATGATTTGTTTGGAGACTCAAAATGCAATACACCCTTTTGCTGTGGCCCCATGCCAACGCGCGCTATCAGGCTGAGACCCGCAGGCTGGCTCTGGCGGAGCTTCAACTGATGCTCGCCCGCGTGGCCCCGGAGGCCGCCGCCGCGATCGACGGGGCGTCCGACATGCCCTGTCTGAAGCTGAATTGCCCCGTGCCGCTTGACGATACCGCCCTGTCCGCCGTCAGGAACCACTCGCTTATCTACGGACTGTTCATGGACCGGGAGGACGGCGCGCTCGTGCCCGTCGCCGGCCGCACCCCCGCGCTTCTGGGGGCGGACCTGCCCGCCATACTCAAGTACAAGGGCAAGACCAACGAGATGTTCCTGCACCTGCTTCTGAACGTCGCGCTTTACTCCGGCGACTTCTGGCGGGATGAAAACCTCAGTTTTTTCGATCCCATGTGCGGGCGCGCCACCGCGCCGTTCATCGCGCTCAACCGCGGGTTCGATGCCGTGGGCGCAGATGTGGACAGGGCCGACCTCCGGGAGGCGGAGAACTTCTTCAAGCGCTATCTGGAATACCATCATTATAAGTACAATCTGACCCGGGAATCCCGCACCGTCAGGGGCAAGAAGCCCATGCCGGTGACCCGCTTCGAGACCGCGGCCACCCCGGAGGACTACAAAAACGGCCCGCGCGTCCGCCTGAGCCTGGCGAACCTGGACGCCGCGCTGGCGGGGGAGACCTTCGGCAAGAGCAGCTTCCACCTGATCGCCTGCGACCTGCCCTACGGCGTGGCCCACGCGGCCCGGCCCGGGGAGGCGGCATCCGGTGGAAAGAACTGGCTGGAGACCCTGCTGGCGAAGTCCCTGCCAGGACTGTGCCGGCTGCTCAAACCCGGCGGCAGCGTGGCCATGTCCTTCAACGCCCAGACCTTCAGGCGCGACAGGCTCGCCACGCTGATGGCGGAGGCGGGTTTGACGCCCCTCTCCGGCGGACCCTACGAGGGCTTTGAACACTGGGTCGAGCAGGCCATCACCCGGGATATCGTGGTCGCGCGCAAGAACCCCTGAATCAAACGGAGGTGCAAATGGATTATCAATCGCTGCATATGAAGACCGTCGTCGATCTGCGCAAGCTGGCCAAGGATATGGGCGTTCGCGTGCCGGCGGGCACCAACAAGAGCGTGCTGATCGACATGCTCCTGGAGGCGGACAAGGCCGCCTCCCCCGCGCCCGAGGCGGCGGCGGCAGCTCCGGAGGCCGCGCCCAAACGCCGGGGCCGTCAGACCAAAAAGGCCGGGGAGCCCGCCAAAGAAAAGGCGGAGATAACGACTAAGGCAAAGGCCGAGGCGCCTTCCAAGGCAAAGGCTGAGAAGCCCGTCAGGGACAAGGCGGCGCAGGCGGAGAAGCCCGCGGAACCGGCGAAACCTGCGGAGCAAACGAAGCCCGCGGAACCGGCGAAGCCTGCGGAGCAAACGAAGCCCGAGAAAAAGCCTGCACCCGAGGAGAAAAAGCCTGTACCCGTGGAGAAAAAGCCTGCACCCGTGGAGAAAAAGCCCGAGAATCCCCCGGCGCAGGAGAAGCCCGCGCCGCCGAGGCCCATGAACAACCGTCCGATGCGGGCGGTGAACGGCGAGGCGCGCGGCGTCAACCCGGCGGTGCGGCCCATGCACGCGCCGGGCCGGCCCCAGGGGACGCCGGCGGGGGAGCAGGGCCAGCGGGGGCAGAACCCGCGGTTCGCCCAGCGGCCCCCGATGGCCGGGCCCAAGCCGCCCCAGGAGCCTCAGCGCGCCCAGGAATACGTGGAGACGGGCAGCGCCCGGGGCCGTCGGGAGGGCTATTACAACGCGGAATACAAGACCTCCAACCCCGCCGTGCCGGAGATACTGAACTCCGGCGACTGCTCCGACGGCGCGGGCGTGCTGGAGATCCAGCAGGACGGCTACGGCTTCCTGCGGGCGGAGAACTGCCTGCAGGGGCCCAACGACGTGTACATCTCCATCGCCCAGATCCGCCGGTTCAACCTGCGCATGGGCGACTTCGTGGAGGGCAAGACCCGTCCCCAGCGGGAGGGGGACCGTTACAGCGCCATGCTGTACATCACCTCCGTCAACGGCCGTCCCCCGGAGGAGGCCGCCAATCGCCCGCGGTTTGAGGATCTGGTGCCCATCTATCCCGACCAGAGGCTGCGGCTGGAGACCCCCGCCGAGCGCGGCCCGGGGGATTTCTCACTGCGGCTGGTGGACATGCTGGCCCCCATCGGCAAGGGTCAGCGCGGCATGATCGTGTCCCAGCCCAAGGCGGGCAAGACCACGCTTTTGAAAAAGATCGCCAACGCCATCACCACCCACTATCCCGAGATCGTGCTGATCGTGCTGCTGATCGACGAGCGCCCGGAGGAAGTCACCGACATGAAGCGCTCCATCGACGGCGAGGTGATCTACTCCACCTTCGACGAGGACCCCGAAAACCACGTGCGGGTGTCGGAGATGGTGCTGGAGCGCGCCCAGCGGCTGGTGGAGATGGGGCAGGACGTGGTGGTGCTGATGGATTCCATCACGAGGCTTGCCCGGGCGTACAACCTCACCATCACCCCCACGGGCCGAAGCCTCTCCGGCGGCCTGGACCCGGGAGCCCTGTTCAAGCCCAAGCGCTTCTTCGGCGCGGCCCGGAACATCGAAAACGGCGGCAGCCTGACCGTCGTCGCCACGGCGCTGGTGGAGACCGGCAGCCGCATGGACGACATCATCTTCGAGGAGTTCAAGGGCACCGGCAACATGGAATTGCACCTGGACCGCAAGCTGTCCGACAAGCGGGTGTTCCCCGCCGTGGACATGCTGCGCTCCGGCACCCGGCGCGAGGAGCTGCTGCTCACCGAGGCCGAGCTGGACGGCGAGATGCTGGTGCGCAAGGTGCTCTCCGGCGGCAAGGGCCAGGAGATGACCGAGCAGATCATCGGCCTGATGAGCAAGACCTCCACAAACGCCGAGTTCTTTGAGAAGCTCAAGGGCTGGCTGGCCGTGTTCGAAAAGGAAGGCTACACCCTGGGCGGAAAGCTGTAAAAAATACGGAGGACAAACGCCATGAAGAGACGGATCGCGGCGCTTTTGGCGCTGACGCTGGTATTCTGCTGCGCTGCGGGCGCGGAGGGCGTGATGAACGAGCTTCGCAACATGCGAAAGAGCGCGGGGGACCGCATCCTGGAGATGGAGCCGGTGATCACCCCGGCGCCCGTGGTCACCCCAGAGCCCACGCCCACGCCCGACGTGACCTATGAACCCCTGTCCCAGGGCATGAAGGGCGACGGGGTGAAGGACGTGCAGCAGCGGCTGATATCGCTGGGCTATCTGACCGGCGGGGCCGACGGCAGCTACGGCGGCAGGACCGTCGCGGCGGTAAAGGCATTCCAGCAGGCCGCGGGGCTTGAGCCCACCGGTGAGGCCGATGACGCCACCCAGAAGGCGCTGTTCTGGACCCCGGCGCCCGAGGCCAGGAGCTATGAAAAGCTGGACTACGGCCGGGCGCTCAACGAGGCCGACGCCTATCGGGACACCGCGGTGACCTTCTCCGGCACGGCGCTGCAGGTGCTTGAGGACGATACATACGCCGACAGCCTCGGCGTGTACACCGCCCTGCGCGTCGCCACCCGGGGCGGGTTTGACGACGTGGCGTATGTGGCTCTGTTCCGCGCCAAGGACGCCCCGCCCATCGCCGAGGGGGACAAGGTGACCGTGCGCGGCACCGCAAACGGCTTGTATGTATACACCAATGACGCCGGGACGGACATCGCGCTGCCCCGGATTGAAGCGGACGGGGTCGAATAGAGAGTGCAGAGTGGAGAGTGGAGAGTGCAGTTTTGGTTCAAATCCCTGCGGGATTTGTTCGATTAAAAAGACGACAAGGGGATACAATCAATCCGTAGGGACGCCATTCATGGCGTCCGTTCAGGGCGAAACGGGTTCCGCGGACGCCAATAATGGCGTCCCTACATACGCTTGCCGTAGCCTTATGATCAAAAGAAATCCAGCGGATTTCTTCCAAAACTTCACTCTTCACTCTTCACTCTCCACTCTGAATAATAGCTTCAATCAATAGCTATTGACGCAACACCCAAAACCGGGTATAATATTTACATGATGATATGGGAAAGTGGAGGAGGGTTAAAGTGTTTACATCGAGATTAAAGAGTGAGCTGGCGGATAACCTTGCTCGGGCTATCCTGGCGCTGAACACCGAAGAGGACTGCTACAAGCTGTTCGAGGACCTCTTTACCATCCGCGAGATCCAGGACCTCGGCCAGCGGCTGGAGGTGGCGCGGCTGTTGCAGGCCCAGTCCACCTATACCGAAATCGTGGAAAAGACCGGCGTATCCACCGCCACCATCGGCCGCGTGAACCGCGCGCTCAACTACGGCGCGGGCGGCTACCAGCTGGTGCTCGGCAAGATGGCCGAAAAGGAAAACAAAGAATGATTGATCTCAATGCCCTGAATCCCCAGCAGCGCGCCGCCGTCGAACAGACGGAGGGCCCGCTGCTTGTTTTGGCTGGCGCGGGCAGCGGCAAGACCCGCGTATTGACCTATCGCGTGGCGTACCTGATGGAAAAGGGCGTCGCGCCGTGGCACATACTGGCCATCACCTTTACCAACAAGGCTGCCCGCGAGATGGCCGAGCGCGTGCACAAACTGGCGGGGGAGGCGTCCGAGGACGCCTGGATCTCCACCTTCCACTCCTGCTGCGCCCGCATCCTCAGGCGGGACATCGAAAAGCTCGGGTACAAGCGGCAGTTCGCCATCTACGACGAGGACGACCGCATGACGGTCATCCGGGCCGTGGCGAAGGAATTGAACCTCGGCGACAAGGAGTATCCGCCCAAGGTCATCAAGGCCATGATCTCCGACGCCAAGAACCGCATGCTGACGCCCACCGAGTGGCTCAAGGAGTCCGGCGGCGATTTCAGGTCGAAAAAGCTCTACGAGGCCTACCGCGCCTACGAGCAGACCCTGAAGGGCAACAACGCGCTGGACTTCGACGACCTGCTGATCAGGACGCTGGAGCTGCTGACCGAGCAGCCGCCGGTGCTCCAGTACTATCAGGACAGGTTCCGCTACATCCTCGTGGACGAGTACCAGGACACCAACGCCGCCCAGTACGAGCTGGTGCGCCTGCTCTCCGGGAACCGGCACAACCTGTGCGTGGTGGGCGACGACGATCAGTCCATCTACGGCTGGCGCGGCGCGGACCTTCGCAACATACTGGACTTCGAGAAGGACTTCCCGGAGTGCGTGACCATCAAGCTGGAGCAGAACTACCGCTCCACCGGCAACATACTGGACGCCGCCAACCAGGTGATCGCCCACAACGCGGGCCGCAAGGAGAAGGCGCTGTGGACCGAGGCGGAGGCCGGGGACCGGCTGGCGCTGTACCACGCCTCCGACGAGCGGGATGAGGCCGCCTTCATCTGCCAGATGTCGGGCAAGCTGATGCGCCGGGGCGCCGCCGCCGGGAGCATCGCCGTGTTGTACCGGGCCAACGCCCAGTCCCGCGTGCTCGAGGACGCCTTCGTGCGCGCGGGCACGCCCTATCGGGTCTACGGCGGCCTGCGGTTCTACGAGCGCAAGGAGGTCAAGGACCTGATCGCCTACCTGCGCGCGCTGGTGAACCCCGACGACGACGTGTCCGTGCGGCGCATCATCAACGAGCCCAAGCGGGGCATCGGCGACGCCACCGTGGAGAAGGTGGCCGCCTATGCCCGGGAAAACGACATGCCCTTCCTGTCCGCCGTGCTGGACTGGGAGAACGTGTCGCTGTCCGCGCGGCCGAAGAAGCTGTTACAGGCCTTCGCCGAATTGATGATCGACCTGACCGAGCAGATGTACGAGATGAAGCCCGGCGAATTCCTGCAGACGGTGATCGACAAAACCGGCTACGTCAAAGCGCTGGAGGAGTCAAAGGACGAGGACAACGAAACCCGCCTCGAGAATATCAGGGAATTGCAGGGCGCGGTGACCGAGTTCGAGCAGCACAACCCCGAGGGCGGGCTGTCCGACTTCCTGGAGAACGTGGCGCTGGTGTCCGACCTGGACGCCATGAACGAAAACGGCGGCGCGGTGACGCTGATGACGCTGCACTCCGCCAAGGGCCTGGAGTTTGACAACGTGTTCCTCTCGGGCATGGAGGAGGGCGTGTTCCCCATCACCCGGGCGCTGTTTGACGATCAGCAGATGGAGGAGGAGCGCCGCCTGGCCTACGTGGGCATCACCCGCGCGAAGAAGCGGCTGTTCATGAGCCACGCCTACACCCGCGCGCTCTACAACACCCGAAACGCCAACCCGCTGTCCCGGTTCGTAACGGAGATCCCCCAGCGGCTCATACAGGAGGGGGTCGGGCGCATGGAGGCCCGGCGCGTGCCGCCGCCCACGCAGTCCCGCTGGCAGCAGCCCGCGCACTCGCCATACAACGATCGTTACAGCCACGCCCCCGGGCAGGGCGGCATCCGCGGCGCGGGGGATGTGCAGGAGCGCAGACCGGCGCCCAGGCCCCAGCTCAACCCCAACGGCGTCAGGCTCAACATCCCCGGCGTCCAGAAGGGCTTCTCCGGACAGCCCGCCCGGGGCATCAGCCTGTTCCATCGGGGGGATTCCGTCCGGCATCGCACCTTCGGGCTCGGTACCGTCGAGGAGGTCACCGGCGCGGGCGGACAGCAGAAGGTCAAAATCCTGTTTGACGATGGAGTTGAGCGGGTGTTCTCCGCCGCCGCCGCGCCGATTATGAAGGTGGACAGGTAGGCACGAACGCCGTTTTGTAGGGGCGCTGATTCGGCGCCCGCCCGCTGCGAAGTGCATCGCGGGTTTATGCGGGCGGCGCATCGCCGCCCCTACAATCAACGGAGTTATTATGAAAGCATTGATTGTCGGCAGCCGTGAGCTTTCTCCGGACGCCGTGAGCGTTACGCCCATGGAAAACCGCATATTGCGCGTCCGTTTCGCCAACGGCGAACTGCGGGATTTTGACGTGACCCCCCCTGCTGTCACGGAAGTGCTATCGCCCTCTGGAGAGTGATGTTTTGTTTCAAACCGCCCACATCTCGTTTGGCGTGGTCGAGTGGGCGAACGGGCTGGACATTGACCCGGAATGGCTGTATGAGGACAGCGTGCCCGTAACCTGATTTTGGAGGCAACCTATGAATCGCATGCGTGAGCTGGTAGACCGTCTGAACGAGACGGCCTACCAATATTATACCTTGGACAATCCCACGATTTCGGACAAAGAGTGGGACATGATGTACGACGAGCTGGTGCGGCTGGAGGCCGAGACGGGGGAACGCCTGCCCGATTCGCCCACCCGGCGCGTGGGCGGCGCGGTGCTGCCGGGCTTTGAGCAGCACACGCACATCGCCCGGCTGTGGTCGATGGGCAAGGCGCAGTCGATTGAGGCGCTGGAGGACTGGGCGCGGCGCGCCGAGAAGCTCCGCGAGGACGCCAACGCCGCCGGGGCGAACCTGCCACCCATCACCTACGTGGTGGAGCACAAATTCGACGGCCTGACGGTGAACCTGACCTACGAGGGCGGGCGGCTGGTCGGCGCGGCCACCCGGGGCAACGGCATCGTGGGCGAGGCGATCCTGCCCCAGGTGATGACCATTCGCACCATCCCCCTGGTGATCCCCTTCGAGGGCCGCATGGAGGTCCACGGCGAAGGCTTCATGCGCATCTCCGTATTGGAAAAATACAACGAGACGGCGAAGGAGCCCCTCAAGAATCCCCGCAACGCCGCCGCTGGCGCGCTTCGGAACCTGGACCCCAATGTCACCGCGTCCCGCCGCCTGGACGCCTGCTTCTACGACGTGGGCTACATCGAGGGCAGGACGTTCAGCACCCACCACGAGATGCTGGACTTTCTGAGGGAGAACCGCTTCCCGGTGTCTGCCTGCGAGATCGACGCCAAATCCCTAAAGGACGCCATCGCCGCCGTGCATCGGATCGAGCAGGAGCGGGGTGAATTGGACTACATGATCGACGGCGCGGTGATCAAGATCGACGATTACGCCACCCGGGAAGCCCTGGGCTACACCGACAAGTTCCCCCGCTGGGCGGTGGCCTACAAATTCGAGGCCGAGGAGATGACCACCACCCTGGAGGACGTGACCTGGCAGATCGGCCGCACGGGCAAACTGACCCCGGTGGCGCGGGTGTCGCCGGTGGAGCTGGCGGGCGCGACGGTCAGACAGGCCACGCTGAACAACTGGCAGGACATCCAGCGCAAGCGGGTGAAGATCGGCGCGAAGGTGTGGATTCGGCGGTCCAACGAGGTGATTCCCGAGATCATGGGTCGCGTGGACGAGTACAGCGAGGGCGAGCGCGATGTCGTGAAGCCGGAGGTCTGTCCCGCCTGCGGCGCGGCGCTGGAGGAGCGCGGGGCGCACCTGTTCTGTCCCAACCGGGACGGCTGCAAGCCCCAGATCGTGATGCGCCTTTCCCACTTCGCCAGCCGCGAGGCCATGGACATCGACACCTTCTCCGAAAAGACCGCCGCGCAGCTGGTGGACGCGGGGCTCTTGCAGGAAGCCGACCAGCTCTACGGCCTGACGAAGGAGCAGCTCTGCGGGCTGGACCGCTTCGGCGAGAAGAAGGCCGAGAACCTCATAAACGCCATCGAAAAGAGCAAGCATTGCAGGCTGAACGCCTTCATACACGCCGTCGGCATCCCCAACATCGGCACCAAGACGGCCCGCGACCTGGCGGAGCGCTTCGGCTCGGTGGAGGCGCTGCGGAAGGCAAGCCGCGAAGAACTCACCGCCATGGACGACGTGGGGGAGATCGTGGCGGATTCCGTCGTCGGCTTCTTTGAGGATCCCGCCAACGCCCGGCTGGTGGACGCGCTGCTGGCCGCGGGGGTGAAGCCCGAGTGGGAGAAGAAGGACACCTCGGGCGGCGTTTTCGCGGGCATGACCGTGGTGGTCACCGGCACGCTCTCGTCCATGGGCCGCAGCGAGGCCGAGGAGGCCATCCGGCAGCAGGGCGGCAAGGCCGCGGGCAGCGTGTCGAAGAAGACATCGCTGGTGGTGTCCGGGGAGAGCGCCGGCAGCAAGCTGACCAAGGCGCAGGCGCTGGGCATCCGGGTGATCGGGGAGCAGGAATTCCTGGAGATGCTGAGCAGGGGAGAGAACCATGGATAGGGTGAGATCGATACAGGAGCTCGTCGAGCGCACGGCCCACATGCCGCTTGAGAAGATGCGCTTCTTCATCAACGAGGACCGGCGGGAGCCGAAGTGCTTCGGCATCTATCACGACGACGCCGGGGACCGCTGGGTGCTCTACAAGAACAAGGCCGACGGCTCCCGGTCGGTGCGCTATTCCGGTCCGGACGAGGCCTACGCCGCCAACGAGCTGTGGATGAAGATACAGTCCGAGATCGACCTGCGCCGCCCGAGGAAGGCCGCCCCGAAGAAGGCGAAGCGGGACAGGATCATCACACTGTCGCTGGTGGGACTGCTCATCGCGCTGGTGATCGCCTTCGCCGTCCACGAGTGGCGCAAGCCCATCCGGGGCTATTACCGGTCGAACGACGCGCTGTACTACTATCAGGACAACGACTGGTACTGGTACGACGACGGCGACTGGGTGTACTACGACGCCCCCGGCGGCGAATGGTACGGCGACTACGAGTACGACAGGTACTACCCCTATGACGACGCCAACCGCTTTGAGGATTCGAGGTACTACGAGGAACCCCGCGACGACGACCGCAACGACAGCAGCGTCTTTGACAGCTGGGATTCCGGCGATACGGACTGGAACAGCGACTGGTGACGCCGCGGGCGCGGGGAAGCGTCATGGATTGTTTACAGAATATTGATGTCCGGGCCGGGAAACGCGCTTGTCAAAGATACGTTTTTTCGGCATAATGACATGAGGAAAGGCTGATATCAGCACAAAGATCGTTCGGAGAGAAGCTGTCCATGGCGGAAAACAATAAAAAGAAGAAGGCGGCGGGGGCGCTGGACATCCCGGAGGATGATTTTTCCCAAAAGGCCCGCGCCACGCAGGGCAAGAAGAAGGGCGAATCACGCAAAGCCAAAGCCGGGGGGACCCCCTCATCAGTCGCGCTGCGCGCGCCAGCTTCCCCCCAGGGGGAAGCCTCTCCCAAGCCTCCGAAAAAGAAAAAAGCCAAGCCCGCGGCGGAGAAGAAGCCCAAGCCCGCGGAGGAGAAAAAGGCAAAGCCCAAGGCGCAGAAGAAGGCAAAGACCCCGAAGAAAAGGAAGAAGGGGAAGAAGAAAAAGCTCAGCCCGACGCTGCTGGCGGCGAACCTGCTGCTGGCGGCGGGCATCGCGGTGTTCGTGATGCTGGGGGGCATGCTGGTGGTGCGCCACAACAGCTTTGCCGAGATGAAGCGCGTGGTGGAGGCCCAGACCTTCTACGACGGCACCACGGTGGAGGGTGTGGACGTCTCGGAGATGACGCTCAGGCAGGCGCTGGCCTACTGGCAGCAGAACATCGAGCCCCAATACGCCGACCGGGTGGTGACGCTGGACGGCGCGGGCCAGGTGACCGCGGTGGACATGGGCTACCAGAGCGACTACGAGGCCGTGCTGTTCAACGCCTGGAGCGCCGGGCGGCGGGGCTCGCTGGAGCAGCGGTATCACGCCGCGGTGAGCCGCCAGTACAGGCCGGTGGCCTACGAGGTGGACCGGGACCTGTACACCGAAAAGGCGGTGAACAACTACGTGCAGGCGGTGGCGGTCAAGGCGGACGTGCCCGCGGTAGACGCCGCCATAGAGTCCTTCGACGTGAACACCTACAACTTCGTGCTCACCGAGAGCCGGGAGGGCCGGCAGCTCGACGCCGACGCCCTGAAGCGGGACATCATATCGGCGCTGGAGGCCGGGGGCGGTGCGGTGAAGCTCAATATCGAGACCGTGCAGCCCAGTGTGACCCAGGCGGAGGTCAGCTCCGAGTACGGCATGATCGCCTACGCGGTGACCAATGCCTCGTCCTCCAGCACCAACCGCATCAACAATATCAAGAACGCCGTGGGCATCATCAACGGCACCCGCATCGCCGACGGGGAGACCTTCTCCTTCAACGATACCGTGGGCAAGCGCACCACCGACCGGGGGTTCAGGCGGGCCACGGCCTACTCCGGCGGCGAGGTCACCGAGGAGATCGGCGGCGGCATCTGCCAGGTGTCCACCACGCTGTTCAACGCGGCGGTGAAGGCCGACATGGAGATCGTGGAGCGCCACAACCACTCGCTGACGGTGTCCTACGTGGACCGGGGCAAGGACGCCGCGGTCAACTGGAACAGCCAGGACCTCAAGTTCACCAACCACTCCGGGGACGACGTGTACATCTGCTGCTTCGTGACCGACGATAAGCGGATACGCTTCGGCATATTCGGGCGGCTGCTGCCCAACGGCGAGACCATCACCCTGGAGGGCCGGACCACCGAGACCATCAAGTACGACACCAAGTACGAGTATTCCGGCTTTCTGATGCCGGGGGAGACCAAGGTGGTCGAAAAGGGCAAGAACGGCTACAAGGCCGAGGCCTACAAGATCCGCTGGGACGCCCAGGGCAACCAGCTCAGCCGGGAGCTGTTGTGCAAAAGCTCCTACAAATCTCGAAATGAAGTCATACAATACGGGAAGTAGCGGTTTGCATTCCCGGAGGATTCATGCTATAATAGGGAAGCGTTTTGATTAGCCAGTTTGGAGGTGACCGCGATGGCGCGCATCTATACCCGCAAGGAGGTCAGGCGGCGCAAGACCAGCTTTCTGATCTTCGCGGGCATCTATGACTTCCTGGGCGTCGTGGCGGGCATCGTCGTCATCATCGCCTGCGCGGTGCTGCTGACGGCGCTGTTCAACTGGGTGGTGCGGGACGGACGGGAGTCCTTCGCGTCGCTGTGGAAGATATTCATGGATGCCCTGATCGTGCCGAAATGATTGCCTCGCCCCGCGCGGACCGCATGGCTTGCGCGGGGTGATTGTGTTTTTTTGAGTGGAGAGTGGAGAGTGCAGAGCCCCGTAGGGACGCCATTTATGGCGTCCGCCGTGCAATGCGGTCGATGCCGTAGGGGCGATGCCCCATCGCCCGGGACCCCGCCGTAGGGGCGGCGATGCGCCGCCCGTCGGGTGGATGCGCGGCACCTCATCCGGCGCTACGCGCCACCTTCCCCTCAAGGGGAAGGCTTTTGGGCGGGCACCGCATCGGCACCCCTACGACGCCCTGCTGTTCCCCGTGTTGAGAAAGAAAACCACATCCCGCCGTTCTCAGGCATTCTTTATCTCCACTCTGCACTCTGCACTCGCCACTCTGTCCTAAAGGGGTGTTTTACGTGAAGGTTTCCTGGGCACAACTGTATAATGACATCGGGGTCTGCGAAAAATGCAGACTGTGCGAGACGCGCACCAACGTGGTGCCGGGGGAGGGCGATCCCCACGCGCGGCTGATGTTCATCGGCGAGGGTCCGGGCCAGGAGGAGGACCGGCAGGGCCGCCCGTTTGTGGGACGCTCCGGGGAGCTTCTGACCCGCATGATCCAGGCCATCGGCATGGAGCGCACGGAGGTGTACATCTGCAACGTGGTCAAGTGCCGCCCGCCGAAGAACCGCAACCCGGAGCCGGACGAGGCCGCCGCGTGCCTGAACTACCTGCGCGCCCAGGTGGCGCTGGTGCGGCCCAGGGTGGTGGTGCTGCTGGGCAAGGTGGCCTGCCAGTATACGCTCAACGAGCAGGTGTTCATCACCCGGGACCACGGCAGGTGGTACGAGCGCAAGGGCGTGTGGTTCATGCCCACGTTCCATCCCTCGGCGCTGTTGCGCGACCCCGCCAAGAAGCGGGACGCCTGGGAGGACTTCCAGAAGATCCGGGACAAATTGAAGGAGCTGTCAGAGGCATGAGCATGGAGCGCTTCCGGGCCGAATTGAAGGCCTTCGTGGACGGGCTTTACGAGGGCGAGAAGAAGGTGCTGGTGTACGGCGAGGGGGACATCGCCGCGCGGGTGATGATGATCGGCGAGGCCCCCGGCGAGCAGGAGACGCTGCTGGGCCGGCCCTTTGTGGGCAAGGCCGGGAAGAACCTGGACGAGTTTCTGGAAACTGCGGGCATGGACCGGGGGCAGCTCTACGTCACCAACACCGTAAAGTTCCGCCCCACGAAGCGCTCCGCCGCGGGCCGGGTGGTGAACCGCCCGCCCACCCAGGAGGAGGTCCGGCTGTTTCTGCCGTGGCTGCTTAAAGAGATCGATATCGTGGACCCGGTGTGCGTCATCACCCTGGGGAACGTGCCCCTGAGGGCCTTGATGGGCCGCGGGGCCGTGATCGGCGACATGCACGGAACGTTTGTTTCGCGGGAAGGCCGGCGGGTCTATCCCATGTATCACCCGGCCTCCGTGATCTACAACCCCGCCCTCAGGACGGTCTATCGCGACGATATTCTGCGCTTTTCCCGATGGTGGCGGGAAAACAGCGCGAAAACTTAAAGAAAAGCCCGATAGGGTCTTGTGCTTTTCGCGGTTTTGTGTATAATATCTTCATGTGATAGAGATGTCCGGCTGCGAATCGCTACCGCGGGGCGCAGCGGCGACATATTTGGGAGGAATGAAGATGGCCCTGGTGAAATGCCCGCGCTGCGAGCTGAATTACATGAACGACACCGACAAGATGTGCTCCGTGTGCCGTCGTGAGGTTCGCGGCGAGACCGAACAGTTTGAGATGATCGAGCTCTGCTCAGAGTGCGGCGAGAATCCCGTGGTGCCCGGCCAGGAGCTGTGCGCCTTCTGTCTCAAGGAGCAGCAGGCCCGTCGCGCCGAGTCCATGGACGGCGACGAGAACGTGATCCACGAGCCCGCGAACATCGAGATCGACTCCGTGTCCACCATGGACGAGATCCAGCTGGACATCGGCGGCGGCCTGGACGACGAGGTGTTCGAGGATAATCCCGATTTCGTCGACGACGAGGACGAGGATGAGGACGAGGAAGAAAAGGAAGAGTAAGCTTTGGCAGTCTACGCAATCTCCGACCTGCATCTTCCCGCGCGGGTGAAGCCGATGGACGTGTTCGGCGAGCACTGGAAGAACCACTTCGAGCGCATACAGGCCGACTGGCGCGCGCGGGTGAGCGCGGAGGACGTGGTGCTGCTGCCGGGGGATCTCTCCTGGGCCATGCGGCTGGAAGAGGCGATCGAGGATCTGTCCGAAATCGCCGCGCTGCCGGGCGTGAAGCTTATTCTGCGGGGCAATCACGACTACTGGTGGAGCGCCGTGGGCCGCGTGCGCCGGGCGCTTCCGGAGGGCATGTACGCCATACAGAACGACAGCGTGCTCATAAACGGCAGGCTGTACGCCGGCAGCCGGGGGTGGGTGATCCCCACTTCGGACGACCCGGCGGACGACGACGTGCGCATCTACCGGCGGGAGCGCATGCGGCTGGAGATGTCCCTGAAGAACGCCCGGGCGAAGGACGCAAACGCGCCGATCACGGTGATGATGCACTACCCGCCGCTGACCGACGAGCAGCCCGGCTTTTCCGATATCCTGGAGGCCTATGGCGTGCAGGACTGTGTGTACGGCCACCTGCACGGCGGCGGGCTCTTCGGCGCGGTGCGTGGTGAGCGCCGTGGTGTGCGGTATCATCAGGTGTCCTGCGACGGGCTGGATTTCAGGCTGTATCAACTGTATCAATGAGGGTTGATTTGCAGCGGGTCTGACGGTGAAATATGAAAAAACTGCTTTTGTTGTTGAATCCCTTTGCCGGCCAGCGGAAGGCCAATCGTTTTTTGCCGGATATCATCCGGCTTTTTCACGATTACGGGTATCGGTGCGAGACCTACATCACCGGCGCCCGGGGCGACGCCACACAGTTCCTGGTGGACAGCGAGGACCGCTATGACCTGGTCGTCTGCGCCGGGGGCGACGGCACGCTGAACGAGACCATCGCCGGCGTGCTGGCGGCGGGCATGGATGTCCCGCTGGGCTACATCCCCTGCGGCACCACCAACGATTACGCCTCCAGCATCGGCCTGTCCGGGGACGTGCTCCAGGCGGCCCAGGACATCATGGAGGGCGCGCCCCGCGGCTTCGACGTGGGCTCCTTCAACGGGCGCTATTTCGTGTACACCGCCACCTGCGGGGCCTTCGCCAGGGCCTCCTACACCACCCCCCAGGCCGCCAAGAACGTGCTGGGGCACTTCGCCTATGTGCTGGAGGGTGTGCGCGACCTGACCACCATACAGCCGATCAGGCTGCGCGTGGAGACCGAGGAGGGCGTGTTCGAGGACGAATTCATATTCTGCTCCATCACCAATTCCACCTCCGTGGGCGGCATACTGAAGCTGGATACCCAGCTGGTGGCATTAAACGACGGCAAGTTCGAGGTCACGCTGGTGAAAAACCCCACCAATCCCGCCCAGCTGAGCACCATACTCTACGGCCTGACCACCATGGACATCCCCAATGAGATGGTGCAGTTCTTCTCCTCTGCAAGGATGCACATCACCGGCGATGCGCCGCTGGAGTGGACCCTCGACGGCGAGCGCGGCCCCGAGGCCCGGGAGATCGAGGTGATCAACCTGCACAGCGTGGTGCGGATCATGATCCCCCATGAGGCCCGGCATAACCCGGTGCTGCTGCCCGAGGAGCGGTGAATAACGGGCTGATTTATAAGAAAAGTGGCGGCAACGCTTGACACGCCGCCGCCGATGCTGTACAATGGAGTTGCTAAAGGGAAGCATCCCGCTGTAGTTTTGGACTACCAGCAAAAACCCTCCGAGTAGTTGCCGCTACCCGGAGGCATTTTTCATCTACGACGTGTACCGAAATAAATCGTCAGCGCGAGACTTGCGACGCCCAATAGAGCCATGAATAATTCAAGGTTCGTCATGCGCATCACCTCCCGCCTTTTGTAATCAGCGGGAGCGCTTCCGGGCCATTGTCCAGCAAAATCATTGTAGCATACCCGAGAGCAAAAAGCAATCGGTCCGATCGGCGTTTTTCGCGTCGCTGACAATATGGACAGGGTGAACTTTTTGAAAACTGCCGGTTTTGGTATTGACAAACCCCGGATTATGTAGTATTATATTTGATGTCGCCGCGAGGTGACGCGAGGAACTCACAGGGTTCCCATCATGGGAGCATAGCTCAGCTGGGAGAGCATTTGCCTTACAAGCAAAGGGTCACAGGTTCGAGCCCTGTTGTTCCCACTTATGTGGCGCGGTAGTTCAGTTGGTTAGAATGCCAGCCTGTCACGCTGGAGGTCGAGGGTTCGAGCCCCTTCCGCGTCGCCACTTGCCCAGGTAGCTCAGTCGGTAGAGCAGTAGACTGAAAATCTACGTGTCGATGGTTCGATTCCGTCCCTGGGCACCATTTGCGGTAGTAGCTCAGTTGGTAGAGCGCCACCTTGCCAAGGTGGAGGTCGCGAGTCCGAGTCTCGTCTACCGCTCCATTTTTATATTGTGGTGCCATAGCCAAGTGGTAAGGCAAAGGTCTGCAAAACCTTCATTCCCCGGTCCGAATCCGGGTGGCACCTCCAAAACTTAGTGCGTTCTGCTGCAACGGGGCGCACTCTTTTTATAGAATGTGCCAGTTGCCTTAACAATTACTCAACCACACTTCGAAGCTCTTCCAGAGCATCTCCATACAAATGTATGTAAGTGTTATAAGTTATTGTTACACTTGCATGACCTAACAGTTTCGAAAGTTTTTTAATTTCGCAACCTTTGTAGTAGCAGTTGGTGGCGAAGGTGTGCCGGAATACGTGCATCCCGCGATATTCCAACTGAGCCTTTCGGCACAGTTTTTGGATGTGCTTTCGCAGGGCGTTGTACCCCATCGACTGATCCGGAAATCTTACACTGCGGAATATGATTCCCGCGGGAGCATCCGTATTGACCAGCATTCTGTCCAGCGCGGCCATGACCTTTGAGCTCAACGGAATCGTCCGATTGCTCGTCTTGGACTTCGCACCTTCCTGGACAAAACCTTTCGAGCGACTCGCCGGATGTACCAATGTGCGATGGATTCGCACGGCACGCCTGTCAAAATCTATGTCCTCCCAGGACAACGCGAGCACTTCACCAGCCCTCAAACCATTTTCAAGCATCAGGAGAACCGCACATGAGGCATCCTCTCCATCCGCATCAATGGCCTTGCACAGTTTAACCTGTTCAACCTTGTTGTAGGTCACGATCTCCTTTTTCGGCTTCTTGATGTTCTCTGCGATCGGCAAAGAAACATTCAGGTAAACCGGTCGAATCGGAGCTCCTTCGCCAAGCAGGAACTTGACGAACGCCGTGATCAGATTATACTGCTTTTTGATCGTTGTATATGCGTACCCATCGCAAAGCAGATGATTGATATAGCCTTGAACATCATCCGTGGTCAAATCCATAATCCGCATGAAGGCGATAGAGTAACTCCGCATCATCTTTAATGAGATTAACAAACGATCAAAGGTTGCTTCTTTGACGCTATTCTTCTTGTACTTGTATAACCATCCCTCCATTGCTTTGAATACTGGATCTTTAATTGATATTCCTGCGGCATAAGACATGATATTACCTCCATTCAGAGATAACGTCATTTGCGATGCCACATCCCTTGACATTATTTTATCATTTTTCATCATTTATATCAACCCCATAAAATGATAAGGAGGGTGTTTCAAACCCTCCATAGTTCAATTATTCAGCATCATCTTTTCTTGCCCTGGCTGCTTTTTCCGCTCATATCCCGTCCACCATTGCATGACGCCCTCGCCGCTTTGCCACAGGCTGCTATGGTTCAGCTTGCCGTCGCGCCGCCGGGCTTCCAGCATATCGTCAAACGCGCTGACATACAGCTTTCGATACTGCGGCCAGCGCGCCAATTCGCGTCGTTGGGCGGCGTATCCACCCATCGGGCAGCCAACGCAGCCCAAGCGGGTACAGCCGGTGTCGTATAGCTCGCAATACGGGATGTTGTAGGTGTGAATGAACTCCCACACATCCTCGTCCGTCCAGTCAATGATCGGATTGAGCATCGTTTTGTGCGTCCTGTAGCACATCTCCACGACGCGCCGGGTGGCCGCGTCGTCATAGTTCATGATAATGCCGCGGGCGCGGTTGTTGTTGTACCGCGCCCCCTGCTGTTCGGCGACCTGCGCCGCCTTTCCATCGAAGATCGTCACCGTCCCCTGATTGCGTTTTCTACCCGCGCTCTCGTCCCAGCGGACGCCGGTAACCACCACGCGGCCCTCGCCGTGGGATTCCTTCAGCGCCTCGCAGCAGTACCGCGCCAGTCGGGTCGGCGGAAACTGCTTGTGAACGATCAGCTGCCGCATAGACAGCTTCGGGATGGTGAAGTGGATGCACCGCTTTCCGGCGACGCCCTGGGCAGTCGCCGGGGAAAGCAGCCTGCCGCCTACGTTGACGGCGAAGTATTTGAAGGACTCGTCGGGCAGATCGTAGATCACCGCCTCGAATTGGCGGATCACGAAGCGAACCAGCTCCGGCGGGTCAACCGTGGTCATGTTGTAGTGTGTCTCATAGCCCACTCCGGCCATGCGCAGGATGGCTTCCACCACGATGGGATCTTTGCCCCCGCTGTAGGCCAGGTAGTATTTGTCGGGCGGTTCAAAGCCGCGCACCAGATCAATGGCACGCTGTACCTTGTCCCGCTTCTCTCCAAACAGGTCATAGACGATCAGGCTCAATTCATCGCCTCCCTCCCGTGAAGCAAAGCCTGTGTGCGTAGGTTTCAGATTGCCACCCGCTGCTTCTGCGGAGCCGTGCTCTTTTCCCTCTGGGCTCGCAGCAGGCTCTTCTTTTCCTCCAGCTTTTCCCGGACGGATGCGCGCGGCTTCCCGCGTCCGTTGACGAGATCATCCAGCGCGGCGATGGCGGCGCGATCATGCAGATACAGGTTGATCTGCGTTTCCCGCGGCGCGGTTTCCAGCACGCCGATGTAAAACTCCACCAGCGTTCGGTCATTGTAGGCTTGCACAAAGGCTCGCGGAAACGGCGCGTCCCGGTCTGTCGGCGCGTTTTGCTCTGCCCTCTCGGTGAGGGTTCTGTAGTCGCCGTTCAGGTCGGACAGCGCCTTCCCGCGCCATTCACGAAAATCCTTTTGCAACTGTCGCATCTCCCATTCCTTTTGCTGCTCCGGCGTCACCGGCTGTCCGCGCCCGGGCCGCCCCTTCGGGTCGAAGGGGATGTGGAAGTCCTCCGCGATCTTCAGCGCCGCCTCCCGCTTTCCGATCTGGAACAGGTTGGAAACGAAGTCGATGGCGTCGCCGCTGGCCTGGCAGCCGAAGCAGTAGTATCGCTCGTCCAGCTTCATGCTGGGGTGTGTGTCCTCGTGAAACGGGCAGCAGGCCATGCCGTGGGAATTGACTTCAATGCCGTACATTTCCGCGACCTGCCGCGCCGTGACGCTGTGCTTGACCTCCGTGAATACGTCGGGTAGCGTGTGTTCCTGGTTGTTCTGATGATTCAAGAAGCTCATTCTCAGCCTCCTTTACGCTTTTTCCCGCGTCCGCTGCTTATCCTTGCCGCCATGCACCTGGTTCAGCTTTTCCTGGAGCCGCTTGCGGACGGACGGGCGTTTCTTGGGATCGACCCACTTGGGCCGCTGGGGTTTCCGGTTGTTGTTCACTCCGTCGATGTGGTTGTAGTTTTCCTCGCTGCCGACCTCGTGGCTGGCATGACGGACGTACTCGCCGTTGTCGTAGTACCGTTGCCAAAGCTCCTTCGGCGGCCGCTCATGCTCCACCGATTGCTTCGGCAGCTCCGGGTGCAGAAACAGCCGCATCTGCTCCGCGGCTGTTTCATCAAAATCCTTTGTGATCTCATCCGATACCAATTCCCCCTTGGAATCGAGGATGACGCAGGGGATTTCCCGCCCGTGTTCCTCATGCTCCAGCAGGAAGAAAAGGACGTTCTCATAGGTGATGCCGTCCACGACGCGCCACAGTCCCTTCTTGCCGGGGATGGCGTAGTGTTCCGTTTCCAGCGTCAGCGGATTGCCGGAGGACGGCGGGCCAAAGAAGCCCTCCAGCATCACGAAGCCGTCCCCATCGACAAAGCAGCAGATCGTGCCGGTCTCACGCCGCAGCACGATCACGTCGCTGGTGTTGATCTGCCGGAAACAGCCCCGCTTACGCTGCAACGCCGACAGGCGCTCCCGCACTGCCCGCACGTCCTCGTTGGGTCGCAGCAGGTCGTCGTAAGTCTTGTCGTAGTCAGCTTCATTGGGGAAATATCGCTTGGACGCGAGGACGGCGAAGGGCTGGAAGATATAGGGGCGCAACGCCTCGCCGTCCTTCATCTGATAGAGCTGGCAGCGTTCCTGAAGCATCGGTCATCGCCTCCCGCCTGCGATATTGCCGTCCCTCACAGGCTCGGCTCGCTCCTGCGCTTGGCGGGCTTCGACGGCTCCTGTTTAGCCTCTTGGCGGGGATTTGTTGCCTCACGGGCAACCGGCTTCTCCGCCGTGCGCTCCTGGGGTGGCCGCTCCAATTCTTTCCGCAAGAGTGTTGTGTACAGATCGAGGATGGCGGGATGGCTCTCGACGGTGTAGCTCCAATTCCGCAGGCTTCCGAAGCCGTCCCTGTCGATGGGGATGCTCATGGCCTGCGCCCACGCCTTGTTGCTGCGGGAAAAGCGCCCGTCCTGTTCTTTCATGGTGATGGTGTTCGCCAGCACCCAGGACAGGCGCTCCGGGCCGAACGCATCCAGCACCGTGAAGATGGCGTTGTCGTTCAGGTACTGCCCGTCGTAGTCCAGGCGGATGGCCTTTTCGATGGCCTGCTTGCACTTGACGTTCTCCTGGAAGGACGCGCGATATGCGTCGCGCTCCCCGGCTTCGCGGGCGTAGTCGGCTGTGCGCCGGTAGACGGGCAGATAGGTCTTTTCGCCTTCTTCGGGAACGTCGTGCTGCTGCTCCCGCGGCGTGAAAAACTCCGGCAACTGTGTGAAGCCGATGCTGTCCACGAACCAGGCCGTCTTGCCGTGCTCGTCAGTCACGGCGATCACATCGCTGACGGACAGCGAATGACCCTTGAAGTCCTCCGGCCTGTCCACGTTGAATCTGTCGAACAGGCTGTCCAGCGTCATGCCCGGCTCAAGGGTGCCTTTGTACACGCTGTCATAGCTGGATATGTTGGGCGTGACGTGCATCGCCCGCAGCTCCTTCATGTTCATGAACATATAGTCCCTGCCGCCAGCGTTCAGCTGATAGATTTCATATTCGCGCACGGTCTGTCTCTCCTTTTCCTTCATTGCGGTGTAGAATTGTTCGAGGGTCATGGCGGGTTCATCCGAAAGAAAGCCCCAATCCTCGTCGTAGAGGTCGCGGGAAAACTCGCCCTCCATGAAAAGCGGCTCGGCGGTAAAAACCGTGCCGTAGCGGTTGACCGTCACCTCCGGCTGCACCTTCAGCGGGATGCCGTCGTCGTCCCCATGCCTCAGGTCGTAGCGATAGAGCTTGTCCGCACCTTGCAGCGCGTCCACCTTATCGGCGGGAAGGTCGGAGAACAGCGCCTCCTTGCCGTAACTGCAGCGGAGCTTCCAGCCAGATCTCAAAGCGTTGCAGCGGCACATCCTTCAGCGGGGTGATGTTCAGGATTTCATTGTCCGTGCCTGTGACGAACGTAAACTCGATGCCGCCAGCCTTGTACAGCGCCATGAGCTTGTCCCTGGCCTCCTTCGGGGACTCCGCCTCAATGCTGGCCTCGCCCTGGCGGGATTCATAGATCAAAAAATCGTATCTGTTCATATTCACTCCTGTAACAGCGAAGCCGGATGCCTGCGCACCCAGCCTCGCTATGGGTCGGTTGGTTATATGGCCATCTGATAGCGCCGGGATTTCGCGGCAGGCTGTTCGTCCTCGTCCTGTTCAGGATCGTCCTGCTCAGGCTCGTCGGCCTCAATAGTAGCCTCCCTCTGTTCCTCCGCAGCGTCGCGTCCCTGGGGTTCCTCGTCCACCGTCGCCTCCTCGTCGATCAGCGCCGCTTCGGAACCGCGCTCGTCCATGTTCAAGAGGGCGTTCAATTCGGAAAGCCGCGCTTCCTTCTGCATCAGCTCCTGCTCCTGCGGGAAGGGCTTGGCGACCTCCTCCTTCGCGGTCTCCAGCTGCTGCTCCAATGTAGCCAGCTTGCGTTTCGCTTCCTCCAGGCTGCTGGTAAACCCCTCAAGCACATTATTGATGCGGGTGAGGTTGCCAAAGATGTCAGCGCCCAGCTTGATGGTGTACTTGCCCTGCCCCCGCACGGCCAGCTCAAAGCTGTTGGTGAAGGTGTCGAAGCTCACGGACAGCCGGAAGCCGTGGTATTCGCCCACGGGCAGCTCCTGGCTGACGGTCTTGGCGGCGGTACACGCCTTGATGAGCGCGTTGCCCGCGTCCTTCCTCTCCGTGTAGACCACCCCGGATACTTTCATCTCAAACTGTTCCTTGTCCAGCGCCAGCACCGGCGCGGCGGCCTCCTTGTCCGCCTCCAGGTTGGCGATGCGCTGCTGTACGGAGGCGATCTGCACCGGATAGGTGCGGGCGATGTCCGTTTCCAGGCGATAACGCTGGCTGGTATGGCTGGCCCGGAGCATCTGCAGCTTCGCCACCTGGATGTCCAGGTCCATCTTTTCCTTGATGTACGGGTTGCCCGTTGCCAGCGCCTTGATCTCCGCGTAGGAAAGCGCCGTATCGTCCACGTCCTCGCAGGCGCGAACCGGGCTCTTGCTGGTCATGATCTGGCTGATGAACTTCTGCTTGTTCTCAAGGGCATCCAGTTCTTCAACCGGCTGGGCACCCTCACGGTGCTGGGCAGCGCCGTGAGCAACCTCACCGAGATCATCCTGATGGACATCGGGCGGGAAATTCGCGCTTGGGACAGGGAAAACCCCGCCCAGGAACGCGCCCAGGAAAATTTGCAAAAACCACTTGCAAAAAGTGAAAGCCCGGTGTATAATCGCTTTACCACATTAAAGCATGAAAGCACAGACGACGAACGACCCGAAGAAGGAGGGCAAGAGCATGATGGAGCTGACGTATCATCGCAAGGGAGATTATCTGTTTCCGAACCTGGTGATCGAGACGGAGAACGCGCCGCAGATCGGGAAGTACGGGATGCTGCGCAAGACCTACCTGAAGCAGAACCGTCCGAACTGGTATCAGAGCATGTTGGCGACGGGCAAACTGAACCTGCACCTGTCGGAGATCGACCAGCGGGCGAACGAGCGCCTGGAACTGCTGACCGAGCAGATGGCGCGGACGGAGGGCGTGACGGAGGCTCTGAAAGAGAGCGATCCGATGGACTGGATTCAGCGGATGAACAACCTTCGGAACCGGGCGGACGAGATCATTCTGACGGAATTGGTGTACAGCTGACCAACGAGACAACCGAACAGGATTTGAGCGCGGCAGAGGCGGAAATCGCCTCTGCCCTTTCTCTGCCCGAATTGCCAACGGCCAACGCGCAGATCCGCGCCATTGAGGAGCGCATGGCCGCGCCTTATGAGCGTGAGATCACCGTGCCCCCGGAGGTGGTGGACGAGATACTGCGCACGGGCGGCAATCGCCGGGGCAGCCAGCTGAGGCTGATCTACAACTATATGATCGAGCAGACGCCGGAAGCGGCCACGGCTTACGTCAAGCGGGAGTATGGCAAGGGCGGCAAGGGCTTTACCATCTACGGCACCGATTATTCCGTGTGGTTTGACGAGCTGGGCTTGCAGATCGCGGCGGGTCGTTCCGTGCGGGAGCAGGCCATAGAAAAGGCGTTCCTGTCCTGGGGCGATGTGGCGGGCAGAATCCACCAGCTTCTCAAGCAGGGCGAATACGCGCCTCAGCCCGTGCTGGACGCGGCCCGTGGGAACGCGCTTCGGGAATATGCCAACGCCCTGGCCAACATGGAACGGGACATCGAGGCCGAATACAGTCACATCCTGTTTGATGAAGCTGATATGGAGATGTTCAAGGGCGGCTTTCCCGACGAAGTGGAGAAGGTTTCCCGCTACCTTGACCGGCAGGAGAACGTGGACAGGCTGGTTGCCCGGCTGCGCGACTTTGCCTCTGCTTACAACGATCGCCGTGCAGGGCTTCGAGGAGACCGCCTTTTCCGATAACTTCTTCGACGTGGTGATCGGCAACGTGCCCTTCGGCGCGTTCAAGGTGGTGGACAGGCAGTACGACAAGTACAATTTCCTGATTCACGATTATTTCATCGCCCGCTCCATCGACCTGGTGCGTCCGGGCGGCGTAGTCACCGTCGTGACCTCCAGCGGCACGATGGACAAGCAATCGGACGCCATGCGGCAGTACGTCGCCGCCCGCGCTGACCTGCTGGGCGCGATTCGATTGCCGAAGAACACCTTTTTGCGTAATGCGAATACGGGCGTCGTGACGGACATCCTGTTCTTCCAGAAGCGGGAGAGCGCCGCCATTGAACAGCCCGATTTGCCATGCGATTTCACCTCCTCATTCCTTCATGTAATCTTCTTTGCCACCACGACCATGCGTCCGTTCTTGTGCGAGTATTCGCAGGTGGAGAGTGTCAGCAGTTTGTCGCCGTACCGCGCCGTCACGCCCGTGTCGTACAGCGCCCGTTCCCGGCAGGCGCTGATGTAGGCGTCGTATTCCTCCGCGCTGTTCGCCTTGGAAAAGGTGTAGTATCAGGCCGTTATTGCCCTTCTGAAGCTGCTCCCGGAGCATATCGGCGTATTCTTCCATAAGGTCAGCAAAGCGGTCTTTCCGGGGGCGCACCTTGATGAGATTCTCCAGCTCGGCGGCGATGCTGTGCCGGTTGGAGAAGGTCAGCTGGGCGTGGATGGTGTAGTCGAAGTAGTTGAGGAACTCCGACCAGCCGTCAAAGATGTCGGCCTTGTCGTCGGGCTGCGCCAGCTGGTAGTTCAGGTCGAGGTAGCGAATCGTTTTGGAGTACAACCGGTCATGTACGCGGCAGATGCCGTCCTTACCCATTTCCCGGTAGGGAATGGTCGCCTGGGCGGAAATCGCTCTCTTGTTTTGCTCCCTTGGCTGGGGCTTCTTTTTCGAGCCCTTTTTCTTTGCTTCGAGCTTGTGCTTGGCGGCGGCCTTCTTCCGAGCAGCCTGACGCTTCGCTGCTTCCATCGCCTCCCGTTTCTCCGCCTTTTCAGCGGCGCGGCGCTGCCTGCGGCTCATGCGGGACGGGTTATCGGTTTCGATCTCCGGCATTTCCGCATGGACGGTCATGCCGGGATCAACGCTTCTTTTTCTTCGGAACATTCCGGGCTCCTTTCCGGGCCGCACCCTTCCGGGCAACAGCCTTTTTCTTCTCATAGAGATTGGTCATTTCATACTTGCGAACGCCGGGCCGAAGGAATTTGGTGGAGAAGAGATTCATCAGCACCTTTTCCAGCGGCAGGCCGTCGCGCTCGTACATGGCGAACAGGAACGCGGGCAGCATCAGCAGCACCATGCAGGTGGCCGACGTGGTAGTACCCAGCGCCTCCCGCGTCAGGAAATAGAACGGCAGGCCAATCGCCGCCGCAAGGGCAAAGCAGATGATCTGCCGCCTGGTCAGGTTCAGGACCAGCTTGTTCTTGACTTTCGTCAGGTCTTTGGGGACGGATACATAGGCCAAAATAGAAACCTCCTTTCAGAATGTGCCTCAACATTTTTACAGAGCATTCTCTTTTTTGATTGATATTCCCATGACGATGGAGTATAATAGATGCAGGGAATCCCTATTTCCCTACTTTCCAACCTGGAGGTGCTCATTATGTCTCAGCCAGCGTTTGTCAATGATGCGAGGGTGATGGCCAAAGGACAGGTCACGATTCCGAAGAACGTGCGCGCTGCGCTTGGCGTGGATACCGGGGATCGGGTCACGTTCATCGTCGATGGCAACAATGTCCGCGTCGTCAATTCCACTGTGTACGCCCTCATGCGTTTTCAGGAACAGATGAAGGGCGAAGCGGAAAAGGCGGGTCTGTTTACCGAAGATGACGTTGCCGAGTGGATCACGCAGTCCCGCAGGGAGGAAACGACAGAATGAGGATCATGCTCGATACCAACATCTTCATTTCCGCTGTGCTCTTCCCGCGGGGAAGAACAGCTTTGGCTTTGCAGAAGGCGCTCAACCCGCCCTATGAGCCTGTCGTTTGCGACTATGTGATTGATGAACTGCATCGGAAATTCCATGAGAAGTTTCCGGACAAAATCACGGAATTGGACGCTTTCCTGTACATCATTCAGGGCAACATGGAGGTTGTTCCCACACCGGAGGAAGAGAATCCTTCCGAAGCAAAGATACGCGACGTGAAGGATCGTCCCATCCTGCGGGCGGCGCTCAATGCCCATGCCGACCTGTTCCTCACAAGCGACAAGGATTTCCTCGAATCATCGGCGTTGCGTTCTTCCTTGACAACATGGAATGATGAAAGAAAGGCGCGCCACCAGAAGGTTCTGGAATGGTCATCAGTGCGCGTTGAACACGGACTTGGACAGGCTGCCGGTTTTCAGCAGCGCGAAGCACAGCATGACGGTGTAGGCCGCGATACCGAACAGTGCCGAGTGCATATTGTCGGAGATCTGCATCGTGGAGATCAGCACAGCATAGATCGCCACGCACACCATCATGAAGAAGCCCTGAAACGCAAGTGCCATCAGTCCGCGCAGGTAGTTGTTGCCGATCTGCCCCCACTCCCGGTTGCTCATGGTGGCGAACGGGATGGCGGCGACAGAGGAATACAGGTAAATCTCGATCATGCGTCCATACATCACCACGGTGATAATGACCGACATGACCTTCATGCCAAAGCTCACCAGCAGGGTCTCCAGGGCCAGAAGGACGAGCTCCCCCATTTCCATCGTTTCCATCGCCGCGCTCATCGTCCCGACGAGCGACGATATATCTATCGCCGTCGAGCCGCCGATGACGCCTGCCGCGCGATTCACCACATGCTGACCCACGTCGAAGATCGCCATGACCATTGTGAAGGTATGGGACACGATCCAGACGGCCACCCACATCTTGAAGAAATACTTGAAGAACATGAAGGTGTCTATGTCGTGCATGTTGTTGGCGCTGGTGACCATCGAGATCAATTCATAGCAGAGTATGAACGTGATGATCATGCCCGCGATGGGGATGATGACGGAATTGGAGAGGCTGCGTATCATGGAAAAGATACTGCCGTTCCAGCCCTGGGGGGTCTGCCCAACCTGACTGGCAATCTCACCGGTCTTTTGGTTGACATCGGCGAACATGTTGGTCAGGTTGGACGTGACCATGCCGGAGAGGAGCTGGCGCATCCATTTCTCTATCTCTTCAAAGAGAGCGTTAAACATGGGTCAGTTCCT
>CACXBB010000002.1 GCA_902765735.1 uncultured Eubacteriales bacterium | reverse complement strand
ATGGATTGCCCGGGAAGCCGCCGTCGAGCTGAATCTTGATGTTGCTCACTTCAAACATGGGGCCCTTCGTCCGCGCCCGGAGCTCTGCGGCGTGCTCGATCTCCGCCATGGTGTCGTGGCCCTTGGCCTGGAATACCTGATAGGCGGCATAGACGTGCATTTTGAGCCTGCCCTCCACATCCAGCTGGTGGCAGGCCTCCGCCGCGTTGTCGGTGCTGTCCCAGTTGATGATGGGGTCCAAAACCAGGGTCTCTCCCTGGGCCAGGTATTCCTCCTGATAGTACAGAACCGCCTTCTTGTACTGCTCCACCGTGAAAACGGTGAGCGGCTTCAGCAGATCCATGGCGCCCTCCCGGAAGTAGCCGATAGGATTGCCCTCCGCATCCCTGACGATGATGCCGTCGGAGACATCCGGCGTATTCTTATCGATGCCCAGCCGATCCATGGCAGCATGGTTCACCCAGTAGGAATGATGGCCCATGTCCGCGAGGACGACGGGCTTGTCCGTCAGACCGTCGAGCAATTCCGCGGTGGGACCGTCCGGCCCCATATCCGGTGTGGGAATGAAGCCCGCGCCCTGAATGACGTCCAGCTCCGGGTGCTTTTCGGCAAATTCTTTGACCATGGCAAGATGCTCCCCGAGGGTGCCGAACGGGCTCAGATGCACCGTGAAGAGCGCTTCGGTGCCGCCCGGAGTGAGGTGACCGTGACCCTCTCCCAGTCCCGGCAGAATGATGCCGCCATCATAGCGCAATACCTCTGTGCCGCTGCCGGTATACGCCTTTGCGCCCGCTTCGTCGCCGACGTAGACGAACCGGCCGTCCGCGATGGCTGCCGCCGCTGCCCTGGGCTGTTCCCTGTCCACGGTGTAGATGTTGCCATAAATGATCTTATCCGCTGTCATTGCCAAACAGCTCCTTTTTTGCTTAGGGTATCGCTCTCAATGAGAATGCGCCCCTCATTTTATCATATATGTCCATTCAGGAACTCTGAAGTACAGTAAAATCAGGCTGCATCAGAGTTTTCATTGTGCTTCTCCTCACATATGTTTACAGTATAGCACGCAACATAGACATACTATGTCACTCTGATTCACGATTGTTCAGAACGTGAAATTTAACGATGGCGTCAAGGTATGAAATACCGATGAAAGCGGTAGAAACCGATCGTGCATTTCAACGCAGAAAATCCCTTTTAATTCTACCATAAATGGTGCCTTCTCTACAATCCCCCCAAACATAAAAAAGCGCCGTACTTCAGGATACAGCGCCATATTTACCAAACCTTTACGCTTCGAGCTCTATTCATAAGGGTGTTATGCTTCTTGAATCATCTTACCTGGCCCGCCATCCACAAAATGAACTCCTCCAGCGTCGGCTCATCCCCAGCATACTCAAAACCCACCCACTTCGCCTGGACAGCCAGATCAGGACTGTTCCTCCCAGCATCCATGGCTTCCTTCATGTCCCTCCTGACCTCTTCCTCGGTGACGTGGTTCTCACGGGCAATCTGCCGGATAATGCCCGCCGCCCGCTTCAGTTCTCTCTTCGTGTACATTCCTCTGTCTCCTTTGTCAGTGTGTCTACCAACGGAAAAAGGTATACCCTATGGGGATAAGTCTTTCTATTAGTAATACTTATTATACGCAGGGATACAGTCGAAATATGCCGAATCCTGTCAAAATAAAAAATATCCCCACGCCCTGAATCAAGGCGCAGGGATCGGTTCAACGTTCATCAATCATTACTTCCAAGACCCGTAGCAGCCGCCGTTGCTCATCAACCGGGAGAGCCTGCAGCTTCCGGGAGACAAGACCGCTCTCTTGGCTCGTCGTCACATCCAAGACGTCGGAGAGAAGCTGATTGGCATCACATTGCAGTGCATTGGCTATGGCGACGAAGGTGTTCAGTTTCGGCGTTTTGAATCCGCATTCGACATTACTGATATACTTGGTAGACAGATCCACCATTTGTGCAAGCTCCGCCTGAGTGAGCCCGCGGGACTTCCGCACTTCCTGAATCCGTCTGCCCACTTTCTGAGCATCCACACAAATCCCCCTTACAGTCAGTAATCTGTCTAATAGAAAGTATACTTTCCGGGGGACGTGGATTAAATCCACCCATAGACAGCAGTATTTCTTAAAGAAATATTCAGGGCAAAAAAACAGCTCCCCGCCATCAGCAGGGAGCAACTTTCACTTTTTCACCGCTCGTCAGCATAAACACCAGCCCGTCCTCAAACACCGTCACCTTCTCGACCATGCTACCCCAAAGGCTCTCGGTGAAATCCTCCCTGGCTTCTTCCAGGGCAGCGATCAGACCTTCGATGCGCCGACCGCAGCTCTGCCGTTTCTGAATTTCCGCCTCCACCGCTTTGGCCTCGGCGTCCACCCTGTTGTACTCCTCAGCCAGCTCTGCCTCTCGCTTTTTGTACTCGTCCTGATTCTGGGCGATCGACCTTCGTTCCGCTAATACTGTAGTAGCTGCCCTTCTTAAAGCTGCCTCGGCCATAGGTCTGGACCATCTCGGCGCAGATTGCCGCGAACTCGCTTTCAGTGAAGCAGATCTTCTTATTCTCCAGATTGATGTGAATCTGGTTCTGTTCCTCGGCATCCTCGGTCGCAGCGATGATCATTCTTCCTTCGTTCTCACCTATACCCTTACTCCTCTCGCAATGCAATAATCCTTTCTTTAGCAATTATACGTTCCTGTTCTCGGCGCTGTAATCGTTTGAATGGGTTTTATCGGGTCTCAAACAACGACAATGTATAGGCGCCTCTGAATTTCCCGAAAAAAATGTTCCCCTGGACGCAGCACTAACAATCCTTTAACATTCTTTCTGTGGACATATTCCCATGGACGGCACTATAATGATTTCGTAACATTCATTATTTGGACACGTTCCCTCGGACAGAAAACGCGCTCTGACATCCTTCTGAACGTCTCGTGACACGTCGAGACAGTGGCTCTGATGTCAAGGGGATAGCCAAAGAGGCTGTCTCAAAATGAATGATCACACATTCCAACGTCATGTAGGGGCGCCGATGCGGCGCCCGCCCGGCAAGAATCCCTGGTTTCTGTCGGGCGGGCGGCCATTGGCTGCCCCTACATCGGGTTTGACTGTATAATCGTTCGTTTTGAGACAGCCCCTTTGAAGCACGTTCCCGTGCTCAGGCTTTTTCCCGGCAGAGGGCATCGGCGCGCTGGAACACGGCGGCGACGCTCCCGGTGCCGTCGTATTTCGCCATGCCGCAGGCGATGCGCACCCCGTCCCGCGCATCGTTCCCATCGTCCAGCGCCGCGACAAGGGCGTCGATATGTTCATAGTCATGCCCCTGGGCGATGACCGCGAACTGATCCCTGGCAACCCGGAACACCGGGCTGTGCTTGAACGTATTGCAGATGACGGCGCAGGCCTCCCGGATGAGCCGGTTGCCGGCCTCCTTTCCCGCCTCGCGATTGACCTTTTCAAGATCGGCCACCCGACACAGCGCGATCGCGTATCGTACGGATTGCCCGCCCTCGATCTGCTTTGCCAGCGTGTGCGACATGTTCTCATAGGCGGTCCTGTTCTTCACGCCGGTGAGCGTGTCCAGATTGGCCCGGTTCCGGGCGGTTTCCAGCTTGCGCTCGTAGTCCTGTTCGCGCCGGACCAGGTCGTCCACATTGTTGATGCCGATGATCAATTGCGGGCCGTCCTTCTCCTCGACCAGCGCCGCCTGAAGGGTGACGTAGATCGGCTTGCCCTCCAGGATCATCCTGTATTGCAGCGTAAAGAGGCCCTTCTCCCCGATCTCCCTGATCACGTTATCGCGCGTCAGCGCCGTCTGGAACTTCCCGACGTCCTCGGAATAGACGTGCGTGGGTCCCTCCTTCTTCGCATTCTCCCAGAAATCGTCGCCTTCCTTTTCGAGGTCCAATCCGGCGTAGGCCTCGGTGGAGAGGTATTCGTTGTAACGGCCGGTGAGCGGATCGACGGTGTAGATGCAGATGAACCCCTTCATCAGGGCGCTGATCCTCGAATACGTGATCTGCTCCGCCTGCAGCCGCGCCATCGCCTCCTTCTGGCGCATCTGCACGTCCACATTGCTGACGCCGAATATGATGTGCCGCCGGTCGGTGCGCATCCGGACCGCCTTCATGTGCACATACGTGGGCTTTCCCTCCATGATCAGGCGATACGTCAGGTTGAATGAGCCGTGTAGGTCGATCATGCGCATCACGTTTTCCTTCGTGAAGGTGTCGAGGAAGTAGTCCCTGTCCTCCTTGTAGATGAAGAGCTGCGCGTCCTCGGCGCTGGCGCTGAAGAAATCGGCGCCGCGGCGCTCCATGGCGAGGTCCTCCCGGCCGGCGTCCGGGGTATACTCGATGAACTGCTCCGTCTCGATGTCCACGTAGTAGAGGTTGATGTAATCCGAGGACAGCGCCCGGGTGGCGTTGGCGAAGCTGGTGCCCCCGTTGCCCTGCGCCTCCATGATGGCCAGCACGGCGACGGCGATCGCCGCGGTGCCCGTGACCGGGTTGACGGCCACGCGGCGGATGAACGTGTGGATCGTGGTCTTGTCATCGACCGGCTCGTCGATGATGGCGCGGTTGCCGTCCCGGCTGCAGCGCATGACCGCGCCCAGGAACGCGCTGCCCTGCCCTTCGGGCATGCGGGCATAGTCGATCTCCGCGCCGGCCATCCTGACCCCGAAGACCCGCCTCAGGAAGTCCCGGTAGGATTTGTTGCATCGCGTGACCTGCGCCCTGTCGCCGTTGACCTCCATGATGGCCATGGGCAGGGTGTCGAAGAACCGGCGGAGGGAATCGTCGCCCGCGCTGGAGATCACGGCCATGTCGTACAGGTTGATGCGGCCGAGGGTGGCATAGTATTCCGTCTCCTTCGGGTTCTCAAAGCGTATGTCCTTGCCGCCGTTGAACATCTCCAGTATCGCGTTGAAGGGCATGGGCTTTCCGTAGTGGAAGCCCTGCGCCTTGTTGCAGCCGATCTCCCGCAGGAATTCGATCTGCTCGACCTTCTCCACGCCCTCGCAAACGGTCTCGACGCCCAGGCCGGCGGCCATCCTGGCCAGCTCGGTCAGTATGATCCGGCACCCGTCGCCGCTGTTGAACTGCTGCATGAAGCGCATGTCCAGCTTGATCAGATCAAAGTGGATGCTCTGCAGCACGTCCAGCGAGGAATAGCCGCTGCCGAAGTCGTCCATCCAAACCTGGAAGCCCAGCTTCTGGAAGCGCTCGACCTGCTCCTTCATGAACTCAAAGTCGCTGCCGATGACGCTCTCGGTGATCTCGATGGTCAAAAGGGACCGGTCGATGCCCGCGCCGTCCACGCGGCGGCGGATCTCCTCGACGATGTCGCAGCTGTCGAAGTCCGACCGGGAGAGGTTCACGGACTGCGGGATCACGTACATCCCCGCGTCGGCCATCGCCTTGATCTTCCCGAGGACCTGCTCGACGACGTAGAGGTCCAGCTTGTAGATGAGTTTGGCCTCCTCCAGCGCGGGAATGAAGTCCGCCGGGGACAGGAAGCCCCGGGTCGGATCGATCCAGCGGGAGAGCGCCTCCTCGTCGCACACCCTGTCGTTGGCGACGCGGATGATCGCTTGGTAGTATACCTGTATCCACTTCTCCCGGATGGCCCGGTCGATGTTCTCGATGACGTACTGCCGCTTCTCGACGTCGTCGTTCAGGTTCTGGCTGTAATAGTTCACCGCCATGCCGTAGGTGCCGCTTAAGGCGCTGCACGCCAGCTTCGCACGGTCGCAGGCGACGCTGGTATGCACGCTCTCGGCCTGCCTCGGATACACACCGACGTGCAGGGGCAGCGTCTTTCCGTCGTTCATCTCCTGACATTCGGCCAGCATGCGCTGTATCTTCTCGTCAAGGCCCGTCTCCTCGGTCTGCGCGGCGAAGTGGTCCGCGCCGATGCGGCAGCAGCGCTCCGCGCCGAAGATGCTTATCAGTATCCGCGCGAACGACCTAAGCAGCTTGTCGCCCTCCGCGAAGCCGTGCCGGGTGTTGTAGAACTTCATGCCGCTGAAATCCATGTACAGCAGCGCGGGGTTGTCGCCCTTGGCGCGTATGGCCTGCTTGCTGGCCTCGGCAAGCTCAAAGAAATAGGTCATGCTCGGCAGGCCGGTCAGGTAGTCGTAATAGCTGGCCCGCAGTATGCTGTCCTCGTGCAGCGCGTTGCTCAGGGCCTGGCTGAGCTCCGTCCCCTGGCGGCTGCCGTCCTCCGCGTAGGCGCCCTCGTTGGCGTACCAGATCTGGGCGAGGCGCTCCCCCGTCTCGGTGTACATGTGCTCGCCGTAGGCGTGCATGATCAGATAGCCCGTCCCCTTCGGGTCCTTTAGACGGTAGACGGACTCAAACCGCCCGCCGTCCCGCATGAAGCGAAACACCGCGTTGCCCAGCCGGGCCACATCGTCGGGATGCACGTTCCGATAGGTGTCGTGATCCATGGCCGCATAGACCAGCGGGCGGTCCATCGATCCCACCAGCTCACAAAAGCCCCTGGAGACGACAAGGGTCACAATGCTCTTGTCCACAAGCTGGAACATGGCAAACGGCATCTGCATGTTTTCCATGAGGGCCCGGTCGTGATCGGAAAAAACGTATCTGCTCATTTGTGACACTCCCAATTGCGGTTGGTTTGCTGCACTCACTTATTTTACCACATCTCAACGTTTTCTTCAATAACAATTCTTTGAAACAATCCCGGCGGAGGGACAGCATCCCTCCGCCCCTCACGGCTGACCCGGGGACAAAGGCGGGTTTTTTCGGCCGCCTCCTTTTCTTTTGACGGCAGTTGTGATATACTGAATATGACAATCCTTAACAGAGTTACAATTTGGTCTGGAGGAGATTACTGATGAAAAAGTGGATCGTGTTGACTTTGATCTGCACGCTTTTGCTGATGCCGGCGGCATGGGCCGAGGAGGACAACGAGGGTACGGTGATCGTCATTGATGACTGGACCGCGACGGAGGACGCCGCCCCGGAAGCGTCCACCGAGGAGGATCCCTTTGTCCCGGACACCGTCGATCGCGCGGTGTTCAATGCCGACGGCAGGGTCACGGTGTTCAATCCGGCGGCCTATCCTTACAGCGCCATCGCCTATATGGACATCGTGGGGACCTGCGGCGACCACTGGTCCGGCACGGGCTTCATGGTGGGCAAGAATCGGCTGCTCACGGCGTCCCACTGCCTGGTGTGCTCGGATCACAGCGCCTGGGCAAAGACCATCGACTTCTACTTCGGATACAAGAGCCGCAGGAACTACCTGTACCGCTACAGCGGCAGGTGGACGGCCTGGGCGGGCAATCTGTTCAAGGACCGCTCGTATACCACGCAGAACGACTTCGGCTGCATCATGCTGAAGAAGAACGTGGGCGACACCACCGGCTGGCTGGGCGCGTACTGGAACAGGCCCGATTCCGCCATTGAATCCGATTACCTGTATGTGGCCGGCTATCGCGACGGCATGCTAAAGTACGACTCCGGCTGGGCGAAGGTGCTCGACGACACGCACATGTCCTACACCATCGACGCCGTGGCGGGCAACAGCGGCGGCCCGGTGTTCACCAGGGACAACTACTGCGTGGGCATCCACATCGCCGAGAGCAAGCGCTTCAACATCGGCTATCGGCTGACGAGCGCCGTGAAGCGCAACCTCGACAATCTCAAGTGACGAACATGTTCAAAATCGGTTTTATGAAGAGGATGCCCGCGGTCCGCCCGCGCGCCGCGCTGATCGTCCTGCTGATGCTCCTCGCCGTTATATGGATGCCCGTCGGGCACGGCGAGGCCCGGTCCGCGGACATGGTGCTGATGATCTACATGTGCGGCAGCGACCTGGAGGATCAGGCCGGCGCGGCGACCCGGGATCTGGAGGAGATGCGCTCGGCGCTGCCGTCGGACGGCGCGCTGGAGATCATCGTGATGGCCGGCGGCTCGCCCTCCTGGAAGACGCCGGGGATCGACGCGGAGACGGTCGGCATATACAGGCTCACCCCCGCGGGCATCGAGCCGGCCGAGGCGGGAAAACCCGCAAGCATGAGCGACCCCGAGACGCTCGGACGCCTGCTGCGCTACGGCCACGATTGCTGCCCGGCAAAGCGCTACGCGCTGCTCATGTGGGACCATGGCGCGGGCCCGATGATGGGCCTGTGCTTCGACGCCCGTACCGACAGCGGCGACGGCATGGAGAGCCTGTCCCTGCCGGACCTCGAATCGGCGCTGGCGGACAGCCCCTTTGCCGGGGAAAAGCTCGCCTGGATCGGGCTGGACGCCTGCCTGATGGCCTCGGCGGAGACGGCCCGCGTGCTCGCGCCCTACGCCGAATACATGATCGCCTCCCAGGAGCCGGAGCCGCTGGATGGCTGGAGCTACCGCTTCATCGCGGAGATGGCCGGGGACACCTCGGGCGCGCAGACAGGACGGCGGATCGTGGACGCATACAGCGAATACTACGCCGACAGCCTCGCGGACATCACGCTGTCCTGCGTCGATCTGAGCAAAATGGACGCCGTCTCCGAGGGCATGTCCGAGCTGTTCGGCAGCTTCACGGTGGACGCGGACAGCTACATGACCTATGCCCGCAACCGCAGCGAGGCGCGCAGCATCGGCGGCGTGGTCTATCCCTATGACCTGGTGGACCTGGTGGACCTGCTGGAGCTGTACGACGAGACCGGCGTGGCCGACTGCCAGGCACTGCTTCTGGACCTGTCCGAGGCCATCGTCTATAACCGCGCCAACTGCCCCTTCCGCAACGGCCTGAGCCTGTACTACCCCATGAACAACAAGGCGCGCTACGCCTCCCCCTGGTCCAGCCTTTCGGACGAGATCGGCCTTTCGGAGGGCTATCGCAGCTTCATACGCGATTCCAGCGCCATCTGGATGGGCGAAGCCCTGGCGGACTGGACGCTGCCGGACCACATCCAGGTGGACCACACCCGGCTGAACCTTGAGCTGACCGACGCGCAGGTGGAGCAGTTCGCGAAAGCCCAATTGATCGTCATGGAGGAGGGTGCCGCGGGCAAATATCGCCAGGTCTACTGCACGGACGAGGTTGAGCTGCACGGCAACTGCCTCTCCGCCGTCTACTCCGGCGAGGCGCTGTTCGTCGTGGACGATGCGGGCACCATTCGCAGCGGCGCGGTGGGCTATTATGCCAAGGACGGCGACATCTACGCGCCGGTGATGCTGGTCGTGCCGCAAGAGGTGCGAAAAAGCGAATTGGCCGGAGTATATCTCCGCTACCGGATCGATGAGGATGGCGTCTGTCGGTTTGTCGAAATCCAGGAGGATTCGGACAACGAGGTTGGCGGAAAAACGACGCTTCGCATGGAGGATTGCATCAAATTCGGCTTTTGCAGCCGCGTTCGCATTCCCGTGAGGGATGAACAGGGCAGGCTCCTTCCATATTCCGATTGGATAAAGACCTGGCCGGTCGTCGGGGAATACGTCCAGGGCTTTATCCCCGATACGCTCGCCTTCTATCCGCTCAACGACGGCGAACAGCGGTGGGCGCACTTTGAAATCACCGACCTTCAGGGCAACGTGACCTCCAGCGAGCTCTTTGAGCTGCCCAACGAGATGCGCACCCGCCTGCCGGTTAAGCCGCAGACGCTGATGGACAACCAATACTGCCGCATGACCGTGGAATCCGTCACGGCCTTCGGCGGACCGTATCCGGGCCTGGAATTGGTCTGCACTATGGAAAACCGCACGGACAGGGTGCTGGACTGTGAAATATCCATCGATCGGATCGACGATATGCTGATATCCTGTTACGGGATAGGCGGCAGCTTTGTCGATGATGTCGGTCCGGGCGAAAAGGAGTCGTTTTTCATTTCGATCTACGCCGACCTCTTTCGGGATGCCCGGATCCGTTCGCTGGAAGAAATCGAGCTCGGCATGAAGCTCGAGGACGGGGAGAGCCTGGAAAAGCTGCGCACGGAGAGCGCCGTCGTACCCTTTAAGTTTGACACCGGCCTGCTGCTTCCGGATCAGCCTGACGATGCGCCGCTGGACAGCGCGCAATGGAACGATGTGGAGATACGGCTCCTGGACGCGCGCTACGGCGATTACAAGCGTCCGGAGACCGTGCTGCTCTTTGTCAATCGCGGCGACAGGGATGTCCGCGTCTACTGGAATGACGACGGCTTTGAGCTGAACGGTCGACAGGCCCCGAGTCCCGCGACGGAGCAGTTCTTCGATGTGCCCGCCGGAATGCGCGTGCTCAAGAATATGACATGGTCTTCCGGAACGCTTGATGGTCGGTCTGACATAGAATCCATGGATTTCCAGATCTACACCTATGAGCCGAGCGACATTCATCTCTCGGTCAAAAGGGACGATTCTGTCAGGACCCGGCCGGCCGTTGGGGATGGTATCGAGGGCTCTGTCCCCTATCCGCCAAACGACGGTGATCTGCCCAACGAGACCCGCACCCGTCTGCCGTTTAAACCGCAGACGCTGATGGACAACCGGTACTGCCGCATGACCTTGGAATCCGTCACAGCGTTCGGCGGACAGTATCCGGGCCTGGAATTGGCCTGCAATATGGAAAACCGCACGGACAGGGCGCTGTGCTGCGATATATCCCTTGATCGGGTCGACGATATGCTGTTATCCTTTCACGGGCTGGGTGGCAGCTTTGTCGTACTTGATCCGGGCGAAAACAAGGCGTTTTCCCTTTCGCTCTATGCGGACTTCTTTCAGGATGCCCGGATCCGTTCGCTGGAAGAAATCGAGCTCGGCATGAAGCTCGAGGACGGGGAGAGCTCTGACAAGCTGCTCACGGAGAGCGCCGTCGTACCCTTTAGGTTTGACGCCGGTCTGCTGATCCCGGATCAGCCGGACGACGTGCCGCTGGCCAGCGCGCAATGGAACGATGTTGAGATACGGCTCCTGGACGCGCGGTACAACGATTACAGCTTTCCGGAGACCGTGCTGCTCTTTGTCAATCGCGGCGACCAGGATGTCCGCATCTACTGGAATGACGACAGCTTTGAGCTGAACGGCCTGCAGATCCTGAGTCCCGCGACGGAACAGTTCTTCGATCTGCCCGCCGGAATGCGCAAGCTCGAGGAAATGATGTGGTTGACCCAAATGCCCGGGGGTCGGCCCGACATAGAATCCGTGGATTTCCAGATCTACACCTATGAGTTGAGTGACATTCATCTGTCGGTTACGAAGGGAGATCGGTCCTGACGGCGGAGGCCGTCGGTATCATCCGCGTGAACGCGCAAGGCGTCCGCCGTCAGGCGCCATCGTTTTGAGAAGGTGAAATCACAATGAAGAGACTGCTGAGCCTGATCGCGCTGCTGCTGGCGGCGCTGTGCGCCTGCGCGTGCGCGGAGGACGCGGGCGTCTCCGGGACGATCGACCTGAGCGGGCTTGCGGCGCCCGACCGTCAGTTCTACAAGAGCGTCCCGAAGAAGCTGCTGGACGACGACGACTTCATCCCGAATACCGACATTGACCCCGCCGCCCTCGTCACCCGCGACGCGGTGACCATCGACCCCGATCTGCGGCAGTACCGGGTGGTCACCCCCGAAGGGATCACCCTGACCTACACCGCCCCGGAGGGCGCCTACGCGCTCACGCAGGATCTCAGGGCGCAAAAGGAGCTGTTTGAACGGTACTGCACCCGGCCCGAGGCCGTCGTCAAGCGCTGGATCGAGGATGATATCCGCCTGAACATCGTCGAACCCTCCAGCGCGACGGACATCTACGTCCATCTCCTGAGCACCGAGCTGGCCGCGCGCGTCGCCACGCGGGAGAGGCTGAGCCAGGAGGACGTGGTCGCGCTGCTCGCCTTCATGAAAGAACACCCCGGATACTTCCGGGGCGCCACAAGGGTATCGACGCGGTTCTTCGGCGATCGGCCCTGGTTCGTGGGCGACATGCGCGAGGCGGACGGGACCGTCACCATGGTCAGCTTTGTCGCCGACAGGGAGCTCTACGTCCACGCCGTGATCGACGGCGACGCGCAGTACGACGCACTCATGGACGAGATGGACCGCCTCGTGGTAGACAGCATGCAATCCCCTGCTTAATCGGACAGATCCTTTTTGTAGTCCCCTTTGATCGGATGTTGGACCTCCACGCCCTCCAGCAGGGCCTCCATGCTGTCGTCGCCCCCGGCCGCCTGCGCCTGGGGCTCGGCCGTCTCCGTCCCGGCGGGGTCCGCCGGCTTCGGCCGTCGGGCGTAGAGCCCCACGCCCACGGCCAGCGCCAGCACGATCACCACGATGATGGCGCAAACGACGGGCAGCATCCGGCGCCTTGGCCGGGAGATCAGAAACTGCTTTTCAAGCCGCGCAATGAACTCATCATACAGCTCCATGTTGGCGCGCATGCCGTTTTGGAGCCTCAGGAACTCCAGGCTCTCCGGCATGACCTCCGGATAGTGGAATCCGTTGAGCATGATCGGCACGATGTTCTTGCCCTTCGACTGGGCGTATTCGATCTCAAGCCGGACCCAGTCGTCCGCGTTGACGCACCTGTCCAGCGCATTGGGCGGCAGTATGAGTATGAAATCCCGGCATGCGTCGATCACGTTATACAGCCCCTGATTGAACGGGCCTGCGCGAAGGGATTCCACATCCAGAAACACGCTGTACCCGTGATTGTACAGCGAATCCCGCATCAGCTTTGCCGTCTCTGCCCCGCCGCTGCGGCGGTAGGACAGGAATATGTCGTATTTCTGTACTCTGTTCATGACCATGCTCCATTGAAAAAGCCCTGCCTGCGGCATCCTCAGGATCCGGTGCAGGGCTCCAGTGTCCGGGCCAAAGCGTATGAAACCAGCGCAGCCTCATTTTAACACGCCGCCCTTCGCGTTGTCAACCCCGATTTCGGCATCCGCAGCATCAGGCGAAAGGCATCGCTTTTCCGTCCTTTATTTAACGTAAATGTCAAATGGCATTTGCAATTTTGCCTCATATATGATAAACTATTATCGTTCATGGATACAGGGCGATCGGCTTGCAAAAGCGGTCGCAGACGACGGTTAATGCGTATACAGGGGGACAAATACCATGAAGAAAACGATGGCCGTGATCATAGCGCTTGCCCTTCTTTTGACATGCGCCCTGCCCGCGCTGGCGGCGCTGCCGGACTGCTTTGCGCCCACCACGATGATGATGGGGATCAACACCCGCCTGCCGACCATGTTCGTGAAGCTCGGAGGCGCCGGCTTTGCCGCCGAGGTGACGAAATACATACTGAGCAATCCCGAGATGCTCTCAGACGGCATGCGCTTTTCGAACGACGACGGCAACGTGGTGCTGGAGGCCCGGGGGTCCTCCGGAGGCCCCTCCTCCCCCGCGAGCCGCATGACGCTCACCATCGACGGCAGCGTCAACGCCATGCACGCCACGGTGCTGAAGCAGGCGTTTCTCAGCGTCGTCGCGGACTCGGACAAATCCGTGTCCCTCGACAAGCTGTTGTCCTGGCTGTCGAAGGCCGGCCAGCAAGGCGATCTGAACCTCGGGAACTACACGCTGTCCCTCCAGAGCGCCGGCAAAGCGCAATCGCTCATACTGAGCGCCGGGAAGGCGGCCGCCTCCCCCGCCACGCCGGTCCCGACGGCCACGCCCGTGCCCACCGCGACGCCCACCGCGACGCCCGCGCCCACCGCGACGCCCGTCCCCGAAAAGACGGCCAAACCCGACGCGGGCCAGAAGTCCGGGTTCAGCGAGGGCCGGTTTGCCGACCTCTTCGGAGGGCAGAAATCCGAGCCCACGGCGACGCCCGTCCCGACCCTCGCCGACACGCCCGAGCCGACCCCGCGCGTGCTCGAGGGCGCGGTGCTTTCATGGAACGGCCTCTCCCTCAAGCCCGTGAAGTACAATATCACCGCTTACAGCAGGGACTATGTCACCATGAACCTGTACTTCCGGGTGCAGAATTATAGCGGCCAGACGCTCTGGGTCGATGTGGACAAAGTGACCGTCGACGGCAACGACGAGATTCGCGGCACCAGCATCGGCAAGTCGATCTCCCCCTCCGACACCGGGAACTTCGGGTCGAATCATTCTCTGATCGTCTCCGACACCGCCTCGGGCATGCAGGCCATCGCCGACGCCCGGAGGGTGAAGCTGACCATCGTATTGAAGGACGAGCATTTCAGCCGGGTCTACACCCAGGAGGTCAGCGTGGATCTGACTGCGCTGGAGGGCAAGCGGGACGTGCCCGAGGGCTTTAAGGCCGTGGACCCGACCGTGACGCCGAAGCCCGCCACCTCCTCCGGCGGCGGCAAATCCAAATCCTCCTACACGCCCTCCGCCGCCGATTTCAAGACCCTGAAGCCGGGCAACAAGGGCCAGGCCGTGCGCGATCTGCAGCAGCGGCTGATCGATCTGGGATATCTGAACGATAAGGCCGACGGCTCCTACGGCAAAAAGACCACCGCCGCCGTGCGCACCTTCTGCGAGCAGAACGGGCTGTCGACGGACGGCGGCAACGCGACCCCGCAGATGCAGGCGCGGCTGTTCTCCTCCAGCGCCAAGGCCTATTCCGAGCCCTATATCCCGCTGGTCATCGGCTCGACGTGCAAATACGACCCCGTCAAGCGGGTGAACACATTCTTCTTCAAGGTGCAGGTCATCAATACCTCCAAGGTCCGCACCGTCAAGGGCTTCGAGCTCAACTGCTATACGACCGACGTCTGGGGCAAGAAGCTGGACAGCGGCGTGGTGTATTCCATGTCCAACAAGGTGACCGTCGAGCCCGGCAAGACCGGCTGGTCCAACAGCTTCAACCTGGGCAACTGGTATTCCGTCGATACCGTGTGGGTCGGCATCTCCCGCATCGTCTTTGACGACGGCGAGATCCGGGACGTCAAGGACGTGGAGTACTATTCCTGCGTGATGCCGGACAAAAAATAAAAGGCCGGATACGGTTCAGGTGATACAGTATAAACGGAGGGATCAATCATGAAAAAGACCGTATTGTCAATGCTGCTCGTGCTCGTGCTCCTCGCGTCCCTCTGCGCCCAGGCGGCCGGCAAGCCGTCTTCCGGCAAGCCATCCTCCGGCAAATCGCCCGCGGCGCAGATCCCGTCAACCGGCCTGCCCAGGAACAGCCAGCTGGGCGCGCTTCGCGTGGAAAGCAGCTTCCCGGAGCCGTATCAGCAGGTGATCGAGACCTACTACAACGTGTTCTACGCGGACTGGTATGAGGCCCTGACGGAATCGGATCTCTACCAGATGGGCGTCAGCACGGAGCTATTGGAGCTGTCCGGCGAGCAGTGCGACGCCTTCGGGTACTATCTCGAGGACATCAACGGCGACGGCACCGACGAGCTCTTCATGGGCATGAACAACGACGAATACACCGAAGCGCTCTACCAGATCTTCACGCTGATCAACGGGGAGCTCTCCTGCATCTACGTGTCCGGTGACGGCAGTGCGGCCTACCTCCGCACGGACGGCACGCTGCTCTACGAAACCGCCACCGAGGACAACGACGTCAGCTGCTTCATCTACACCCTGAACGGCCAGGGCACCGCGGAGCTGACCTCGGGCGTGATGTCCACCGGCGGCGCCTGGTATACCGTCGCCAACGGAAACCGCGGCCCGTCGATCAATGAGGCGCAGTTTGAGCAGACGCTCACGGAGTGCGAGCAGGGCATACAGTACATACAGTACGCGCCGCTCAAGGACTGGCAGTTCGGCAACGATTCCTCCGACGGCAATGTCGCGCCGGAAGTCGACGGCATCCCGCTGACCGGGATCTCGGACGGCAGCGACACAAGTGAGGCGACGGAGGTCGCGGCCTCCGGTCCCTCGGGCTACTTCACCCACCAGACGCTCTACAACACCAATATCCCCGTCGCCAACGTGCTCATCCCCGAGGGCTGGTCGGCTTCCGTATCCGTGGACTGGAACTTCATCAGCACCACGACGCCCGGCGTGGCGGAGGTGACGCTCAACAGCCCCGACGGCCACGCCGCGATCCGCATGATCAGCAACCAGAGCTACTCCGGCTTCACCGTCAACGGCTCGCAGGTCGCGGAGGGCGTGGACATGGGCCTCTACACCACCAACCTGAACTATCGAAACGCCGGGGATTATCAGTCGCTGCTTTTGCAGGCGCTCGGCCTTTCGGACGCGACGCTTCTGGAGGAATACGAGGTTTCGGATTCCATGCGGCAGATGGCCGAGGAGGCGGCGCAGGTGAAGCTGCAAAGCCAGCTCGGCTCGATCAGCACGCCCCTCGGCTGCGAGGGCACGGTGGCCGACCGGCACTACGTCAGCGGCGACTCGCACCTCGAGTGCTTCTCGCTGGTCACCATGGCCAGGAGCAGCGCGAACACCGGCCACGTCATAATGGAGTCCATGTTCTGGAACATCCCCTTCACCTACATGCTCGTCACAGATTCACAGGAGGCCTATGACCAGTACCGTCCCCTGTTCGGCCTGGTGAGCGGCAATTCCAATTTCACCATGGATTTCCTGTTCGTGGTGCTCACCTACGGCCAGAAGATCGACGATGTCATCCACGCCGGCCTGATGCAGCAGTCCTACGAATACATCATGGGCGATTCCGGGAGCTGGCTCAGCGAGTACCAGTCTTCCTCCGATTACGATTCCAGCAAGTGGGCGGAGGGATGGTCCGACGTCATCAAGGAGCAGAACGAATACGTGACCACCGACGGCGGGCACATCAAGGTGGACACGAAATACGACACGGTCTACCAGAACGGCGATCAGCTCTACATGGGGCCCGAGGGCCAGGCGCCGGACGGCTACGGCTGGGAGCGGCTGGAGCTGGCGCGGTAAGGCATCTTCGACCAATGAAAGGCACGTGTGAGAATCATGCTCCTCAAGATGTTGTTCTTCTTCGCCGTCGCCTCGTGGATGGCGTGGATTCTGCTGATCATCGGCCTTCGCACCCGGCGCGAACTGTCCGACAGAAAAGAGCGGGAGTACACGCGCGCCGCCGGCGTCATCGTGGAATACCAGACCTCCTCGGAGGGCCGCTTTACCTTCATGAAGCCCGTCGTCGAATTCACGGCGGACGGCCAGAAGCTCCGGCTGCTCTACGGAAACAGCATGTCGCAGGATAAGTTCCCCCCGGGCACGGAGGTGGACGTGCGCTACGATGTCAGCGACCCGTCGCACTTCCACCTGGAGGGCGACCCGGTGTTCGAGAACCCCGGCGGCGGGGCCATTCGCGTCGCCGTCATCTGGATCGTCGCCAGCCTGTTACTGACCGTGTTCCTGGCCGTGTTCGTCGGCGGGGCGAGGTTTGATATCGGCTACATATGGCGGAGGATCAGCCGGAGGATGCGTTAGCCCGCATTCCGCAGGAATACGAAGAGGAGGCCGACCGATATGAAAGCCAAGTGGATCATCGCCGCGCTCTCGTGCCTGCTGGTCATGGCGCTGGCGCTGCCTTCGCTGTGCGAGCCCGCGGCCGACGCCGCTATGCCGGAGGATTCCGCCATCATCGACGATTTCATCGAGAACTTCCGGATACTGGCGGCCGTCCCGAGGCAGTCCAAGCACGAGAAGGCCGTGAGCGACCGCCTGAAGGCATGGGCGGAGGCGCTGGGCTTCGAGGTCAGGCAGAACGAAGCCAACGACCTCTTCTTCGACATCCCCGCGACGGAGGGCTTCGAGGGCCTGCCGCTGATCGCGCTTCAGACCCACCTGGACATGGTCTGCGTCGCCGCGGAGGACCACCCCTTCGATCCGCTGACCGACCCGATCGAACTCATCGTGGACCGGGACGCCGGAACGCTGACCGCCGACGGCACCACCCTCGGCGCGGATGACGGCGCGGGGGTCGCCCTCGTGATGTCCGTCGTGAAGGGCCGCATGGCCCACGGCCCCCTGCGCATCATATTCACGACCGACGAGGAGATCGACATGTCGGGCGTGCTGGCCGTCACCCCGGAGGACATGGCGGGCGTTCAATACCTGATCAACATCGACAGCGAACAGAGCGACACCGTCACCGTCAGCTCGGCCGCGGACGCCACCGTCGTGCTCACCGGCGACCCCGCGCTGACCGACGCGACAATGGGCACGGCGGTTTCCGTCGCCATATCGGGGCTCTCGGGCGGCCACTCCGGCGTGATGATCGGAGAAGGAAGGTGCAACGGCATCGTCGCCCTGGCCGGGATACTGGACCGGCTCGGCGGGGAACTTCCCTATGAGCTGGTGTCACTGACCGGCGGCATCGCCGACAACGCCATCCCCGCGAAGGCGCAGGCGATCCTCATGATCGACACGGCCGACCGGGCGGCGCTGGAGGGGATCGTCGCGGAGGAAGAGGCGGCCCTGCGCAAGGCCTATGCGGGCGTCGAGGACGGGCTGACCCTCGCCGTGACCGACGCGGATGCCGCTGAAAAGGTGTTCGATGCGGACCAGACAGGGCGGATACTGGACTATGTCACCTCATCGATCAACGGCGTGTACACGATGTCCGAGGTGATCGACGGCCTGGTGGAGAGCTCGTCCAACCTGGGGCAGATTCGCGCCGACGCGGACGGCATCGAGATCCGCCAGATGCCCCGAAGCTCGTCCCCCGAAAGGCTTGTAGAAATCGAGTATCAGTTCCGGGCGCTGGCGTCCGAAAACGGCCTGTCGATCAGCATCACCGAAGTCTCGAGGCCCTGGCCCGCCAGGGCGGACAGCCGGCTGGTGCCGGTCATACAGCGCATCTACGAAGCGCAGAACGGCGAGGCGATCAAGGTGGAGGCGATCCATGCAGGGCTTGAGTGCGGCGTGTTCTATGAACTGGCGGAAGGCCTCGATATGGTCAGCATCGGCCCCGATGTGTTAAACGCCCATTCCCCCGAGGAAACGCTCTTCCTCGCCTCGATCCCCAAGACCTGGCATCTGCTGGAGCGGCTGCTGGTCAGCCTCGAAGAGTGAGCATGCAATCTTTCCATACATTCCCTGGAAACCACATCTTGATTAAACTGTGATATTGTGGTAAAATAAGGTGTATAAACGTGTTTGCGTCAAAGGAGAACCCCGCGATGAGAAAGAGATATATCAAACGCGCATTGTCCCTTGCGGCCGCGCTGGCGCTGGCGCTGACGGCGTCGGGCCTGGCCGAGGCGGCAATCGAACCGGAAGAGATCGAGGTCACCTTCACCGCGGAAGCCGTGGATGAACCCGTCGAATGCGAGGAGCTGGAGTTGGGCGACGGGACGGACCTGTCCGAGACGGACTTGTCCGAGACGGACCTGCCCGAAACGGACCTGCCCGAAACGGACCTGCCCGAAACGGACCTGCCCGAAACGGACCAGCCCGGGGCCGATCAGCCGGCCCTGTTCGACGACGATGCGGACGAGGCCTCCGATCCCCTGTCCGACGCGGAACTGGTTCTGGAGGATGAAGCCGTCCCGGCGGAGGACGCCGGCGCCGCAGAGGTGACCGACCCCGGGGACGCCGCCGCGCCCGACGCGCCGGAGGCGCCCGACGCGCAGGATGAGACGGCGGGCGACGTTCCGCCGACCCTGTCCAATGCCGAAATGGCGGACAACCTCCGCGCCTGCGCCTCGCTGGGCGCGAAGGCCGGGACCCTGGGCAAGATCGCGGAGCTTCTGATGGATCGCGGCTTTGAGCCCGCCTTCGCCGCGGGCGTCTGCGCGAACATCTACTCCGAGGGCGGCTACGGACTGTTCGAGAGAAGCGGCTATGAGAGCACCCCGGAGCACCCCGATCTCGAGTACATACGTCCCCGATATTTCTGCTATCTGGACGGCGGCAACTACTACACCCACGGCGCGAACGGCTACGTGGTCACCGACGTGTACCTGTCCCCGGAGGACATGGACGCCTACACCGGCTCCGCGCGGGTGCACATGCGCTACGGCGACGAAAACTACTACCTCGACAACTGGTCTGGCCGGCGCGTATGGGAGATCGACCTGAACGCGCTGGAGGAATTCATGGTGCAGCTGGCCGGCCTGAAGCTGCAATACGGCACGCCGGACGCCTGGGAATACGACAAATCGACGGACACCTGGGAGTACAACGAGCCCCAGGAGAGCACGGAGACCTGGCGCGGCAAGTTCGGGCTGGGCTGCGCCCAGTGGACCGGCGAGGAGTCCTTGAAGTTGATGGCCTATTACCGCAAGTATGCCGGGGCGGGCAATCCGACCATCACCAAAGAGCAGGTCGTCGCCGCCGAGCATGAGATGATACTCAACGACCTGCTGGGCTACTACAACAAGGTCTACACCGGCTGGAAGCAGGAGAACGCCAACGCCCTGTACTCCGCGAAGGCCGCCGAAAGCGCCGGTTCCTGGGTGTGCCTGAAGTACGAGATCCCCGCCAACCGGGAGTCAAAGGCCGTCAGGCGCGGCAGGAGGGCCGCCGGGATCTATAAGATCATGGTCGGCGAAAACGAATAGGCGCGACCGACGCCCCGCCCGGGCGCGCGCGCATGAAAGGATGTGCTGCCGATGCCCTCTTCCTATCCGATCATCGAATACGATTACGCCTCCAAGGCGATGTTCCAGCCGGATCAGCATGATCTCGGCATCCATTTCCCGCCCTGCGTGGCGTTTCCCTTCGTGGGCGACGCGGTGGACAGCTACGCCGCCGGGCGCGGCCTCCCCGTCATCGCCACCTACGAGACCGTCACCAAGGACTATCCCGTCTACCGCATCTCCGACACCGCCTGCCTGTGCCAGGCGCCCATCGGCGCGCCCGTGGCCGTGCAGCTCATGGACTGGCTGATTGCATACGGCGCGGAGCGGGTGATCTCCGTCGCCTCCTGCGGCGCGCTGGTCGATCTGCCCGAGAACGCCCTGGTGGTCCCCAGCCGCGCGCTCAGGGACGAGGGCACCTCCTATCACTACATACCGCCGGGACGCTGGAGCTATCCGGACGACGGCGTGCAGCAGATGATCCGGAACGTCTTTGACGCCGAGGGCATCGCGTACACCGACGCCGACGTCTGGACCACGGACGCGATCTACCGCGAGACCATCGACAAGGTCCGCCGTGCGCGCTCCGAGGGCTGCGGCGTGGTGGACATGCAGTGCTCCGCGCTTGCCGCGTGCGCCGAGTTTCGCCGCGCGCAGTTCGGACAGTTCCTCTATGTCACGGACAGCCTGGCGGACCCCGATGCGTATGACCGCCGGAACTGGGGCAAGGAGGCGCTTATGCCGATGCTGGAGCTGTGCGTGAAGCTGGCCGGGCAGGAGTACGTCTCCCCGTGGGGATAAATCATTCCGTGATCTCGATCTGATTGCCCTCTATGGCCACGATACAGCTCTCATAGTACCCGTCGCCCGTGGTGCGCGGGCCGCCGACGACCTCATAGCCCGCCGACCGCAGCGCCTCGGTGAGCGCGTCCACCCGCGCCCTGCTGCCCACGGAAAAGGCGATGTGGGCGTAGCCGGTGCGGTTCAGCGGCTTTTCCGGGTCGGAAAGGCCGGGCTTCGTCATGAGCTCCAGGCGGGGGCCGCCGTCAAAGCGGATGAAGTAGGAGCGGAAGACCGTGGTCCTGTTGTGATAGCCCTCGTTCGATTCCCCGCCGAGGTATCTGACGAAGAAATCCCGGGCGCGCTCCAGGTCGTTCACGTACATGGCGACGTGTTCGATCTTCACGCCCGTCGCGCGATGACCCGTGCGGATGAAGTCGATCAGCGCCTCCAGGTCGTCAAAATCGTCGTAATCCCCCATGATCCCCTCGCGGTGGTACACGATGCCCTTCTGCTCGTTGCGCTCCAGGCAGTCGAGCAGCGCCTCCACGCCGTACCTGTGGGCGAACTCCGCAAAGGCGCGCGCCTTGATCTTTTCGGCGTAGAGCCCCTTGCGGCATTCGGCGGGTTCACATTCGTAGCAGCCCCTCAGCTTCTTGTCGATCACACACCTTCGGTTCTCGCACCATTCCGCGTCCTTGCACCAGGACAGCTCCAGAAACCCGTCCCGCCTGCAGCCCTTGCAGGCGACATTCTCCGAGCAGAGGCAGCAGGCCAGGCCGCACCGGGCGATGCCAAGTTCTCTCTTCACAGATTCATTCCTCCCAATTCAATGCTCGTCAGCGGATGCTGTATGAGGCAGTTCACGCCGTGCGCCGCGCAGTATCGCGCCAGCCTGTGAAAAACCACATCGGTCCTCTCGATCAGCCGCGGCATGCCCCTGACCGGTTGCTCCAGCGGCGCAAAGAAGTTGTCCCAGTGGATGGGGATGACCAGCTTCGCGCCGGTCCTTTCCACCGTCTCCGCAAAGAACCGCGCCTCGGTGGCGGCGTCGGCCTTCGAAAGCCCCGCCACGCCCAGGAACAGCACGTCCGCCGGCAGGCCGTCCAGCTGTCCCTCGATGTAGTTGAAGCTGGGGCGGATCAGCACCCGCATCCTCCCGCACTCCACATAGAAGTCGTAGGAGCCGCCCTCCCTATAATCCCGAAGCCTCGCGGGCTGTTTGAGGGGCGCTGTGATCGGCACGCCCAGGTCGTTGTTGAGCACGGTGGGCTTTGAGTGAAGCGATTTAAGGATTCGGATACCGTACCCGCCCACGTCAAACCGGCTCCCGTGCTCAAACACCACCGTCCTCGCCTCCGGCACCCCGCCGCCGAGGGCGACGTTTTTTGCGGACGCGCTCCCGTACACGGTCGCCCCGCACCTGTTGGCGATGTACGGCGCGTCCATCACGTGGTCGTGGTGCGTATGGGAGATGAATATAGCCCGCAGCCTGTCGATTTTGTGCGCTGCAATCAGCCTGTCGCACAGCGCGGCGTCCGTGCCGACCTTGACGCCCAGAAGATACCTGACCAGGGAGGGCCGGGTCACGTGGGCGTCAAACAGAACCTGGTCGGTTCCGTCGTCAAACAGCAGCGCCGTCGTTCCGAAATAGGTGACCTTGAGCATGCTTCCCTTCCTCATCAGAACGCCGGCCGGGGCGACGATAATGCCCCGACCGGCGTTTTTTCATCAGATCGCAGAGTTGTTCAGATAGTCCTCCTGCTCGGGCGTCAGGCAGTCGATGCTGATTCCGAGGAACCTGAGCTTGCGGTTGGCGACCTCCATGTCCACCTCCGCGGGGACGTCGATCAGCATCTCGGTCAGCCTGCCCGCGTGCTCCACCAGGTACTTGGCGCTCAGCGCCTGGATCGCGAAGCTCATGTCCATGATCTCCGCCGGGTGCCCGTCACCCGCGGCCAGGTTCACCAGCCGGCCCTCCGCCAGCACATACACGTGCCGTCCGTTGGGCAGCGTGTAGCCCATGATGTTGTGCCGCATCTCCCGGATGTCGGTGGCGATCTCGCGCAGGCGCTTCATGTCCACCTCCACGTCGAAGTGACCGGCGTTGCAGAGCACCGCGCCCTCCTTCATCTCCATGAAGTCCGGCTCCGTGATGACGCCGGCGCAGCCGGTGACCGTCACGAACAGGTCGCCCAGCTTCGCGGCCTCGCGCATCGGCATGACCTCGAAGCCGTCCATGTACGCCTCGATGGCCCTGATGGGGTTCACCTCCGTCACCACGACCTTCGCCCCCAGGCCCTTCGCGCGCATGGCGACGCCCTTGCCGCACCAGCCGTAGCCCGCGACCACCACGGTCTTGCCGGCCACGATCAGGTTCGTGGTGCGGTTGATGCCGTCCCACACGGACTGGCCGGTGCCGTAGCGGTTGTCGAACAGGTGTTTGCAATCGGCGTTGTTGACCTTCACCATGGGGAAGCGCAGCTTGCCCGCCTTGTTCATGGCGATCAGCCGGACGATGCCGGTGGTGGTCTCCTCGCAGCCGCCGATCACGTAGGGCAGCTCGTCCGTCATCTCCGTGTGCAGCATGTGCACCAGGTCGCCGCCGTCGTCGATGATGATGTTCGCGTGGTGAGAAAGGGTCTCGCGGATGTGGGCGAAGTATTCGGCCTCGGTCGCGCCGTGCCAGGCGAATACGTTCAGGCCCGCCTTGACCAGCGCCGCGGCCACGTCGTCCTGGGTGGACAGCGGGTTGGACCCGGTGATGTACATCTCCGCCCCGCCGGCGGCCAGCACCTTGCACAGGTAGGCGGTCTTGGCCTCCAGGTGGATGGACAGCGCGATGCGCCTGCCCGCGAAGGGCTTGTCCCTTGTAAAGTCCTCCTCCAGGCTCCTTAAGAGCGGGCAGTTGCGCCGTACCCACTCGATCTTGTCCTCGCCCGACGGCGCGAGGCTTATGTCTCTGATGATGCTCATATCTGTTTCCTCCAAATCGTATTTACAGTTTTCTGTTGGCCTTCGCCCGGGCGTAGGCGTTGTAGAACGCCATGGCCGCGATGGTGGCGATATAGGGAATGCACTGGAGAAGCTGCTGCCGTATGGCGGTGCCCTGCAAACTGCGGGCCAGCGCCGTGGTGAAGCCGAACAGCGCGCTGGAGATCATCGCGCCCAGCGGATGGCCCTTGCACAGGTTGTTGGCCGCCAGCGCCACGTAGCCCCGCGCACCGGAGATATCCTGTATGAACATGGCGTTGCGGCCCAGGGTCAGCAGGCACCCGGCCAGGCCGATCATGCTGCCGGACAGCGTGGTGGCCAGGATCTGGTAGCGGGGCACGTTGATGCCCAGGCTGCTCGCGGCGCTCTTGTTGATGCCCAGCGCCCGAAGCCTGAAGCCGATCACCGTGCGGTACATGATGATAAACATCACCACCGCCAGCACAAAGGCCAGGTAGTCGATGACCGTCAGGGACCCGAACACCGTGGAGAGGAACGGTATCCTCCTTATGACCGGCAGGTCGAACTTGGTCAGTCCCTTCAGATCGGAGGGGTTCACCGCGCCCTTCGTCTTGAATATGACCGACAGAAGAAACGTCGTAAAGCCCCGGGCGAAGGTGTTTAACGCCATGCCGACGATCATCGGCTGGCCCTTCAACCGCACGATGAAGGTGGACATGATCAGCGTCATGCCCATGGCGACGGCCATCGCCACCGCCACCGACAGGAAGATGTTGTGCAGGAAGTAGTGGGTCAAAAAGGCGAAGAACGAGCTCATCAGCAGCGTGCCCTCCAGGGCGATGTTGAACACCTGCACCTTGCTGCACACGCCCGCGCACAGCGCCACCAGCAAAATCGGGGTGATCTCGCGGATGGTGGAGTTGATCACCTGCGCAAGATACGTCATGTCTCCCCGCCTCCCTTCGCCAGCCTGCGCCTGCGCACGTTGCCCGCGGCGATGCGGATCATCCGGGCGCTCATGAACAGCGTAATGATGCCCTCGATGATGTTGCACACCTCCAGCGGGATGTCCATGTTGAGCATCATGGTGCTGCCGCCCACGGCCAGCCCCGCCAGCAGTATCGAGGCCAGCAGCGTGCCGATGGGGTTCATGTTGGCCAGCAGCGCCGCCACCATGCCGGTCCAGGCGTAGCCGGTGGAGAAGATCATCTGGTCCACGTACCGGCTCTTGCTGCCCAGCACCTCAAAGGAGCCGCCCAGCCCCGCCATCACGCCGGAGAGCGCCAGCACCAGGTAGAGCATCCTCCGCGCGTCGATGCCGCCGTACAGCGCGAACCGGGGGTTCAGGCCGCCCATGCGGCTCTTGTAGCCGAAGCTGGTCTTCTTGAACAGGAACCAGGTGACGAGCACCGCGATCACCGCGATCACAAAGCCCCAGTGCACCCACCCCTTCATGATCGGCGGCAGGGTGACGTCCTCGGGCAGCTTGCCGGTCTGGGCGTTCTGCATCTGGTAGACGTTGGCCTCCGGGTCCCTCAGCGGATAGTTGCACAGGTACGCCGCGAAGTAGTTGGCGATGTAGTTCAGCATCAGCGTGGAGATGACGAAGGTGACGTCAAACCGATCGAACAGCCAGCCGGAGAACATCGAGTACACCGCGCCCGCCGCCGCGGCGGCCAGCATGGCCGCGGGAATGCGCAGCCACCCGGGCACGGGCAGGTAGTAGCCCACCAGCGCCGCCGCCACCGCGCCCAGGATCATCTGACCCTCGCCGCCCATGGCCTCGTAGCCGCTGCGCCACGCCATGCACACCGCCAGGCCGCCCATGATGATGGGCGTGGCGCGCTTCAACGTGTTCATCAGGTAGACCTGCTTGCCGAACGCGCCGCGGATCATCTCGCCGTAGGCCAGCAGCGGGTTCTTGCCGATCACGAGGATCACCACCGCCCCCAGCAGGAAGCTGATCAGCACGGCGATCAGCGGCTGGGTGACGGTATCGACGATCCCCAGCATCATCCGCCTCCAGTTGCGCTCATTGTTCATGCCCGATCGAACCTCCCACCATCAAAAGGCCCAGGTGCCTGTCGTCCATGCTGCCCCGCTCGAATTCCCCGACGATGCGCCCCTCGAAGATCACGTAGATGCGGTCGGACAGGCTCATGATCTCCGTCAGCTCCGAGGACACCAGCAGTATGGCCGCGCCGTCCTCCCGGCGCCGGAGCATGCGGTTGTGGATGGCCTCCATGGCGCCGATGTCGATGCCCCGCGTGGGCTCGCAGCAGATCAGCACCGGCGTGTCCAGGCTCATCTCCCGGGCCACGATCAGCTTCTGGGCGTTGCCGCCGGAGAGCTCGCGCATCTTCTGGGTCGGTGACGACGCCTTCACGTTGAAGTCCCGTATGAGCCTCACGGCGAAATCCCGGATGGCCCTGGGACGGATGATGCCCCGGCTGCTGAACGGCTTATCGTCCTGCCGGGCCATCAGCGCGTTCTCCTCCAGCGTGCCCTCCGGGGCGCTGCCCCAGACGTAGCGGTCCTCGCTGATGTGCGCAAGCCCCGCGTCCCGGATCTCGCGCACGGAGCGGTTGGTCACGTCCACCCCGCCCACCAGCACCTGTCCGCCCGTGGACTTCTCAAGGCCGGTGATGCAGCGGATCAGCGCGCTCTGGCCGTTGCCGGAGACCCCCGCGATGCCCACGATCTCCCCCGCGTTCACGTGCAGGCTGATGTCTTTAAGCACCTCGCGGCCATTCTCCATGAGCCGCAGGCCCCTGGTCTCCAGCAGCGTTTCTCCCGGTTTCGGCGGGTCGATCTCATAGCTGGCCAGCGGGTGGCCCACCATCAGCATCGCAAGTTCGCTGATGTCGGTGTCTGCGGCCATGCGCTCGGCCACCACCCGGCCCTGGCGCATCACGTACACCCGGTCGGAGACGGCCATGACCTCCTGCAATTTGTGGGTGATCAGCACGATGCTCTTGCCCGCCCGGGCCAGGCCGCGGATGGTCTCCAGCAGCGCCTCCACCTCCAGCGGGGTCAGCACCGCGCTGGGCTCGTCGAATATGATGATCTCGGCGTTTTGGTAGAGTATCTTCAATATCTCCACGCGCTGCCGAAGCCCCACGGGGCAGTCGGCGATGCGCGCAAGCGGGTCGATCTTGAGTTCATAGCGCTCGGAGATCTGCCGCACGGTCTCCGCCGTTTTGTTCATGTCCATGAACGGCCCGTTTTTGAGCTCGTTCTTGAACACGATGTTCTCCGCCACGGTCATCTGCTCGAACAGCATGAAGTGCTGCTGCACCATGCCGATGCCCACGGCCATGGCGTCGGAGGGGTTGTTGAAGCGCTGCGTCCTTCCGCCCACGACGATCTCCCCGGAATCCGGCTTTTCCAGCCCGTAGAGTATTTTCATGATCGTGGACTTGCCCGCGCCGTTCTCCCCCACGATGGAGAGGATCTCCCCCCGGTTCAGATGCAGGCTGACATCATCGTTCGCCACGACGCTGTCGTAGGTCTTGGTGATATGCTTCATTTCAAAAACCATATCGCACACTCCTTGGGTACAGCTTCACCGAAAACAGGGCTGCCTCAAAACGATGATCCTACGATACAATCACTTCGTAGGGACGCCATTCATGGCGTCCGCGGGCGGCATGAATGCCGCCCCTACGATGAATTGCCCGACATTGGCTCGTTTTGAGACAGCCCCGTTGACGTCGGTCTGCAATCAGAAGATCGGGAAGGTGTAGTCGTCCTCGGAGGCGGGCATCTCGAGCACCAGCTCGCCGGAGGCGATGGCGTCGGCCACGGCCTTGCACTTCTCGATGACCTCGTCGGTCATGATGTCTGCGTTGAGGTAATTGCCCTCGGCGGTGATGTGGGTCGCGCCGATGGCGCCGTCCTTCATCTCCAGCACGTGCAGGCCGTTCTCAAGGTTGCCGGCGAAGAAGGCGTCGATGATGATGCCTGCGGTGACGCCGGTGTTCTTGAGCTGGGAGGACAGTATGTAGGGGTTCTCCTCGCGGGTCATGTCGGTATCCTGGCCGATGGAGTAGATGTACTTACCCTCCTCCGCCAGCTCCAGCGCGGCGTTGAAGATGCCCTCGTTGCAGGCTGCGGCGCCGCCGAAGATGTAGGTGCAGCCCTTCGCCTGCTGCTGCTTGGCGAAGTCATAGGCCGGAGCGGGATCGCTGTAGGAGTTGGTGTAGTTGAAGGTGATCTGGGCGTCGGGCACCACGGACTTGACGCCCTCCATGAAGCCCCAGCGATACTTGAAGGAGCCGGAGCCCTCGAAGCAGCCGATGTAGCCGAACTTCGTCTCGTTCGGGAAGGCGTAGCCGGCCATCGCGCCCATCAGATAGGCGGCCTGCTCCTCGTTGTAGCTATAGGAGGCCACGCTGTCGCTGCCGGCGTCGGTGTCGATGACGGCGAAGCGGATGCTGTCGTCCACCTCGGCGGCCTTGGCGGCGGCGTACTCGGCGGACTGCCAGCCCACGCCCAGGATCAGGTCGTACTCCTCGGCCACGGCGGCGTCATAGCTGGCCTGCCACTTGTCGGTGTCGGGGCACTCGAGGATGCGATACTCGTAGCCGTAGGTGCCGGCCAGCTCCTCGACCTTCTCCACAACCTGGGTCAAAAAGGCGTTCACGCCGACCGGGTCGCAGATGACGGCGATCTTTTCACCCTCCGCCATGGCGGGGATCATCGTCAGGACCAGTATGAACACGATGAGCAGGGATGCTGTTTTCTTCATGGGGCTCACTCCTTTATAATATTTATGATATAATAATATCACTTTCCGATCACAATGTCGAGCCCCAATCCGTCCATTTTTCAGTTATATTTTGATATCACGGATGTTCCGCGCCGTTGACGAACCCGCCCGGTCATGATAAAATTGTACCAACAATATCACGACAGGAGGCGGACGCTCATGGACTACACGCTCGAATACTTCCAAAAATCGGTGGATTACATACGCCGATTCGTCCCCTGGGAGCCGGAGATCGCCATCGTGCTGGGGTCGTTCCTGGGGCCCTTCGCGGACGCCGTCGAGGACGCGATCGTCATCGATTACGCCGACATTCCGAACTTCCTCGTCTCCACGGTGCAGGGCCACGCGGGCAAGCTGATCTTCGGCACCGTTGCTGGCCGTCGCGTGGTGTGCATGTCCGGGCGCTTCCACACCTATGAGGGCTACGACTTCGAGCAGCTGGTGATCCCGATAAGGGTGTTCAAACTGCTGGGTGCCAGGGCCGTGATACTGACCAACGCCGCCGGCGCGGTGAACGCCGGTTACCGCCCGGGCGACATCATGATCGTCACGGACCACATCAAGCTGAACGGTCCAAGCCCGCTGCGCGGCAAAAACGTGGACGCCTTCGGCCCCCGCTTCTTCGACGTGAGCCGTATGTACACCCCCGAGCTTCGCAAACTCGCCCTGGACTGCGCCGCGGGCACCGGCCTCACGGTCCACGAGGGCGTGTACATGTTCTTCACCGGCCCGCAGTACGAGACTCCGGCGGAGATCCGCGCCGCCCGCATCCTCGGGGCCGACGCCGTGGGCATGTCCACCGTCACGGAGGCGCTGACGGCCGCCCACTGCGGCATGCCGCTACTGTGCCTGAGCGTCATGACCAACATGGCCGCCGGCGTGCTTGAGACGCCGCTGACCACCGGGGAGGTCCTCGAGACCGCTCAGAGGATCGCCGCGCAACTGAGCGGCTATCTCATCAAAATCATCGACCGCATGAGGGAGGTATCACTGTGAAACTGCTGTTCAAGAACGCCGGCATACTGGCCTGGAAGGACGACCGGTTCGACTACATCCCCGAGGGCTTCCTGGGCGTGGACGGCGACACCATCGACTACATCGGCGCGGAAAGGCCGCAGGCCGCCTATGACCTTGTGAAGGACATGCGGGGCAAGCTGCTGATCCCCGGCCTCATCAACTGCCACTGCCACGCGGCTATGATGCTGCTTCGAGGCATCGGCAGCGACCTGCCGCTGGACCGCTGGCTGTTTGAGGCCGTGTTCCCCGTGGAGGACCGCATGAAGACGGATGACTTCATCGCGGGCAACGAGCTGGCCGTCCTTGAGATGCTCTCAAGCGGCGTGACGTCATTCAGCGACATGTACATGGAGCCGAAGACCCTCATCGAGCTCAACGAGCAGGTGGGCATGAAGGTGAACCTGACCCGTGTGGTGCAGGCCTTCGACCCCTCGGAGCTCCCGGAGAAGAACGTCCGCGTCAAGGAATCCCTGGCGCTGTTCGACGAATTCCACGGCTGCCAGAATGGGCGCGTGCATGTGGACTTCGCCGTGCACGCCGAGTACACCATCAACGACGCCGTGACCCACTACTATGCCGATCAGATCCGCCCCTACCGCGACAAGGGCGCGCGGGTGCAGATCCACCTGTCGGAGACCCGCAAGGAGCACGAGGAGTGCATCGGTCGCCACGGCATGACGCCCGCCGCGTGGTTCGAGGCCATGGGCATATTCGACCTGCCCACCGCCGCCGCCCACTGCGTCTGGTGCACCCCCGAGGACCTGAAAATCCTCAAAGCCCACGGCGTCTATCCCATCCACAACCCCACCAGCAACTTAAAGCTGGGCAGCGGCTTCGCGCCGGTGCCGGAGATGCTGGAGATGGGGCTCTGCGTGGCGCTGGGCACCGACGGCGCGGCCAGCAACAACAACTTGAACCTGTTTGAGGAGATGCACCTCGCTTCCATCATCATGAACGGCTGCCGGCTGGACCCCGAGCTGATGCCCCCTTCGACCATACTGCGCATGGCCACGGTGAACGGCGCAAGGCTTCAGGGCCGGGACGACACCGGCCGCCTGGCCGTGGGCAAGAAGGCCGACATCGTCGCGGTGGACATGGACCGGCCGCACCTCTACCCGGCCTTTGAGCCGCTGCCGATGCTGACGTATTCCGCCCAGGCCTCCGACGTCTGCATGACCATGGCGGACGGCAGGATACTGTATGAAAACGGCGAATACCTGACCATCGACCGGGAAAAGGCGATGTACGACGCGAAGCAGGCCGTGAAGCGGCTGTACGGGAGATAAAACGTATGGAGAGACAGGACAGAGATCTGGCGTTCATGCTGCAATATGAAAACATCGCCTGGTTCGACGGCGATGTCGTGCGCATACTGGACCGGCGCGTCTACCCCGGGAAGGTGGCATTCGTGACTTGCCGGACCCACCAGGAGGTCACACAGGCCATCGCGGACATGGTCACCCAGAGCGCCGGGCCCTACACCGCCGCGGCCATGGGCATGGCCCTCGCCGCCCGCGAGTGCCGCGACAGGCGCGCCGCCGACCAGCTTCAATGGCTCGAGGACGCCGCCGACAACATCAGCCACGCCCGGCCCACCACCGTCTCCCGGATGAAGATCATCACAGGAGGCTGCCTCGACGCCGCCCGGCGCGCCATCGAGGCCGGGGGTGACGCGGCGCAGGCCGTGATGGACCACACCATCGAAGCCAACAACCTGCGCTACAGCAAGGTGTACCGCACCGCGGCGTACCTGGTGGACATGTTTCCCGACGGCGGCACGGTCATGACCCAGTGCTTCGGGGAGACCATCGTCGGCATGATGCTGAAGGTGTGCAAAGAAAGGGGCAAGAACATCCGCGTGTTCTGCCCCGAGACCCGCCCCTATTTCCAGGGCGCGCGTCTGACCGCCACGGTGTGTCATGACATGGGCTTCGACGTGACGGTGATCACCGACAACATGCCCGCCACGGTCATGCAGAACGAGCAGGTGGACGTGTTCACCTCCGCCGCCGACGCCATCTGCCTCGACGGCCACGTGGTCAACAAGGTGGGCACCTTCCAGATCGCCATCGTCGCCAAATATATGGGCATTCCCTACTTCGTCACCGGCGCGCCGGACCCGGGCCACCCCACCATCGACACCGTGACCATCGAGATGCGCGACCCGGAGTTCGTGCTCCAGGCCATGGGCGTGCGCACCGCCGCCCGGGGCGTCAAGGGGTATTACCCCAGCTTCGACATCACCCCGCCCCACCTCGTCTCCGGCGTGGTGACCGACAGCGGCATCTACGCGCCCTACGATCTGCACCGCTATTTCAAAAACGGCGAAGGCGATTCCGGCCAGCGCGGTTTGAACCTGTAAATCACTTACTTTTTCTTCTTCGACAGCTTCCGCACCGTGTAGATGGCCAGCCCGACGGCGAACAGCAGGCCCGTCGCGGCGATCAGGGGCATGCCGTTGGGGGTCTTGGGCTCGATGTCGGCGGTGCAGAGTATGCAGGACCCGAAGAACAGCATGCACGCGAACAGCGCCAGCACCACGTCCGTGACGATGTCGCCCCCACGCTTCAGCAGCTCCTCGTAGCCGGTGAGCTCCAGGTTCATCTTCATCCGGCCCTTGACCATGTTGTTGAGCAGGTCATAGGTGAGTTCCGGCATCTTCGTGGCCTTCCTGCCCACCTCCAGCACGTCCTTGCCCATCTTGACGAGCTCCTGCTGGATGTCCAGGCTCTTCCTCGCCCGGTCCATCAGCTTGTTGGACAGCAGCTCGAACAGGTTGAGCTCCGGGCAGAGCTGTTCGATCACGCCCTCGATGGTGGCGATGGAGCGCACCAGCATGGTGTACTTGCCGGGCAGCGTGATGTGGTGGACGGCGCACAGGTTTGTGACCTCCTCCAGCAGCCGGGACAGGTCGATTTCGCTGATGCTGGTGACGTTCATGTAGCGGTCGAACATCACGTCCGCGTCCTCCATCAGCCGGTTGCGGTTGGTCTTCGGCGAGGTCGCGCCCATGGACATCACGGCGTTGACCATCGCGTCCAGGTCCCGGCCCAGCAGCGAGAGGATCAGCGACTGTATGGTGTTCACGTCGGCCTCGCTGATGCGCCCGATCATGCCGAAGTCGATCCAGTACGGCTTGCCGTGGCTGACCATGATGTTGCCCTGGTGCGGGTCGGCATGGAAGGTGCCCACGTCCAGCACCTGATGGACGTAATTTTCGACGATCACGCGGCCGATGGCCACGGGGTCGTAGCCCTCCTCCACCAGCTTGTCCTTCTTGGAGATGGAATAGCCGTCCACGAAGGTCATGGTGAATATGCGCTCGGTGGTCAGATCGTCGATCACCGTGGGGCAGGTGATCACGTTCTCGTCCTCGATGCAGTGCGCCTTGAAGAAGCGGGTGTTCTCCGCCTCCACGCGGAAGTCCAGCTCCTCCTCGGTGACCTTTTCCATCTCGGAGATCACCGACAGCAGGTCCACCGTCTCGTCCTCGTCATCGTTGCCCTCGTTGACGATGTTCACCAGGCGCGCCAGCTTCTTCAGCAGCACGAAGTCCTTGCGCATCATGTCGGCGATCAGGGGCCGCTGCACCTTGGTGACGACCTGCGTGCCGTCCTTCAGGATGCCGTAGTGGACCTGTCCGATGGAGGCGGAGCCCAGGGGCTTGTCCCTGAATTCGAGGAAGATGTCGTCGATCTTCCTGCCCGTCTCCTGTTCGATCACGGCGCGGGCAACCTCCGGGTCGAGCTCCTTGACGTTCTGCCGGAGCTTCTCAAGCTCCTTGCAGTAGCTTTCCGGCAGCAGATCGACGCGGCTTGACATGATCTGGCCGATCTTGACGTAGGTCGGCCCCAGGTCCTCCAGCGTTGTGCGCATCTCTACGGGGGTGAAGCCGTTGGCGTAGAAGTTGTGCTTTGCGAACACGCCCAGTATCTCCGCGGCGCGCCCCTTCTCCCGCTTGCGCATGGACTCGATCTCGTCCGACAGCAATTGTCTGAGCTTTTCGCTCATCACCATGGTGGTGTGCTCCAGCTGCTTTTTGCGGTTCTCGAGCTCCCGCTGCAGATCCTCCTTGCCTGGCAGCGACGGCTTTGCCGCGTGCGCGGGCTTCGGGGCAGCCTTGGCCCGCTTCTTCGGCGCTTCGGGCGTATTATTCAATGTCTTCTCATGATCGTCCTTCATTGTCGCATCCTCCTTAAACGCCCTTGATCGGCCAGACGAGTATCAGGCGCACCATGCTCACCACCGAGGAGAACAGCAGCACGCCGCCGATGATGTCAAACAGCGCGGCGGGCGAATCCCACCAGGGGTTGACCAGTATGATCAGCCCGAACAGCAGCAAAAGCGCGTCCAGCACGATCAGTATCCACCAGCCCTTGCGCTGGGAGCGCCGGACGTACATCAGCGTCATGAACACGCCCACCACGCCGTCCGCGATCAGCATGCACCCGAACATCGTGCCCACGATGCCCACAATGTGGTCGATGAATATCAGCACCGACCCGCCCAGTATGCCCATGATCAGGGCGAATGTCAGGTAGACGTAATGGATCAGTACCTTGCGGCTGGCGATGAAATCCAGTATCATCACGATGGCGCACAGCAGCATCACGCAGCCCAGCGCGGACACCACCGCGCCGGTGTAGCGATCCGGGCAGATGACCATGACGATGCCCATCGCCATGAGCACGATGGAGGTCATGATGGACGATCGCTTCAGCTTGCCCAGTTCCTGAAAAAGCATGTGGATCCCTCCGTTTCCGACAGTATACTCCGTTTGGTCACATGAGCTCGATGCCCTCTCGCTCGAAGAGCAGACACATCTCCCTGATGATGAAGAGCCTGACCGAATACTTGTCCTCCTCGCGGCATTCGGCGCTGACGGTCAGCGTCCGTGTGGGCACGCCCATGTAGGTGCCGATGTCGCCGCCGATCTCGGTCACGCCCACGTAGTTCAGCGGCCCGACGATCTCGTCGCACCGCTTTGAGATTTCCGGAAGCTCGCGCCTGAGCGCCTCCTCGATCTTCTGAAGCGACGCCTGCGCGGGCACCCGCAGCTCCACGCTGCACCAGGAGAGCTTGCAGGTGAGGTTGAGCACCTCCTCAATGCAGTGGTTTCCCAGGACCAGCACGTTGTTGCCCGGCAGCATCAGCTTGGTGGAGCGGACGCCGATCTCCTGCACCTTGCCGTGCTTGCCGTTGATCTCCACGACATCCCCCACCTGGAACGTCCTCTCGAACACGATGAACAGCCCCGCCAGTATGTCGGCGGCCAGATTCTGGGCGCCGAGGGACAGCGCCAGCGACGCGATGCCCAGCGACCCCACCACCGTGCCCACGGGCAGGCCCAGATAGTTGAGGGTCAAGTACAATACCACGATCAGCGAGATGTAGCGTATGAAGCTCTCCACCAGGCGGCAGATGGTCTGGCCCTTGCGCATCAGAAAGCCCGAGGTCAGCCCCATCAGGAATCGTGTCGCCACGTTGATCATGATGGCGTAGCCCACCACCAGCATGATGCTGCAAAACGCGAACAGGTTGGCGCCCCGCATCCAGTCGCCCCGCACCAGGAACATCGCCAGCGAGTCGTAGTTGTCGTGGATCAGGTTTCGGCTGAACAGCCGGTTTGCCCAGAAGAGCATCAGCAGAAACAGGCAGGACTGGTATACCGCGTTGGACTTCTCCTCCGGCAGCTTTTCGCGCCAGCGGATCGCCCGGAGGAGCTTTTCCCATACGGAGGTCGCGGGGCCCTCCGTCACGACGCGCCTGCGGATCTCCGCCTTGGTCGCGTCCTTCATGACGCTGTGCGCCCCGGCATCGCCGTCGGGGCTCTCCGGGGTGTTGATGACCGCCCATCCGGAGAAGGTGACATCGTTGTAGCCGTGAAACAGCACCGCCAGCAGCAGGGCAAGCGCCAGCGCGAACAGCCCCGCCGCCACAAGCCCGTACTGGATCACCATCTCAAAGATGTCGCCGTAGCGCACGGCGTAGTAGAGGATCAGCTCGTCCTCCCGGTCCGTGATCACGAAGTGCCGCGCCCCGCCCAGGGAGGCGAAATCCATGTAGCCGTCCCGCAGGCTCTCCTGGGCCAGGTCCCGCTCGGCGATGGTATTGCCCACCATCTCCGGGTCGTTGGCGTAGAGTATGGCGCCGGTGGCCTGGTCGGCGGTAAAGCACATGGTGCCGTCGGTGGCGATCAGGCTGATCTGCTCTTCGATGTTGTTGATGTCCACGTTGATGCTGGTCTTCTCCGGCATCAGCGCCATGATCAGCGCGCCGTAACGGCCGTCGGCGGTGGGCAGCTTCACGCCGATCCTCTGGCGCTCCAGCCCCGTGGCGGAGTTCACGGACGGCTTGTGGACGATGGACGGCACGCCCAGCAGCAGCCGCTGGAAATCGGAGGCGTCCTGCCCGAGGCCTCGGCTCATCGTCAGGCCGGAGTAGTCCCGGCTGCAGAGCTGCTGGTTGCCGTTTTCGTCAAACATCACGATGTAATCGATGTCAAGGTCGTCGCAGTAGGTCTGGAGCGTCTCCCGGGTGGCCAGCTCGGGGTGCTCCGACAGCAGCTCCGCCATGCGCTGGCCGTAGTAGACGTACCAGTCCTCGTGGTCCCGGACGATGCCCTCGTCCCGGTCGTCGTTCACGTGCTCAAGCTGCCGGGAGAGCAGGCTCAGCGTGTTCTGCCCGTGCCGGAGCACCACGTAGAGCTCCTTGACCTCCTGCACCACCAGCGTGATGGCGAATATGGCCACCACGCCGATGATCCCGGCGTAGATCAGCTTGATGCGCATCTTCCGGGGCGCGTAGTGCGCCACCTGATCGCCGGTGATCTCGTTCTCCATCACGTACTTCTGCACCGACGTCACATAGGTGATGACGGTCGCGAAGATCAGCGCCACGGTGAAGGCGATGAACAGCGCCGAGCGCAGGTTCTCCTGCTTCTGGGCTTGAAGCGGCAGCATCTGTAATACCGTCACGTCCGAACGGTCGCGCCACTCCGCCTCGGGCCGCAGCACGGCGCAGGTGTATGTCGTTCCCCCCAGCTTGACCTCAAATTCGCCGGAGGGGATCTCCCCCGACGAGAGCCCCAGGTCGGCCAGGGTCAGATCCTCGTCAACGTCCCCGTAGGTCCGCAAGAGGGCCCTCTGGCCGTCCTGCTCCCCGATCACGAGGGTCGCGCCGTCAAACACGTCATCGGCCTTGTCCAGGGCCTCGTAGATCTGCGCGGTGTAGAGCCCGATGTAGTCCAGATACTCCTGCTCCGGCGTGATGTCCACGTAGACAAGCCCCCTGCAGATCTCCGCGAAGGACAGAAAGCACGGCGAGCCGTCGATCTCGACGTTCATGGCCCGCATCCCGCCCGTCCGGAGGCTCTGGCGTATATCCGCGGCGTCGAGCGCCAAGCCGTCAAAGGGCATGTCCTCCGGCAGGACGGCGCGCTCCCCCGATATCTGCACGACGAGCCCATCGGAGAACACCCGCGGCCCGTTGTAGTTGGCCCCTTCGAAGAGCGCTGCGAGGGAATCGGTCATCAGCCGCAGGGTCGAGGTGATGTGCGCGTCGTAGGACGCCACCGCCGCCGCCTTGATGGCGTTCTCATTGGTCAGCATCTGCGCGAGGGCGTTCAGCTTCAGGCGGTTGCGGGTCTGCTCGCGGCCCCGCGTGAAGCGCATGCCCAGCCCGGTGAGGGCGAGGGTGATGATCAGCATCGACACCAGCATCACCGCAAGGGCTCAGGCGGTCTTCTTTTGCAGCGTACCCCGTTTCTTCATTGGCGACCTCCCATCGGCAAACCCTCTGCGTGTCCGTCTCCCATCCGCTTACACCATGATTTTACCAGATTTTTATATCATTTTCAATAGCGACATCGCGGCTCGCGGCGCTCATGCGGTGTAGACGATCTTCCCGTCCATGACCGTCATCACGTTGCGGATCTCCCGGATGGTCTCGGGCGGCACGGCGAAAATGTCCCGGTCGAGCACGGCGATGTCCGCCAGCATCCCCGGCTTCAGCATGCCCTTCTCCCTCTCCTCGAAAGTGAGATAGGCGCCCTCCGCGGTGTACAGCCTGACCGCCTCCCAGACGCTCAGCCTTTCCCCGGGATGCCAGCCCCCTTCGGGCAGGCCCGCGCGGTCTGTCCGGTTGACGGCGCAGTCGATGCCCCAGATGGGGTTGAAGGTCTCCACCGGGCTGTCGGAGCCGCCGCCCATGTGTATGCCGCGCCGCGCCATGCTCCGCCAGCGGTAGCCGATATCGCACCGCGCGCCCATGCGTGCCTCCGCCATCAGGTAGTCGGACGGCACGAAGGCGGGCTGTATGTCCACGCAGATGCCCTCTGACGCCATGCGGTCAAGGAGCGCGTCGTCCGCGAACTGGCAGTGCACGATGCGGTTGCGCATGTCCACGCCGTCCGCCGCCCGGGCGGCCGCCATCGCATGTACGCACTGGTCCGCGGCCCCGTCGCCGATGGCGTGGCACGCCACCTGCATGCCGGCCAGGTGGGCCTCCAGGATCAGCGCGTCCAGGTCATCCTGCGTATACACCCACACCCCGCGCTCCCCCGGCGCGTCGGCATAGTCGGCCTGCATGCAGGCCGTGCGCGCGCCCAGGGAGCCGTCAGTGATGATCTTGATGTTGCCGATCTTGAAGAAGCCGTCGCCGTCGCCCGTGCGCATGCCCAGCGCGAGGAACTGCCGAAGCGCCTTCGGGCGGGGACACTGCACCTCCTCCCAGATGCGCACCGTAGCGGCGCCCTCGTCCTTTAACCACCGGTAGGCCGCCATGATCTCCCCGATGGGCGCGGCCTCCAGGTCGTCGGTCTGCATGGACGTGACTCCGTAGCTCGACGCCTCCTCGAACACCCCCCGAATCAGCGGCGCGAGCGCGGCGGCGGTGCGCTTGGGCATGCGGTTGGCCATGACGTCCCGGGCCGTCTCCACCAGCACGCCGCTTAAACGCCCGGAGGCGTCCTTTTCCATGATGCCGCCCTCGCCCTCGATGACCGTGTGCTCGTCGAAGCCCACCCGCACAAGCGCCAGCGAGTTCGCCGCCCCGATGTGGCCGCAGATGCGATCCACCATGATGGGATGGCGCGTGGACACCCTGTCCAGGTCGGCGCGGCTGGGCTGGCGGGGTTGATCGAACAGCAGATGGTCGTAGCCGCTGCCCACGACCCATTCCCCCTCCGGGATATGCCGCGCCTCGATGAACCGCCGCATACGCTCGATCAACTCCTCAATGGAGCGCACCCCCCGCAGGCAGACCTTGACCGACTCCATGCCGGTCAGCACCACGTGACAGTGGGAATCGTTGAACCCCGGCAGCGCGCACTTTCCCGAAAGGTCGATCATCCGCGTGTTCGCGCCCGCCAGCGGGAGCACCTCCCGAAGGCTGCCCACCGCCCTGATCCGGTTGCCCTCGATGGCGATGGCCTCCGCCCGCGCGCCCGGGGCCTCCATGGTGTAGATGCTGCCGTTGTAGAGTATCATGTCGGCCATGTTGGTATATCATTCCTTTGGTTTGATTATTAGGAATTAGGAATGAGGAATTGTTGGATACCATCGTAGGGACGCCATTCATGGCGTCCGTTTGTGATGACACGGGTTACGCGGACGCCATGAATGGCGTCCCTACGGATTTACCGCGCGGCAGCAGGTAACTCAATTCCTAATTCCAAACTCCTAATTCCTAATTTCCCTCAATGCTCAGCGCGGTCCTGAGAATCCTCAAAACCGCGCCGATGGTTACTGCTGGCGGGCGATCACATCAGCCCGCGAACACGATATCCTTGAAGTACATATTCCAGAGCCAGGAGGAATTCATGGTAAAGCCGGTGTAGGCCTTGTTGCAGGTGCACTGCTTGTTGGGGTAGTTGAGGAACACATAGGGGCAGTCCTGATTGACGATGTCCATCGCCTGGCCCAGCAGCTTCGTGCGCTCGGCGGCGTCGGCGGTCCGGGAGGACTGGCCGATCAGGTCGTCCACTTCCTCATTGGCGTACACCGCGGCGTTGGAGCCGCCGTCGCCGGTGTTGTAGCCGGCCAGCAGGGGCTCGATGTTGCCGGACATGTCGGGATAGTCGGCCTCCCAGCCGGCCATGATCATGTCGTAGTCGCGGAAGCCCTCCTCGTCGTAGATGTTGCCGAACTGATAGGCGGTGTGCTCGTCGGCGGACACCTTCACCAGCTCCACGTTGATGCCGATCTCCTTGAGCGCCTCCTGTAAATACAGCGCGATGGAGTAGCGCAGGGAGTTCTCGGAGATGATCATGTTGCAGTCAAAGCCGTCGGGATAGGCGGAGGCCGCCAGGTACTCCTTCGCCTTGTCGAGGTCGTAGGTCACCGGGGTCGCGGCGGCCATGTAGGCCTCCCAGCCCTCCACGTCCGCGGCGAACAGCACGGAGCTGTTGGGCAGGCAGGTGCCGACCTGGCCCGCCTGGCGCACGATGTTGTCCTGGATGGCGTTCAGATCGATGGCGGCGGTGACGGCCCTGCGCACGTTCACGTCGTCAAAGGGCGCGCGGGCGGTGTTGAAGGCCAGGAAGGTCACGCCCGCGGTGGCCACGTCCTGCACCTCCAGGCTGTCGTTGGCGGTCAGGGTGTCCAGCATGTCGGACGGGGTGGCGGGGGTGAGGTCCACGTCGCCGGTGGTCAGCGCCATCACGCGGGTGGTGTCGTCGGGAATGATCTTGTAGACCAGGGTGTCCAGCGTGACGGTCTGGTCCTTGTCCCAGTAGTTCTCATTCTTCTTAAGCACGACCTCCTGGCCGTCGGTCCAGCTCTCGTACACGTAGGGGCCGGTGCCCATCAGGCCGCCCTCGGCGCTGCCGAAGTCGTCGGCGTGGGCCTCATAGTAGGCCTTGCTGACCACGTGCCCGGCGGTGGTGCCCAGCACGTACTGCCAGGTGGCGGAGGGCTCCTTGAGCTTCACGGTCAGCTCCCAGTCGCCGGTCTGCTCGAGGCTCTCCACGTTGCCGAACATCCAGCTCAGGTAGGAGCCCGCCTCCGGGTCCATGTTGCGGCCGAGGGAGAACAGCACGTCGTCCATGGTCATGGGTGTGCCGTCGGAAAAGTTGACGTCGCTGCGGATCTGGTAGACGTAGGTCACGTCGTCCTTCATCTCCCAGGAGGACGCCAGCAGCGGCTGGAGGTGGTTGTCCACGTCGAATTGCAAAAGCGCCTCGGTGATCTGGTTGACCACGGGGTTGGTGGTGAAGTCGTAGGCGTAGATGGGGTCCAGCGCGACGATATCGCTGTCCAGCGCGACGGTGAACGTGTTGCCCTCGGCCATGGCCGGGACGCAGAGCATCGCGGCCAGCAGGACGGCGATCAGCGTGGTGACAAGCATTCTCTTCATTCCGAAATCCTCCTGTGATTGTCGTGGGGTTTCTGTGGATCATATATGATGACAGGCCACAAGATGTCCGCGGCCCGTATCCACCAGCTCCGGTTCCGATCTCAAGCATTCCTCCGTGCTTCTCGGGCAGCGGGAGGAGAAGCGGCACCCCGCGGGCAGGTCGATGGCGCTGGGGATGTCGCCCTCCAGCACGATGCGTTCCTTGACCTCGTCCGGGTCCGCCCTGGGGATGGCGGAGATCAGCGCCTGGGCGTAGGGGTGCATGAGGTTTGAAAACAGTTCCTCCGTGGGGCCCGTCTCCACGATCCTTCCTAAGTACATCACCGCCACGCGGTCGCAGATGTGCTCCACCACGGTCATCTCGTGGGAGATGAACATCATGGTCATCTGAAGCCGCGCGCGCAGCTCCATGATGAGGTTCAGTATCTGCGCCTGCACTGACACGTCCAGCGCCGACACCGGCTCGTCCGCCACGATGAAGTCCGGGTTCAGCACCAGCGCCCGGGCGATAGCCAACCGTTGAAGCTGTCCGCCCGACAGCTCCGACGGGCTGCGCTCCAGCATCTCCGGGGGCAGGTGCACCATGTCCATGAGTTCTTCGATCCGCGCGCGGGCGGCGTCCGCCGACATGCCGTGCACCCGGCCCACCTCCAGAAGCGCGCTGCCGATGCGCTGCTTCGGGTTGAAGGAGGCGAAGGGGTTCTGGAAGATCATCTGCATCCGCGGGCGGTAGGGCTTCATGCCCCGGGGGTTCAGGCCGGTGATGTCGTCGCCCTGGAAGAACAGCTTTCCCTCCGTGGCGGGGGTCAGGTTCAGCAGCACCCGCCCGAGGGTGGACTTGCCGCAGCCGCTCTCCCCGACGATGCCCATGATCTCGCCCCGCGCGATGCTCAGCGACACGTCGTCCACCGCTTTGAGCATGCGGCCGGGCTTTTTCAGAAAGCCCTTGTCCATCGGGAAGTATTTCTTCAAATGCTCCGCCCGTATGACCGGACCTTCGCGGAAGTTCTCAGCCATGGACCGCGCCCCCCTTCACGATGTGGCTCGCCGCAATGTGGATCGCCGCAATGTGGCACGACACGATGTGTCCCGGCTCCACCTCGACGGCCTCCGGGCGCGCGTTGCAGGCCGCGCTTGCGTGCGGGCACCGCGCCATGTAGGGGCAGGCGTCGCTGCGCTCGTAGAGCTGCGGCGGCGCGCCGGGGATGGTGTGCAGCGCCTCGCCGCGCGAACCGGGGCGCGGGATGCTGTCGATGAGCCCCCGGGTGTAGGGGTGGCAGGGATTGCGGAAGATCGTCCGGGCGTCGGCGGTCTCCACCACCCGCCCGGCGTACATCACCGACACCCGGTCGCACACCTCGGCCACGATGCCGAAGTTGTGGGTGATCAGCAGTATGCTCATGGCCATCTCGCCGGACAGACGCTTCAATAATTCCAGCACCTGGGCCTGTATGGTGACGTCCAGCGCGGTGGTGGGCTCGTCGGCGATCAAGAGCGCCGGATTGCATGCGATGGCGATGGCGATCATCACCCGCTGCTGAAGCCCGCCGCTCAACTCAAACGGGAACTGCCCGTAGCGCTTCTCCGGCGGGGTGATTCCCACCTGGGAAAGAAGCTGAAGCGTCCGCCGACGGGCCGCGTCCTTTGAACAGCCCTCGTGCTGCCGTATCGTCTCCGCGATCTGCTCGCCCACGCACAGAAGCGGGTTTAAAGACACCATCGGGTCCTGGAAGATCATCGAAATGCGCTTGCCCCGGACCTGCTCCATTTCCCGCCGGGACAGGCGGTTTAAATCGCGCCCCTCGAACAGTATCTCGCCCGAGGTGCGGCAGCGCCTTTCGTTGTGCAGGCGCAGTATGGACTTCGCGGTCATGCTCTTGCCGCAGCCGCTCTCCCCCACCACGCCGTGGATCTCCCCCGCGCCGACGGTGAGGTCCACGCCGTCGAGCGCGTAGACGATACCGCGCACGGTCATCAGATCGACCTTGAGATCCCGTATCTCCAACAGCGCGGGGGCCGTGTTCGTGCGATCAGGCGCCATGGGTGGCCTCCTTCCCCCGGGCCCTGCGCCGCTCCTCGGCGGCGAAGGTGGGCAGCTTGCGCTGCAGGGGCTCGAAATACTGGTTGATGCCGTCGCTGAAGATGTTGAGCGTCACCACGGTCAGTATGATGGCGATGCCCGGGGCCAGCGCCAGCAGCGGGTTTTGCAAGAGGAAGTTGCGCCCCTCGTCCAGCATGGCGCCCCAGTCCGCCGTGGGCGGCTGCACGCCCAGCCCCAGAAAGCTCAGCGCCGCCAGGTCCAGTATGGCGTAGGCCAGATCAAGGGTGATCTGCACGATCACCGAGGACACGCAGTTGGGCAGTATGTGGAAGAACAGTATCCGCCCGTCGGAATACCCCAGCGACAGCGCCGCCTCCACGTAGGTCTTGTTCTTCTCCACCAGCGTCAGCGAGCGCACCAGCCGCGTGAGCATCGGCACGTACACGATGCCCAGCGCCACCACGGCGTTCATGGCGTTTCTGCCGAAGCCCGCCACGAACACGAACGCCAATAAGAGCGACGGAAACGACAGCACCACGTCGCACACCCGGCCGATCAGCGCGTCCGGCAGCCCGCCGTAGTACCCGGAGAGCAGGCCCAGCGGCACGCCGAACAGCACCGAAAACGCCACCACGCCGATGGCGCTCAAAAGCGTGGTCCGGCCGCCGTAGAACAGGCGAGTCAGCAGGTCGCGCCCCACCTTGTCGGCTCCCAGCAGATGGCGCGCCGAGGGCAGCGCCAGCGAGTCCGACAGGTTCTGCTCCGTCGGCCCGTAGGGGGAGATCAGCGGCGCGAACACGCAGGCCAGTATGATCAGTACGAGTATCCCCAGGGAGAGCGCCACCGGCCAGGTGAACAGCCGCCCGGTCTGCCTGCGTTTAAGCCTGACAAACGGCCTGTGGCGGAATATCATATCCTTCAAGCGTTTATGCCTCCATGGTTTGTGTGATGCGCCCTATTCCAGCCGTATCCGCGGATCGATCACCGCGTAGAGTATGTCCACCAGCAGGTTGATCAGCGCGAACACGGTTACCAGCAACAGCGTGATGCCCTGCACCACGGGGTAGTCCGACGCCTTGATGGCGGAGATCAGCACGTCGCCGATGCCGCCCAGTGCGAAAACGTTCTCCACCAGCACCGCGCCGACGATCATGGTGCCGATCTGCAAACTGGCCACGGTCACCACGGGGATGACGGTGTTCTTGAAGCAGTGCTTCAGCACCACCTTGCGGTACGGGATGCCCTTGGCGACGGTGGTGGTGGCGTAGGGCGCGTTGAGCTGCTCGATCATGTTGCTGCGGGTGATGCGGGCGATGAGCGCAACCATGCTCAGGCTCAGCGCCAGCGAGGGCAGAAAGAGGTAGTACAGGTTCTCCGCGAAGCTCTTGCCCGCGCCGAAGGACGGAAACCACCGTAGGTTCAGCGCGAACACCAGCATCAGCACGATGGCCGTCAGGAACACCGGCGACGCCACCAGTATCAGGGTCAGCGTGGACAGCAGCCGATCGATCAATGTGTTCATCTTCACGGCGCAGATGATGCCGATTGGGATCGACAGCGCGATGGCCAGCACCGCGCTCATCAGCACGATCTGCATCGTGGTGGGCAGGCGGCCCGCGATGATGTCGGTGACCGGCTGCTTCTTGGTGTAGCTGTTGCCCAGGTCCCCGCGCAGCGCCCCTGTGATCCATATGACGTACTGCTCGGGCACGGATTTATCCAGATGAAACTGCCTGACGAGCGCCTCCCGCGTCTCCTGGCTGATGCGCTTGCCCTTGGTCATCGAGGCGATGGGGTCCGAGGGCGTCACCCGGACCATGGCGAATATCAGTATGGAGGCGAGAAACACAATCAGCGCCATCTGAAGAAGTCGTTTGATTACAAACCTTGCCACGGTGTTCTCCGATCCGGCAAGCGGCGGCCCATCGCTTTGCCATAGTACATTAATGCTATCTATACTATACCATTTTGAACGAAAAATCAAGTCATATTTGGATGAAAGGCCGTAAGCAGACGGTAAACACTCGCATTTTTATGTTGTCCGGCGGCGGGAGATATGGTAATATAGGGTCAAAGGCGACAAAAGTCCGCAGAACAGGGGGGGTTCATATGATCAGGCTGCACAACGCGACCGTCATCACGCACACCGGGGAATGCGTTTCCCACAGGGACATCTATATCGAGGGCGGGCGCATCGCCGCGATCCGCGAATCGGGCGCGCCCCTGCCGGACAGCGTTCCGACGGACACCGTCGACTGCTCGTCGTACTTCGTGAGCCCGGGGCTCGTGAACCTGCACGCCCACACCGCCATGAACATCTTCAAGGGCATCGCCGAGGATGTCAGTGCCGAAAGCTGGTTCAACGACATGATCTGGCCCTACGAGAGCCGCATGACCGACCGGGACATCTACACGGGCACGCTCCTGGGCATCGCGGAGATGCTCAACAACGGCGTGACGGCGGTGGCCGACCACTACTTCGGCGAGGAACAGGTGCTCCGGGCTGCGAAGGACACGGGCATCCGCATGGACATCGCCCCCACCGTGTTCGGCATGGCCCCCGACTACCGCGACAGGCTCACGCAGGTCAGCGAATTCATACGGGAACATCAGGCGGATTCCCCGAGGATCGCCCTGCGCTTCGGTCCGCACTCGGACTACACCTGCCCGGGAGAGACGCTTCACGAGATCGTGGACGCGGCCAGGCGCATGCGGCTGCCCATCCACCTGCACCTGTCGGAGACGAAGCTCCAGGTGGCGCAGTCTTTCGAGCGCACGGGCAGAACGCCCTTTCAGCGCCTGCACGACGCGGGCGGCTTCGACCTGCCGGTGCTGGTGGCTCACGGGCTGTGGGTGACGGAGGATGACCTTTCGCTGATCAACGACGACACCTGGTTTGCCTTCTGCCCCAAAACCTACCTGCGCCTTGTCTCCGGCAGAGGGGGCTTCTTCGACTATTCCGACCGGCTTCACTACGGCTTCGGCACGGACGGTGCGGCCAGCTCGGGCGACATCAACGCGCTGGAGCAGGCCCGGCTGTTTGCGATGCTGGAGAAGTTCGAGCGCGACGACGCGACCCTCCGGCCTGCCCTCGAGGTCTGGCAGCGGCTGATGGCGGGGCACGCCGTGTTCGGCGCGGGGACCGGCAAAATCGAGGAAAACGCCCCCGCCGACCTGGCGATCTGGGACCTTCAGACGCCGGACACCATGGCGTACTACCACCCGGTCTCCGCCATACTCTACGCCGCGAACAGCGCCAATGTCCGCTACACCATGGTGGAGGGCGAGTTCCTGAAATACGACGGCAGGCTGAAGATGGATTTCGCGGAGGTCGCCCGGGAGGCCATGGCGCTCCAGAGGGAGCTGCTCGCCCGCGGCAAGGGTCGGGCGAGGGTGTTTTACTGAAACAAGGGTAGCTGTTCAATTCTGGTGGTAAATTGGAATTTGTATGAGAGTGGAGAGTGAAGAGTGGAGAGTGGAGATATAGTTAGCCGCGCACAAAGCATTGCGGGAATAACAACCAATGTTCCCGCGAATAGAGGTGTTTTTGTGACAGGAAATCACGTCACTTCGTTCTCAGGCATTCTTTATCTCCACTCTGCACTCTCCACTCTCCACTCTCGGGCGAAGCCCGACAACTTCCCGTTTATCAAAGCGACTGAGCAATACCAAACAGGTCACAGGGCGCAATGAAAGGATGGTTCACATGCCGATTATCGCAGCATACATGGTGCCGCACCCGCCGATGATCGTCCCGGAGGTGGGCCGCGGCAGCGAGGCGCAAATCGAAGCGACCACGCGGGCCTACGTGAAGGTGGCGAAGGAGATCGCCGCGCTTAAACCGGAGACCATCGTCATCTCCAGCCCCCACGCCACGATGTACGCGGACTACTTTTATATCTCCCCCGGGCGCGGCGCGAAGGGCAGCTTTGCGCGTTTCCGCGCCCCCCAGGTGCGCTTCGATGTGGCCTACGACCACGAGCTGGCCAGGACCGTCGAGCGCCTGGCCATCGCGGATAATCTGCCCGCCGGCACGCAGGGCCAGCGCGACCCCGAGCTGGATCACGGCACGATGGTCCCGCTGTACTTCATCCGCCAGTATTGCGAGGACTTCCGGCTGGTGCGCGTCGGGCTGTCCGGCCTGCCGCTGGAGGATCACTACCGGCTGGGGCAGCTGATCCGGGAGGCGTCGGAGGAGACCGGCCGCCGGGTGGTGTTCGTCGCCAGCGGCGACCTCTCCCACAAGCTGCAGAGCTACGGCCCCTACGGCTACGCGCCGGAAGGGCCCGAGTATGACGCGCGCATCATGGACGTGTGCGCCCGGGCGGCCTTCGGGGAGCTGTTCGACTTCGACGAGGCCTTCTGCGAGCGCGCCGCGGAGTGCGGGCACCGGTCCTTTGTCATCATGGCCGGGGCGTTGGACGGCGCAGCGGTGGCGGCGGAGCAGTTCTCCCACGAGGACGTGACCGGCGTGGGCTACGGCATCTGCGCCTTCCGCCCGCAGGGCGTTGATGAAAACCGCCGATTCCTTGATATCCGGCAGGCCGCGCAGGCGCGCCGGTTCGGCGAGGCCCGTGAAAAGTGTGACCCGTGGGTTCAATTGGCCTGGCAGTCGGTGGAGCGCTGGGTCACGGACCGCAGGCGCATCGGGGTCCCCGACGGCCTGCCGGAGGCGCTCACCGCCAGGCGCGCCGGGGCGTTCGTTTCCATCCACAAGCAGGGGCGTCTGCGGGGCTGCATCGGCACCATATCGCCGACCCAGACGAATCTGGCGGAGGAGATCATACAAAATGCCATCAGTGCGTGCAGCCGCGACCCCCGCTTCGACCCCATACGGCCGGAGGAACTCAAGTGGCTGGAGATCAATGTGGACGTGCTGGGAGAGCCGGAGGCCATTGCCTCCGAAAAAGAGCTGGACGTGAAGCGCTACGGCGTGATCGTCAGCCGGGGCCATCGCCGCGGGCTGCTGCTGCCGGACCTGGAGGGCGTGGACACCGTGCATCAGCAGGTGGAGATCGCCCGGCAGAAGGCGGGCATCCGGCCCGGGGAGAAGGTCGATCTACAGCGCTTTGAAGTGGTCAGGCACACCTGACGGAGGATAGGCTATGGCGCGATGTGACGTGTGTTTTCGCCGCTGCGACATCCCGGAGGGGCGCAGGGGCTTCTGCGGTGCGCGAAAGTGCGAGGACGGCAGGGTCGTCCCGGAGAACTACGGCAGGGTCACGGCGCTGGCGCTGGACCCCATCGAAAAAAAGCCCCTGCGGCGGTTTCACCCCGGGAGCTTGATACTTTCGGTGGGCAGCTACGGCTGCAATCTGCGCTGCCCCTTCTGCCAGAACCACGATATCTCCTGGTCGGCGGAGGCGCTGCGCTATGCAGAGAAGGCGGAGACCGTCACCCCGGAGGCGCTGGTCGAGGCGGCGCTGAAGCTCGTGCCCCGGGGCAACATCGGTCTGGCCTTCACCTACAACGAGCCGCTGATCGGCTGGGAGTTCGTGCGGGACGCCGCCCGGCTGTCCCGGGACGCGGGGCTCAAAAACGTGCTGGTCACCAACGGCACGGCGGCGCTTCCGGTGCTGGAGGCCCTCGCGCCCTTCATCGACGCCATGAACATCGATTTAAAGGGCTTTACGGAGCGCTATTATTCAAAGGTGCTGGGCGGGGACTTTGATATGGTCAAGGCGTTCATCGCCCGGGCCGCGCAGCGCTGCCATGTGGAGCTGACCACGCTGATCGTACCCGGCTTAAACGACTCGGAGGACGAGATGCGCGCGCTGACCGGCTGGGTGGCGGAGTTCAGGGGCGCGGACGGCGCGCGCATCGGCGCGGACATCCCGCTGCACATCTCCCGCTTCTTCCCCCGCTTTCACATGACCGACCGCCCCGCCACCGACGTGAAAAAGGTGTACCGGCTGGCCGAGGTCGCCCGCGAGCGGCTGAAATACGTCTATACGGGGAACTGTTGAGCGCGTACTATGTTCAATATAGGGGGCGATGAGGGCAGGCGCAAGCGCGAAAGCGCCCCTACATTATTGCGTCGAGCTGATTGCGCAGACGCTCCGCGCTCCCGTCAAAGCGTATGCCCTTGATGCCCACGGCCTCGGCGGCGTCAACGTTCTTCTGCATGTCGTCGATGAACACGCAGTCCTCCGCCTTTAAACCGTACCTGTCCAGCAGTATGTGAAAGATCTCCGGCTCCGGCTTCACGCGCTTTTCCAGCGCCGAGACGACCGCGCCGTCGAACAGCCCGCTTCCCGGGATGTCGGGCCAGTATTTTGGCTGCATGGTGCTGGCGTTGGAGAGCAGGTAGATCCCGCATCCCCGCGCCTTGAACGCGGCGATCAGCTCCGCCATACCCGGGATGGGCTCCAGCGGCCTGAACCATTCCCAGATCAGGCTCCGAGCCACGGCATGCAAGCGTTCGGGCAGCCTGGACAGCGCGATAGGCTCAAGCCCGGCCTCGGTAAGCGTGCCATTGTCCAGCATCCCCCACTCCGGCGAGCGGAACACGGCAGCCAACAGCCGCGCGCGGTCGTCGGCATCGACGATGCCCGCCCGGGTCAGGAAGTATTCGGGATCGTAGGTGATCAGCACGCCGCCCATGTCGAAGATCAGGTTTTTCATATCCGTTTCACCGTCACAGTTCACAGTATTTTTGTCCATTATAGTACACCCGGCCGGGTCGTGGCAAGGGATTTCGACAGTATTTTTTCCGAAATGTTAAAAAAGGGCTTGCGAACGGCATTTAATAGGAATATAATATAAGCGGTATTTCTCGACTTTACATTGCAGGGAGGTATTATCATGAAAAAGACGCTTTGTCTCATTCTCACCCTCGTCATGCTGTCGTCGCTGTGCGCGTTCGGCGCCCTCGCGGACGACGTCACGCTCAACGCCATCTTCATGAAGCAGGCCGGTTACAGCGAGGACGACGTGCTCGCCATGACCCAGGCGTTCACCGAGGCAACCGGCATACAGGTCAACCCCACCTTTGTCGCCTACGAGGAGCTGGCCCCCAAGATCCTGACCTCCGCGGCCAGCGGCGGCTACGACGTGATCCTGGGCGACTGCATCTGGCCCGCCCAGTTCGCCAAGGCCGGCCTGGTGCTGGACGTCACCGACCGCGTGAGCGCGCTGGACCTGGACGACATCTACCAGGGCGCGCTGGACGCCACCCGCTACGAGGGCAAGTACTACGGCATGCCCTGGCTCAACGACGTGAAGTACATGTTCGTGAACATGGAGCTTCTGAAGCAGGCCAGCATCGAGGAGGCCCCCGCCACGTGGGATCAGCTCATCGAGGACGCCAAGATCTGCAAGGAGAAGGGCATCTGCGAGTACCCGATCGTGGGCTGCTACGCCCAGGCCGAGTGCCTGATCTGCGACTACACCTGCATCGCCGGTTCCTTCGGCGGCGCGTTCGTGGACGAGAACAACCAGCCGACCCTCGATAAGGCGGAGAACATCGAGGCGCTGGACTTCATGGCCCAGACCCTGAAGGACGGCCTGTGCAACCCCAAGAGCCTCGAGATGATCGAGGACGACGTGCTGTCCACCTTCGCCGCGGGCAACGCTGTGTTCGCCATCAACTGGACCTATCAGTACGCCTCCATGAACGACGAGAGCCAGTCCTCCGTCGTCGGCCAGGGCGCCATCACCCCTATCCCCGGCACCGATAAGGCCCAGAGCGCCACGGTCAACGGCGGCATGCCGCTGATGATCACCGCGGGCTGCAAGCACCCCGACGAGGCCTGGGAGTACATGCTGTTCCTCGCCTCCAAGGAGATGCAGGCCAAGTACTGCGCCAACGCGCTGCCCATCTGGAAGAGCCTCTACACCGATCCCCAGGTCATCGAGACCGCGGGCGCGGAGGTCGTGGCGGCGTCCCAGATCCAGTTTGACTTCATCCAGAACCGCCCGATGGTGCCGTATTACAACGAGCTCTCCACCGCCATGCAGACCGAGATCCAGCTCGTGCTGCTGGGCCAGAAGACCGCCGAGGAGGCCCTGACGGGCCTGCAGGCCGTCGCGCTGGAGCTCGCCGACCGGTAAACGCGCGGCAGTAAACACACAGGGGCTGTCTCAAAACGACGATCATACGATTCAATCCACCCGTAGGGACGCCATTTATGGCGTCCGCGGGCGGCATGAATGCCGCCCCTACGGCGAATGTGTCAGCGTTGGTTCGTTATGAGACAGCCCGCAGTTTGTAACGTACAGAGAGAAGGAGGCCGGAGCGTATGAAGAGAGAAGAGGAGCGCTACGGCTACGCGCTCATCACGCCGGCCATGATCGTGGTGTTCGGGATCATCATCATACCGATCATCACCACGCTGGTGTACAGCTTCGTCAACATCGACCCGCTGTCCTCCCACAACGGGGAGTTCGCGGGCCTCGGCTTCTACCAGAAGGCGCTGACCTCCAGGACGTTCTGGGAGGACCTGGGCCGCACGCTCTATTTCACCGCCGCCTCCACCGCCATCGAGACGGCGTTCGGGCTGATGATCGCGCTGCTGCTGAACGAGGAGTTCCCCGGGGTGCGCTTTCTGCGCTCCATCGTCATCATCCCCTGGGCGATTCCGACGGTGGTCAACGGCAGCCTCTGGAAGCTGATGCTCAACGGCGAGTACGGCGTCATCAACGCCATACTGATGCGGCTTCACCTGATCGACGCCTACCAGTCCTGGCTCGGCAACCCGTCCACGGCCATGCTGTGCATCATCGTCGCGGACGCCTGGAAGATGACGCCGCTGGCGGTGATCTTCTTCCTCGCGGCGCTCCAGGGCATCGACCAGACCCGCTACGAGGCCGCCCGGGTGGACGGCGCCGGGGCCTTCCGCAGCTTCTTCGCCATCACGCTGCCGGCCATAAAGCCGACGATCATGGTCATCATCGTGATGCGCACGGTGGAGAAGTTCAAGGCCTTCGACATCTTCTACCTCATGACCCGCGGCGGGCCCGCCAACAGCACCAAGACCCTGATGTACGACACCTACCTCCAGGCCTTCACGAACCTCAACTACTCCGAGGCCGCGACGCTCGCGTACCTGATCGTGCTGGTGGTGGTGCTGATGACCATCCTGTACATCCGGCTGATGAAACGGGGGGATGAACGATGAAGCAGAGGGGCAGACGCTGGGACTTCTCCCCCGGCAAGCGTGGGCGTACGATACTCTACATGAGCCTCGGCCTGCTGCTGGCCATCGGCGTGCTCGGGCCGGTACTGTGGATGTTCATGACCAGCATCATGCGCTCGGTGGACCTGACGGCAAAGCCGCTGAAGCTGATCCCGGAGACCGTCACCTTCGAGCGCTTCCGGCAGGTGTTCCTGAGCGACAACGGCAGCGACCCCGCCTATGTATTCCGCATCGCGCTGATCAACAGCTTCATCATCGCCGCCGCGGTGACGCTTCTGAGCCTGATCGTGGGCTGCCTGTCCGCCTATTCGTTCGCGCATGTGCGCTTCCGCGGCAAAAACGGTCTCATGCTGACGATACTGTTCACCTACATGCTGCCGCCCGCGGCGCTGATCATACCGCTCTACCGCATCTACAACCAGTTCGGCTGGCTGGACAAGCGGGGCCCGCTGATCATACTCTACCTGTCCTTCATCGTGCCCTTCATCATCTGGGTGATGCAGGACTTCTTCGGCTCCATCTCCAAATCCTTCGAGGAGGCCGCGCAGGTGGACGGCGCGACGCGGCTGCAGACGCTGTTCTACATCTTCATGCCCATCGCCCGCCCGGGGGCCATCGCCACGGGCATACTGGCCTTTCTGATGAGCTGGGACGAGTTCTTCTACTCGCTGATCTTCACCTCCAGCCTCTCCGCCAAGACCATGCCGGTGGCCATCGCGGAGTTTAACGGCAAGTTCACCATCGACTACGGCATGATCAGCGTGGCGGGCATACTGGGCTCGCTGATCCCGGTGTCGATCACGGTGATCTTCCAGAAGTACATCGTCATGGGCATGACGGCGGGGGGCGTCAAGGAATGAACGCGATCGACGAATTCCTGCTTAACCACAGGCTGTGCGCCGACGCCTACGACTGGGAGGAAGAGCTCGCCCGGTTCCTTGAGGAGATGGATTCCGTCCGCCGCGGCCGGCCGGGCTCCCTCAAGATGATCCCCATGGCGCTGGGCACCCGGCCGCTGCCCGATGCGCCCGTCACGGTCGCCGCCATCGACATCGGCGGCACCAACGTGCGCGCCGCCCTCGTCACGCTGGATCGGCGCGGGGTGCTCTCCATCGACCGTCGGCCCGCGTTCCGCACGCCGGGCATCGGCCGACGGATGCGGCTGGACGATTTCTACCGCGCCCTCGCCTCGGGCATCGGGGACCTTCTGGCCGCCGACCGCGTGAGCGTCTGCTTTTCGCTGGCCGCCGCGCCGCTTGAGGACGGCGACGCTGTGGTGACCGCCGGAGCCAAGCAGCTCGACGTGCCCGGCCTCGTGGGCAGCCGCGTGGGAGCCGGCCTGCGGGACGCCGCCGGGGCGCTGGGGCTCGCCTGCGCTCCGCGCGTCACGGTCGTCAACGACACCCTGGCCGCCGCCCTGGGCGGCAGGCTGGACGCCGGGGAGGACCGCTACAGCGGCTTCGTGGGCTTCATCTACGGCACCGGCACGAACACCGCCTACCGGGAGCCTTCCGGCGCGCTCATCAACGTGGAATCCGGCGCGTACTGCGGTTTTCCCACCGGGGACATCGACGACCGCTACGACCGGGGGCACATCGACCCCGGCTGCGACCGCTTCGAGAAGATGGTGTCCGGCGGCTATCAGGGCGGCCTGATGACGCTGGTGCTGGAGACCGCCGAGGCGGAGGGGCTTATCTCCCCCGACTTCCATGAGCGCCTGTCGGACGCCCTCAACGGGACAGACCTCGCCTCCCCGGACATCAGCGCCTTCTCAAACGACCCGATGAACGGCGGTCCCATCGCCGCCGCGTGCACCTCCGACGTGGACAGGCGCGCCATCGCCGCCATCTGCGACGCCATGACCGGGCGAAGCGCCCTGCTGTGCAGCGTCACGGTCACAGCCGCGCTGCTCAGGGCCGAGATCGGCACATCGGCCGTCGCGCCCGCCTTCATCACCGCGGAGGGCTCCACCTTTCTCAAGCAGGCGGGCTTCCGGCAGCGGCTCGAGGCGTGCATGTCGGAATACGCGGCCAGGCGCCGCGGCCTGCACTACGCATTCCACATCGTACCGGACGCCGTCATGAAGGGCACGGCCATCGCCGCCTATGTGAGGGAAACATGATACTGAACAGAAACGCGGTCACCGCCGCCTTTGAGCGCTACGTCTCCGGCTACAACGCCGCCGACCCCAAGATCAAACTCAAGATCGACCACACCTTTAGGGTCGCCGGGTTGTGCGAGCGCATCGCCAAGGCCACCGGTGCGGCGGATGTCGAACTGGCCTGGCTGTGCGGCATGCTCCACGACATCGGCCGCTTCGAGCAGGTCAGGCGCTACGGCACCTTTGTGGACGCTGTCTCCATAGACCACGCCACCCTCGGCGCGGACCTGCTGTTCAGGGAGGGCCTGCTGGACCTCTTCGCACTGGACGACATGACCCCGGAGGCGTTGGGCATCCTCGAATCCGCCATACGCAACCACAGCATGTATCGCATCGACGAAGGGCTGAACGAAAGGGAGAAGGCTTACTGCCACATCCTCCGGGACGCGGACAAGATCGACATCTTCCGGGTCAACTGCGACACGCCGATGGAGGACATCTACAACGTCACCACCGAGGCGTTGCGCGCCTCCCCCGTCAGTGAGACCGTGAAGGACTGCTTCCGGAATCGCACCGCCGTGCTGAGGTCGCTCAAGCAGCACCCGGCGGACTACGTGGTCGCCCACCTGTGCCTGGTGTTCGAGCTGATGTACCCGGTCAGCCGGGAGATCGCCCGGAAGCAGGGCTATGTGGAGCGCATGTTGGCCTTTCAATCGGACAACGCGGATACGAAAGCGTGGTTTTCCCACATGCGAGAGAGGATCTGGGAGATATGAACGACCCCTTCGTCACCATCGACCTGCACGGAAAGACCCAGACGGAGGCCATGCGCATCATCAACCGCGCGCTGTCCGCCGCCGGGCCGGGGGTGTATCAAATCAGGCTGGTGCACGGCTTCAACCGCGGAACCAGCCTGCGGGATATGATATGGGACGAGTACCGATACCACAAAAAGGTGCTGCGCGTCGAGCCCGGCGACAATCCCGGCATGACGTCGCTGGTGCTGCGGGAATTGTATTGACGTGAGACGCGGGACGGGCGATGAGGGCATCGCCCCTACGAAACCCACGCGGTTGTAGGGGCGATGCCCTCATCGCCCGTTGTTCTTGACATAGCTCTGCAACACCCGCGAGAGCACCTCCACGTCGATGGGCTTGGTGATGTGGTCGTTCATGCCCGCCCGTTTACAGTTGAGCATATCCTCGGCGAAGGCGTTGGCGGTCATGGCCACGATGGGGATCTCCTTCGCGTAGTCCCGGTCCATGGCGCGGATGGCGCGGGCGGCGTCGCAGCCGTTCATGTTGGGCATCTGCATGTCCATGAAGATCATGGAATAGTACCCGTCCGGCGACGCCTCCAGCATGTCCGCGGCCTGTACGCCGTCCCGGGCCCAGTCCACCTGCAGGCCGGTCATCTCCAGGAAGTCCGTGGCGATCTCGGCGTTGATCTCGATGTCCTCCGCCAGCAGCACCCGCTTGCCGTCCAGGCCCAGGTTTTCCAGCTTCTGCAGCGGGTCCGCCAGGCCGGTCTGCGCGGGCTGGCGGTTGACGAGGGCGTCAAACAGCGCGGCCAGCTTGGTGCGGAACAGGGGCTTGCTGATGAAGGCGGTGGCCCCCGCCTCCCGGGCCTGCTGCTCGATGTCCGACCAGTCGTAGGCGGAGAATATGATGATGGGCACGTCCTCGCCCACAAGCTGTCGGATCAGCCGGGTGGTCTCCACCCCGCCCTGGTCCGGCAGCTTCCAGTCCACGATGAAGGTGAAGAAGTCCCGTCCCTGCTCCCGTCGCGCCTTCACCCGTTCCACGGCGGCCTTGCCCGAGAGCACCCACTCGCTGTTCATGCCCATGTCGTTCAACAGGGCGCAGGTGGACTCGCAGCACACCGGGTCGTCGTCGGCCACCAGCACGCGCAGGTCGACGAAGCTGTCATAGTTGATGTTGTCGCCCTCCTGGAGCTTTAAGTACATGTTGACCGTGAACTTCGAGCCCTCGCCGTAGACGCTCTCCACGGCAATGTCCCCGCCCATCATGCGCACGATGTTGCGGGTGATGGCCATGCCCAGGCCGGTGCCCTGTATGCCGGCGGTCTGCTTGTCGTTGGCGCGGGTGAAGGGCTCGAAGAGGTGCTTCTGGAACTCCTCGGTCATGCCGTAGCCGTTGTCCTCAAAGACGAACTCATAGTGCCCGAAGCCCTGGGCGCGCGTGGGGGTCTCCCGGACGCTCAGCGATATCCTGCCGCCGTTGGGCGTGTACTTGATGGCGTTGCTCATGATGTTGACGAACACCTGCTCGATGCGCCGGCTGTCGCCGATGACCTGCTCGTGCTCCACGTCCACGATGTTGATGCGGAAGGAATGTCCGTGGGCCTGGATCTGGGGCCGGGTCATGGCCAGCATGCCGTCGATGAGCTCCGCCAGGCAGAACTCCTCCTCGTGCAGCTCCACCTTGCCGGACTCGATCTTGTTCATGTCCAGCACGTCGTTGATGAGCGAGAGCAGGTGGTTGGAGGAATCCGTGATCTTCTTCAGGCAGTCCGCCACGCGCTCCCGGTCGTCCAGATGGTTGGCGGCGATGGCCGTCATGCCGATGATGCCGTTCATGGGCGTGCGCATGTCGTGGCTCATGCTGGAGAGGAACTCCCCCTTGGCCCGGTTGGAGGCGTTGGCGGCCTCGATGGCGTCCCGGAGGGCCTGCTGGATCTGCTGCTCCTTGCGCACCTCCTCGTCCACGTCCTTGAAGCCGGTCACGATGCGCGTCTCGCCGCCGCCCAGGATAAGCCGCGCGAACTCCACCCGGTAGTACCGCATGCCGTCCTCGAACATCCTTCGGAAGGGCACCGAGTAGACCAGCTTGTCCGCGGTGTTTTTGACGATGCTCTCCGGCGTCACGGCCTCGAGGAAGCCCTGCCGGTCCTCCTCCACCACCAGCTTCGAATAGAAGGTGAAGGCGTCGTAGAACCTGTCCAGCCGCTTGGCCGTGTTGGCGGGCATCAGGTGGACCAGCTTTTCGTCGATGCGGTACAGCGTGAAGCGCTGGGTCTCGATGTCCTCGATGAGCCACACCGAGTCGTACACCCGCGTCAGCGCCTCGATGACGGCGGCGCGCAGGGCTTTGTCGGACTCCGCCTGCGCCCGCTTTTCGGTGATGTCGGATATGAACACGTAGTAGAGGCCCTTGTAGACGTCGGACTCCACGTAGTGGCCGTAGTCGTCGATCCAGCGGACCTCGCCGTCTCTGCGGATGATCCGGTACTCCTCGTGGTCCTGGTCGGACCGGTCCTCGTCGATCTGCTTTTTTATGGAGGCCGAGACCTGGTCGTAGTCGTCGGGATGCACCATGCCCCGGAAGGTAAAGCCGGTCAGCGCCCTGAACGCCTCCAGGCTGTCGCAGCCGAAGATGTCGCAGACGGCCTTGTTGGCGTAGAGCAGCTCCTCCCCTTCATCCGCCTTGTAGATGAAGAAGCCGCCGGGCATGTGCTCGCCCAGCTGTTCGATCACGGAAAGGCTCTGCGCGTTAAGGACAAAGTACTTGCTGAACATGGTTTGCGCCTCCGGGAGTGATTTGTTGCATCTATTTTACCAGAATCAGCCTGCCTTTTCAACCTTATGACATCAGTCATTATTTTTTCATTTGCCCTATGCCATTAAAACATATTCCTTTCACATATTTCCATGGTACAGATGGTATAATCATCAGTAGAAAACCATCGTGGAGGCCGCTATGTCCAGACGCTTTTTCATTATGCTTGTTGCGCTGCTCGCGCTTTCGATATTGCCCGGCACGGCCGAGGAGATCCCGACGTCCGCCGAGGAAGAGGATTCTCCCATCGTCACCGAAGAAACCGTCGCCGATGAGGCGCCCGCCTCGGAGGACGCCGTGCGCGAGGCCCAGCGGTGCCTTGCCGGCCTGGGCTTCTACGACGACGCCGTGGACGGCAAGCTCGGGAAGCACACCGAGGCCGCGCTGCGGGCCTTTCAGCGGCAGAGCGGGCTCGATATGACGGGTCGCCTGGACACGCCCACCCGCACACTGCTTTCGCAGTACGCCGATCAGGACATCAACCCCAAATCCATACAACAGCGCCTGATCGACCTGGGCTATCTCGGCGGGACGGCCGACGGCAAGCTGGGCGCGAAATCCGAAAACGCGGTGAAGGTCTTTCAGCGCCTCAACGGGCTGTCCGTCACCGGCAAGGCGAACGGCGAAACCGTGCTCAGGCTGTTCTCCGACCGGGTGGCGGCCCTGCCCGAGGGACTGTCCGCGGGCGACAAGGGTGAGGAGGTCGAACGGCTCCAGACGAGCCTCATGCGCTACGGCTTCATGTCCGAGCCCCTCGACGGCGAGTACGGCAGGACCACCACGAGCGCCGTGCAGGCGTTCCAGCAGCACCTGATCGACCAGGGCATCCCGGCGGAAAAGACCGGCACGGCCTCCCCCGTCACGCTCTACTGCCTGTACAGCGATGCGTATTCGTCGTATCTTCGGGATGTGTCCGAGGGCATGACGGACGGCGAGGTCGGGCGCGTCGAGCGCCGCCTTCATGATCTGGGCTACATGGACGCCGCCGCGGACGACACCTTCGACGACTACGCCCGCGAGGCGCTGACCATGTTCCAGTGGAAGGCGGGCGTCGATGCCACCGGGACGGCCGACCGCGGGACCATCGACGCCCTGTTCTCCGACGCCGCGCCCCGGGCGGATCACTGTGCCGCCCACGAGATCGCCAAGGGCGACAGCGGGCTGGCCGTCCGGGACGTGGAGGCGGCGCTGGTGGCCGGGGGCTACACCACCGAGCTGCCCGACGGCGTCTACGGCGACGCCCTGGAGAAGGCCCTCACATATATATCCGACTATCTCAAGGAGGAGGACAGCCCCTCCCATCTCACCAAAGAGACGGTGGCCTCCCTGCAGAACGGCCTGCTGGAGTACCGCGCCTTCGACGCCGACGCCGCCATGGACGCCGCCCGCGTCCAGAGCCGGCTGTACACGCTGTTCTATCTGGACAAGGAGGGCATCGACGGCAAGATCGGCGACAACACCCTGAGCGCGCTCCACGAATTCCAGAAGGTCAACGGCCTGCCCCGGTCGAATGAAGTCGATCAGGCGACCACCGCCGCGCTGTTCTCCACGGCGGCCATACCGAAGCAGTATCCCTACCGGATCGAGGTCAGCCTCAGCCGCCAGGTGGTGGAGGTCTGGGCGCTGCGCGGGGAGAACCGCTACGACCTCGTCCAGACGTTCAAGTGCTCCACGGGCCTGCACGACTCCACGCCCCACGGCATCTTCCTTGAGGGCCACCCGGTCAACCGCTGGCACTACTTCAAGAAGTTCTACTGCTGGGCCCAGTATTCCTACAAGATCGTTGACGACATCATGTTCCACTCCGTCATCTACGGCAGCAAGGACGAGAAATCCCTGCGCCAGAGCTCCCAGCGCAACCTCGGAAACCCCGCCTCCCACGGCTGTGTCCGCCTGTCGGTGGCGGATGCCAAGTGGCTGTATGAGCACTGCGGGCGGGGCCAGACGGTGATCGTGATCCAGTAGTAGCGGTTCGGTGCTGGCGGTAAATTGGAGTTTGTATGAGAGTGGAGAGTGAAGAGTGGAGAGTGGAGATATAGTTAGCCGCGCACATAGCATTGCGGGAATAACGACCAATGTTCCCGCGAATAGAGGTGTTTTTGTGACAGGAAATCACGTCACTTCGTACTCAGGCATTCTTTATCTCCACTCTGCACTCTCCACTCTCCACTCTCGGGCGAAGCCCGACAACTTCCCGTTTCTCGGAACAACCAAACAATTACAATAATACATTTCCCGGTTGCCCGCGGCGGCAGTATGTGGTAAAATAGATTCATAAGAGCACCGCGAAAGGGATGAGCGCCGATGGCAGACAACAAGACCATGATCCGCGACATGACCCGCGGGCCCGTCGTCCCCCTGCTGTTCCGCTTCGCCTTCCCGCTGTTCGTCTCCAACGCGCTGCAGGCGATCTACAACCTCGTGGACATGATCGTGGTCGGCAACTGCATCGGGCCGGCGGGCATGTCGGCGGTGTCCATCGGCGGCGACATACTGCACCTTCTGACCTTCGTGGCCATGGGCTTCTCCTCCGCCGGGCAGGTCATCATCGCCCGTGCCGTCGGGGCGAACCGCCACGACGACATCAAAAAGACCATCGGCACCATGTTCACCTTCCTGCTGGGCATCTCGGTGGTGATCGCCGCCGTCTGCTACGCCCTGCGCCACTCGGTGCTGCGCTGGCTCAACACCCCCGCCGCGGCGGAGGCCTTCACCATGGACTACATGGTGACCTGCGTGTGTGGGCTGGTGTTCATCTACGGCTACAACATCGTCAGCGCCATACTGCGCGGCATGGGCGACAGCAAGCGGCCCTTCGTGTTCATCGCCGTGGCCGCGGTGCTCAACACCGTGCTGGACGTGTTGTTCGTGAAGTACCTGGGCATGGAGGTGTTCGGCGCGGCGCTGGCCACCGTCATCGGCCAGGGCGTGAGCTTCATCGCCTCGATCGTCTACCTCTACGGCCACCGCGACAGCTTCGGCTTCGACTTCAAACCCGCCAGCTTCCGCATCGACAGCCCCGCCTTCAAACGCCTGCTGGCCCTGGGCATCCCCATGGCGATACAGTCCGCCGCCGTCAGCTTCTCCAAGATCATACTGATGGCGTGGATCAACCTGTTCGACGTGACCTACTCCGCCCTGGCCGGCATCTACAACAAGGTCAACATCATGGTCAACGTGATCACCATGTCTTTCACCACCGCCGGGAGCACCATGGTGGGCCAGAACCTCGGCGCGCGCAAGTACGACAGGGTCAACCACACGCTGGGCACTGTACTGGCGGTGGGCATCGCGCTGTGCGTCGTGCTGCACATCGTCATGATCGTGTGCCCGGACGCGGTGTACGGCATCTTCACGCCGGATCAGGCGCTCCTGTCCGTGGCCTCGGTGCTCACCGTGCCCATCATACTGGGCTTCTACGGGGCCGCCACCCGAAGCGGCGCGTTTTCGCTGATCAACGGCTCCGGGCGCTCGGGCCTCAACCTGGCCGTGGCCATCATCGACGGCGTCATCGCCCGCATCGGCCTGGACGCGCTGTTGGGCTTTGCGATGCGGCTTGACTGCTTCGGCTTCTGGATGGGCGACGCCCTGGCGGGATTCATGCCGTTGATCATCGGCGGGGTGTTCTACCTGTCCGGCAAGTGGAAGGAAGGAAACGCATAAGCGGATAATGTTGTGAAACAACAGGAGCATCGAACGAGAAAGGATGGGCTTGCCATGTTGGAGAGATTCTTTCACCTCAGGGAACGCGGCACGGACGTCAAGACCGAGCTGGTCGCCGGCGTGACCACCTTCGCCACGATGGCCTACATACTGGCCGTCAACCCCGGCATACTGTCCGCCTCGGGCATGGCGTTCGGCAAGGTGTTCGCCGTGACGGCCATCGCCTCCGCTATCGCGACGCTGGTCATGGGCCTGGTGGCCAACCTGCCCTTCAGCCTCTCGGCGGGCATGGGGCTCAATGCCTTTTTCGCCTACACGGTGTGCCTGAGCATGGGCTACTCCTGGCAGTGGGCGCTGTCGGCCATATTCGTGGAAGGCATCATCTTCATACTGCTCACCTTCTGCAATATCCGGGAGGCCATCGTGAACAGCATCCCGGTGGGGCTCAAGAAGGCCATCGGCGCGGGCATCGGGCTGTTCATCGCCTACATCGGGTTAAAGAACGCCGGCATCATCATCGCCGACCCGGAGGGCACCATCTCCGCGCTGAGCGCCCACTGGTTCCGGGCCGACGCGGGCGTGCCATGATCGGCATACTGATCACCGGCGCGCTGTTGATCTTCAAGGTCCGGGGCGCGCTGCTCATCGGCATCGTGCTCACGACCCTCATGGGCATCCCCTTCGGCGTGGCCCACTACGCCGGGGGCTCCTACCTGCCCACCTCCCCGTACTTCTGCAACTTCGCCTTCGGCGAGATCTTCTCCAGCGGCCGGTCGATATTCGACTTCTGCGTGGTGGTGTTCACGTTCCTGTTCGTGGACATGTTCGACACCGTGGGTACGCTGATCGCCTGCGCGGGAAAGTCCGGCATCACCAAGGAGGACGGCACCATCCCCAACTGCAAGCAGGCGCTGCTGGCGGACGCCGTGGGCACCACCGCCGGCGCGATGCTGGGCACCTCCACCATCACCACCTTCGTCGAGAGCGCCTCCGGCGTGGCGGAAGGCGGGCGCACCGGCCTGACCGCCGTGACCACCGCGGTGCTGTTCCTGGCGGCGCTGTTCCTGGAGCCGCTGTTCGGATCCATCCCCAGCGCGGCCACCGCCCCGGCGCTGGTGATCGTGGGGCTCATGATGATCAACCCCATTCGCGAGATCGACTACGACGACTACGCCGAGAGCATCCCCGCCTTCATGACGATGATCATCATGGTGTGCGCCTCCTCCATCTCCGACGGCATCATGTTCGGCGTGCTGTTCTACGTGTTCACCAAGATCATCACCCGCCGCTTCAAGGACCTGCAGCCCGCCATACTGGTGGTCGCCGCGCTGTTCATCATCAAGATACTGTTGAGCGTCGTGGCTTGAACGCAACACAAAAGGCAGATGCGCCGCTTCGATGGCGCATCTGCCTTTTATATATCGGGAATCTCACCCGTTGGCCCTTTTGCAGGCGTCGAGGAAGGCGAGTATGCTCTCCTCCGGGGTGTTGACGTCCATGCCGACGCAGGAGATGGAGATCTTCCCCTGATCGGCCTTGCCCTCGCGGAGCATCCGCGCCACGTTTTCGTGGATCTGCTCCGGCGTCTCCTTCTGGATGTTCACGGCGCTGTAGCGCAGGTTCAGCCAGGTCTCGGGCAGGTGCTCACGCACATAGGCGATGTTCGAGCCCGCGCCCACCTCGGGGAAGGCCAGGTTCTTCACCTTCGCGTAGCCCTCGCACACGTGCTCCATGCTCTTGCCGCAGTGGTGGATGCCGAAACACGGGAATGCCGCCGCCAGCCGCAGGTCGTGGGGCAGCAGGAACTCCTCGTAGCAGGCGTTGGAGACCATCTCCACGGAGCAGTTGGAGGTGAGGTAGTTCTCCGGCATCACCTGGCGCACGATGCCCGTGACGCCGCCGGAGATGTCGCTGCTCAGCGCGTAGAAGCGCCGGCCGATCTCGATGGACATGTCGGTGATCTTTTCAAGCAGCGCCGTGACCTCGTCAGGATCGGTGTAATAGGCCATGTAGAGCTCCTGCCCCATCAGGTCCAGCGCGATGTTCTGGATGCCCTGGAGGTTGATGTAGGTCTCCACCCGGCCGTAGTCCCGAAGCAGGCCGTCGATCTGCCGCTGGGTCCGCGCCCACACGGGATCGTGATCCAGGTCCGGCACCTGAACCTCGTCCAGGTCGTCGGCCCCGAGGTCCCGGCAGACCACCTGGGGGGAGTTGTCCGGCTGGTAGACGATCTTACAGCCCATCAGCTCCGAGTACAGATAGCCCGCCGCCAGCAGGTCCGTGCCCATCAGGGGCCGGGGCTGCGGGTCCTTCTCGCCGATGCCGTAGGCGCCGAAGTGGTCGTAGAGCGCCCGGCGCATGCGCACGTCGCACTCCATGCGGTATTTGTAGTCGTCAAAGAACGGCTGTGAAAAGTCGATGCCGGCGTTTTTGTGCCACCAGGAGGGGTGGAAGGTGATGTCATAGGGTATTTTGTTCATTTTCTATTTTCCTCCGTCCGTCGTTTTGTTACGGCTTCACGGTGCTGATGTCGAAGAGCGTCTTGTCGGGCATCCCCATCGCCAAATCCTGGCTGTACGCCGCGGTGCCGGTGGCCGGCGTGTGCATGCTACTGATGCAGAGCGAGCGGTTCATACTGTTCATACTCAAACTGACGAATAAGCCGGTTGTGGGTTATTATGACTATAAGATCAACCCCGACGAGGGCAAGCTGGAATCGGAGGAGGTGGAGAAGGCGTGAATACCACGATCGCAATCGCCATACTGATCGTACTGTTCTTCGTGTTTATCATACTGAGCTTCCCCATCGCCTACGCCATCGGCATCGCCGCCGTGATCGGCATGATGTACATGAAGCTCAACCTCCAGCAGGTCGTGCAGCTCATGGTCAAGGGCGTGTTCAGCTTCTCGCTGATGGCGGTGCCGTTCTTCATACTGGCCGGCGAGCTGATGGGCGCGGGCGGCATCTCGGACAAGCTGATCGAGCTGTCCGACGCCATCGTCGGCTGGATGCGCGGCGGCCTGTCCATGGTGAACATCGTGGCCTCGATGTTCTTCGGCGGCATCTCCGGCTCCTCCGCGGCGGACTGCGCCTCCCTGGGCACCATCCTCATCCCGATGATGGTGGAGCAGGGCTACGACGACGACTTCTCCGCCAACGTCACCATGACCTCCTCGGTGCAGGGCATACTGATCCCACCCAGCCACAACATGGTCATCTACGCCACCGTGGCGGGCAGCGTGTCCATAGGGCGGCTGTTCATCGCGGGCTACGCGCCGGGCATACTGCTGGGCGTCGCGCTGATGATCTACAGCTACTACATCTCCGTCAAGCGCCAGTATCCCAAGGGCGACGCCTTCAACCTCAAGCGCTTTCTGAAATCCTTCATCAGCGCCTTCTGGGGCCTGATGACCGTGCTGATCGTGGTGGTCGGCGTGGTGGCCGGCGTGTTCACCGCCACCGAGTCCGCCGCCATCGCCGTGGTGTGGGCCATATTCTGCGGTGCGTTCATCTACCGCAGGCTGACCTTCAAGGACTTCTGGCAGGTGCTGGAGCGCGCGCTGAACACCCTGGCCATCGTGCTGATACTGATCTCCACCTCGGCGGCGTTCTCTTGGTGCCTGACCTACTTAAAGGTGCCGAAGATCATCGCCACGGCCATACTCAGCGTCACCACCAACAAGTTCCTGATACTGCTTCTGATGAACGCCATCATGCTGATCTTCGGCACGATGATGGACATGAGCTGCAACATACTGCTGCTGACGCCCATACTGCTGCCCATCGCCCAGCAGATCGGCGTGGATCCGGTGCAGTTCGGCTGCATCATGATACTGAACCTGGGCATCGGCCTGGTCACGCCGCCCGTGGGCTCGACGCTGTTCATCGGCTCGGCCATCTCCAAGGTGCCCATCGAGCGCCTGGGCAAGACGCTGATCCCCTTCTTCATCGTCATGCTGGTGGTGCTGGCCATCGTCACCTACTGGCCGGCGTTCACCATGACCCTGCCGAACATCGTCATGCCCCTGAAGGCGGGAGGTTGATGCGCTATGTTTGACACATCGCTTCGGGATTCCCAGAGCACGGCGGTCACCGGTGTCGCCCCGGAGGCCTTCGACTTCGACCGCTACGCGGAATACGCTGCCCGTCAGGACGAAAAGGTCCGCCGCTTCATGGCGGCGGACTCCGGCGTGCTGGTGTACCGGCGCTTCCGCGTGGCGGAGGTCTACGGCTGGGAGTGCCGGGACCGGGAGCTGTCCCTGCGGCTCCAGCTCGGCGCGCTCCAGCAGAGCATGGATTATGCCGCCGACATGGCCAACTACCTGGAGCCCTGGTACGGCATCGGCATCGGCGCGGCGGCCTTCGGGTCCAAATACATCTGGCTCGACGGCCAGGCCCCGGCGGTCTCCGATCAGTTTGAGAGCATTGAAGAGGCCCTGGCCTACGACCCCGCCCCGATCCACACCACCGAGATCGGCAAGGATCAGCTCGCCTACGTGGAGTACTTCCTCGATCAGACGAAGGGGAAGCTGCCTGTGTCCTTCTGCGACATACAGTCCCCGCTGAACATCATCAGCGAGATGATGCCCACCACTGCCCTCTTCGAGGACATGTATGAGGACCCGGACGCCTACAGCGAGCTGGCCTACCGCGCCGGCGGGCTGATGCGGGACTACCTCGTCAAAATGCGGGCATTGATCGGCGACGCGCTGGCGCTGCCGGGCCACGGCTTCGCATCCTCCCTCGCCATGACGGAGCTCTTCGGCGGCTTCCATCCCCGCTTCTACGACGCCTACCGGGAGGCCCGCCCCCTCCAGCCGGGATACGCCCGACGCCGCGACCTGTACAACCTCTACCACCTGCTAAACCACCTCAACCTGTTCGGCGGCGGGTATCTGGGCGCTGTGCGGAGCATACTGAACCGCTATTGACCCATGCCAAAACCGGCAGACCCTCCTCGGACGGCCTGCCGGTTTTGCTTTGATTTACCTCATTCAACTCTGTTGACCAGATCCCCGATGCCCTCGATGCTGCACGTCACCACATCCCCGGGAATCAGGAATTTCGGCGTCTCCATGCCCATGGCGACGCCCTTCGGCGTGCCGGTGGCAATGATGGTGCCGGCCAGCAGCGTCATGCCGCGGCTGAGGGTCGATACGATCTCGGCGATGCCGTGGATCAGCATGCTCGTGCGGCTGTTCTGCCGAAGCTCGCCGTTGACCCTTGTGGAGATGGCCAGGTCCGGCGGGAAGGGGATGTCGTCCGCAGTGACGATGCACGGCCCCATCGGGGTAAAGCCGTCGAGGCTCTTGCCGAAGTACCACTGGCGGTGGGACGTCTGAAGGTCGCGGGCGGAGACATCATTGACGATGGTGTAGCCGAAGATGTAGTCGGGCACGTCCGCCTCGGCGACGTCCCGCGCGTCCTTCCCCAGGATCACCGCCAGCTCGTTTTCATAGTCCAGCCGCTGGGTCAGCTCCCGGTGGGCGGGGATCAGTTCGCCGCTGCCCTGGCACCAGCTCACCCGCTTGGAGAAGAAGATCGACACGGCGCGGTCGGCGGAAAACGCCTGCTTCGAGTAGCCGAACGCCTCCTCCGCGTGCTCGGTGTAGTTGAGCCCCAGGCACACCACATCCTGCAAGGGGCGCGGGATGGGAGCCAGCAGCGTCACCTTATCCAGCGGCAGCGCCTCGCCCTGCGCTTCGCGCAATATGGCCATGTCCGCCTCGGTGGCGCGCAGGATCAGGTCGTTCATGGTCTCGAACGCCAGTCCCAGCGCCTTCACCGGCACGATGCCTTTATCCGTCCATACGCCCACCGCCTCACGGGTGTCGCCGCGGCGGGTATAAGTCACCAGCTTCATGTTTCAGTCCTCCGAATGTATTACACTATGCCTTCGCCCGTGGCAGCGTGGAGCCGCCGTAGGGCATGCACAGCACGGTGGCGTCGGGGCCGAGGCGGGCCATGGCTTTATCGAACGCCTCCTGCGCCGAATGGGCGGGCTTTAAAAAGATGCTCTCGACGAAGTCGTCCGCCATGTCGCTCACCAGGTAGATCTCGGCGTTCTCCAGCACCATGGCGATGGCAGCAGCCTTGTGGCCTCCGAGCTGGAACTCCCGCCCGATGCGCTCGATCATGCTGTGCGCGGTGGGCGCGGCCATCAGCCACTCCTCGAACACCTTGCTGCCCAGTCCCTCTTTGCAGGAGCCAATTAAGATGATTGTCCCGCCCTTTTTGACGGCGTGCTTGGCGTTGTCCAGCGCCTTCTGGGTCTGATAGAGGTTCAGGTCCTTCGGAGCGCCGCCCTGTGACACGATCACGATGTCCGCCCGGGCGTCGATGGGCTTCATGTACATGCCGTCCAGGAACTTGCAGCCCTCGCGGTGGGCCTTGACCAGGTCGCCCGCCACGGCGCGGACGATCTGCTTGTGCTCGTCCAGCACCACGTTGACGATGAAGTCAACGCCGGTCATGGCCGCGGCCTGCTCGATGTCCTGCCTGAGCGGATTGCCGTCCAGGTTGCCCGCGCAGCATTCGTCCCTGACCATCATGGAGTGGTTGGCCTGTATGGCCGCGGGGGTCGAGCTTCCCGGCATGATGGCCTTCGCCCCGCCGGAATAGCCCGCGAAGTAGTGATATTCGATGTTGCCCAGGCAGATGCGCCGGTCGGCCTCTGCCACCACGCGGGTGATGTCCACGGGCGTGCCGCAGTCGGTCACGCCGATGTGCACGCAGTCGTCCGGGTCGCTGTCCACGCACTCGATCTCGTTGATGGCCCGCTGCCCCGCCAGCTTGAGCATCTCCGCCGGGGTGTGCCTGCGGTGGCTGCCCAGCGCAAACACGAGGGTAATGTCCTCCGGCCGGCAGCCCGCCGAGTAGAGCTCGTCCAAAAGCGGCGGCATGATGCGGTAGGTCGGGCAGGGGCGGGTGATGTCCGAGGTGATGATCGCGATCTTCTCGCCGGGCTTTACGATGTCCTTAAGCCTCGGCGTGCCGATGGGGTTCTCCAGAGCCCGCCGCACCTCCTCCTCGTTCATCAACCCCTTGGGCACGTCGTTGGCCATCAGTATGCCCAGCAGGTTCTTATCCGGCACCTCGACGCTCTGCACGCCTGTGCCGAAGCCAAAATCGATCTTCATAGGCTCATTCCCCCATCGGGAACGCCTTCGCGGCGTGCCGGAGCGCCTTCACCACGGGCAACTCCTCGCCGGTCAGGAAGCGTATCAGCGCGCCGCCGCCGGTGCAGATGTAGCCCAGCCTGTCGGTGACGCCGTACTTCTTCGCCGCCGTCACGCTGTCGCCGCCGCCGACCACGGTGTAGCCCCCGGTCTCGGCCATCGACTCGAACAGCACCTTCGTGCCGTACTCGCTGGGAGCCTGCTCAAACACGCCCACCGGGCCGTTGGCGAACACGGTCCTGGCTTTGAGGATGTACTCGCGGTACAGGTTCGCGGTGCCGGTGCCGATGTCGATGGCGTTGAAGTCGGCGGGAATCGCCCCGGCCAGCGCCTCCTCGCGCACGCCGTCCACCACCTGCGCCAGATCGACAGGCAGTATGATCTTGTCCGCGTACTTTGCGTAGATGCCCTTGGCCTTCTCGATGTACTCCTCGTAGCCGGACTTCACGATGAAGCCGAGGGTGCCGCTGCCGATCTCCTGCCCCTGGCTGGCGAGCAGGATCTCCCCCACCAGACCGCCGGTCAGCACGGTGTCCGCCGCGCCGGAGCCCAGCACCGTCTCCATCATCATGAAGGCGTCGGAGATCTTCGCGCCGCCCAGCACGAACACGCAGGGGTGCTCGGGCTTCTCCATAAGCTCGGAGATCACGCAGTATTCCTTCTCGAACAGACGCCCCATCGCGGAAGGCAGCACCTGCTCGAAGCCACACAGCGTGGGCTGGTCGCGGTGCGCTGCGGCGAAGGCGTCACAGACGTAGAGGTCCGCCAGCGGTGCAAGCTTCGTGACGACCTGCGTCTTCGCCTGCTGCTCGTGGGTGAGCTGCAGCTTCATTTCAAACAGCGTCTGTTCCTCGGAGCAGAAGCGCACGTTGTCCAGCAGGATGATGTCGCCGTCCTTCATGGCCTTGATGGCCTCCCGCGCCGTGGGGCCGCAGACGTCCTCGATCCACTTGACCTCCCGGCCCAGGATCTCCGTCAGCACCTTGGCGTGCGGGCGGGTGCAGTAGAAGTTCTTGTACTCGATGTCGCTGCCCTGATGGGCCAGCAGCACCACCTTCGCGCCCTTGTCGGAGAGCTCCTTCACCGTGGGCGCGCAGGCCGTGATGCGCTGGATGCTCTTTAAGGTGTCGGTCGCGCGGTCCACCGGCTGGTTCATGTCCACCCGGCACAGCACGGTCTTGCCCTTCACGTCGAATTCATCCAGCGTGTAAATGCCGAATCTCATGGCACATTACCTCCAAAAATGGGAGGGAAACCCCTTGATCGTTTCCCTCCCGCGTAATAGTACTCCCCCAGTCACGCTTCGCGCGACAGCCCCCTCGGGGAGGGGGCCTTTTGGAAGGCCTCGGCCCAGGCTCCCTCTCAGAGGGGGCCTCCGAGTATCCCCCGCGTTGACTTGGCTCCCTCTCAGAGGGAGGTGTCAGCCGCAGGCTGACTGAGGGAGTCAGGCGCCTGTTACTTCTTGAACTTGCCGATGCCGAGGTACTTATTGGTCTCGGCGGTGCCTTCGATGGTCACGCTCTCCTGCGGGATGTTGATGGCGTACATGATGTCGTTGCCCGACTCCACGATGGAATCCGCCCACAGGCCGATCTCGTACATGTCGCCACGGCGGTTGCCGAGGTCGCGGGCGTACTTGAAGAAGCTGGCGTTGCCCTTGAAGCCGTCCTCCATGGTCACCACGCGGATGCGCGGGTGCTTGTTGAACACCTCGAGGGCCATCTCCTTGGTGATCTTCTTGCCGTCCTTGGCGGTCGCCAGCACGGTGATGATGTGGCCGTGGGTCACGGGGGTGTGCACCAGTATGCCGGTGGCGTTCACGTGCGGCATGATGGTCATGAGGTCCACGGCCTGGTGGGTCGGGGCCTTCTCCATCTGGAGCGCGTTGGTCAGGCCGCGGTGATAATCGCCCGGGTCGGCCACACGGCGGATGATGGTGATGGCCACCTTCTCAAGCCCGATGGCGCGGTCCAGCGCGTCCACGGAGCGGATGAGGCCGGTGGTGTTGCAAGAGGTAAGTTTGAGATAGTTCTGGCCGAGGCCCTTCTCATAGTTGGCGTAGCCGTGGAAGAACACGTCCGCGACGCTGTTCTTCTCGCCGCCCTGGAAGATGGCCTTCACGCCGTACTTGTCGTAGTAGTTGGCCTTGTTCTTGGCGCCGACGCCGCCGGGCGCGGAGTCCAGCATGATGTCCACGGACTTGCAAAGCTCCTCGAAGGTGCCGGCCACCGGGATGTCAAGCGCGTCGAACTGTGTCTTGTCCGCGCCGTCCACCAGGTACAGCTTGTACTCGACGCCGTTCGCGCCAATCATGTCGCGCTCCTTCAAGGCGCGAATGGACAGGGTCGGGGCCAGATCGGCGATGCCGACCAGCTCCATGTCGCCCTGCAGCGCCACGCCGTCCGCCAGGCGCTGTCCGATGGTGCCGTAACCGGCGACGCCAACGCGAATTTTCTTGCTCATATCAAATTCCTCCAATCCAATGTGTTTATTTTCTTGCAATCGTCTTTTCCGCTTCGGCGAGTATGTGCGCCACGGTCAAGCCGAAGAACTCCGCCAGGTAGTCCGCGGGGCCCACCGCGCCGAAGGATTCCTCCACCGCCACGCGGCCCATGGGCACGGGGCAGTTGGCGGCCAGGCAGTCCGCGACCGCGCTGTACAGGCCGCCCACGGCGTTGTGGTTCTCGACGGTGACCACCGCGCCGGTCTTCTTCGCGTACTCGATCACCAGCGCCTCGTCAAGCGGTTTCAGGGTGAACATGTCGATCACCGTGGCCTCGATGCCCTTCTCGGCCAGCTCCGCCGCCGCCTTCAAGGTGCGGCCCACCATGAAGCCCGCGGTGATCAGCGTGATGTCCGTGCCCTCGCGAAGCACCACGCCCCTGCCGATATCGAAATCGGCGTCGGCATCGTAGATGCGGTCGTTGGCCTTGCGGTTGACGCGCAGGTACTTGATGCCCTCCATCGCCACCAGCTTGGGGAACACCTTCTCAAACTGCACGGTGTCGGCGGGATCGACGACGATCGCGCCGGGGATGGCCCGATACAGCGCCACGTCCTCAAAGGGCATGTGGGTGCCGCCGTTCATGGCCGCGCACACGCCGGGGTCGGTGCCGATCATGGTCATGCTGTTGTGGGCGTAGCCGCCGGACAGGAACACCTGGTCGTAGCAGCGCCGGGAGGCGAAGGGTCCGAAGGTGTGGCAGATGGGGTTGAAGCCCACCGCCGACAGGCCCGCGGCGATGCCCACCATGTTGCCCTCCGCGATGCCGCAGTTGACGGCGCGGTCCGGGTGGGCCTTGGCGTACTTCGCCGTGCCGATGCAGCTCATCAGGTCGGCGTCGAGGTAGATGAGGTTCGGGTCGTCATCCAGCATTTTCGGGATCATGGTGCCCAGCATTTCCTTGAAGGTGCGGCTGTCCGCTTCGCCGTTATAGATGGTCTTCATGTCAGCCCACCTCCTTTTCCAGCACCGCAAGGTCCGCCTTGACGGCTTCGATGTAGGTATCCCAGGTCTCGGCGGGCAGGGTCATGGAGTGGTTGGCCGGGGTCTCCTCGATGCCCTTGACGCCGCTGCCCTTCACGTTGTCCATGATGATGGCGATGGGCCTGTCGCCGGGGACCTTCGTCAGCGCGTCATAGAGCGCCTCCACGTCGTTGCCCTTCACGCGGACGGCCTCGAAGCCGAAGACCTCGAACTTCGCCCGGAGGTCGAAAAGCGGCAGTATGTCGTCGGTGTAGCCGTCGAGCTGGCGCTTGTTGTCGTCCACGATCCAGGTGAGATTCGTGATCTTCTTGCCCGCGGTGAACATCGCCGCCTCCCAGCACTGGCCCTCGTCCAGCTCGCCGTCGCCGACGATCAGGAAGGTGCGGCTGTCGCGGCCCTTCAATTTGTCGCCCAGCGCCATGCCCACGGCCTGGGACGTGCCCTGGCCCAGCGAGCCGGTGGTGCAGTCGATGCCGGGGGTCTTGTTCTTGTCGCAGTGGCTGGGCAGGTTGGTGCCGGGGCGGTTGAGGGTCTTCAACTCCTCCATCGGGAAGAAGCCCTTTAAAGCCAGCGTGGCGTACACCGCCGGGCCCGCGTGGCCCTTGGAGCTGACCAGCTTGTCGCGGTCCGGCCACTTGGGGTCGTCGGGCTTGTAGCGCATCACCTTGCCGTAGAGCACCGCAAGCAGGTCGCAGATGGACAGCGAGCCGCCGATGTGGCCGAACCCGCGGGCCTTTATCTCTTCGAGCAGCGCGAGGCGGATCTGTGCCGCAAAGCGCCTGAGCTCGAGCTTCTCAAGATTGTCCAAGGTTTTTTCCTCCTAACGTGTAGTTGTTGCAGCAATCCTTGGTTCTGGTTCACCTCATCCGTCAGCCCTTCGGGCTGCCGCCTTCCCCTCACGGGGAAGGCTTTTGGGGGCGGATCAGTATTTCCTTGCTTGGGCGCGGTGCTCCATGACCTCGCGGCAGGCCTCGCGCACGCTCTCCTTCTCGGAGGTCACGGCGATGCCCACGTTCCACCACGCGCCGTAGCCATCGGTCATGGTCTTCGGAAGCACCTTCAAATCGAACAGGCACGCCACGGTCTGCTTCTTGGAGTCCTCCAGCGCCGCGCGCAATTCTTCGACCGACTTGCAGGTGTAGCTCTTCATGCCGAACGCCTCGCCGATCAGCGCGTAGTTGGTGCGGATCAGGTCGCCCGTGGGCTTCTTGCCGTCGGTGTAGCGGAACTCGGTGGCGAGACTGCCGATGCCGTGGGTCATTTCCAGGTTGTTGATGCAGCCGAAGCCGCAGTTGTCGAACACGAGTATGTTGGTCTTGACGCGCTCCTGCATGATGGTGCCCAATTCAGAGGACAGCATCTGGAAGCCGGAGTCGCCGACTACCGTGTACTCCTCGCAGCCGGGGTCCGCCATCTTCACGCCCATCGACGCGCCGATCTCGTAGCCCATGCAGGAGTAGCCGTACTCCACATGATAGCCGCCGCGCTTGTCGGTCTTCCACACGCGCTGCAAATCGCTGGGCAGGGAGCCGCCGGCGCAGACGATGATGTCCTCGGGGCCCATGACCTCGCGAAGCGTCGCCAGCACCGCGGACTGCGTGAGGCTGGTGCCGTACATCTTGTAGAACTCGGGGATGGTGCGCGGGTCGCGGGCCTTGATGGTGGGCTCGAAGTCCTCGCCGTCGCAGACCAAGCTGCCCAACCGTTTGAGCTCGTCGTCCCACTCCTTTTTCGCCGACTCGATCTCGCCGTCGTAGGACGCGCGGTAGCCGGCCTTTTTGAGGATCTCAGTCAGCGCCTTGACGGTCTCGCGGGCGTCGCCCACGGCCTTCACGGCATCGAACTTGTAGGCGTGGAAGCGGGAGACGTTGATGGAGGCGTACTTGACCTCCTCGTTGCGGAACAGCCACTTGGAGCCGGTGGTGAAGTCGGTCATGCGGGTGCCGATGCCGATCACGCAGTCGGCCTCATGGGCGATCTTGTTGGAGGCGGAGGTGCCCGTCACGCCGATGCCGCCCAGGCAGTACGGATGGCCGGACTTGCAGGCGCTTTTTCCGCCCTGGGTCTCGCCGAAGGGGATGTTGAAGGCCTCGCAGAACCGCTCCACGGCCTCCCCCGCCTCGGAGTAGCGCACGCCGCCGCCCACGATCACGATGGGCTTCTTGGACGCCTTGATGACCTCGGCCACGTCCTCAATCTCCTCCTTGACGGCCACGGGCCGGGTGATGCGGTGCACGCGCTTGTTGAAGAAGGACACGGGGTAGTCGAACGCCTCGCCCTCCACGTCCTGCGGCAGGGAGATGCACACCGCGCCGCACTCCGCGGGGTCGGTCAGCACGCGCATGGCGTTGATCAGCGCCGACATGATCTGCTCAGGCCGCTGGATGCGGTCCCAGTATTTGGTCACGGGCTTGAAGGCGTCGTTGGTGGTGGTCGCCAGCGAAGAAGGCTGCTCGATCTGCTGTAAGACCGGGTCAGGCTGGCGGGAGGCGAAGCTGTCGGACGGGAACACCAACAGCGGCAGGTTGTTCACCGTCGCGGTGCCGCAGGCGGTGACCATGTTCGCCGCGCCGGGGCCGATGGACGATGCGCAGGGGATGATCTTCTTGCGGTCCGACTGCTTGGCGTAGGCGATGGCGCAGTGGCACATGCCCTGCTCGTTGCGGCCCTGCATCACCTTGATCGAGCCGGGGTTGGTGTCCAGCGCCTCGCCCAGGCCCACGGCGATGCCGTGGCCGAACAGCGTGAAGAACGCC
>CACXBB010000001.1 GCA_902765735.1 uncultured Eubacteriales bacterium | reverse complement strand
GCGACTGCTATTGCCCCACTAAGTCTGCGGAAAATCGCCTTGAAATGCAGCCAAATCCGCTCGAAACTGCATCTCCCGGCATTTAGAAACACACTCTAGGTTTGACAAATTGGAAGTTGTCGTGCTACGGACAAATTGAGAATTGAGAATGGAAAATTGAGAATTAAAGCTACCGGCTGCCGCTCGACAAACCCGTAGGGACGCCATACTTGGCGTCCGTTCAGGGCGAAACGGGTTACGCGGACGCCAATAATGGCGTCCCTACGGTGAACTTCCAGCATTCAACAATTCTCAATTCTCAATTATTCAATTCTCAATTCAACAAATCTCCGTTCTTGATGGATGGTTGCGTTGAAGCTTCAGTCCATCTCATCCGCCGTCATTCTGTCGGCGGTCTCCGCGAGCACCAGGCCCTCGTTGTTCTCCCCGGCGAGGCGGATGGACCACTCGTTTTCAAACATCAGCACGGGCCGCCCCACGCGGTCCTCGGCGATGGCGGTGGTGGAGGTGAGCCGCAGCTTTTCCAGCGGCTTCGGGGTCTCCACGACCCAGCGCACGAAGCGGAAGGGCAGGTTTTCGCGGGTGATGTTGACGCCGTACTCGCTCTTCAATCGGTACTCCAGCACGTCCATCTGCAAAACGCCCACGACGCCGGCAATCATCTCTTCGCGCCCGATGTTGGGCCGCTTGAAGGTCTGTATCGCGCCCTCCTGTGAAAGCTGGTTGACGCCCTTCAGAAACTGCTTGCGCTTCATGGAGTCCTCGGGGCTGACGCGGCAGAAGAACTCCGGCGCGAACAGCGGTATGCCGGAATACCTGACGGGGCTGCCGGTGCAGAGGGTGTCGCCCAGCCGGAAGATGCCGGGGTCGAACAGACCGATAATGTCGCCGGGGTAGGCGGTCTCCACGCTCTCGTGCTCCTGGGCCATGAAGGTCTGTGGCTGGGCCAGCTTGACCCTCGAATTGCTGGAGGAGTGCCACACGGTCATGCCCTTTTCAAACACACCGGAGCACACCCGCATGAAGGCCAGGCGATCCCGGTGGGCGGGGTTCATGTTGGCCTGGATCTTGAAGATGAAGCCGGTGAACTTGTCGTCGTCCGGGGCGACGGGCCCGACCCCCTCCGCCACGCGGGGCGTCGGGGACTTGGTGTAGGTCAGAAAGCGGTTCAGGAACGGCTCGACGCCGAAGTTGTTGGTGGCGGAGCCGAAGAACATGGGCGTGAGCTGGCCGGAGAGGATCTTGTCCATGTCGAACGCATCCCCCGCCACGTCCAATAGCTCGATGTCCTCGACCAGCTTGTCGTAGTAGCCCTGGCCGATCTTCTGAGGGCAGCCGGGGTCGTCGATGGAGACGGTCTCCACGTTGACCTGTCCCTGCCCGTGATCGCCGCCGGAGTAGAGCTCGATCAGTCGGGTGTCCCGGTGATACAGGCCCTTGAAGTCCCCGTGGATGCCGATGGGCCAGTTCACGGGGCAGGAGCGTATGCCCAGCACCGACTCGATATCCTCCATCAGCTCGAAGGGGTCGCGGCCGGTGCGGTCCATCTTGTTGATAAACGTGAAGATCGGTATCGAGCGCAGGCGGCAGACCTTGAACAGCTTGATGGTCTGCTCCTCGACGCCCTTGGCGTTGTCGATGAGCATGACCGCGCTGTCGGCGGCCACCAGCGTGCGGTAGGTGTCCTCGGAGAAGTCCTGGTGACCGGGGGTGTCGAGGATGTTTATACGGAAGCCATTGTAGTCGAACTGCATCGCCGACGAGGTGACCGAGATGCCGCGCTGCTTCTCGATCTCCATCCAGTCCGAGGTGGCGTGCCGCGCGGCCTTGCGGGCCTTGACGGACCCCGCCTGGCGAATCGCCCCGCCGTACAAGAGCAGCTTCTCCGTCAGCGTGGTCTTGCCGGCGTCCGGGTGGGATATGATGGCAAAGGTGCGCCGCCGCGCCACCTCTGTTTTCAACTCAGGATGTTCCATGATGCCTTCCTCCAATGATTTGCTGGGTATCCCGTATCACGCCCGGATTCGTCAGATCGGCCTGGACATTTCAAACGCTCCCCGAATGCACAATATCATAGCCTATATTGTAGTATTCCGGGAATAAACCTGTCAATCCCGCTTGAACATTGATTGCGTTAAAACGTCGAAAAAAGGGGCCATCGTAAAACATGCGCAGGGGCGCCGACGCGGCACCCCTGCGGAGGTCACGGTATTTGCGGACGCCATGAATGGCGTCCCTACGGCTATTCCTGTTGCCTCATCAAACCCTCTTCTCCGCCTCGACGATCTTCTCCGGCGGGATATCGGCCTTGTCGTGCACCATCTGGAGGGCGCGGAAGATCTCCTGCATCTTGTAATCGGTCTCGGTGATGACGTCGGCGCAGGCGCGGAGCTGATCGACAATGCCCTGCGACACCTCGTCGGTGGCCTTATAGCGTATGCCGTGCTCGAGGGTGGCCCAGAAGTCCATGGCGACAGTGCGGATCTGGATCTCCACGGGGATGAACAGCTTGCCCTGGGACATGTACACCGGCACGTCCACCACGATGTGGAGGCTTCGGTAGCCGTTGGGCTTGGGATTCTTGATGTAATTCTTCTCGAGGATCAGCGATATGTCGTCCTGCTGGAGCAGCAGGTCGGCGATGCGGTAGATGTCGTCCACGTAGCAGCACACCACCCGCACGCCGGCGATGTCGTGCAGGTTCTTCTTGGCGTTGTCCATGGAGATGGGGATGCCCGTGTCGTGCAGCTTCTTGACGATGCTGTTCAATGACTTGACCCGGGTCTCGATGTGGTGGATGGGGTTGTGCTGGTGCTTGATCGAGAACTCGGAATCCAGGGTCTGGAGCCGGGCGTTGATCTCACGGATCGCGGCCTCGTACACCCCCACGATCTTGCTGTACTCCCGCCGAAGCTCCTCCATGGCCAGGCTGTAATTCATATTGACGGGCCGAAGCTCGATCTTGATCATCTGTCTCTCCGGTCTATTGTTTTCCATGATTCTGATCTCCAATCATCGGGATGTCGTCCCGCAGTACGTCCCAGGCCGTCAGCATGGCCCGGACCGGGGTGTGCCGGGTGCCGTCGTCGGTCAGAAACACCACCGCCAGCCGGTGGTTGCGCTCCCGGCGCTTGTCAAAGGCGTCCCGCACGTTGAGCAGCGTGGCGTCCGATCTCAAAAACATGAACCGCTCGCTGCGCTCGTCGCCGAAGTCGATGGCGTCGCGCATGTCCCCCACGCGCAGCTCGTCCCGGACCTGGCTTAGCCCCTTCTTCGCCGCGAACACCATGAGGCTTCCGGAGCTGAACACGCCGATGAGCCCGCTTTTGTCCGCCACGGGCACGTGGGAGTAGCCCATCTTCAGCATGTGCCGCATGACGTTCAAGGCCAGGTCGTTGGGATGGGCGAACAGTATCCGGTCCGCGGGGGTGCCGTAGTTGACGGCCATCACCGGACGCTTGACGTATTCGATGATCTGCCGCATGCGATTAAGCACGCCCTCGGAGGGCTCCACCACCGCCTCGCCGTCGGACTCGGTGTTGTGCGACAGTATATTGCGTATCTCCCGGCACAGGTCGATCTCCGTGCGCATCGGCGCGCTGTCCGGGTCCTTCAGGTATTCCTTCACCACGCTGCCCGTGGTCATGACGCGGTCGGCATAGCGCTTCTCCAGCAGGCCCTCAAACATGCGGTACAGCGTCAAAAAGGCCTCCGCGCGCTTCTGTTCCTCCTGATCCAATGCTGATCACCTCTTCGTGAATAATATAACACAATTTTCACAATAAATCAATACGCCCCGCGTGGCGCGATTGTGTCTTATTTTAAGATTATGCGCACGCAACAAAAGCATGATTGACGCCTTTACGGGGCTGTGCTATACTTATATCAAACTACAAGGAGAAAGAGGTTTGATGCACTATGGCGAATATCGATCTGACCAAATACGGCATTACCGGCGTGACCGAGATCATCCACAACCCTTCCTACGAAACCCTGTTCAAGGATGAGATGGACCCCAGCCTGACCGGCTATGACAAGGGCATGCTGACCGAGCTGGGCGCCGTGAACGTGATGACCGGCATTTACACCGGCCGCTCCCCCAAGGACAAGTACATCGTCATGGACGAGAACTCCAAGGACACCGTGTGGTGGACCACCGAGGGCTATCCGAACGACAACCATCCGATGACCGAGGAGGTCTGGAAGGAGATCAAGAAGCTGGCCAAGGACGAGTTGTCCGGCAAGAAGCTCTACGTCTGCGACGTGTTCTGCGGCGCGAACAAGGACACCCGCATGGCCATCCGCTTCGTGATGGAGGTCGCCTGGCAGGCCCACTTCGTGATGAACATGTTCATCAAGCCCACCGCCGAGGAGCTTGAAAACTTCAAGCCCGACTTCGTGTCCTACGTCGCCTCCAAGGCCAAGTGCGAAAACTACAAGGAACTGGGCCTCAGGTCCGACACCGTGGTGGCCTTCAACGTCACCAGCCGCGAACAGTGCATCATCAACACCTGGTACGGCGGCGAGATGAAGAAGGGCATGTTCTCCATGATGAACTACTACCTGCCGCTCAAGGGCATTGCCGCCATGCACTGCTCCGCCAACACCGACATGAACGGCGAGAACACCGCCATCTTCTTCGGCCTCTCCGGCACCGGCAAGACCACCCTGTCCACCGACCCCAAGAGATTGCTGATCGGCGACGACGAGCACGGCTGGGACGACAACGGCGTGTTCAACTTCGAGGGTGGCTGCTACGCGAAGGTCATCAACCTGGACAAGGAGTCCGAGCCCGACATCTACAACGCCATCAAGCGCAACGCCCTGCTGGAGAACGTGACCGTGGACAAGGACGGCAAGATCGACTTCGCCGACAAGTCCGTCACCGAGAACACCCGCGTCAGCTATCCGATCGAGCACATCGAGAAGATCGTCAAGAACGTGCGGCCCATCTCCTCCGGCCCCGCCGCGCAGAACGTCATCTTCCTGTCCGCGGACGCCTTCGGCGTGCTGCCCCCGGTCAGCATCCTGACCCCTGAGCAGACCAAGTACTACTTCCTGTCCGGCTTCACCGCCAAGCTGGCCGGCACCGAGCGCGGCATCACCGAGCCCACCCCCACCTTCTCCGCCTGCTTCGGCCAGGCCTTCCTGGAGCTGCATCCCACCAAGTACGGCGAGGAGCTCGTGAAGCGCATGGAGATGTCCGGCGCGAAAGCCTACCTGGTCAACACCGGCTGGAACGGCACCGGCAAGCGCATCTCCATCAAGGATACCCGCGGCATCATCGACGCCATCCTGGGCGGCGCGATCCTCAAGGCGCCCACCAAGAAGATCCCGTACTTCAACTTCGAAGTGCCCACCGAGCTCGAGGGCGTTGACAGCGGCATCCTCGATCCCCGCGACACCTACAAGGACCCCACCGAGTGGGACGCCAAGGCCCGCGATCTCGCCGGCCGCTTCATCAAGAACTTCGTCAAGTACGAGTCCAACGAAGCCGGCAAGGCCCTCGTCGCCGCCGGCCCGCAGCTGTAATCCGAACCGACGTAAAATACCCCCGCCCGAGCAATCGGGCGGGGGTATTTGTTTGGGGAGGGGACAGGGAACAGGGAACAGGAATAGCTGCTGCCGCGTCCGCCGCAAATGGGGGGACGACCTCTTCCGTCTTGCGCTTCGCGCAATCCACCTTCCCCTGAAGGGGAAGGCAAAGGTCACGCCCCCAAAAGCCTTCCCCTCTCAGGGGAAGGTGGATTAATGCCGCAGGCATTAAGACGGAAGAGGTCGTAACCCCTACTCCCTACTCCCTACTCCCTGCTCCCTACTCCCTCACTTCCTCTTCTTCCCCTTCGCAGTGGGACGATCGACGCCCTGCTGGAAGTTGACGGAGGTATCGCCCAGCAAGTCCTTGCCGAACTCGTAGTCATTGCCGGGCAGTATGGCGTTGAGCAGTATGCCCACCAGCGCGCCCACGGCCAGGCCGGACAGGCTGACGGGGCCCAGGGCGATGGCGCCGGCGGCGGAGAAGTTGATGCCGAGGCTCAGGCCCAGGATCAGCGCGGCGATGATGATGTTGCGGCTGTTGGTGAAGTCCACCTGGTTCTCAACCACATTGCGCACGCCGACGGCGGAGATCATGCCGTACAGTATCAGGCTGACGCCGCCGATGGTGGCCGCGGGCATGGCGGACACCAGCGCCGCGAACTTGGGGCAGAAGGAGAACAGCATCGCCAGCACGGCGGCAATGCGGATGACGGCGGGGTCGTACACCTTGGTCAGCGCCAGCACGCCGGTGTTCTCGCCGTAGGTGGTGTTGGCCGGCGCGCCGAACAGTGCCGCCAGCGCGGTGGCCATGCCGTCGCCCAGCAGGGTGCGGTGCAGGCCGGGGTTCGCCACGAAGTTCTTGCCCACGGTGGAGGAGATGGCGCACACGTCCCCGATGTGCTCGATCATGGTGGCGATGGCGATGGGCACCATGATGACGATGGCGCTCACCAGCTTGCCGCCGTCACAGCCCTTGAACAGGCTGAACACGGTGTTGTTGAAGTCGATCGGGAAGCCGATCCACTTGGCGGTGGCCACGCCGGAGAAGTCCACCTGGCCGAAGATGGCGGCCACGATGTAGCTGCCCAGCACGCCCAGCAGTATGGGGATGATCTTGATCATGCCCTTGCCCCAGATGTTGCACACCACCACGATCACGATGGCCAGTATGGCGATCCACCAGTTGGTGACGCAGTTGTTGATGGCGGAGTTCGCCAGGCACAGGCCGATGCAGATGATGACCGGGCCGGTGACGATGGGCGGGAAGAACCGCATGACCCGCGCCGCGCCGAAGGACTTGAACAGCGCCGAGAGTATGGCGTACATGATGCCCGCGCAGGCCACGCCCACACCAGCGTAGGGAATCCAGTTGATCGCCTCGGTGTTGCTGAACAGCGCCGCCACGCTGGCGTAGCCGCCCAGGAACGCAAACGAGCTGCCCAGGAACGCGGGCACGTCGCCCTTGGTCAGGAAGTGGAACAGCAGCGTGCCCAACCCGGCGAACAGCAGCGTGGTCGCCACCGGCAGGCCCGTCAGCACCGGCACCAGAACCGTGGCGCCGAACATCGCGAACATGTGCTGGAAGCCCAGCAGCACCATCTTCGGCGCGCCCAGTGCCCGCGCGTCGCGGATCCCGTTTTCAGTCATAGTATTTCAACCACCCTTCATCGGTTCGGACGGTCGCCCGCCCATCTATGATTTCGGCCCCCTCAAAAGGTCCGGAATCAGCTTATTTGTCACACAGCCACACGCCGGTGTCGCCGTCATACTCCGGCAACGCCACGCGCACGAACTCCGTCACGGCCGTGGGCACATTCTTGCCCACGAAGTCTGCCCGGATCGGAAGCTCCCGATGGCCCCGGTCGATCAGCACCGCAAGCTGTATGCGCCGCGCCCGGCCCACGTCCATCAGCGCGTCCATGGCTGCCCGGGCGGTGCGCCCGGTGTAGAGCACGTCGTCCACCAGCACCACGGTCTTCTCCGCGACGGGAAAGGGGATCTCGGTGCGGTTCAGCATGGGGTCCAGGGTCTTATGGGTCATGTCGTCGCGGTAGAAGGTGATGTCCACCGTGCCCACCGGCACCCGCACGCCCTCGAAGCGCTGGAGCAGCTGCTGGAGCATCCGGGCGATGGGCTCGCCCCGTCGCCGCACGCCCACCAGCACCACGTCCTCCACGCCCTTGTTGCGCTCGATGATCTCGTGGGCGATGCGCGTCACGCAGCGGTGCAGCTGCGCCGCGTCCATAAGCTGGGTCTTTGTCGTCATCTCTCGTGCTCCATGAAAAACGTCCCCGCCCGAGGACGGAGACGTGTGAAAGCATGATGAAGTTTCAAGCGCCTTGCCGACCTCACGGGATCGCGATTAAAGGTTCCTGACTGCGTCATATTATAGTCAAAATCACATGGCCTTCATAGGCAGTTTGCGTTAAATACATTTTGTTTTTGGCGGTTTGTATTGCTCATGCTTATTGTCAGCCGCCGTAATTGCTGGTATAATGGTTTAAACGAAAAAAGCAGCCGGTGATGACGTGAGGATAATTGCCACCATTCAAAACGAATCGGTCATAGCCGCCTGGGGCGGCGGTATTTGCAGATCGGTCGTGCTCTCCGAGGAGCGCATCGCACACATCAACGAAAGGCACCCCGGCGTTTACGAGGTGTTCCGGGATGAGATCACGGCGACGATCGAACAGCCGGATTATGTGTTCGACGACCGAAAAAACGTCAACACGGCGGTATTTATCCGGGAATCGGGCAAGACCAACCTGAACGTCGTCGTCAGGCTCGCCCTCGAGGATCATCCGGCGGGTCTGTTCAGCTCGGTGATCACGCTGTATCCGATGAGCGCAAAGCGGCTGCGTCGGCTGATGCGGAAGGTAAAGGCGGTTTACAAAGCACCGCATTTGTGATATAATGAAATCGGGCCCGAGGTAGAGATTCAGTGCTTCTACGCGCCGTCAGGCATAAAAGAGATGCGGGGACAGGCACACCCGCCGGGCCCGCCGTTACAAATGAGACCGTCTGCTCCGGCAGGCGGTCATTTTATAATAGAGCCCTTCGGAGAGGACCTGTCACAAGGCGTAACAATTACAAAACTTAACATATATCCCTTTTCAAATACGACAAAATATCGTATAATATGAAATGATGAAATAAAATTGCGTGTGATGCGCAAATAAAACGGAGGGAAAGACCATGGCAATTATCGATAAGATCAAGGCGAAGGCAAAGGCTGACGTGAAGCACATCGTGCTGCCCGAGGGCGAGGAGATCCGCAACGTGCAGGCGGCCGTGATGGTCCGCGACCAGGGCCTGGCGAAGCTGACCCTGCTGGGCAATCCCGACAAGGTGAAGGAAGTCGCCGCGGGCGCCGACCTGACCGGCATCGACATCATCGATCCCGCTGCCAGCGACAAGGCCGGCGCATACGCGGCCCAGCTCTACGAGCTGCGCAAGGCCAAGGGCGTGACCGAGGAGAAGGCCGCCGCGATGGTGAAGGACCCCATGTACTACGGCATCATGATGGTCAAGATGGGCGACGCCGACGGCCTGGTGTCCGGCGCGATCCACTCCACCGGCGACATGCTGCGCCCCGCGCTGCAGATCATCAAGTCCAAGCCCGGCATCAAGACCGTGTCCTCCTGCTTCCTGATGGAGTGCCCCAACAAGGCCTACGGCGACAACGGCGTGATGATCTTCTCCGACTGCGGCGTGAACATCGATCCCGACGCCGAGCAGCTCGCCAACATCGCCCTGGGCGCGGCGGATTCCGCCCGCTCCCTGGCCGGCATGGAGCCCCGCGTGGCCATGCTGAGCTTCTCCACCAAGGGATCCGCCAAGCACGACAACGTGACCAAGGTGCAGGAAGCCACCCGCATCGCCAAGGAGATGGCCCCCGACCTGATGCTGGACGGCGAGCTGCAGCTCGACGCCGCGCTGGTTGAGAAGGTCGGCCAGCTGAAGGCCCCAGGCAGCCCCGTGGCCGGCCACGCCAACACCCTCGTGTTCCCCGATCTCGACGCCGGCAACATCGGCTACAAGCTGGTTCAGCGCCTCGCGGGCGCCGAGGCCTACGGCCCCATCCTCCAGGGCATCGCCAAGCCCTGCAACGACCTGTCCCGCGGCTGCTCCGCCGAGGACATCGTCGCGACCGTCGCCATCACCGCCTGCCAGGCACAGTAAGAAGGAGAGTATACTATGAAAATCCTCGTTATCAACGCCGGTTCCTCCTCCCTGAAGTTCCAGCTCATCGACATGGACAACGAGTCCGTGATCGCCAAGGGCCTTGTCGAGCGCATCGGCACCGTAGACCCCACCACCGACCTGACCTACGAGTGGGACGGCAAGAAGATCAAGCAGAAGCAGCTCAAGAAGTGCGACACCCACGCCAGGGCCATGGAGATCGTGCTGGCCGTGCTGGTGGGCAAGGACTGCACCGCGGCCGAATATGACGCCGACGACGGCAAGCCGCACCTGACCGGCACCGGCGTGATCTCCGACCTGAAGGAGATCGGCGCGGTGGGCCACCGCGTGCTGCACGGCGGCGAGAAGTTCACCGCCTCCTGCCTGATCGACGACGCCTGCATCGCCGCAATCGAGGAGAACATCCCGCTGGGCCCGCTGCACAACCCCGCCAACCTGATGGGCATCCGCGCCTGCCAGGAGGTGCTGCCGGACGTGCCGCAGGTGGCCGTGTTCGACACCGCCTTCCATCAGACCATGCCCCCCAAGGCGTTCCGCTACGCCATCCCCAACGAGTACTACACCGACCTGCACATCCGCAAGTACGGCTTCCACGGCACCTCCCACCGCTACATCGCGGCGCGCGCTCAGGAGCTTCTGAAGCTGCCCAAGGGCAATAAGATCATCATCTGCCACCTGGGCAACGGCTCCTCCCTGTCCGCCTGCGTGGACGGCAAGTGCGTGGACACCACCATGGGCATCACGCCTCTGGACGGCCTGGTGATGGGCACCCGCTGCGGCACGCTGGACCCCGCCGTGGTGGAGTTCATCTGCAACCGCAAGAACATGACCCCCACCGAAGTGCTGACCATGATGAACAAAAAGTCCGGCCTGCTGGGCCTGGCGGGCGACTCCGACATGCGCAACGTCTGCGCCCGCTATGACGCCGGCGAGCCCAACGCCATCCTCGCCATCGACATGTGGGGCTATGTGCTGCGCAAGTACATCGGCTCCTTCATCGCAGCCATGGGCGGCGTGGACGCCATCATCTTCACCGCCGGCATCGGTGAAAACGACGTGGCCGGCCGCGCCCGCGCTCTCGAGGGCCTGGAGTGCTTCGGCATCAAGCTGGACGCCGAGCGCAACAAGGTGCGCGGCGAGGAGGCGAAGATCTCCGCCGACGACAGCAAGGTGCAGGTCTGGGTCATCCCCACCAACGAGGAGCTGGCCATCGCCCGCGACACGCTGGAGTTGTCTGCGAAGAAATAAAAAAATAACTTGCCAAATGCGCCGTAAGCGTATATAATAGTTCGGGTTAGGGGGAATTTCCGGTGTTGGATGTTTCCAGGGCGCTCAAGAATCCCGGTCAGGTCTTTCCGTTTGAAGCGGAAATCGAGATCGCGCCGATGGAGGTTTTGAGCGATCCCGTCCACTTCGTGGACGTCAGGGTCGAGGGCGAGTACCTCTGCCCGGGGGACAACCGCATCAGCGTGAAGGCCGAGGTCAGCGCCCGGGCGGAAACCCGCTGCTCGCGGTGTCTGGAGCCGATTTGCGTCGCTGTGCGCGCGACGGTGGACGCCGTGTATGACCGGCAGCCCGACCCCGAAGATCCGGATCTGTACAGCTTTGAAGCCTCGACCATCGAGCTGACGGACGCCGTCAGGGATGCCCTGCTGCTGGAGCTGCCCATGCGCAGCCTGTGCGGCGAGGATTGCAGGGGACTGTGTCCCGTCTGCGGCATCAACCTGAACAAGGGTACCTGCACATGCCAGGAGGGAGCCGAGGTTATGAACCCCTTTTCGGCATTAAAAAGTATTGTGCTAAAGGATGAGGAGGTGTAACTATGGCCACTCCGAAGGGAAAAGTCTCCAAGGCAAGGCGGGATTCCCGTCGCAGCGCGCATTGGAAGCTGTCCGCGCCGGGCATCGTCAAGTGCCCCCGTTGCGCGAAGATGAAGCTGAGCCACCGCGTCTGCCGGTTCTGCGGCTATTATGATGGCCAGGAGATCATCAAGGTAGAAGCTGCCACCAAGTAATGGCGCTTAACCAAAGCACCCCGTCCGGAAACGGACGGGGTGCTTTGGTTCTTCACGTTATGTTGTAGGATAGGCACCTCATCCGTCCCGCCTACGGCGGTCCACCTTCCCCTCAAGGGGAAGGCTTTGGGCGGGCGGCGCATCGCCGGCCCTACGGGGGGTGACGACCTCTTTCGTCTGGCCTGCGGCCAGCCACCTTCCCCTGAAGGGGAAGGCTTTTGGGCGGGCGGCGCATCGCCGCCCCTACGGAGGAACCGGCTATTCCTGTTCCCTGTTCCCTGTTCCCTGTTCCCTGTTCCCTGTTCCCTGTTCCCTCCAACGGGAATTTGTTTCGCAAATTTCCGTTTATCAGCGCTGCTGCGCCGTCGCATCGAACGCATCCTCGTCCTGCTTGCGGATCATGGCGCGCTTGATCTTGCCGCCGACGGTCTTGGGCAGCTCGTCCACGTACTCGATCACGCGGGGGTACTTATAGGGCGCGGTGAGCTTCTTGACGTGGTTCTGGAGCTCCTTGGTCAGCGCCTCGGAGGGGGTGTAGCCCTTGGCCAGCACCACGGTGGCCTTGACGATCTGCCCGCGGATGGGGTCGGGCGCGCCGGTGATGGCGCACTCCACCACGGCGTCGTGGGCGATCAGTGCGGACTCCACCTCGAAGGGCCCGATGCGGTAGCCGGAGCACTTGATCACGTCGTCGTTGCGGCCCACGAAGCGGTAGTAGCCCTCGCTGTCACGCCAGAGCACGTCGCCGGTGTTGTAGCCGATGCCGCCCAGCTTCTCCTCGGTCATCTCGGGATTCTTGTAGTAGCCGGTGAACAGGCCCACGGGCGGATGGTGCTTCACGTCCATGATGGTGAGGGAGCCCTCGTCGCCGTCCTCGCAGACGTTGTCGTCGTTGTCGAGAAGCTGTATGTCGAACAGCGGGTTCGGCTTACCGGTGGAGCCCTGGATGGGCTCAAACCACTCGCTGCCGAAGTTGGCGATCAGCACCGGGCCCTCGGACTGGCCGAAGCCCTCGTAGATCTGGTGTCCCACCTTCTCCTTCCACTGCTTGACCACCTCGGGGTTCAGCGGCTCGCCGGCGGTGGCGCAGTGGTGCAGGCTGGACAGGTCGAACTGGCTTAGATCCTCCTGGAGCATGAAGCGGTACATCGTCGGCGGCACGCAGAAGGTGGTCACCCGGTAGTCCTGCACCTTTTTTAACAGGTTGGCGGGGTTGAAGCGGCCCACCATGTCGTAGCAGAATATGGTCGCGCCGCAGATCCACTGGCCGTAGATCTTGCCCCAGCCGAACTTGGCCCAGCCGGAGTCCGACACGCTCATGTGGAGTTTGTTCTCCTCCACGTGCTGCCAGTATTTGGCGGTGACGATGTGCCCCAGCGGGTAGGCGAAGTTGTGCTGCACCAGCTTGGGCATGCCGGTGGTGCCGCTGGTGAAGTACACCAGCATCACATCGTTCCAGCGGGTGGCCTGATCGCCCGTCGGGCGCTCGAAGGTCTCGGGGCATCGGTCCATCTCCGCGTGCAGGTCGAGCCAGCCCTCCCGGGGCGCGCCGACCAGTATCCTGTTCTCAAGGGACGGTATCTCCGGCGCGGACAGCTCCATCTGCTGCACCACGAACGGGTCGTCCACGCAGATCACGGCCTTCACCCCGGCGGCGTTGCCGCGGTACACGATGTCCTTCTTAGTCAGCTGCAGCGTGGCGGGGATCAGTATGACGCCCAGCTTGTGCAGCGCCGTGGCGCACACCCAGTACTCCCAGCGGCGGCGCAGTATCATCATCACCACGTCGCCCTTTTTGAGCCCCAGGCCCCGCAGGAAGTTGGCCACGCGGTTGGACAGCTTCATGATGTCGGTGAAGGTGAAGGTCTTCTCCTCCCCCTCCTCGCTGACCCACAGAAGCGCCCGCTTGTCGGGCTCCTCCTTGGCCCAGGCGTCCACCACGTCGTAGCCGAAGTTGAAGTCCTCCGGCACGTTGATGGTGAACTTCTCCCTGAATGCCTCGTAGCTGTCAAACTCGATCTGAGGCAGGAATTTATTCAGCAGGTAATTCATGCAGTCTCCCCCCTTACTCGGCGATCACCGTCAGAAAGCGCGCCTTGACGTCCCCGCCGCAGCGCTGGCCGTGGGGAATGGTGGGATTGAAGTAGATGGTGTCGCCGGGGTTCATCACGAACTCCTTGTCGCCCAGGGTGACGATCACCGTGCCCTCCAGCACCATGTTGAACTCCTGGCCGCTGTGGGTGATCAGCTTCGCCACGGCCTCGGTGGGCTCCAGGGTCACCAGCAGGGGCTGCATGACCTTGTTGGCGTAGCGGAAGGCCAGGTCCTCGAAGTGATACTCCGGGTTGCGGTTGACGATCTTGCCGCCGCCGCGCCGGATCAGGTGGTAGGTCTCCAGCTTGGCGCTCTGCCCGGTGACGATCTCGGTGAAGTCCACCTTGAACTTGTTGGCGATTTCGTAGATCACGCTGATGGGCACGTCCTTGCCGTTCTGCTCGTAGGAGGCGTACACCTCCGGGGTCAGCCGAAGCTCCGCCGCCAGCTCCTCGATGGTGTAGTCGCTGACCTCGCGAAGCTCCCTCAGCCTCGCGCCAATCTCGTTGTAGTCGTTCATCTGTCAGCACTCCTTGTCATATATCTCGTTGCGGACGCCCCAAGGGGCGTCCCTACGGGGGTGTGCGAATCGTCATGATTCCGCGGCGATCTCCCGGCCCATCAGCACGCCCATCACGCTGGCCATCATCAGCCCGCGGGTCCAGCCGCTGGAGTCTCCAAGGCAGTGCAGGCCCCGGATGGAGGTGTTGAAGTGTTCATCCATCTTCACGCGGTTGGAGTAGAACTTGAGCTCCGGGGAGTACAGCAGCGTCTCGTAGGACGCGAAGCCCGGCACTACGTGGTCCATGGCGTGGATGAAGTTGATGATGTTGATCATTGCCCGGTAGGGCATGGCGGCGGTGATGTCCCCCGCCACGGCGTCCGGCAGCGTGGGTTTGACGTTGGACTGATTGAGCTCCTTCTGCCAGGTGCGCTTGCCGTCCAGTATGTCGCCGAAGCGCTGCACCAGTATGTGTCCCGCGCCCAGCATGTTGGTCAGCTCGCCCACCTTCTGGGCGTAGGCGATGGGCTGATTGAAGGGCACGGAGAAATTGTGGCTGCACAGTATGGACAGGTTGGTGTTCGGGGACTTCTTCTCCTTGTAGGAGTGGCCGTTGACCACCGCCAGGTTGTTGTCGTAGTTCTCCTGACTCACGAACCCGCCGGGATTCTGGCAGAAGGTGCGCACCTTGTTCTTGAAGGGCTTGGGATAGCCGATGAGCTTGGACTCATAGAGCACCTCATTGACCTTCTCCATGATCTCGTTGCGGCACTCCACCCGCACGCCGATGTCCACCGTGCCCGGGGAATGGGCGATGCCGTGCTCGGCGCACAGGCCCTCCAGCCAGTCTGCGCCGCGGCGGCCGGTGGCCACCACCGTGCGCTCGGCCAAAATCTCGCGCTCCTCACCATCCACAACCACCCGAACGCCGAGGCACGCACCGTCCTTTAAGATCAGGTCGCGGCACTCGCAGCCGAACAGCATCTCCACGCCGTGCTCCAGCAGGTACTGCTCGATGCCGTAGTAGATGGTCTGGGCCTTCTCGGTGCCCAGGTGGCGTATGGGGCAGTCCACCAGCTTGAGGCCCGCCTGTATGGCGCGCTTGCGGATGTCCTTGACCGCCTCGGTGTTGCCGACGCCCTCGATGTGGGTGTCCGCGCCGAACTCAAGGTAGATGGAATCCGCGTAGTGGATGGTCTCCTGCGCCAGGTCCTCGCCGATGAGGGTGGGCAGGTCGCCGCCCACCTCATAGGACAGCGACAGCTTGCCGTCGGAGAACGCCCCCGCCCCGGAAAAACCGGTGGTGATGTGGCAGTATGGCTTGCAGTTGACGCACTTCTGCGTCTTTGCCTTGGGGCAGCGCCGGTTTTCGATGGCCGCGCCCTTCTCGCAGAGGGTGATCTTCTTCTGACTGCCCTTGCGGATCAGCTCCAGCGCGGTGAATATGCCCGCCGGGCCCGCGCCGATGATGACGATATCGGTGTTCATGTGGTTTCCTTTCCGGAGGATTGTTGTGATAACCAGGTTTCCAGCTCAGGGGTATGCGACCAGTACCTCACGCCCCAGTGCTCGAAGTCCCACTCGGGCATGTAGTCGTTGCACTCATAGTCGATGTACCACAGCCCGTCCGCCCGGATCACGAAGTTGGTCGGGAAGTAGTCGATGTTGAGCCCGTGGGCCCGGGCCCGTTCGGCCATCCGGCGCACGGCGGGCAGGTATGGCGTAACGTCCCCGCCGTCCATGAGGCGCTCCATGACGGTGGGCCCCTTGATGTACGCCTTCATGAGCCGCTCCCCCGGCCGGTCCACGTCGATCAGCTCCGGCACGGGGATGCCGGCATCGGTCAGCCGCCGGTAGTCGTTCAACTCGCTTTGCAGCTTGTCCCCAAAGGCGTAGTAGTCGCAGGGCTCGTGGTGGATCTGCTTGATCACGAACGGCCTGCCGTCCCGCTCAACGAGGTAGGAGTAGCCGCCCTTTCCCCTGCCCAGCAGCCTTATGACCGGGCAGGGGACGCCGCCAAAGCATATTGTGTCCATCAGGTCCTCAGCTCCGCGCCGAACTGCTGGTTGAGCGCCTTGAGCACCTTGTCCATGGTGGCGTTGATCTCCTCGTCGGTGAGGGTGCGGTCCGGGGCGCGCAGCGTGATGGAGTAGGCCACGGACTTGACGCCCAGACCCAGCTTGTCGCCGCGGTAGATGTCGAACAGCTTCACGTCCTCGAGGGTCTTTGCGGCGGTCTTGCGGATGAGGTCCATCATGGACCCCGCGCCCACCTTCTCTGCCACCACCACGGCGATATCCCGGGTGACGGCGGGGAACTTGGGCAGCGGCTTCACGCCGTAGAAGTCCTTCTCCATGGGCATCAGGGCGTCCAGGTCGATCTCGGCCACGTACACGCGCCGGGAGATGTCGAAGGCCTCCGCGACGTCGGGATGGATCTCGCCCAGCGCGGCGATCTGCACACCGTCGGCGGTCATCACGGCCTTGCGGCCCGGGTGATAGTAGCCGTCCCCCGCGGCCTCGATGGCGGCGGTCACGCCGAACTTCGCCAGCAGCCACACCACGATGTTCTTGACGGTGTAGAAGTCCACGTCCTCGCCGAAGCAGCCCACGCACAGCGCGGCCTTCTCCTCGGGCAGCTCGCCGGCCTTTTCGGCGGGCACGAACACCTTGGAAAGCTCGAACAGCCGGCCCGCCGTGATGCCGCGGTTTAAGTTGGCCGCCACGGTGTTGAGCATGCTGGGCACCAGGGAGGTGCGCATGACGCTGGTATCCTCGCCCAGCGGGTTGCGCAGGGTGACCGCGTTGCGGCGGGGATCGTCGGCGGGCAGATTCAGCTTCTCGATCCACCGGGGGCTGATGAAGGAGTAGTTCAGCACCTCGTACAGGCCCATGCCCACCAGCGCGTCCTTCACCCGGTCGGCGAACACGATCTTTTCGCTCCTGTATCCGGGCATGGTGACGGCGTTCATCAGCGTGGAGGGGATGTGGTCGTAGCCGTACATCCGAAGCACCTCCTCGGACACGTCGGCCTCGGTCTCCATGTCCATGCGGAAGGCGGGAATCTCGCAGTGCAGTTTGTCATCGCCCACGAGGGTGGTGTCGATGTAGAGCCGGTTCAGTATGTCCTCCATGGTCTCGCCGGGCACGTCCACGCCTATGCGGCGGCAGATGCGCGCGACGCTCGCGTCGATGCTCTTCGGCTCGGCGGGATGGGGGTAGTGGTCGTAGGCCCCGGGCACCACGCTGCCGCACTCCAGCATGTTCACCAGCATGCAGGCGCGCTCCAGCGCCTCCATGGTGGTCTCGGCGCACACGCCCTTTTCAAAGCGGCCGCTGGACTCGGTGCGGATGCCCAGCGTGCGGGCGGTGACGCGGTTGTTGGCGCGCTCAAACGCCGCGCACTCGAACAGCACGCTGGCGGTGTCCGAAACGATCTCGGACTCCTCGCCGCCCATGATGCCCGCAAGGCCCGTGGCGTTCTCATTATCGGCGATGACCAGCATGCTCTCGTCCAGCACGTGCTCCTTGCCGTCCAGCGTGGTCAGCTTCTCGCCGGGCTTCGCGCGGCGCACCACGATGGTCTGGTCCTTCACCTTGGAAAGGTCGAAGGCGTGCATCGGGTGGCCGGTCTCCAGCATCACGAAGTTGGTGATGTCCACGATGTTGTTGATGGGCCGCACCCCCGCGCCGTACAGGTACTCGCGCATCCATCTGGGGCTGGGGCCGATCTTCACGCCGGTGATGACCCGGGCGCAGTAGCGGGGGCAGAGCGTATCGTCCTCGACGATCACCTTCGCGTAGTCGTCGAAGGTTCCCTTTCCGGTCTCCTCCACGGCGATCTCCGGCATCACGAAGTGCTCCTCCAGCACGGCGGAGCTCTCGCGGGCCAGTCCCCACACGCTCAGGCAGTCGGGGCGGTTGGCCAGTATCTCGTAGTCGATGATGTCGTCGCCCAAACCGAAGACCTCCTTCACGTCGGTGCCGGGGGCGACATCCTCGAATATCTCGATGATGCCCTCGTCCCCGATGTGGGGGTACAGCCCCGCGGGCACGTCCAGCTCGGGGCCGGAGCACAGCATGCCCATGGACACCTCGCCGCGCATCTTGCCCTTTTTAATTTTCCCTCCAGGTAAATGCGCGCCGTCCAGCGCCGCCGCCACGCGCATGCCCGCATGGACGTTGGGCGCGCCGCAGATGATCTGTATGGGCTCGGTCTGGCCCACGTCCACCATGCAGATGTGCAGGTGGTCGGAGTTGGGGTGATCCACGCAGGACACCACGTAGCCCACGACCACGTTGTCAAACTGCGCCCCGGTCTTTTCCACGCCCTCGACGCCGGTGCCGGTCATGACCATGCGGGAGGCGTACGCCTCCGCGGTCATGTTGACGTCCACATATTCCTTCAGCCATTTCATTGGCACTTTCATTGTCGTCTACCTCCCCTTATTATCTGTACTGCGTCAGGAACCTGAGATCGTTCTCATACAGATACCGCAGGTTCGGGATGTTGTATTTGAGCAGGGCCATGCGCTCCACGCCCATGCCGAAGGCGAAGCCGGAGTACTTCGTGGAATCGATGCCGCACATCTCCAGCACCCGGGGGTTCACCATGCCCGCGCCCAGCACCTCGATCCAGCCGGTGCCCTTGCACATTCTGCATCCTTCCCCGCGGCAGTTGGCGCAGGTCAGGTCCACCTCGGCGGAGGGCTCGGTGAACGGGAAGAAGGACGGGCGGAAGCGGGTGCGGATGCCCTCGCCGAACATCTGGCGGGCAAACTCGTCCAGCGTGCCCTTGAGGTCGCCCATGGTGATGTTTTCGTCGATCACCAGGCCCTCCATCTGGTGAAACACCGGGGAGTGGGTGGCGTCGGCCTCGTCGGCGCGGTACACCCGGCCGGGGCAGATCACGCGGATGGGCGGCTTGCGGGTGGTCATGATGCGGGCCTGCACCGGGGAGGTGTGGGTGCGCAGCACGATGTTGTCGTCGATGTAGAAGGTGTCCTGCGCGTCGCGGGCGGGATGGTTCTTGGGGATGTTCAGAAGCTCGAAGTTGTAGTGATCGAACTCCACCTCGGGGCCCTCCACGGCCTCGTAGCCCATGCCCACGAAGATCTCCACCATCTTCCTGAGCGCAATGTTCATCGGGTGAAGCGTTCCGGCGGAGCGCTCCGGGCCGGGCAGGGTGACGTCGATGGCCTCCGCCTCGAGCCGGGCCTGCTTCTCCTTTTCCCGAAGCTCCGCGGCGCGCTCCTCCAGCCGGGCCTCCAGCGCGGCGCGCACGTCGTTGACCAGCTGGCCCATCCTCGGGCGCTCCTCCGGCGGCAGCTTGCCCATGCCGCGCAGAAGCCCGGTCAGCTCGCCCTTTTTGCCCAGGATGCCCACGCGGATCTGCTCCAGATTGCCGCTGGCCCTGGCGTCCTCGATGTTTTGCAGCACGCGCTCGCGTATCTCGCGCAGTTTGTTTTCCATACGATGCACTCTCCTTATAAAGTGTGGCCGCAAATAAAAGAGCCTCACCCCTCTTCTGGGGCGAAGCCATATCCACTCCGCGGTACCACCCGTATTTGCCCGCCGCGCGCGGGCCTCTAATCCCGATAACGTGGGATAACCCCGTCCGGGCCTACTCGCGCGCGCTTTGAACCCGGAAGCTCCGGAGTGAACTTCGCCCGATAGACCGTCCGCCGGATTTTCAGCCACGCTCCGGCTCTCTGAGGGAGGTCCGTCGGGTTACTCTCTCCATCTCAGCCATACCGTGTTATTTTAGCATATGCCGTGGGGAAATTCAACCGATTTTGGCGTTTCCCCGAACTTTAACCGACCGGGACGCGATTGACACATTGCCCGGCTTTGGTTATACTTTCTGTATACCATCGCACGGGGGCCGCCATGAACGTATACGACTTTGACAACACCATACTGCGGGGCGACAGCTCGGCCCGCTTCTTCGGCTGGTGCCTGACCCACTATCCCCGCATGTGGACCGATCTGCCGGGGCAGGCGCTGAACGGGCTTCTGTTCCTTCTGAAAATCAGGCCCAAGCAGGCCTTCAAGCAGCGGATGTTCCACTACTTCGCCCTGATCGACATGGACAGGGCGCTTGCCGACTTCTGGCGCGCCAACCTGCCCCGCGTCAAGCCCTGGTACATCGCCGCCCACCGGGAAGACGACGTGGTGATCTCCGCCTCCCCGGAGGGCCTGATCCGCCCGGCCTGCCAGGCGCTGGGCATCCGCGCGGTGATGGGCTCCCCCGTGGACATGCGCACGGGCGTGTATTCGGGACCCAACTGCCACGGCGCCGAGAAGGTGCGCCGCTTCCGGGCGGCCTGCCCCGACGCCGACATCGAAAACTTCTACTCCGATTCCCACTCCGACGATCCCCTCGCCCGCCTGGCGCAGAAAGCCTGGCTGGTGAAGGGCGACCGGCTGCTGCCGTGGTGACCGGGCGCGGACGCCATGAATGGCGTCCCTACTCCCAAGTGGCGTAGACCTCCGGGCGGTACCCCACGGCGGCCTTCTTGCCGTTTCGCACGATGGGCAGCCTGAGCACCTGCGGATGCTCCAGCACGGCATCCTCCCGCTGGGCGGCGGCAATGTACTTCACCAGCGCCAGGGCGTCCTGATCGCGGCAGTTTTCGTCGATCAGTTGATCAAGCCCCCCGCAGGCCTGGGCCACGCTCTTGAGCTCGCCCCGGCTGATGCCCTTGTCGTTTAAATCGATATACTGCGCCTTGATGCGCCGCTCCTTGAACCACCGCTCCGCCTTGCGGGTGTCCTGGCTCTTCTTCGTGCCGAATATCTGTATGTTCACGGTCCGTTCCCCCTCTCTTCTACCTATATTATAAACCATAAGTGCAAATGTGCAAGGAAATACTTGTGACTGTGGCATTATTGTGTTATAATAATGTCAGTTTGCAAAATTGGGGGTGTCTCTGTGTCGGGAATGATCGAATCCCTGCGGCAGTTCAGCCTGCCCTCGGTGCTGTTCCGGCTGACGCTGGCGATGCTGGTCGGCGCGCTGATCGGCTACGGCCGGGCCAAGAAGAAGGCCAACGCGGGCCTGCGCACCTACATGCTGACCAGCATCGGCGCGGCGCTGACGATGCTCGTGAGCCTTTACGAATACGAAATGCTCAAGGGGCCCTGGGCCTTCGCCGTGGAGGCTGTGGGCATGAAGTTTGACATGTCGCGCTTCTCGGCCCAGGTGGGCTCGGGCATCGGCTTTCTGGCCGCGGGCACGATCATCGCCGTGGCCCACCGGCAGGTGTCGGGCCTGACCTCAGCCATCGGCCTGTTCGCCTGCGCCACGCTGGGTATCGCCTGCGGGGCCGGGTTCTACGAGGCCGTGCTCTGCGCCATGCTGGTGATCATATTCACGCTGGAGTTCATGCAGCCCCTGGAGCTGGCGTTCAAGCGGCGGCTTCGCAACATCACGATCTACGTGGAGTTTGAGTCGCCGGAGGACGTGGACGCCATCACCGGCGCCATCCGCAAGCAGGGCGCGCAGCTCTACGACCTGGAGATGGAGCGCACCGAGCACCAGGGCAACAAGCTGCCCTCCGCCATCATGACGTTAAAGCTCGGCAGGCAGAACGCCTCGCACTCGGCGATACTGTCCTCGCTGGCCGAGCTGCCCTGCGTGGATTCCGTGCAGGAACTGATATCGTAAGGAGGGTCGCGCATGTCCGCCAGTTTGAACAGCCTTCGAAGCATCAGCTTCGCCACCGTACTGCTCCGCATGCTGCTGGCCTGTCTGTCCGGCGCGGTCATCGGCTCCGAGCGTTCGTACAAGAACCGTCCCGCCGGCTTCCGCACCCACATACTGGTGTGCATCGGCGCGGCCACGGCCTCCATGACCGGCATCTACCTCTACCTGAACCTGGGGCTGCCCACGGACATCTCCCGCCTGGGGGCGCAGGTGGTGTCCGGCCTGGGCTTCATCGGCGCGGGCACCATCATCGTCACGCGCAACCGCACCGTCAAGGGCCTCACCACTGCCGCCGGGCTGTGGGCCAGCGGCGTGATCGGCCTGTCCATCGGCGCGGGGTTCTACGAGGGCGGCGTATTCGCCACGGCGCTGGTGCTCATCACCGAGACCGTGTTCTCCCAGCTCAACAGCCGCATATCCCGCTCCCCCGAGTTCAACATCACCCTGCACTACCACCACAAGCCCGCGCTGGACCAGGTGATGCGCACCTGCAAGGACAGCCGCATCGCCATCACCAACCTGCGCGTGCTCCACGGCAACGACCCCGGCGTGACCGTCTACACCGCCGTGCTGTCCCTGCGGCCCCGGTTCAAGGTCAACCACGACCTGTTGCTGTCCCACATACGCGGCATCCACGGCGTGCTGGACGTGGAGGAGACCTGACCGAAAAAACCGCTTCCCCTTCGTTTGCATATTCCCCCGATTTGTTGTATAATGGCATTCGAGGGGAATACACGACGAAGGGGATTTATTATGGAACAGAGCTATGTACTGATGACCGATTCCGACAGCGACCTGCCCTTTTCCACGGCGGACGCGCTGGGCATCCCGGTGGTGCGCATGCCCTACACGCTCGACGGCGAGGCGCATGAGGACGACAACGGCCGCGCCGGGGTGGAAAAGCACTTCTTTGATCGCATGCGCGCGGGGGCAACGCCCAACACGTCGCTGCTGCCCACCGAGGCGTACCTGGAATACTTTGAACCGATCCTGAAGGAAAAGGACCTGCTGTTCATCGCCTTTTCCTCCAACATGAGTTCCACCATTCAGAACGTCTACGAGGCGCGGGAGCAGCTTCTGGCGAAGTACCCCGGCCGCAGGTTCACCGTGGTGGACACGCTGAGCATCTCCGGGCCTATGGCGCTCCTGGTCCTGAAGGCCCACGAGCTCTACGCCCAGGGCAGGTCCATGGACGAGGTCGCCCAATGGGTGCTGGACAACCGCATGCGCGCCCAGGTGTGGATGACCGTGGGCGATCTGAAATACCTGGCCCGGGGCGGGCGCATCACCCCCACCAGCGCCATTTTCGGCACCATGCTGGACATACGGCCCATCATCTGCCTGGGCAAGAGCGGCAAGATGGAGGCCGTCGAGAAGGTCCGCGGCCGCAAAAATACGCTGAAGACCATCGTGGAGCGCACCGCCCGGAGCATCGAGCATCCCGAGGCACAGACCCTGCTGATCCTCCACGGCGACGTGCCCAAGGAGGCCGAGGTCCTCGCCGGCATGCTCCGCGAGCGCATCCCGACTCTCAGGGACATCCGCATACAGATCGTCGGGCCCGTGATCGGCTCCCACTGCGGCCCCGGCACGCTGGCCAGCGTGTTCATGGGCGGCGAGCGCGAATACTGAACCATCGAAACGAAGGGACGCCTTGCATGGCGTCCGGGGGACGACCTCTTTCGTCTTGCGCTGCGCGCAATCCACCTTCCCCTGAAGGGGAAGGCTTTTGGATGCGCTGCCCTCTGCCTTCCCCTTTATAGCAGTCGCGCCACTGCGCAAAAGCGCAGGCGCGACCAGCCCGCGCAACGATCCGAAGGATCGGCGCGGCGCTGTCGGCGGCCCGCTTGTGCGGACGCCGGTGCGTTCAAGTAAAGGTGGCACGCGAAGCGTGACGGAAGAGGTCGTCCCCCTCTCTCCGACAAGCTCCAATCGAATGTCCGGTCTGTGCAATTACCATTTTTGTAAAAAAATTTCAAATTATTTCCAAATTATTACAATTTCGGTTGTATTTTGAAATATTAAGTGGTATAATGGGTCCCGTAAGTTCTATCCATGGAGGCACATGACCTTGCGTATCAGGAGATTACTGGCGGCGCTGACGGCACTTTGCCTGCTGGCGCTGTGCGCGCCGTTTGCCGGCGCGAAGGCGGACAGCCACTATTACATCACCGTCGATCTGACCAACCAGATCGTGACGGTCTACGATTCCGAGAACACGGACGACACCAACATCGTCCGGCAGATGATCTGCTCCACGGGGCGCAACGCCACGCCCACGCCCACGGGCACCTACCATCTGCCCTCCAGGGGCTCCTCGGAGCGCTCGGAGTGGTACTATTTCCCGAAGTTCAAGTGCTACGCGAAGTGGGCGACCCGCATCACCGGCGGCATACTGTTCCACTCCACGCTGTTCACCTCGGCCAAGAAGGGTCCCACCGGCTCTTCCACCCGGGCGCTGGGCTCCAAGGCCTCGCACGGCTGCGTGCGGCTTCGGGTGAACGACGCGAAGTTCATCGCCGAAAACTGCGGCACCGGCACCAAGTGCCGCATCTATTCCAGCGGCAAGACCAACTCCAGGCTGCGCAGCAAGCTCAAGCGCAAGACCTTCATCCGCGACAATCAGACCTACGACAGCTTCATGGGCCGCAAGCCGAAGGAGTCCCCCCTGCCGCTGGGCAAGGGCAGCACCGGCAGCCTGGTCACGCAGCTGCAGACCCGGCTCAACGCGCTGGGCTACTACGGCGGCGAGATCAACGGCGTGATGGGCAAGAGCACCGTCACGGCGGTGAAGGCGTTCCAGGGCGCGTGCAGCGTCAAGAAGACCGGCCGGGTCAACCAGTCTCTGTGGGACGTCATATTTGCGGACACCGCCCCCATCGGCGCCGAGATCACCCTGTCCGAGGGCAGCGCGGGTCCGGCGGTCGCCGCGCTCCAGACCAACCTGATCACCCTTCTGATGATGCAGGGCGGCGCGGACGGCAGCTTCAGCGGCACGACCGCGGAGGGCGTGCGGAACTATCAGAACGCCTTCGGCTACGCCGTCACCGGCAGCGCCGACGGCAATCTGCAAGCCGACATCGCCGAGCGCGCCGAACAGGTGCGCCAGAGCTTCGGCAGCACCCCCTACGCCCTGGGCACGGTCACCACCGACGCCCGGATGGCCCGGGTCAAGGCCCACTCCGGCGTCAGGATGCGCCAGACCGCCTCCAAGAAGGGCAAGACGGTCAAAAAGCTCAAGTACAAGTCCACCATGCGGGTGCTGTCCGACAGCGGCCAGTGGGCCAGGGTCCGCGCCGACGGGCGCACGGGCTACGTTAAGCGCAGCTCCCTCACCTTCTACAACGAGAGCGTCACCGAGAGCGGCTATGTGGAGGTCGCCATCGCCACCGAATCCAAGTCGGAGCCCACGCCCGAGGTCTACATCCCCACGGAGGCGGACAGCGCCGCCGGGACGGACACCGTCGCCGCCGGAACGGACACCGTCGCCGCCGAGGCCGACACCGTCGCCGCCGAGACTGACGGCATCGTCGCCGAGACCGACGGCATCGTCGCCGAAACGTCCGAAGCAGCCCAGGCCGCCGCAGCGTCGGACGGCGACGAAACCCTCCCCGACCCCGGCCTTGAAGAGGAGACGGACAGCGGCCTGGAGCTCGAGGCCGAAGCGATCCCCGAGGAGACGGAGGAGGTCGTCGTCGAGGTATCGGAGGAGGACATGGAGGCGCTGACGGACGCGCCGTCTGACGGTATCGTCCCTGACGACGCGATCCCCGAAGCCGCCGAACCGGCCGCCGAGGGGGACATGCTGACGATAACGGAGGAATGACCGATGAGCCGTTTGGGCGATACCATCCGCGCGGCGCGCCTGAAGGCGAAGCTGAGCGAGAAGGCGCTGGGCAAGAAGTGCGGCCTGGCGGAGAGCTTCATCAAGGACGTGGAGTCCGGGCGCAAGATCGTGTCCGACGACCAGGCCCAGCGCATCCTCAGGGTGCTGGGGGTTAAAAACCCCGTCTCCACCGAGCTGGAGGTGGCCTCCGAGCCGCCGGTGAAGCTGCGGCCCAGGCCCCGCGCCTACATACTGCCCGTGGAGGAGCAGAACGCCCCCGACCGGCAGGCGCAGGCGGAGTCCAACGACGCCTGGCTGGACGCGCTGGGCGGCGTGGTGAAGCGGGTGCCGGTGATGGCCCCGGACGGGGTCGTGATCGACCATGTGCTCACCCCCATCGTCTCCGGGAAGATCGAGGGCGGCGCGCCGGATAAGGTGCTCTACTACCGCTGCCCGGACGACATGCTCCGGGGCTTCAGGGTGTACGCCGGGGACCTCTTGCTGGTGGTGCCCGCGAACAAGGCCGAGGACGACCGGCTGATGCTGGTGGAGTACGGCGGCGAGCGCATGGTGCGCAAGCTGATGAAGCTGGACGGCGGGCGCATACAGATGCAGGCCTTCGACCACGAGTTTTCCGCCGTCGTGGGCAACATGCAGACCGTCAAGGTGCTGGGGCGTTGCGTGAAGCTGCTGCGCAGCCTCTGACCCCGCGAATAACAAGGTTATTATTTCGTGAATTCACATCGTTTTGCATGACAAAGGCGGTCAAAAGGGGTATCATATCCAACGGTAGATTTTGCCACACACCGCCACATGACGGCGAATACGATATGAAGACAGGTGAATTAAAAATGGCAAAGGTCAACATCATCTCAGGCTTCCTCGGCGCGGGCAAGACCACGCTGATCAAAAAGCTGCTGGACGGCGCGTTCGCGGGCGAAAAGGTGGTCCTGCTGGAGAACGAATACGGCGAAGTCGGCATCGACGGCGGCTTCATGAAGGACACCGGCGTGCAGATCACCGAGCTGAACTCCGGCTGCATCTGCTGCACCCTGGTGGGCGATTTCACCGAGGCCCTGGGCCAGCTCATCGACCAGTACCACCCCGACCGCATACTCATCGAGCCCTCCGGCGTGGGCAAGCTGTCCGACATCCGCCGGGTGGTGGACGACGTGGCCAGGACCCATTCTATCGAGCTGTCCGGCTGCGCCACCGTGGCCGACGTCGGCAAGTGCCGCATGTACGCCCGCAACTTTGGCGAGTTCTTCATCGACCAGATCGAGTCCGCCGAGACCATCATACTCAGCCGCACCCAGATGACAACGGAGGACAAGATCGAGAAGGCCGTGGCCCTGCTCCGGGAGCACAACCCCAAGGCCCGCATCATCACCACGCCCTGGGATGATCTGAGCGCCCTCCAGATGCTGGAGACCATCGAGCATCCCTCCTTCCTGCTGACCGTCGACGATCTGCCCGAGGGGGACCGCCACCATCAACACGACCACGATCATGAGCACCATCATGACCATGAGCATGAGCACGACCATGATCACGACCACGAGCATCATCACGAGCACCACCACGAGCACGGCGAGGGCTGCTCCTGCGGCTGCGGCGAGCACCACCACGCGGACGAGATCTTCGAGAACATCGGCATCGAGACCCCGAAGAAGTTCGACGAGGCCGCCCTGCGCCACGCCATCGACCAACTGGAGGAGTTCGATCTCTACGGCGACATCCTCCGCGCCAAGGGCATACTGCCCCTCACCGACGGGCGCTGGCTGCACTTCGACTACGTGCCCGACGAGGTGGACGTGCGCTACGGCAGCGCCGACTACACCGGCCGCCTGTGCGTGATCGGCTGCCATCTCAAGGAGAGTGCCATCAGGGAATTGTTTGGAGTTTAAACCATGCAGAGCATCACTACCGTACCCGTATACATCATCACCGGCTTCCTGGGCAGCGGCAAGACCCGCTTCGTCACCGAGATGCTGACCGACGAGGGCTTCACCGAGGGCGAGCGCACGCTTTTGCTGTGCTGCGAGGAGGGCGAGGACGAATACAATCCCGAGGTCCTCAAAAAGGCCAACGCCGTGCTGATCAACCTGGAGCAGGCGCGGGACATCGCCGGTCACAAGCTGGCACGACTGAACAACGAGTACAAGCCGGAGCGCGTGATCATCGAGTACAACGCCACCTGGCTGTTGGAGACGCTTTATCAGGCCAAGAAGCCCGATAGCTGGGAGCTTGCGCAGATCATCGACCTGGTGGACGCCTCCACCTTCGAGATCTACTTAAAGAACATGCGCAAGTACATGGCCGACGGCCTGAAGGAGGCCGACCTGGTGATCTTCAACCGGTGCAACGAGAACACCACCAAGAGCAAGTACCGCCGCTCGGTGAAGGGCATCAACAACACCACGCGCATATTCTTTGAGAACCTGGACGGCACCACCGACGACGGCGTGTCCGACGAGGACCTGCCTTATGACGTGAAGGCCTCCCCCATCCAGATCGGCGATGAGGACTTCGGCACCTTCTACCTCGACGCCATGGAGCATCCCGAGCGCTACGACGGCAAGACCATCCGCGCCCGGGGCCGCGCCTTCCGCATGGAGGACATGCCCAGGAACTGCTATGTGTTCGGGCGGCACGTCATGACCTGCTGCGCCGAGGACATCGGCGGCATCGGCTTTCTGTGCCAGTACAAGGGCCAGGCCCCGAAGACCAACGACTGGATCATGCTCGAAGCCCGGGTCGAAAAGAGCTTCAGCGTGCTGCACAACTGCGACGCCATCGTGCTGACCGAGCAGAAGGTCCAGCCCACCCACGCGCCGAAGGAAGAGCTGGTCTACTTTAATTAATTTTTCATCCAAAAGCTGTATTTTCGACAATATTCGCTTGTGTTTCTCCGCAAGTTATGTTACAATAGGAGTGAGTTTAGGGGGTGTCGGTTTTGAAACGCAGATTATTGGCGGCTGTCCTTGGCCTGGTGATCCTGGTCTCCCTGTTTGCCGTGCCGGCAAGCGCTTCCATCGTCAAGGTCATGAAGGTCAGTGTCAATGGCGCGAGGCTGCGCTCGGGCCCCGGCGATTACTCGGTCATCAAGAGCCTCAAGAAGGGCACGAAGGTGTTGTATACCGGCAAGAAGGTCAACGCCTTCTACAAGGTGCGCACCAGCGGCGGGAAGGTCGGCTACGTCTATAAAAGGTTCCTCACCTCCTACGGCGCCGCCAATTCCAAGCAGGTGTACTACACCAACAAGGCCGTGACCATGCGCCGCAAGGCCAGCGCCAAGTCCAGGGGCGTCAAGCGGCTGAAGAGCAATACGCTGGTGCTGGTCTACCAGGTTCGCGGAAAATGGGCCTACGTCAAGACCCTGTCCGGCAAGGGCGGCTATATCAAGGTCAGCGCCCTGACCAAGCCCTGATCCCACCGATCTTTCACGGAATCGCCCCGCGCGGAGCGATTCCGTTTTTTCATCACTACAAATCGGAGCGCAAGCCATGCAGAAACTGAAACTCTCCACCGCCCCCGACCGGCAGAAGCGCGTGCTGGCGGTACACGACATCTCCTGCGTCGGGCGCTGCTCGCTGACGGTGGCCCTGCCGGTGCTGTCGGCCATGGGATTTGAGACCTCCATACTGCCCACCTCGATACTCTCCACCCACACCGGGGGCTTCGAGGGCTACACCTACCGGGACCTGTCCGCGGACATGAACCCCGTCGCCGATCACTGGCGCGCGCTGGGGCTTCGGTTCGACGCCATATTCACCGGCTGGCTGGGCACCCACCGCCACGTGGAAAACCTGGCCCACCTGCTCGAGGCGGTGGGCCAGGGGGCCGAGCTGATCGCGGACCCCGTGATGGGCGACAACGGCCGCCTGTACGCCACGCTGGACGGCGACTATGTGGACGCCATGCGCCGCTTCTGCGGCCGGGCGGAGCTTTTGCTGCCCAACATCACCGAGGCCGCCATACTCACCGGCACGGAGTACCCCTACCCCGGCTACAACCGGGCCTGGGTGGCCGACATGCTCAAGCGCCTGATCGACCTGGGTCCCCGGGTGGCGGTGCTCACCGGGGTGTCGCTTCAGCCGGGGCGCATCGGCGCGGCGGCCATGGACCGCTATGCCGGGCGGATGATCTGTTATGACGACGCCTTCATCCCCGGCATGTGGCACGGGGCCGGGGACGTGTTCGCCAGCGCCCTCATCGGGGCCCACCTGCGGGGCGCGCCGCTGGACCGGGCGCTCCGGCTGGCGGTGACCTTCACCGCGCGCTGCATCCGACGCACCCGGGACGCCGGCACCGACGAACGACTGGGACTCCAGTTCGAGCCGGAGCTTATAACCCTGGCCGATAACCAACAATAGCTTGATTCTTAACCTTTTACCCGCTATAATGGAATAAAGGCGATGAAGGAAAGAGTAGCGCAGGCCGAAATCCCCAGAGAGCCGGGAGCGGTGTGAACCGGCGACGGAGGCGGCGCGAACATGGCTCCCGAGCCCCGGATGTGAACCCATCGGCTTAGCATCCGGCGTCCGCCGCGTTAAGGCTTCCAAGGCGTCTGCGAAATACGCTTGCGGCGGTCCGCCAAAAGCCTCCCTTGTGTAAAGGGAGGTGGCCGAGCGCAGCGAGGTCGGAGGGATTGCCGTATCCCGGCAGAACATCGTCAGACGTGAATAGGGTTGGTACCGCGCAACCGCGCCCCTGCGATCAGGGGCGCTATTATTTTTCCGAGGGGGAATACGACATGGCAAAGCCCACCTTTTACCTCACCACGCCCATCTACTATCCCAGCGGCAACATGCACATCGGCCACACCTACACCACCGTGGCCGCGGACACCATGATCCGCTTCAAGAAGCAGACCGGCTATGACACCTACTTCCTGACCGGCACCGACGAGCACGGCCAGAAGATCGAGCGCAAGGCCCAGCAGGCCGGCGTGACGCCCCAGCAGTTCGTGGACAAGATCGTGGCCGAGACCAAGGACCTGTGGAAGCTGATGAACATCGAGTACGACGACTTCATCCGCACCACCGAGGACCGCCACGTGAAGATCGTGCAGAAGATCTTCAAGCAGTTCTACGATCAGGGCGACATCTACAAGAGCGAGTACGAGGGCCAGTATTGCGCCGAGTGCGAGGCGTTCTGGACCCCCACCCAGCTCAAGAACGGCAACCTCTGCCCCGACTGCGGCCGCCCCACCGAGAAGGCCCACGAGGAGAGCTACTTCTTCCGCATGAGCAAGTACCAGGACTGGATGATCAAGTACATCGAGGATCACCCGGACTTCATCCAGCCGCCGTCGCGCGCCAACGAGATGCTCAACAACTTCCTGCGGCCGGGGCTTCAGGACCTGTGCGTCAGCCGCACCTCGTTCAAGTGGGGCGTGCCGGTGGACTTCGATCCGAAGCACGTGGTGTACGTGTGGATCGACGCCCTGAGCAACTACATCACCGCGCTGGGCTACGGTACCGATCACGACGAGAAGTTCAAAAAGTACTGGCCCGCCGACGTCCACCTGGTGGGCAAGGAGATCGTGCGCTTCCACACCATCTACTGGCCCATCATGCTGCACGCGCTGGGGCTGCCGCTTCCCAAGCAGGTGTTCGGCCACGGCTGGCTGCTGTTCGGCAACGACAAGATGTCCAAGTCCAAGGGCAACGTGGTGTATCCCGGCCCGATCGTCGAGCGCTACGGCGTGGACGCCCTCAGGTACTACCTGATGCGCGAGATGCCCTTCGGCGCCGACGGCAACTACACCAACGAGGCCATGCTCACCCGCATGAACGCCGACTTGGTCAACGACCTGGGCAACCTGGTCAGCCGCACCGTGGCGATGATCGAGAAGTACTTCGGCGGCGTGGTGCCGGCACCCGGCGTGCTGGAGGAGCCCGATCTGGACCTCAAGGCCACCTTCGAGGCGCTGCCCGGCATCGTGGAGGACCAGATGAACCGGCTGCAGTTCTCCATCGCGCTTTCGGAGATCTGGAAGCTCATCGGCGAGTGCAACAAGTACATCGACATCACCCAGCCCTGGGTGCTGGGCAAGTCTGAGGAAGGCAGGCCCCGGCTCCAGACCGTCATGTACGTGCTGGCCGAGTGCATCCGCGCCATCGCCGTGTACATCCGGCCCACCATGCCCTCCACCCCGGACCGCATCTACGCACAGCTGGGCGTCGAGGACGAGGCGCTCAAGACCTGGGATTCCGTCAAGGTGTTCGGCCAGCTCAGGCCCGGCACCGTGGTAAAGAAGGGCGAGGCGCTGTTCCCCCGCGTGGACATCAAAAAGGAGCTCGAGGCCATGGCCGCCGAGGCCGAGAAGGCGGAAAAGAAGGCCGAAAAGGCCGACAAAAAGGCCGAAAAGAAGGAAGAGAAGCAGCCCGCCGAGGCTGGCATCGCCACGTTCGACGACTTCATGAAGATCAGGCTCGTCGCCGCGAAGGTCATCGCCTGCGAGAAGGTGGCGAAGTCCGACAAGCTGCTCAAGGAGACCCTCGACATCGGCAACGGCCAGACCAGGACCGTCTGCTCCGGCATCGCAAAGTACTATTCCCCCGAGGAGATGATCGGGAAGACCGTGGTGCTGGTGAACAACTTCGCCCCCCGCAAGATGGCCGGACAGGTGTCCGAGGGCATGCTGCTGTGCGCCGAGGACCCCGACGGCCGCGTGCGCCTGCTGACCGTGGACGGAGACGTCGCCCCGGGCAGCGAGATCGGATAATATAATGCGACTATTCGACACACATTGCCACATCGCGGACCCGCGCTTTGATGAGGACCGCGATCAGGTCATTCAGCGCTTTCTGGACGCAGGCGTCCGGAAAGCGCTGGTGGTGGCCGATCCCCGGGAGGAGGTCCCCAACGAGGAAAGGGTGTTCGCGCTGGTCGATCAGTACGACTTCCTGTACGGGGCCATAGGCGTGCATCCCCACAACGCCTCCGGCTGGGACGCCGACGCCGAGGCCACGGTGCGCCGCTACCTTGCGCACCCGAAGTGCCGCCTGCTGGGGGAGATCGGGCTGGACTACCACTACGACCTGTCTCCCCGGGACGTTCAGCGACAGGTGTTCGACCGCCAGCTCGACATGGCCTGCGAACTGAATATACCCGTGCAGCTTCACATCCGTGAGGCTCACGGCGACTGCATGGACATGCTGCGCGCCCGCGCGAAGGCGGGGCGCATGCCCGCGGGCATCATGCACTGCTACACCGGAAGCTGGGAGGCGGCGAAGGTCTACCTGGACCTGGGGATGTTCATCTCCCTGTCCGGCGCGGTGACCTTCAAGAACGCGCCGAAGCTTACGGAGGTGGCCGTCAACACCCCCGCCGACCGGCTGCTGATCGAGACGGACTGCCCCTACATGGCTCCCGTGCCGCTGCGGGGACGCCGCAACGAGCCGGCGTTCATCGTCCACACCTTCTCAAAAATCGCGGAATTGCGCGGCGAGGACCCGGAGGTTCTTTCCGAACAGCTCTGGCAAAACGCCTGCGCCGCATTGAGGATCTAACTACACAATCACCCCGCCGAAGAGCGGGGTGAAATCATTGGTACTACTCGCCCAGCTGCACCAGCGTCAGGGTGAAGATGGGCTGGGAGGCGGGGTCGGTGACGTTGATTGCCTCGCTGCTGCGCAGGGAGACCGTCGCGCCCTCAGCGGCCTGGAAGATCGACTGGCCGGTGAAGGAGGCGGTGGACGCCGCCGCCTCGGTGACCACCTGGGTCGCCGCGGCGGACTGGGACGCGCCGTCCACGTTCAGCGTGATGGTGGTGTCCAGCGCGGTGTTCTCCGGCACCTGCACCTTGTAGGTAGCCAGGTAGGTCCCCGGGTTTTCCAGCTTGATGAGGCCGCTGTTGACCTCAAAGCTGGATTCCCGGCAGGGATTGTTGACGCACAGGGGCACGATGCCGTTGGGGCTGACGGCCAGCGGCAGGCAGCAGCTGAAAAAACCGTTGCACAGCCCGCCGTGCCCGCAGCACCCGCACCGCCGGCAGGGCCGGCAGCGCCGCTTGCAACGGCAGGGGCGCTCCTCGCAGTTGTTGTCGTTGTCGTCGTCGTCCTGATCCCAGGAGTAGCAGCCGTCACCGTTGGGGCAGGGACCGGTATAATAGGGAAAGCTGTTCCAGCAGCCGCGGGCCATCTTCATGCAGCCGCAGCCCTTGCGCTTGCAACCATTGTTGTTGATCAATCGAATCGCTCCTTTCCTTGGGTTCACGGCATACTATGCCGGGGCCCGCCGACGCGCGACAGCGGGGATAATCCGTCCGGCGGGCGATCAGGGGATCGCCCCTACACCGGCGCGCACTCCGTAGGGGCGATGCCCTCATCGCCCGTGCGCAGTCCGACCAACCGCAGGGGCGATGCCCTCATCGCCCCCCGTCGCCCGTCAAAGTTAATTTTCATGTTAATATAGGCGGATAAAGTTGTAATTGCGGCCATCCTGGGGTATAATGAAGTATACATATATCGATCATGAAAGGGAGTCAACCAATATGCTGATGAATTTTGCAACAGCCCTCGCCGAGGCGGGCCAGGCCGTATCCGTGAACGATCAGGCGACCGCCGCCACCCCCGCAGCGGGCGGCGCGGGCGATATGCTCTCCATGGTGCTGATGATGGTGGTCATGGTGGCCGTGTTCTACTTCATGCTGATCCGTCCCCAGCGCAAGAAGGACAAGGCCGTCAAGAACATGCTCGACAACCTGAAGGTCGGCGACCGCATCTGGACCATCGGCGGCTTCTACGGCACCGTCGCGGCCATCAAGGACGACACCGTCACCCTGACCATGGGCAGCCTGCAGAACACCGTGGTCATCAAGCGCAGCGCCGTGGGCGGTGTGGAGAATGTCGCTGTGGAAAACGAGGCCGCGCCGGAGATCTGACGCGGAATGCGCAACTATGGAGCGCCAACCGACGCTCCTTTTTTATGTTAAACAACCAAAAGGAGGACGAGAGAATGAGGAAACTGTTTGCTATCGCGCTGTCCGTGGCCATGCTGCTGACGATGTGCGCCGTCCCCGCGCTGGCGGAGGGCGATCGGATCACCGCCACCGGCGTGGGCCAGGGCATCGACGGCGACGTGGTCGTGCAGGTGGAGGCCGACGCCACGACCATCTACGACGTACAGGTGCTCGAGCAGAACGAGACCCCCGGCCTGGGCTCCGTGGCGGCGGAACAGCTGCCCGGCAAGATCGTCGAGGCCAACAGCATCGCCATTGACGGCATCTCCGGCGCGACCGTGACCAGCGACGCCATCAAGGACGCCATCCGGCAGGCCCTCTCCGAGAACGGCATCGACCCGGCGCCCTTTGAGATCGCGCAGTCCGCCGCGGATGCCGGCGAAATGACCGCCGAGACGATCGATTGCGACGTGGTGATCGTCGGCGCGGGCGGCGCGGGCCTGACCGCCGCCGTGCGTGCCAATCAGGAGGGCGCCAAGGTGCTGGTGCTCGAGAAGATGCCCTTCGCGGGCGGCAACAGCCTGAAGGCCTCCGGCGGCATGAACTGCGCCGGCACCAAGTTCCAGGAGGCCGCGGGCATCACCGACAGCGGCGTGCAGGAGTTCATCGAGGACACCATGAACGGCGGCCACCAGCTCAACGACCTGGCCCTGGTCACCACCATGGCTGAGAACAGTGCCGAGGCCGTGGAGTGGCTGGAGTCCATCGGCGCGCCCCTGCCCAAGGTGGCGGCCACCGGCGGCACCACCCACAAGTACCTGCACTCCCCCGAGGACGGCAGCCCCGTGGGCGCATACCTCGTCGCCAAGCTCAGCGAGGAGGCTGAGAAGCAGGGCATCGAGGTCATGCTGAACACCACCGCCACCGAGATCCTGATGGACAACGGCGCGGCCGTGGGCGTGAAGGCCGAGGACGACAAGCACGATTACACCATCAACGCCAAGGCCGTCATACTGGCCACCGGCGGCTTCGGCGCGAACTTCCCCCTGATGTGCAAGTACAATCCCAGCCTTAAAAACGCCGTGACCACCAACCATCCCGGCGCGACCGGCGACGGCATCGGCATGGCCATGGCCGTGGGCGCGGCCACCGTGGACATGGACCAGATCCAGCTGCATCCCACCGTGTACCAGGCCACCAGCATGCTGGTGTCCGAGAAGATGCGCTCCCTGGGCTCGATCCTCGTCAACCAGGAGGGCAAGCGCTTCACCAACGACCTGGCCACCCGCGACGCCGTGTCCGCGGCGGAGCTGGAGCAGACCGGCGGCTATGCCTACATCGTATTCGACCAGAACCTCGTGGACAACAACAAGTCCGCCAAGGAGTACATCGAAAAGGGCATGGCGGTCACCGGCGACACCTATGAGGCGCTGGCCGAGGCCATGGGCGTGCCCGTGGACGCCTTCGTCGAGACCATGAACACCTGGAACGAGGCGGTGGCCACCGGCGAGGACAAGGAGTTCGGCCGCAACAACGGCATGGACGCCGACCTGTCCACCGCGCCCTTCTACGCCATACAGATCGCCCCCGGCATCCATCACACCATGGGCGGCATCAAGATCGACACCGACACCGAGGTTATCGACACCGAGGGCAACGTGATCCCCGGCCTGTTCGCCGCGGGTGAGACCACCGGCGGCGTGCACGGCGGCAACCGCATCGGCGGCAACGCGGTGTGCGACTTCGTGGTGTTCGGACGCATCGCCGGCGCGAACGCCGCGGCTTACGCCGGCGCCGAGGCGCTGGCCCCCGCCGCGTAACGACAATTCAGCACAACAAAGGCCATGCCCTCTGCGGCATGGCCTTTGTTGCGCTCAATCAGTCATTTTTCCGGCGATTCACGCACAATATGAAACATCATGGATCGATCGGAGGGATGCGCCATGCGTCTGAAAGCGCTGCTGTTCTGCCTGATATTTTTAACGACGCTCTGCGGGGCGGCGGGAGAGTCGGAGATCGACCTGGCCCCGTCTTCAACAGAGACCCCGACTCCATCGGAAGCCCTGGATCCGCCGGAGGTTCCGGCCCCGCCGGAGGTTCCGGCCCCGCCGACGATGCTTGCGCCGCTGTCCGCCGCGCCGCTGGAGCCGTCGCCGCCGCTTCCGCTGAACTGCGCCTCTGCCATGCTGGTGGAGCAGGACAGCGGGCAGGTGGTGTTTGAGATGAACCCGGAGGTGCAGCGGCCCGTGGCGTCGGTGACGAAGGTCATGACCATACTGCTGGCGCTGGAGATGCTGGACGCGGGCAGGCTGAGCCTGAGCGACCCGGTGTCCGTGTCGAAGTCGGCCGCGGGCATGGGCGGCTCCCAGATGCTCCTGGACGTGGGCGAGCGACAGACCGTATCCACGCTGCTGGAGGGCATGATCGTGGGCTCCGCCAACGACGCCGCCGTGGCGCTGGCCGAGACGATGTACGGCTCCGAGGCGGCCTGCGTGGACCGCATGAACGCCCGGGCCGCCGAGCTGGGCATGGCGAACACCCGCTTTGTGAACTGCACCGGCCTGCCCGCCGACGGTCAGTACACCACGGCGCGGGACGTGGCGGTCATGTCGCGGCAGATGTTCTCCCACCCGGCGTATTTCGATTTCTCCGATACCTGGATGGACGAGATCGACCACGGCGACGGCCGCATCACCCAGCTGGTGAACACCAACAAGCTCATACGGCTCTACGACGGCTGCGACGGCGGCAAGACCGGCTCCACCAAGGAGGCGGGCTACTGCGTCTCCGCCACCGCCAGCCGGGGCGGCATGCGGCTGATCGCGGTGGTGCTGGGGGCGGATTCCGGGGCGGAGCGCTTCGACATCGCCGGGAAGATGCTGGACCACGGCTTCGCCAACTACCGGCGCTACCCCGTGGCGCAGACGGGCACGAAGGTGCGCGGCACGCTGCCGGTCACCGGAGGGGCGAAGGACGGCGTGACGCTGATGCTGGGCAGCGACCTGACCCTGCTGGTCTCCCGGGGCGACGAGCAGCGCATACAGCTCTCCCCCGCCCTGCCGGAGAGCGTCCCCGCCCCCGTGGCGGCCGGGCAGCGCGTCGGCAGCGTGGCGGTGTCGCTGGACGGGAGGACCCTGGCGGAGATCCCCGTGGTGACCGCGGAGGCCGTGGACGCCAGCGGCCTGAGCAGCGGGGTGAAGCGCTTCTGGCAGCATTGGCCGGTCACGTGAGGCACCCTCAGCGGACGCCATGAATGGCGTCCCTACGGCAGCTCAGGCTTCCCTGCGCAGGGGGAGCTGTCAGCGCAGCTGACTGAGGGGGCGCGCATCCATGCGGACGCCAAGTATGGCGTCCCTACGGCTGTCTCAGAACAATCTACGTCATGTAGGGGCGCCGATGCGGCGCCCGCCCAATCAGAATCCATGGTTTTCTGTCGGGCGGGCGCCCATTGGGCGCCCCTACGTCGGGTTTGGTTGTATTATACTTGTTTCTGACAACCGCTTGATCGATCGTTCAATCCTTACAGGCTCTCCAGCAGCCTGACCGCCGCGTCGGCGTAGGCGGTGAGCAGCTCCTGGGTCTTTTCAGCGCTCTTGGAGACGGCGTTGACGTACAGCTTGATCTTCGGCTCGGTGCCGGAGGGCCGAACGCACACCCAGGCCTTGTTCTCCAGCTCGAAGTACATCACGTTGGACTTGGGCAGGGTCAGGATCTCGGTGTTGCCGTCGCAGTCGGTGCGGATGCCGGTCTGGTAGTCGCGCACGGCCACGACCTTCTCGCCGGCGAACTCCTTCGGCGGGTTCTCGCGCAGTGCGGCCATGGTGTGCTTCATCTTCTCCAGGCCGTCCTTGCCGGGCAGCTCGAAGGAGGCCACCTTGTCGCCGTAGTAGCCGTACTTCTCGTAGAGTATGTCTATGGCGTCGGCCAGGGTCTTGTTGTACTTTTTCTTGTACCAGCTCGCGGCCTCGGCGATGAGCATGCAGGCGTTGACGCCGTCCTTGTCGCGGACGTCGGTGCCGGACAGGAAGCCGTAGCTCTCCTCAAAGCCGAACATGAAGGTGTTGCAGCCGGTGGTCTCGAAGATGTGGATCTGCTCGCCGATGTACTTGAAGCCGGTCAGCACCTTGATGAGCTTGCAGCCGTAGTCCTCGGCGATGGCGCGGGCCATCTCGGTGGACACGATGGTGGTCACGGCGGCGGCGTTGGCGGGCAGCTCGCCGCGCTCCTTCTTCTGGGAGAGGATGTAGTGCAGCAGTATGCAGCCGATCTGGTTGCCGTTTAAGAGCCTGACGCCCTTGTCGGTCATGCAGGCGATGCCCACGCGGTCGCAGTCGGGGTCGGTGCCCACGCACAGGTCCGCGCCCAGCTTCTGCTGCATCTCCAGCGCCAGCTTGAAGGCCCTGGGGTCCTCGGGGTTCGGCACGACCACGGTGGGGAAGTTGCCGTCGGGCAGCTCCTGCTCGGGCACCACGTACACGTTCTCCATGCCGATCTCCTTGAAGATGCGGCGCACCGGGATGTTGCCGGAGCCGTGCAGCGGGGTGTAGACGATCTTGAGGGTCTTGCCCATCTCCCTGGCCAGCTCGGGGTTGACGGACAGCTTCTTGATGGCGGCGATGTAGGCGTCGTCCACCTCCTTGCCGATGTAGGTCAGCAGGCCCTTTTCGAGAGCTTCCTTCTCGTCCATGGGCAGGGACTCGGCGTCGGTGGTGTCGGGCAGCCGGTCGGTGATGCCCTTGACGGACTCCGGGGGCATCTGGCCGCCGTCGGACCAGTAGACCTTGTAGCCGTTGTACTGCCTGGGGTTGTGGGACGCGGTGATGACCACGCCGCCGATGCAGTTCAGGTGGCGGACGGTGAAGGACAGCACCGGCACGGGCCGCAGGCTCTCGAACAGGAACGCCTTCACGCCGGAGTTGGCCAGCACCAGCGCGGTCTCCCTGGCGAACACGTCGGACTTGTTGCGGGAGTCGTAGGCGATGGCCACGCCGCGCTGCGCGCCGTCGGGGGTGGTGAGGATGTACTTCGCAAGCGCCCGGGTCGCCCGGCGCACGTTGTAGATGTTCAGCCGGTTGGTGCCCGCACCCAGCACGCCGCGCATGCCGGCGGTGCCGAACTCCAATTCGCGGTAGAAGCGATCCTCGATCTCCTTGGGGTCATCCTTGATGGCCATCAGGTCGGCCACGGTTTCCGGGTCGTCCGCGTAATCCTTGAGCCACTGCTCGTAGAGCTTCATGGGATCCATGGGGCATAACCTCCGTTCGTATCGTTATTAAGCCTCTTTCGAAGCCAGATATTCGTTCAGCTTCTTCACCAGCTCGTCGGCGTCGGTGCCGTGGGCGGCGCAGCCCATCTCCAGGCTCTCCATCTGGCTGAAGGGGCAGCCCATGCAGTGCATGCCGTATTCCATCATGATGGGGGCGGTGGTGCGGTCGATCTGCAGCACCTCGCCGATGCTCATCTGCTTGTTGATCGTGGTCATGTTTCGATTACCTCCGTTGAACAGTTTAAAAAATGTGTTACAATATCAGTTTACAACAAACGCGGGACAATTGCAAGGGTTGAGCGGTGATATTACAGCTCCTTTTTGAGACTTCCCTCCGGCTCGATGCCGGTGGCTGTGCGGATGTCGTTGAATATGGCGGTGCGCTGCTTTTTGGAGTAGATGGCGGCGTTCATGTGGTAGCGCTTGCCCTCCTTGGTGAGGAAGCAGACCTCGTGCACGGGAAACAGCGGCGACTTGGCGTCGGCGCCGGTCTGGTCCACCCGGGAGTAGCCCAGGTCCTCCACGTAGCCGTAGCGCTCGATGCTTTTCAGGGCGAAGGTCTTGTCGATGAGCTTTAAGTCGTTGGGGCCCTGGCGGTAGAGGATCATGGCGCGCGGGGCGCCGTCCGCGGGACGGATGTTGGCCGGGAAGGCGATGCGCAGGTTCTTGTCGTCGATGCAGACCTTCGCGCGCACGTACATCCAGCCGTAGCCCAGGCCCATGGCGGCGATCAGATAGGAGAAGAAGGAGAAGCTCTGCATGAACTGGTTGCCGGTGCCGGTGATCGAGCAGTAAAGCGAGTAGCCCGCGTCCACCAGGCTTAGGCCGATGAGCGCATACAGCAGGATGAATCCGGCGCAGTAGGGGCGGTAGGTCTTCATGATACACATTCCTTTCAATTACATATCGGATGGATGTCACAATTCAATTATAGCCGATCTCACGCCATATTTCAACCACGGATTTATACCGGGACAAAAAAGCGTATTGACAAAACCCAATCTTGATTTTATAATAAATATGTTGAAAACCACCGCCGAATCATGTCTATTCTGACGGTAGTTTTAAAACGAACACCGACAGACGCGGTCTGTTGGAAATAAAAAGGAGGAACACCCCATGAAGAAAGTTCTCGTACTGGTTCTGGCTCTGGCTATGGTGCTCGGCTGCACCGCGGCGATGGCTGACAAGATCGGCTACACCTGCATGGACGGCACCAACCCCTTCTTCGTAGCGCTGGAAGGCTCCATCCGCGAGGTCGTTGAGGCCAACGGCGACGAGCTGATCTCCCTGGACCCCCAGAACAGCAATGAAAAGCAGCTGTCCCTGATCGAAGACCTGATCTCCCAGGGCATCGTTGCGATTTTCATCAACCCCGTTGACCGCGACGGCATCACCCCCGCGCTGGACAAGCTGCAGGAGGCTGGCATCCCGATGTTCGGCTTCGACACCGAAGTGACCGAGATGCAGTATCTGGTGACCTATGCGGGCTCCGATAACTACAACGCCGGCAAGGTCTGCGGCGAGGACCTGGTTGCGAAGTGCCCCGACGGCGGCCCCATCATCGTGCTGGATTCCCCCACGATGCAGTCCGTCGTTGACCGCACCAACGGCTTCCTGGACGCCATCGAAGGCCACGGCTTCGAAGTGGTTTCCCAGATCGACTGCATGGGCAACCAGGAGCAGGGCAACCTGAACGGCACCGACGCCCTGACCGCCCATCCCGACGCCGTCGCCATCTTCGGCGGCAACGATCCGACCGCTCTGGGCGCTGCCGCGGCTGCTGACGCCGCCGGCTCCAGCTGCCTGATCTACGGCGTTGACGGCTCCCCCGACATCAAGGCCATGATCGCTGAGGGCAAGGTCACCGGCACCGGCGCTCAGTCCCCCATGACCATCGGCAAGACCATCGCCGAGCTGTACTATCAGTGGAAGGAAGATCCCGACAGCGTCGAAGCGCGCTATCCGATCCCGACCTTCATGATCAACAGCGACAACATCGACGAGTACAACAACGGCGGCTGGCAATAAGCTGACGTCAACGGGTACGCTTCGTTTGTGACCCAGTGTTGATTCAACGGGGCTTTGTTCTCACCGAGGGCAAAGCCCCTTTCCGAATGATGGCATCGTCATCACACGTAGGGGCGGCGATGCGCCGCCCGCCCCGTGGCAGGCCACAACGGCAGGCGTCGGATCGGCGCCCCTATTCCAACAGTATGAATAACGGTGGTGATAGTCAGTGAGCAATTACCTGCTCGAAATGAAAAACATCAGCAAATCCTTCCCCGGCGTCAAGGCGTTGCAGGGCGTGAACTTCCAGCTGAAGTCCGGCGAGATCCACGCGCTGCTGGGCGAGAACGGCGCGGGCAAATCCACGCTGATCAAGGTCCTCGGCGGCATCTACATCGCCGAGGAGGGCGAGATCTTCATCGATGGAAAGCCCGTGGCGATCAACAACGTCAACGCCGCCCGCGACAACGGCATCTCCATCATCCACCAGGAGCTGGTGCAGGTGCCCCACATGACCGTGGCGGAGAACATCTTCCTGGGCCGCGAGCCCATGGGCAAGTTCGGCGTGGACACCCGCAGGATGGTCAAGGAGGCCCAGAGCATGCTGGACCGCTTCGACCTGGGCATCGACGCCGCCGCCGAGGTGTACGACCTGTCCATCGCCCAGCAGCAGATGGTGGAGATCGTCAAGGCCATCTCCTTCAACTGCCGCATACTGGTCATGGACGAGCCCACCTCCTCCATCTCCGACCGCGAGGTCGAACAGCTCTTCGAGATCATGCGCAACCTGGTCAAGCAGGGCGTCGGCATCATCTACATCAGCCACAAGATGTCGGAATTGAACGAGGTCTGCGACCGGGTCACGGTGCTGCGCGACGGCACCTACGTGGGCACCCGCGAGGTGGCCACCACTCCCCGCGACGAGCTGATCGCCATGATGGTCGGCCGCGAGCTATCCAACTACTACACCCGCGACCACGTGAAGGACACCGAGGTCGTGTTCAAGTGCGAGCACATCGACGACGCCAAGAAGCACCACAAGCGTGTCAATGACGTGACCTTCGAGGTGCGCAAGGGCGAGATCGTGGGCTTCGCCGGACTGGTCGGCGCGGGCCGCAGCGAGACCATGCAGTGCGTGTTCGGCCTGACGCCCGGCTCCAAGGGCACGGTGACCATCGACGGCAGGCCGGTGAACATCAAGACCCCCGTGGACGCCATGAAGTACGGCATCTCCCTGGTGCCCGAGAACCGCAAGGTGGAGGGCCTGTATCACGTGCAGTCGGTGGCCTTCAACTCCACCATCGAGGTGCTGCACGAGTTCATCAACAACCTGGTGGTCAACACCAGGCGCGAGCACGAGATCACCCAGGAGTTCATCGACAAGATGAACACCAAGACCCCCTCCCACGAGCAGGCCGTGACCAACCTCTCCGGCGGCAACCAGCAGAAGGTCATGATCGGCCGCTGGCTGGCCACCAAGCCGAAGCTGCTGATCCTGGACGAGCCCACCCGCGGCGTGGATGTCGGCGCGAAGGCGGAGATCTACGAGATCATGAACGAGCTGACCAAGCAGGGCATGTCCATCATCATGATCTCCTCGGAGCTCCCGGAGATCATCAACATGGCGGACCGGGTCTACGTCATGTGCGACGGGCGCATCACCGGCTGCATCGACTACGAGGATGTCAGCCAGGAGGCCATCATGCACCTGGCGACCGTGGAAGGACAAGCACAGGATAATACCGTCACTCAGAAGTCAGGAGGCAAAACAGCATGACCAAGGTAAAGCGCTATTTCAAGGACAATCTGGGAATCATCGCGGCTCTGGCGTTCATGATCCTCTTCCTGTATGTGTTTCCCAGAACCCACACCACGTTTCTGACCAAGACCAACATCTTCAACGTGCTCCGCCAGAGCTCCACCAACCTGATGCTGGCCTGCGGCATGACCATGGTCATCATACTGGGCGGCATCGACCTGTCCGTCGGCTCCATCATCGCCATGTCCGGCGTGCTGGGCGCCGCCGCGGTCGTCTGGCACGGCATGCCTGAGATCGTCGGCATACTCATCGCCATCATGTCCGGCGTCATCTTCGGCCTGCTCAACGGCCTCGTGATCGCAAAGACCCAGATCCCGCCGTTCATCGTCACGCTGGCCTCCATGAACATCGCCAAGGGCATCGCCTACGTGTACTCCGGCGGCAAGCCCATCCGCTGCATGACCGACGCCTGGAAGTTCCTGGGCGCGGGCTACGTGGCGGGCATCCCCACCCCGGTCATCACCATGACCATCGTGTTCATCGTGTCGGTGCTGTTCCTGAACCGCACGCGGATCGGGCGACACATCTACGCCGTGGGCGGCAACGACACCGCGGCGAAGTTCTCCGGTATCTCCACCTCCAAGGTCAAGTTCGTCGTGTTCAGCTTCAGCGGCCTGATGGCCGGTCTGGCCGGCATCACCATCGCCTCCCGCCTGTACTCCGGCACCTGCACCTCCGGCGACGGCGCTGAGATGGACGCCATCGCGGCCGTGGTCGTCGGCGGCACGTCCATGTCCGGCGGCTCAGGCAAGCTGGGCGGCACACTGATCGGCGTGCTCATCATCGGCATTCTGAACAACGGCCTGAACCTGATGGGCGTCAACTCCGACTGGCAGTACATCATCAAGGGCGCGGTCATACTGCTGGCCGTGTACACCGACTTCCTGCGCTCCCGCAAGAAGGCCGGCTAAGCCGGCAGTGCCGGCGGCCAATCGCTGCCGCGCCAGGCTGCGCCTGGAGGCATTCGCTGCCGCGCCAGGCTGCGCCTGGAGGCATTCGCTGCCGCGACGTATTATCGGAGATTTGCCCCCATAGATCCAAGGGGCAAATCTCCTTCGCAGCATCATCAATGTGCCATTGTACTAAACCAGCCTTCTGACCCCATAGATTCAAGGGTCAGAAGGCTGTGTTGTGTTATCCGGCATCCTCCACAGGGGCGGCGATGCGCTGTTCGCCGTAGGGACGCCATTCATGGCGTCCGCGAATACTTCGTGTCGGGCGGGCGCCCATTGGGCGCCCCTACGATGGTCACCTGCGGCCAGACGGAAAAGGTCATCCTGTATTCCATAACAAAAAAACATAAAGAACCGTATTTAATCCTCCGAATCACCTCAGAGACAACACAGACAGCCGCCCCATGATCGACGGGGCGGCTGGATGGCTTCGATGTCCGATGTATCAGAAATGCAACGTTCGACCCCTTGCGCTTGAATCAGTGGCGCAAGGGGTCGAAGTATATGGCGCGGCAGCGATTGCCTCCAGGCGCAGCCTGGCGCGGTAGCGATTGCCTCCAGGCGCAGCCTGGGGTCACCAGTTCCCGCGCCCGTGGCGGGCGTAGAAGGCATTGGCCCAGTCCATCAGGGCGTCCTGCTCGATGGCAGCGCGCATCTCCTCCATCATCTTCGTGAGGAAGTAGGTGTTGTGGATACTGTTGAGCCGAAGCGCCAGTATCTCCCCCGCCTTGAACAGGTGGCGGATGTAGCCGCGGGTGTAGTTTCGGCAGGTGTAGCAATCGCAGTCGGGGTCGAGCGGGGTGAAATCCTCGGCGTACCTGGCGTTGCGCACCACCAGCCGCCCGTCGTGGGTGAACACGGTGCCGTTGCGGGCCACGCGGGTGGCCAGCACGCAGTCGAACATGTCCACGCCCCGGAGCACGCCCTCGATCAGGCAGTCGGGCGAGCCCACGCCCATCAGGTAGCGGGGCTTCTGCTGCGGCATGTAGGGCATCATCCTGTCCAGCATGTCGTACATGACCTCCTTGGGCTCGCCCACGGACAGTCCGCCGATGCCGTAGCCGGGCAGGTCCAGCTTCGCCATCTCCTTGGCGCACTCGACGCGCAGGTCGGCGTAGAAGGCTCCCTGCACGATGCCGAACAGCGCCTGATGCTCGCTGGTCCACGCCTTCATGCAGCGCTCCAGCCATCGGATCGTGCGGTGCATGGCCCCCTTGGCGCGGTCGTAGTCGCAGGGATAGGGGGAGCACTCGTCGAACTGCATCATGATGTCCGAGCCCAGCGCCTGCTGTATGGCGATGGATTCCTCCGGCCCAATGAACTGCTTCGAGCCGTCCAGGTGGCTGCGAAACTCGACGCCTCGCTCCTCAAGCTTCCTGAGGTCCGCCAGCGAGAACACCTGAAACCCGCCGCTGTCGGTGAGTATGGGCCGGTCCCAGTGCATGAATGTGTGCAGGCCCCCCGCCCGCCGCACCAGCTCTTCGCCGGGCCGCAGGTGCAGGTGGTAGGTGTTCGAGAGTATGATCTGCGCGCCGCAGTCTATGAGCTCCTCCGGCGTCATGGTCTTGACGGTGGCCTGGGTGCCCACGGGCATGTACACCGGGGTCTCGATCACCCCGTGGGGCGTGTGCAGACGGCCGCGGCGCGCGCCGGTCTGCTTGCAGACGTGCAAAAGCTCAAATTCAAAGGGCTTGGGCATGGATGAACCTCCATAAAACGTGAAATCGTAAAAAACAGCGACCGGCGAAAACGCTGGTCGCTGCAACAGACGGATGGTTTACAGCATCGCCCGGCGGCGCAGCAGGGCAGCCATCATCAGGCCGCACAGCGCGATGCCCGCGAAGGCATAGCCCACCGGCATGGAGCTGTCCCCGGACTGGGGCACCGCGTTCTCCACCACGCGGGCGGCGATGTCCATGCTGACGGCCATGTTGCCGTCGCCGTCAAAGGCGTCCAGGCGGTACACGCCCGCGTCCTCCGGCTGGGCATCGACGATGTTGAGCACCTTCTGGGTCGCGCCCTGGATCGGCGCGTCGTTGAAGTACCACTGGTAGGCCTCCGGCGTCACGCCATCGATGTTGACCTCGATGGACAGGTCCTCCCCCGCGTCCACCACGGCGTTCTGCGTCATATGGGACACCCGCATGACCACCGTCGTATCGATCGCGCTCTGGGCGAAGGCACAGGCATTTATGCTCAAAAGCGCAACCACAACGATTGCAAACAATCTTGCAAAACGCATCTTCACGCCAAACTCCTCCAATAGCACATGTATTCATTCGTAACTGCTATTATTTTATCGCATGGTTTGTTGCATTTCAAGTTTCGCGGCTGATCGGAATAGTATCGTATTTTCTTTTACACATGTCGCAATTTATATGTAATATACCACAATACGCTCGAAATATACATAACTTCATTATGACAGTTGATTGACATAATTATGTGGAATTATGACTTTCAGGTCATAATTCACGAGGCTTCCTTTACAGCAAAAAAGACGGATGTTATAATGGTAGACGGAACGCGCGCGGGGCGCGGCGGACGGAGGCATTTATGACGGGATTTCTGATACTTGGGCTCTACCTGTTATGCGGCGTGGCGCTCATGGACGGCGTGTTTTACCGGCGGGACCGGCTGACCCGGCTGTGGCTGGGGCTGTGCGCGGGGCTGATCATGATGATGTGGCTCCCGGCGCTGTACGCCTTCGCGCTGCGGTTCACCCGGACGGCACAGCTCATGGGCCTTTTGACGGCGGCGGCGCTTGCGGCGGGGACGCAGCTTGCAACGCGCAAAAAGCCCCGCGAGAAGCGCTGGACGGACGCGCCCTGGTGGCTGTTTATCGCGCTGGTGCTGCCGCTGACGGTGCTCGGGGGCTATCTGGAGTACACCCACACCCTGCGCAACATCGACGGCGCGCTGTGGGTGGGCCAGTCCACCTACGGCGACCTGTGCCTGCACCTGGGCATCGCCACGTCCCTCAGAAACGCCGCCTTCCCCCCGCACTACTCGCTGCTGCCGGGGGCGCTGCTGGGCTATCCGTTCCTGGCGGACAGCATGGCCACCACGATGCTGCTGTTCGGGACGGACCTTGCCCAAGCCTTCGCGGTCACGGGCACGCTGATGCTGTGCCTGGTGTTCACGGGCTTCGTGATATTCACCTGGTCGCTGACCCGCTCCGCCGCCGCGACGGTCGTCGCCACGGCGCTGATGTTCATCAACGGCGGGCTGGGCTTCATCTACCCTCTGGACCGTGTGGGCCGCGACGCCACCGCGTTTCACGAGATCTTCACCGGCTTCTACAAGACCCCCACCAACCAGCCGGAGCTCAACCTGCGCTGGGTGAACGTGATCTGCGACATGATGATCCCCCAGCGGACGCTGCTGTGCGGCTGGATGGCGCTGATCCCGGCGCTGTGGATGCTTTTAAACGTGATCCGGGAGCGCCGGATGGCCGAGGGCGTCGCGCTGGGCGTGTGGGCGGGCGCGCTGCCCATGATCCACACCCACTCCTTCCTGGCGCTGGGGCTTCTGAGCCTGGGGGCGATGATCCACGGGCTGATCCATGAGGAGGACCGGCCGGACGTGCTGAAGCGCTACGCGGTGTACGGCCTGATCGCCGTGATGCTGGCCGCGCCGCAGCTGCTCACCTGGTCGGTGCCCCAGACGGTCCACGGCGGTTCCCTGCGCATCCGGTTCAACTGGGTCAACAACCTGGACAACGGGCGGCTGATCGACGGTTACGTGTGGTTCTGGGTGAAGAACGTGGGGCTGATCTGGCTGTTGATGGTCCCCGCCGCGCTGTTTGACGACCCCGACACAAAGCCGCTCCGGCGGGCGCTGGGGCTGGGGGCGCTCTTGATCTACGTCACGGCGGAGTTCATACAGTTCCAGCCCAACGAATACGACAACAACAAGCTGTTCTACGTGGCCTACATGGTCATGATGCCGGCCATGGGGCTGTATCTGGTGCGCCTCTTCCGGCAGCTCAGGGGGCTGCGGGGGCGCTGTCTGCTGGCGGCGGCGTTCATGCTGGTCTCGACGCTGTCCGGGGCGCTGACCATCGCCCGGGAGTGGGTGTCGGCCTACGGGCTGTTTATGGCCCCGGAGGTGCGCGCCGCCGCGTTCATCGAGGAAAACACCCCCGCCGACGCCGTGTTCCTGACCGGCGACCAGCACAACAACGCCGTGGCCGCGCTGACCGGGCGGGACATCGTGTGCGGCACCGGCAGCTACCTGTACTTCCACGGCATCGATTACAGCCGCCAGCGCTACGACGAGCAGCGCATGCTGGAGCAGCCCGCGGAGTGCGCGGCGCTGTTTGAGGAGTACGGCGTCGATTACGCCTACATTTCCAGCCACGAGCGCGCCGCCTTCACCGTGGACGAGGACTGGTACGCCGAGAACTGCGCGCTGGTGTTCTCCGAGGGGGGCGTGGACGTGTACGCCCTGAAGCGCGCCGAATGACAAGATATTGTCCCAAGCACGACCACCAAACTTATAATTAATGGTATTGTATTTTAACTGCGGTTGGTATAGAATAGAAATATGATTTACTTCGGAGGAAACGTCATGCGGAACTGGAAGATCGCTGTGCTGAGCGCGCTGGTGGCGGGCGCTGTGTTTGCGCTGCCCGGATGCGGCGTGGTGGACGAGAACTTCCTGGACACCGAGGCGAACTACACCGTGGACATCTCCGTGCCCTACGCCACGGCCACGCCGCTGCCGGAATACCTGAACGTGCCGGACCCCATCGTCATCGACCAGGACGGCAACGTGACCCTCAACGACGCCTCCATCATCGAGGGCAGCTTCCAGTCCGCCCGGGACGAGGAGCAGCAGACCGAGTACCGCAGCCTAACCCTGGGCTCCAACGGCATCGCCGTGCAGGCGCTGCAATCCCGCTTAAAGGAGCTGGGCTACTTCAGCGGGGAGATCACCGGTCTGTTCGACGTGGACACCGAGGCCGCCGTGCGGCGCTTTGAGCAGACCTACGGCACCATGCAGACCGGCGTCGCCACCCAGAAGCTGCAGCTTCGGCTGTTCGCCTCCACCGCGCCGGCCTACGGCAGCGCAGCCTACAACGAGGCCGTGGTCTCCCAGTACGCCGTGCTGCGCCCCGGCACCGTCGGCAGCTCCGTGTACGCGCTGCAGCAGAGGCTCAAGAACCTCGATTACCCCATCACCGACCTGACCGGCGCCTACGACGACCAGACCGCGCTGTGCGTGCGGCTATTCTATCAGATGTACGGCATCATGCCCAGCGACGTGGCGGACGTCAACATGCAGCGGCAGCTCTACTCTGAGGACGCGCTGCACTACGATGCCTCCGTGCAGCCCCTGCCCACCAGCACCCCCGAGGCGTCGGAGGTGGACGAGGACGCCATACAGACCATGGAGGACGTCATCGGCCGCAAGGACGACGACGGCGGCATCCAGCGGCCCATCGGCAACGCCGACCCGGAGGTCGTGCGCATCCAGCAGCGCCTGATCGCGCTGGGCTACATGGCCGCGGGCGGCGACACCGGCGTGTTCGACAACGCCACCATCGCGGCGGTGAACCGCTTCCTGTCCGCCATCGGGCGCGAGCCCGGCGGCACGCTGAACGAGGAGATGCAGGCGTTCCTGTTCTCCGACAGCGCCCCCAGCTTCGGCGGGGAGACCGCGGACACCGAATACCAGAACCTGAGCCCCGGCGACAGCGGCGAGGCGGTATTGAACCTCCAGCGCCGCCTGGTGCAGCTGGGCTACGCCAACGGCAACCCCAACGGCCAGTACGGCAACGCCACCATCAGCGCCGTGCAGCTCTACCAGCAGTCCAACGGCATGGACGTGGACGGCCTGGCCTCCGCCTGGCTGCAGGCCACGCTGTTCAGCGACACCGCCCTCACCTACGCGCAGACCCAGGGGCTGTCGCCCATCGCCTCCGCGGAGCCCTCGCCGGAGCCCACCCCGGAGGGCGACACGCTCTACTTCAACCTGGCCCTGGGCGCCACGGGCAACGCGGTGCGGGACCTGCAAAACCGGCTGATCAAGCTGGGCTACAGCCTCACCGCCACCAAGACCTACGACGAGGCCACCCGCCAGGCGGTGCTGGCGTTCCAGTCGGCCATCGGCGTCACGCCCACCGGCGAGGCGTCCGCGTCGCTGCAGCGCTACATCTACAGCAAGGCGGCCCCCGGCCCCACCGTGCGTTTCTACAACGTGCCGCAGGCCTTCCAGTCCCTGAGCCTGGGCAGCACCGGCGACGCCGTGTCCCGCCTGCAGCAGCAGCTGTTCTCGCTGAACCTGTTGAAGCGCGAGGACGTGCAGAGCAGCATCGGCACCTACAACGAGGCCACGCGGCAGGCCGTCATCGACGCCCAGAAGGCCATGGGCTATCAGAGCCCCGACGGCGTGGCGGGCGTGGAGTTCCAGAGCTTCCTGTTCTCCAAATATTCAAAGAAAATCAAGCAATAATTACGGATCGGAGGATTGGTTTTCATGGTTGACATGAGCAAATGGATCGAGATCGCAAAGGAAAACATCCACAGGCGCCCCGCGACCAGCGGCCGGCTGGCGGGCAAGATCGCCATCGTGACCGGCGCGGCCCAGGGCTTCGGCAAGGGCATCGCCGAGGAGATGTACCGGGAAGGCTGCGCGGTGGTCATCGCGGACATGAACCTGCCCGGAGCCCAGGCCGTGGCCGAGGAGCTGGGCGCGAACGCCTGCGCGGTGGAGGTCAATGTCACCGACGAGGAGAGCGTGGCGCGCATGGTGCAGCAGACCGTGGAGCGCTTCGGCGGCCTGGACATACTGGTGTCCAACGCCGGCGTGGCCAAGGCCGGCAACCTACTGGAGCTCGAGAAAAAGGCGTTTGACTTTGTCACCAACATCAACTACACCGGCTATTTCCTGTGCGCCAAGTACGCCGTGGCCATCATGGAGGCCCAGTACGCCGCGGACAACAGCTGGTTCGGCGATATCATCACCATCAACTCCAAGTCCGGCCTGGAGGGCAGCAAAAACAACTACGCCTACGCCGGGTCCAAATTTGGCGGCATCGGCCTGACACAGTCCTTCGCGCTGGAGCTGTGCCCCTTCAACATCAAGGTCAACGCGATCTGCCCCGGCAACTACCTGGACGGCCCGCTGTGGTCCGACCCGGAGCGCGGCCTGTTTGTGCAGTACCTGCACGCCGGCAAGGTGCCCGGCGCAAAGACCGTGGAAGACGTGCGCAGGTACTACATGGCCAAGGTGCCCATGAACCGGGGCTGCTTCCCCGCCGACGTGGCCAAGGCCATATTCTACTGCGTCGAGCAGAAGTACGAGACCGGCCAGGCTATCCCCGTCACCGGCGGCCAGGTGATGCTGAACTGAGACCACAATAACCGCGCAAGCGGCTGTCCCGTGATGGGACAGCCGCTTGCGCGATTTTGGAGGGAACAGGGAACAGGAAATGCCGCTGCCGCGCTGATACCGCAACCACTCTTTCTCTGTGCATACATATTCACGAAACATGCGTAGGGGCGGCGATACGCCGCCCCTACGGTGGTCGCGGTATTCGCGGACGCCATGAATGGCGTCCCTACGATAATCGCCGGATTCATTCTCCCCCATAGCGATCCACAAGCTGATGACGTTTTCAGAAGGCGGCAGCCACTATTCCTGTTCCCTGTTTCCTGTTCCCTGTTTCCTGTTCCCTGTTCCCTGTTCCCTGTTTCCTGTTCCCTGAAAAGGGGATTTGCCTCCGCAAATCCCCTTTTCTCAAAAGTTCTCCCACAAAAACGCCTTGATCCTCAGGGCAGCGACATCCTCATCCGGGCCGTCGATATCGACCCTGATGACGTCGCCCTGCCTGACGCCCAGCCCCATCAGCCCAAGGATGCGCTTCCCGTCGGCGGACTTATCGCCCCGGGAGACGGTCACCGCGGACTGGTACAGGCTGGCCGCCTTCACCAGCAGTCCCGCGTGGCGGGCGTGCAGCCCCACGGGCACCTTGATGGTATACATGAATGATCGCATGACGCGCCCCTCCTATGCGTAGCTGTGGACGCCGGGCAGCAGCACGTTGACACCGATATAGGTGAACATCACGCACACGAAGCCCACCGCCGCGAAGATCGCCGCCGCCCGGCCGTTCCAGCCGCGGCGGATGCGCAGGTGCAGATACATCGCGTAGATGATCCAGGTCACCAGCGACCAGGTCTCCTTGGGGTCCCAGGACCAGTAGCTGCCCCAGGCCCGCTCCGCCCAGATCGCGCCGGTGAGTATGGTAAAGGTCAGAAACAGCAGGCCCAGCGACACGCTGCGATAGCTTATGAGGTCCAGCTTCTCCTTATTCGGGATGTGCTGGTCCAGGAAGCCCTGGGCCTTCATGCGGTCCCTTAAGAGAAATATGACCGACAGCACGAACGACACCCCGAAGGCCCCGTAGGCGATGATGGCGGTGGAGACGTGGAAGCCCAGCCAGTTGGAGCGCAGGGCGGGCATCAGCGCCTTGACCTCGCGGCTCTGCATGGCGGCGTAGCCGATGATCAGGAAGATCACCGGCGCGGCGAAGGCCCCCAGCACGGGGAATCTGAACCGCACCACGAAGATCAGGCTCACCAGGCAAAGCCCCCAGGCAAAGGCCGTGGCGAACTCGTACTGATTGGTCATGGGCAGGCGGCCCGCGCCGATGCCGCGGCAGATGAGCGCCGCCGTGTGCAGCACGAAGCCCGCCGACTGGAGGATCAGCGCCACCCTCGCCAGGCCGTCCCGCTTGACGGCGATGAACGCGAAGTAGAGTATCATCGCCGCGAAGTAGGTCAGCATCACGACGGTGAACAGCGTGTTTTCAACTTGAAGCATCGGCGCCCTCCTCCCTTGCGGCCTCGATCAGCCGGTCCCTGAACAGCGCGCCGCCCTTGCGGCACGTGCCGTGGATCGTCCAGCCCACATCATTCTTCACGGCCCACACCCTCGCGGGCTGCACGTAGAAGGCCAGTATCAGGCCGAGCATCGTCAAAAGCCCGCCGATGAGCGCCAGCCACGTGAAGTGATCCGCCTTGATCTGTATCAGCGTGTAGTTCTGCGGGTCAGTGAAGGTGACGGTGTACTCGTCGATGGTCAGCTCCTCCTCCGGCATCAGCACGTTCATGCCCAGCAGCTGCTCCCTGTAGTACACCTGATACAGGTATGCCGGGTTCTTCAGCGCGCCGGTGGCGGTGGACGGCCCCACCCCGGGGGTCAGCACGTAGTCCGGGTAGAAGGCGCTGAAGAACACCACCAGGTCGGGCTTGTCCTTCACGATCAGGTATTCCCCGGCGCAGACCACCTCGTCCTGGAGCGGCGCGCCGTCCTTCTGGACATTGATCCGCGCCGCCCAGCCGGTGGAGTTCTGGTAGAACTTCATGCCGTACAGGGAGGCCGGGTTGTTGACGGAGACGGTCGCGCTTTGGCTGCCCCTGCCGTCCACGTCCCGGACGGTGATGGCGGCGGTGTACTGCTCCACGGTGTCGTCCGGGCGCAGGCCCACCTCAAAGTCGTCGATGGTCAGCAGGTAGCCTGTGTCCCCGATGGGCCGGGTCTGCCCCGGCACGCCGTAGACCGTGTACTGCTTCTGGGTCATCTGGCCCAGGCCGAAGCCCAGTATCAGCAGCAGTATGCCCAAGTGGCACACCCACGCGCCCCACAGCCCCGCGCGGTGCGCGGAGCTGAACAGCGCCTCCCGGCCGTCCGCCGTGGCGGTGCTGACCGGATTCGGCATGCGCAGGCGTCTGAACACGCGACCGGGGTCGCGCACCGGGCCGGCCTGCGCCGCGCCCTCCGTCTCGAGGGCCCGGGCGGGGTCCGCCTCGGCCTTCGTGCGCGCGATGAGCTGCGGCAGCCTCAGCAGGTTGCAGAACAGCAGGTTCACGCACAGAAAGGCGTTGATGAGCAGAAACCACGCGCTGTGAAAGGCGTCGTCCAGATGAAGCGCCACGATCAGCGCCGCGGTGCGCTCGGAGTACTGCCGGGCGTACCATTCGTAGCTCTGCCCCTGGGTGATCAAACTTGCCGCCGAGCACGCCAGCGCCAGCACCGCGAGCAGTATGATGGCGAATCTCATCGAGGACAGGAATTTCCATATCTTCTTCATGGCGTTATCATATAATACAATTCAAGGGGCGGCGATATGCCGCCCCTGTGCGTCGATCGGAGTTCAGGCCTCGAGCAGCGCCATGGCCTCGGCGATCTTGCTCTCCGAGGTATCCAGGCAGCGCATGGCCAGCTCAGAGTTATGCGCGCCCTCGGCGTTCTCGACGTAGCAGAAGTCAAAGAACCACTGGGCCTCGCGGTGCAGCTTGCGGATGGCGTCCAGCTCCTCCTCGGACTTCTTGCCCTCGGTGACGGCCTCGGCCAGCGCGGTCTTGAACTCGGACAGCTTGTTGCCGACCTCGGTCTCGCGGGCGGTGACGCGCTCCTGGATGCCCTTCACCAGCTTGGTCATGTCGGTATCGGCATGGCACTTGGCGCAGGTCTGAAGCAGCGTGTCGTTCTCCAGGGGGCTCACGAGGGTGTGGCTGTGGTACACGGTGCCGTCGTCGGCCATCTCGATGGGCATGTGGCAGTCGGCGCAGTTCAAAAACGCGGCGTGCTTGCCCTGCAGGAAGGTCTCAAACTCGGGATGCTGGGCCTTCAGAAGCGGCGTGCCGGTGGATTCCTGCACCCAGTCCTTGAAGCCGAGCTCGTCGTAGTAGGCCAGTATGGCCTCCGGGGTCATCTCCTCCACGCTGTGGTAGGGCATCATGGTCTCGGAGTCCTCGGGGGTGAAGTAGTACTCGATGTGGCACTGGCCGCAGGCCATGTTGGACGGGTCGATGGCGCTCACGTTGTCGCCCAGGGCCTTGTTGACGTAGGAGTGGGTCACCACGCGCACGCCGCCCTTGCCGGCCTCGTTGGCGTGGCAGGTGTAGCAGCTCACGCTCTCCTCCATCAGGGCCTCCGCCTCTTCAAAGGGCATGGAGTACGCGCTCACGCCCTGGTCGTTGACCAGCTTGGCGAAGTTGGGGGTCTTGCAGGTCAGGCAGTTGGCCTTGGCGTGGGGGCGCTGGGTCTTGTGCACGTCCTCCAGGCAGTACTCGTGGCCGCGGGCGCTGCCGTAGTCCTTGGCAAAGCCGTAGCCCTCGTAGATGTTGACCAGGTACGGGTCCTGCTCCAAATAGTCGGTCACATAGCTGTTGTCCCTGTTGTTGCCCCAGCTTACGCTGATGTACGGGTAGACGGACGCCCAGTCCTGAGCATTGACGGTGCCGTCCTTGCTGGTGGCCTCGGGGGCTTCGACATCGAGGTAGACGATGTCCTCCCGGGTGAGCGGGCCCATGTCGCCGCGGCTGTCCATGTGGTACATCACGCTGCCGCCGGCGATACCGCCCAGGAAGACCACCGCAGCCACCACGACCACCGCCGAGGCGATCAGTCTGATGTAGTGCTTTCTCTCCATGGTTCTCCCTCCCTCATATCAATCGGAAACGCTCTCCGGTTCGGTGATGACCTTGGCCGGACACTTCGATACGCACCTGCCGCACTGCACGCAGTTTTCATAGTTGACGGCGGCCAGGTTGTCGGCAACATGGATGGCGTCAAAGGCGCACTGCTTCTGGCAGATGCCGCAGCCGATGCAGCCCGCCTTGCACACCTTCTTCACCATGGGGCCCTTGTCCCGGTTGGAGCACTGAACGATCACGCGCTTGGACTCGGGCACCAGCTCGATCAGGTGCTTCGGGCAGGCCTTCACGCACAGGCCGCAGCCCACGCAGCGGGCCCGGTTGACCACCGCCACGCCGTCCACCACGTTGATGGCGTCCTGCGGGCAGACCTGGGCGCAGGTGCCGAAGCCCATGCAGCCGTAGTCGCACTCGGTAACGTTGATGCCCGACAGCGCCGCCGCGCGGCAGTCGTTGATGCCGATGTAGTTGCCCTGGTTGTGGGTGACCTCGCAGGAGCCCTTGCAGCGCACGAAGGCGACCCTGCGCTCGGCGGCGTCGGCGGAGGTGCCCATGATCTCGCCGATCTGCTTGGCCACCGGCGCGCCGCCCACGGGACAGCCGTTCACCGGAGCCTCCCCCTTGGCGATGGCCGCCGCCATGGCGTCGCAGCCCGCGAAGCCGCAGGCGCCGCAGTTGTTGCCGGGCAGGACCTCGCGCACGGCGGCCTCCCGCTCGTCCACTTCGACGTGGAACTTATTGCCCGTATACACCAGTCCCGCGCCCACGATGACGCCGACCAGTGCGATGACGATGGTGGTTACAATGATGATCTGCATGTCCGCACCTCCCTCAGAACGACAGGCCGGAGAAGCCCATGAACGCAATGGACATCAGCGCCGCGGAGATCATCACGATGGGCGCGCCGCGCAGGGGTGCGGGGATATCCTCCTCGTGAATGCGGGAGCGAATGCCCGCCAGCAGCACGATGGCCAGCGTGTAGCCCACCGCCGTGCCGAAGCCGGCCAGTATGCTCTCCAGGAAGTTGTAGCCGTTCTGCACGTTGGTCAGCGCCACGCCCAGCACCGCGCAGTTTGTGGTGATCAGCGGCAGGTAGATGCCCAGCGCCTTGTAGATCGCCGGGGAGGTCTTTTTTAAGAACATCTCCACGATCTGCACCAGCGCGGCGATGACCAGTATGAACACGATGGTCTTCATAAAGTCCAGGCCCAGCGGGTTCAGCACGTAGTCGTAGAGCAGGTTGGCCACGGCGGAGGCGATGGTGATGACGAACACCACCGCCATGCCCAGCGAGGCGGATGCCTTCATCTGCTTGGACACGCCCAGGAAGGAGCAGATGCCCAGGAACTGGTTGAGCACCACGTTGTTGATCAGCGCGGCGCCGATCACGATCATGATCAAGCTGGTGTTCACTTGGCCGACACCTCCTCATTCATGCCGCACTGGGCGGAGCAGGTGGCGCACACGCCGCTGCAGCCGCCCTCCACCAGCTTGCGCTGGCGGGTCTTGATGCCGATGGCGTTCTGGACCGCAATGATGGCGGCGATCACCAGGAACGCCCCCGGAGGCTGTATGAAAATGGCGATGGGCTCGACGCTGGCGGGCAACACCTGAATGCCGAAGGCGGTGCCGTTGCCCAGCACCTCGCGGAACAGGCCCGCCAGGGTCAGCGCGATGGTGAAGCCCAGGCCCATGCCCAGGCCGTCCATGAAGCTGAGCCCCGGGGTATGCTTGTTGGCGTAGGCCTCTGCGCGGCCCAGTATGATGCAGTTCACGACGATCAGCGGGATATAGATGCCCAGGGCCGCGTACAGCGAGGGCAGGTAGGCCTCGATCAACAGCTCCGTCACCGTCACCAGCGAAGCCACCACCACGATGTAGGCGGGCAGGCGCACCTCGTCGGGGATCACCTTGCGAAGCAGGGAGATCACCACGTTGGACAGTATCAGCACCGCCGTGGTGGACAGGCCCATGCCGATACCGTTCATGGCGCGGGTGGAAACCGCCAGCGTGGGGCACATGCCCAGCATCAGTATCAGCGTCGGGTTTTCCTTGACGAGCCCGTTGTACAGGCGTTCAACATACTTGTTCATACCGTCAGCCTCCCTTCACCGTGGTGTTGAAGAAGTCCAGCGCGGCGTTCACGGCGTTGACCACGGCCCCGGAGGTGGTGGACGCGCCGGAGACGGTGTCGATCTGGTCCTCCTCCGTGCTGCCGCCGGCCTTGTTCAGGGTGAATTTGCTCACGGCCCTGCCGTTGAACTGATCCTTGAACTCCGGATCGGCCACGCGCATGCCCATGCCGGGGGTCTCGTTGAGGGTCGTGAAGTCGATAGCGTTGATCGCGCCCTCGGCGTTCAGGCCCACGGCCATGGAGACGTCGCCGTCAAAGCCGTCGGAGGAGGTGGCGCGGATCACGTAGCCCACGGTCTCGCCCGCGGCGTCCACGCCCACATAGGCCTCGTTGATGTACGCGCGCCCGAAGTCCGAGCCGTACACCCCGCCGTTCAGATCGGCGATGGCCTGGTCGATGGTCTCGTCGGACTTGAAGCTCTCCGCCTCGGGCACGACCACCTGGAAGGAGGCCAGGTTGGCCGCCAGCTTCTGGTTCTCGATGGTGTCCTTGGTCATGGAGAACACGCCGCTTAAGGCCAGGCCCGCGATGATCGTGATGGTGGTCAGCACCACCACCGGCCTGGGCACGCGGCTGATCAGGTCGCCCACGCCGATGTTGCCGCGGGTGAGCACGGACTTCTTCCGGAAGGCGTAGGGCTTCGGGAAGATGTTCATGTCGATCACGGGGGTCAGCAGGTTGGCGGAGATCACCGAGTAGCTGAAGGAGTCCGCCGAGCCGCCGTACAGGCGGAAGATGCCGCCCAGCACGCCGATGGTCAGGCCGTAGATCATCTGGCCCAGCCGGCTGACGGGGGAGGTGGTGTAGTCGGTGGCCATGTAGAAGGCTGCCATGATCACGCCGCCGCCGCAGATGTTCGCGGCGAGGTACTTGGGATCAAAGCCCTGGCCGCCAAACAGCCCGATGAACAGCGTAAAGCCGCCCAGCACCGAGAAGCAGATCTCGCCGTGGATGATATCCAGCGACCACAGTACCAGTCCGCCGATCAACAGCGCCAGCGCGCTGCCGCCGATGACGCCGGGGGCCGTGCCCAGGAACATGCTGGTGATGTTGACCGCCTTGCCCTGTATGAGCTCCGCCACCGGGGTCGCGGTCGAGACGCCGTCCACGGTGAAGCGGGTCATGCTGGTGCCGAAGGAGATCAGCAGGAAGCACCGGGCCGCCAGCGCCGGGTTCAGGAAGTTCTTGCCCAGGCCGCCGAAGCAGCACTTCACCACCAGTATGGCGAACATCGCGCCGATCACGGGCAGGTGCAGCGGGCAGTCCGGGGACAGGCACAGCGCCAGCATCAGGCCCGTCACGATGGCGCTGCCGTCCTTCCAGGTGTCCGGCTTGTGGCACAGCTTGTCGAACGCGAACTCCGACGCCACCGCGGTAAACACCGACGCCAGCACCACCATCAGCGCGTTCAGCCCGTGCACGCACACGCCCACGATGGTCGCCGGCAACAGCGACAGGGACACCACGTGCATGATATACGGCGTCGTCCATTTATCCCGAATGTGCGGGCCGGAGGACAGATTCAATGCGTTGTTCATTTTTTACCTCCCGCCTCCGCGCGTTTGCGCGCCATGATTTCGCCCTTGGCCTGCTTGAACATCTGCGTCAGCGGGCGCTTGGCAGGGCAGATATAGCTGCAGCTGCCGCACTGCATGCACTCCAGGCCGTAGAGCCTGTTCTCGAAGCGGTCCATGTCCTTGTCCACGATGGCGTCGGCCATGAGCTGCGGCATGAGCCCCAGCGGACAGACCGTGGTGCAGCGCCCGCAGTGCAGGCACGCGGTCATCTGCGCCTCCGCCAGCTCCGCCGGATCGTCGGTGAGCAGCGTGAGGCCGTTGTTCATCTTCTGGATCGGCACGTCCAGCGACGCCATGGCGATGCCCATCATCGGGCCGCCGGCCAGCGCCTTTTTGAGCGTCACGCCTTCCTTGAGCCCGCCGGAATACTCCACGAGCTCCGCGAAGCTCGCCCCGTCCGGCACCATGTAGTTGCCGGGGTTCTTCACCGCGTCGCCGGTGAGGGTGAAGCAGTGCGTGTAAAGCGGCTCCCTGAACACCACCGCGCGCTGTATGGCGAGGATCGTGCCCACGTTCTCCACGATGCAGCCCACGTCCGCGGGCAGCATCCGGGCGGGATAATCCTTGCCGGCGATGGCGCTGATCAGGCTCTTCTCACCGCCCTGCGGGTACTTCGTGTTCATCGACAGCACCCGTATGCGGCTGTGGCCCTGGGCCGCCTGGATCATGGCGGCGATGGCCACGGGCTTGTTGTCCTCGATGGCCACGACGCCGTGGGCGTTCTTGAAGAGCCGGAGCATAATTTCCAGGCCCTCCACGATGGCGTCCGCCTGGGTGCGCATCAGCTGATCGTTGCAGGTGAGGTAGGGCTCGCACTCCGCGCCGTTGGCGATGACGTATTTGATATCGTCCGGCGCCTTCGGCGAGAGCTTCACGTGGGTCGGGAAGCCCGCGCCGCCCAGGCCGATGATGCCCGCATCGCGCACGCGGTCCACGATCTCCTGATTGGTGAGCCCCGACACGTCCTCGCGGGTCCCGAAGCCCTCCGCCTTCGTGTACAGGCCGTCGTTGTCGATCACCACGCACTCCTGCATGGCGCCCGACAGGGTGCGGCGCTTCTCCACCGCCTTCACCTTGCCGGAACAGGCGCTGAATATGTTGGCGGACACGTAGCCGTCCGCCTCGGCGATTCGCTGGCCCACCAGCACCGGGTCGTTTTTCTTGACCACGGGCTTCGCGGGCTTTCCGATGTGATGGGCGAGCGGATAGACCATCTCCCCCTTCGCCTCGAACGGACGCAGCGCCTGCTCCCGGCTCAGTTCCTTGTGGTAAGCCGGGTGCACGCCGCCGCGAAATGTATTTCTCACCGTCTTCTACCCCTTTCCGTCGATGTTTATTCTCCAAAAATACATAATAAAGAAGGCAATCATATCATGTCTTCCCAAACCCGATATCCCCTCGCGGACCCTCCGCATTGTCTTACATATATAGTAACATAGAATGTGACTTTTGTAAAGCGAAAGCCGGTAAAAGATACAATCGAACACATGTTTAAGTTTTCGCGCGGTGTTTTCATTATAAATCATTGGTGCTATAATGGGGAATATGAAGGAGGTGTTCGCTGTGTTCAAGCTGCATTCGGATTACGCGCCCACGGGGGATCAGCCCCAGGCCATCGAGGCGCTGACGCAGGGGCTTCAGAAGGGGCTGAAGCATCAGGTTTTGCTGGGCGTCACGGGCTCGGGCAAGACCTTCACCATGGCGAACATCATCAAAAACGCCAACCGTCCCGCGCTGGTCATCGCCCACAACAAGACGCTGGCGGCGCAGCTGGCGGCGGAGTTCCGGGAGTTCTTCCCGGAGAACGCGGTGGGGTATTTTGTCTCCTATTACGATTATTACCAGCCCGAGGCGTACATCCCCTCGTCGGACACCTTCATCGAGAAGGACTCCTCCGTCAACGACGAGATCGACCGCATGCGCCACAGCGCCACGGCGTGGCTTTCGGAGCGGCGGGACGTGGTGATCGTGGCGTCGGTAAGCTGCATCTACGGCCTGGGCAGCCCGGAGGAGTACGAGGACCTGTCCGTGTCGCTTCGGGAGGGGCAGGTGATCGACCGGGACGACCTTCTGCGGCGGTTGGTGGAGATACAGTTCACCCGCAACGACTTCGAGCCGGAGCGCGGCACGTTCCGGGTGCGGGGCGAGGTGGTGGAGATCATCCCGGCGGCCTCCGAGAAGAAGGGCGTGCGGGTGGAGTTCTTTGGCGACGAGATCGAGCGCATCTCCGAGATCGACATGGTGACGGGCAAGGCCCTTCGGTACATGAACCACGTGATGATCTTCCCTGCCAGCCACTACGCCACCTCCAAGGACAAGCTGGACCGCTGCATCGCCCAGATCGAGGAGGACCTGGCGCTGCGTCTCGAGGACTTCCGCGCCGCGGACCGGCTGCTGGAGGCCCAGCGGCTGGAGCAGCGGGTGCACTACGACATCGAGATGATGCGCGAGCTGGGCTATTGCAGCGGCATCGAGAACTACTCCCGCTACTTCGACGGGCGGCAGTCCGGGGAGGCGCCGTTCACGCTGATGGACTACTTTCCGAAGGACTTCCTGATCTTCATCGACGAGTCCCACGTCACCGTGCCGCAGATCCGGGGCATGTACAACGGCGACTTCGCCCGCAAGCGCGCGCTGGTGGACTACGGCTTCCGCCTGCCCGCCGCCTTCGACAACCGGCCCCTGAAGTTCCACGAGTTTGAGCAGCGGGCCAACCAGGTGATCTACGTCTCCGCCACCCCCGGGGACTACGAGCTGTCCCGGGCCGGGCAGGTGGTGGAGCAGATCATCCGCCCCACGGGGCTGATCGACCCGGAGATCGTCGTCCGCCCCGCCACCGGGCAGGTGGACGACCTGGTGGGCGAGATCAACAAGGTCACGGCGCAGGGCGGGCGCGTGCTGGTAACCACGCTGACCAAGCGCATGGCCGAGAGCCTGACCCAGTACCTGCGGGAGCTGGACGTGCGGGTGGAGTATCTGCACTCCGACATCGAAACGCTGGACCGCATCAAGCTGATCCGCGGGCTTCGGACCGGGGAGTTCGACGTGCTGGTGGGCATCAACCTGTTGAGGGAGGGCCTGGACATGCCCGAGGTGTCGCTGGTGTGCATACTGGACGCCGACAAGGAGGGCTTTTTGCGCTCGGAGACCTCGCTCATACAGACCATCGGCCGCGCCGCGCGCAACGTGGACGGGCGGGTGATCATGTACGCCGACGACATGACCGAGTCCATGCTCAGCGCCATCACCGAGACCAACCGCCGCCGGGCCATCCAGCAGGCCTACAACGAGGCGCACCACATCACGCCGCAGACCGTGCGCAGCGCCATCCGGGAGCTCATGGAGGTCACCCGCGCCGCCGACGACACCGCGGGCCCCGCGATGGACGAGACCGAGCGCCAGATGGCTATCGAGCGCATCGAGGAACTGATGCTCCAGGCCGCCAACAACCTCGACTTCGAGAAGGCCGCCAAGTACCGCGACCAGATGCTGGCCCTGAAGGGCGAAAAGGTTATGGCTACGCAGGAGCAATCCCGCCAGCGGCGCAAGCGGCGGGAGAAGATGACGCACCGGAACCCGGGTTGACGCTCAGGGGCGCTGCCCCTGAGAACCCCGCCAAGGGGACTGTGTCCCCTTGAAACCCCCATTCGCGCCGCAGGCGGCGCAGGGTGCAGCAACGACCTCCGTAGGGGCGCCGATGCGGCGCCCGCCCAGCCTCCCCTGTGTAAGGGGAGGTGCCGAGCATAGCTAGGCGGAGGGGTTGCTTAGCCTTCCCCTTTACGCACCGGCGCTACTCCGCCTTGCGGAAGCGCCGGCAGCATCCGGAATAACACGACGAGGTAAGAAAGCATGGACAGAGAATTTCTATTGCAGCTTCTGAACACGGTCTCCGTCAGCGGCAACGAGGAGGCCAACCAGTTAAACGCCTTGGAGTTCGCCCGCCCCTTCGCCCACGAGCAGTACGTGGACGCGGTGGGCAACGCCATCTCCGTGGTGAACCCGGACGCCGCCTGCCGGGTGCTTTTGTGCGGCCACATGGACGAGATCGGCTTCCGGGTGACCCACATCGACGACAAGGGCTTCGTCCACGTGCAGAAGGCGGGCGTCGTGCGCCCGAAGCTGTACGTCGGCGCGCCGATGCAGATCATCCACGAGGTCATTGAGGACGGGCGCACCGTCTGCCGCAAGGTGGACGGCGTGGGCGCGGTGGACGACGCGCTTCTCAGGAAGGAAGAGATGAAGGACTCGGACCTGCTGATCGACATCGGCGCGGACAGCCGGGAGGAGGCCGCCGCGCTGGTGGGCGTGGGCGATTCCGTCTGCGCGGACACGCAGGTGCGCGCGCTTCTGAACGACCGCTTCTGCGGCCGGGCGCTGGACGACAAGACCGGGGCCTTCATCATCCTCGAGGCCGCGAAGCAGGCAGCGGAGCGCGGCGCGACCTGCGGCATCCACGCCAACACCGTCGTGGGCGAGGAGACCACGGGCCGGGGCGCGTACTTTGCCGCCGCCAACGTGAAGCCCTCCTGCGCGATCATCGTGGACGTCACCTGGGCCAGCGACGCCCCCGGCGGCGACCCCGGCCTGAACGGCGAGGTCAAGCTGGGCGGCGGCCCGGTGCTGTGCAGAAGCGGCATGACCAACAAGGCCATGAACCGGCTGTTTGAGCAGATCGCCGCCGAGAAGGGCATCCCCCTGCAGTACGAGGTGGCCGGCGGCCCCACCCACACCGACGGCGACACCGCCTTAAAGACCGGCTCGGGCGTGCCCGTGGCGCTGGTGTCCGTCCCCCTGCGCTACATGCACTCCTCCGTGGAGGTGGGCAGCTGGCGGGACATCGAGCACTGCGTCGCGCTCATCGCCGAATTCCTGTGCCGCATCGACGAGACCTTCGATTACAGACCCATTCATCGTTAGGAGCGTTATCTTGAATATCAACGAAATCGTCATCAAGGGCGCGCGGGAGCACAACCTTAAAAACGTGAATCTGGTGATCCCCCGCAACAAGCTGATCGTCATGACGGGGCTGTCCGGCTCGGGCAAGTCGTCCCTGGCCTTCGACACCATCTACGCCGAGGGCCAGCGGCGCTATGTGGAATCGCTGTCCAGCTACGCCCGGCAGTTCCTGGGGCAGATGGAGAAGCCGGACGTGGACTACATCGAGGGCCTCTCCCCCGCCATCTCCATCGACCAGAAGACCACCAGCAAGAACCCGCGCTCCACGGTGGGCACGGTCACCGAGATCTACGACTACCTGCGCCTGATGTACGCCCGCATCGGCGTCCCCCACTGCCCCAAGTGCGGAAAACCCATCTCCCAGCAGACGGTGGACCAGATCGTGGACCAGATACTGGCCCTGCCCGAGCGCACGAAGCTGATGGTCCTGGCCCCGGTGGTGCGGGGCCGGAAGGGCGAGTTCGTAAAAATGCTGGAGGATCTGTCCAAGCAGGGCTACGTGCGCGCGCGCATCGACGGCGCTATGTACGAGATGAGCGAGCTTTCGGCGCTTGAGAAGAACAGGAAGCACACCGTGGAGGTGGTCATCGACCGGCTGATCGTGCGCCCCGACATCCAGCAGCGCCTGACGGACTCCATCGAGACCGCCATGCACCTTGCCGGCGGGCTGGTGATCGCCAGCGTCGTCGACGGGGAGGACATGCTGTTTTCCCAGAACTACGCCTGCCCGGACTGCGGCGTCTCCGTCGGGGAGCTGACCCCCCGCATGTTCTCCTTCAACAACCCCTACGGCGCGTGCCCCACCTGCACGGGCCTGGGCGTATTGATGAAGATGGACCCGGCCATCGTGCTGCCGGACCGGTCGAAGTCGTTGAACGAGGGCGCGATACAGGTGTCCGGCTGGAACATCACCGACCACGACTCCATGGCCCGCATGTACCTGGTGGCCCTCTCGGAGCACTACGGCTTCTCGCTGGACACCCCGGTGGAGGACCTGCCGGAGGACGTCGTGAACATACTGCTCTTCGGCACGAAGGGCGAGAAGATACGGATACAGTACGCCCGCGCCGACGGCCAGGGCAGCTTCAGCGCTCCCTTCGAGGGCATCATCGCCAGCCTGGAGCGGCGCTACCGGGAGACGACCTCCGACGCCATGAAGTCGGTCTATGAGGGTTACATGAGCCAGGTACCCTGCCCGGACTGCGGCGGCAGGCGGCTCAAGCGCGAAGCGCTGGCCGTCACGATACAGGATAAGAACATCTCAGAGATCACCGACCTGTCCGTGCGGGACGCCCGGCAGTTCTTCAAGGGCCTGACCCTCACCGAGAAGGAGGCCGTGATCGCCGCGCAGATCCTCAAGGAGATCCACGCGCGGCTGGGCTTTCTGAACGACGTGGGGCTGGGCTACCTGACCCTCTCCCGCCCGGCGGGCACGCTCTCCGGCGGCGAGGCGCAGCGCATCCGGCTGGCCACCCAGATCGGCTCCGGACTGGTGGGCGTGCTGTACATCCTGGACGAGCCTTCCATCGGCCTGCACCAGCGGGACAACCGGCGGCTCCTGAACAGTTTGAAGGGCCTCAGGGACCTGGGCAACACGCTGATCGTGGTGGAGCACGACGCCGAGACCATGCTGGACGCGGACTACATCGTGGACGTGGGCCCCGGCGCGGGGCTTCACGGCGGCGAGATCATCGCCACCGGCACCCCCGCGGAGATCATGGCCAACGAACAATCCGTCACCGGGCAGTACCTGTCCGGCAAAAAGGTCATCCCCACGCCCTCCCGGCGCCGCAAGCCCGCGGGCTGGCTCACCGTGCGCGGCGCGCGGGCCCACAACTTAAAGGGCATCGACGTCAGGTTCCCGCTGGGCGTGGTCACCTGCGTGACCGGCGTGTCCGGCAGCGGCAAGTCGTCGCTGGTCAACGAAATTCTCTACAAGGCGCTGTCCCGCACGCTCAACCGCTCCCGACTCAAGCCCGGCCCCCACGACGGCATCGACGGCGCGGAGCAGCTCGACAAGATCATCGCCATCGACCAGTCCCCCATCGGACGCACGCCGCGCTCGAACCCGGCCACCTACACCGGCCTGTTCGACATGATCCGCGACGTGTTCGCCCAGACCCCCGACGCCAAGGCCCGCGGCTACAAGCCCAACCGGTTCAGCTTCAACGTCAAGGGCGGGCGGTGCGAGGCATGCTCCGGCGACGGCATCATCAAGATCGAGATGCACTTCCTGTCGGATGTCTACGTGCCCTGCGAGGTGTGCAAGGGCCACCGCTACAACCGCGAGACGCTGGAGGTGCGCTACAAGGGTAAAAACATCTACGAGGTGCTGGAGATGACCGTGGACGAGGCGCTGGAGTTCTTCCATCCCATCCTCAAAATTCGGCGCAAGCTGGAGACCATGCGGGACGTGGGCCTGGGCTACGTGAAGCTGGGCCAGCCCTCCACCACCCTCTCCGGCGGCGAGGCGCAGCGCATCAAGCTGGCCACGGAGCTGTCCCGGCAGGCCACGGGGCGCACCATCTACGTGCTGGATGAGCCCACCACGGGGCTGCACATCGCCGACGTGGAGAAGCTCATACAGGTGCTCGACCGGCTGGCCGAAGCGGGCAACACGCTGGTGGTGATCGAGCATAACCTGGACGTCATCAAGACCTCCGACTACGTGATCGACTTGGGTCCCGAGGGCGGCGACGGCGGCGGCAGGATCGTGACGGTCGGCACGCCAGAGGCAGTCTCGGAGGTGCCCGGTAGCTTCACCGGCCAGTATTTGAAACGCGCATTGAGCTTCAATATGTAGGGGCGCCGATGCGGCGCCCGTCCGACGGGTACGACCTCTTCCGTCAGCATCAAAGGATGCTGCCACCTTCCCCTGAAGGGGAAGGCAAAGGCTACGCTCCCAAAAGCCTTCCCCTTCAGGGGAAGGTGGCAGCCCGAAGGGCTGACGGAAGAGGTCGTAGCCCCTACTCCCTACTCCCTACTCCCTACTCCCTACTCCCTACTCCCTACTCCCTAAATATACTTCCTCATCTGCTGCAGCGCGGCTTTCTCCAGCCGCGACACCTGCGCCTGGGAGATGCCGATCTCATCGGCGACCTCCATCTGTGTCCGTCCCTGGAAATACCGCTGGCGGATGATATGCCGCTCCCGGTCCTGGAGGTGGGCCATGGCGTGGTTGATGGACAGGTCCCGCACCCACTCCTCCTCGCTGACCCGCTCGTCCCTGAGCTGGTCCACCAGGTACACGGCGTCGCCGTTGTTCTGGTACACGGGGTCGAACAGCGACACCGGGTCCTGTATCGCCTCCAGCGACAGCACCACCTCCTCCTCGGGCAGCTTCATCTCCTTCGCGATCTCGGCGGTGGTGGGCTCCCGCCCGCTCTGAGTGGAGAGCGCCTCCCGGGTCCTGAGCGCCCGGTAGGCCGTGTCCCGCATGGAGCGCGACACCCTGACGGCGTTGTTGTCCCGCAGGTACCGCCTGATCTCGCCGATGATCATGGGCACGCAATAGGTGCTCAGCCGCACATTCAGGCTCATGTCGAAGTTGTCCAACCCCTTCATCAGGCCGATGCAGCCCACCTGGAACAGGTCGTCCATGTTTTCGCCCCGGTTGTGAAAGCGCTGGATCACGCTGAGCACCAGCCGCAGGTTGGCCTGGATCAACGCCTTGCGCGCCTCGCCATCGCCCTCGTGGGCCCGCCGCATCAGCGCCTGCATGTCCTCGTGGGACAGCGTGGGCAGCGTCGAGGTCTCCACGCCGCAGATTTCAACCTTGTTCAATGCCATAGAAAAAACCTCCGTACAGGCAAGTATTGCCTGTGCGGAGGTTTTGTATGCCTTTGGGGACGATTACCGGACGCTCTCCACGGCGGCGCGCTCGACGGGCAGGCCCGCCTTGAAGCGCGCGATGTAGGCGTTGAACGCCCTGGCGTCGTCGGGATCAGGCGCGACGGTCTCGCAGGGCATGCCGTCGAAGATGCGCTTGTCGAGGTAGTCCTCCAGCGTCTCGCCGTCCTTTTTGTCCACCATGAAGGCGGCCAGCAGCGCGATGCCCCAGGCGCCGCCCTCGCCCGCGGTCTCCATGACGGACACCGGCGCGTTCAGCGCGGCGGCCATGATGGGCTGGGCCACGCCCTTGGTCTTGAAGATGCCGCCGTGACCCATGATGCGGTCCACCAGCGCGCCCTCCTCCTCGGTGAGGATATCCATGCCGATCTTGAGGGAGGCGAAGGCCGCGTTCAGGTGCGCGCGCATGAAGTTGGCCAGCGTGAAGCGGCTGTCGGGGGTGCGCACGAACAGCGGGCGGCCCTCCGTGAAGCCGGTGATGTGCTCACCGGAGTAGTAGTTGTAGGCCAGCACGTCGCCCAGGTCGGGGTCGGCCTCCATGGCCTTGCGGTACAGCGTGCCGTAGAGGGTGTTGGCGTCCAGCTTGACGCCCGCGGCCTCGGCAAACTCGCCGAACAGCTTCACCCAGGCGTTCAGGTCGGAGGTGCAGTTGTTGCAGTGGACCATGGCCACCTGCGCGCCGGAGGGCGTGGTGATGGTCTCAAGCTCAGCCCGCACCTTGGACAGCGCCTTCTCCAGCACGATCATCGCGAAGATCGAGGTGCCCGCGGACACGTTGCCGGTGCGCTGACGGACGGAGTTGGTGGCCACCATGCCGGTCTGGGCGTCGCCCTCGGGCGGGCACAGCGGGATGCCGGCCTCCAGCTTGCCGGAGATGTCCAGCAGCTTCGCGCCCGCCTCGGTGAGCCTGCCCGCCTCCTGGCCGGCCAGCAGCACCTTGGGCAGTATCTCGCGCAGCTTCCACGGGAAGCCCTTCTCCGCCACCAGGGCATCGAACTTCTCCACCATGGTCTGGTTGTAGTCGTTGGTGTCGGAATCGATGGGGAACATGCCGGAGCCCTCGCCGATGCCCAGCACCTTCTCGCCGGTGAGCTTCCAGTGCACGAAGCCCTCCAGCGTGGTCATGAAGCGGATGTCCTTGACGTGCGGCTCGCCGTTCAGTATCGCCTGATACAGGTGGGCGATGGACCAGCGCTGGGGGATGTTGAAGTTGAACAGCTTCGTCAGCTTCTCGGCGGCCTCGCCGGTGATGGTGTTGCGCCAGGTGCGGAAGGGCACCAGCAGCTCGTCCTTGTCGTTAAAGACGATGTAGCCGTGCATCATGGCGGAGAAGCCGATGGCCTTAAGCTTTTTCACCTCGCAGCCGTACTTGGCCTTCACGTCCTTCAGCATGTCGGCGTAGCAGTCCTGCAGGCCCGTGATCACGTCGCCCAAATCGTAGGTCCAGATGTTGTTCACCAGCTGGTTTTCCCAGTCGTGCGCGCCCTGCGCGATGGGGGCGCCCGCCTCGTCGATCAGAACGGCCTTGATGCGGGTGGAGCCGAACTCCACGCCCAGCCTTGCCCTGCCGTTTTCGATGGCAGCGCGAATCTCATTCATGCCCATGGTATGTCAACCTCCTTATCTGCATCCGGGTAAAACCTCTTCTTAACCATTATATCATGTTTTCTGTCCATTGACCAGTAGTCGCGGAAAAAATATGACAGCATTTTTAATCCGTTTGTAATGACGTATCCTGCCGGAATTTGCTATAATGATTTCTGTATTGTGTTTGCCTCAGACGCGCGAGGAGGATGGTTATGAACAGGATTGGATTTGACAGTCGGAAATACATTCAGCTTCAATCGACCCGCATCCGCGAACGCATCGACTTTTTCGGCGGCAAGCTGTATCTGGAGTTCGGCGGCAAGCTGTTCGACGACTACCACGCCTCCCGCGTGCTGCCGGGCTTTCAGCCCGACAACAAGATCCGCATGCTGCTGGAGCTGAAGGACCAGGCGGAGATCGTCATCGCCATCAATGCCAACGACATCGAGAAGAACAAGGTGCGCAGCGACCTGGGCATCACCTACGACATGGACGTCATCCGCCTGATCGACGTCTTCCGGGACTTCGGGCTCTACGTCGGCGCCGTCGCCATCACCCAGTACACCGGCCAGCCCGGCGCGGACCTGTTCAAGGCCCGGCTGGAGGGCATGGGGCTTCGGGTCTACCGGCTCTACCGCATACATGACTACCCCGCCAACGTGCCGCTGATCGTCTCAGACGAGGGTTTTGGCCGCAACGAGTACATCGAGACCACCCGCTCCCTGGTGGTGGTCACCGCCCCCGGCCCGGGCAGCGGCAAGATGGCCACGTGCCTGAGCCAGCTCTACCACGAGCACCGGCGCGGCGTCAAGGCGGGCTACGCCAAGTTCGAGACCTTCCCCATCTGGAACCTGCCCCTCAAGCACCCGGTGAACCTGGCCTACGAGGCCGCCACCGCCGATCTGAACGATGTGAACATGATCGACCCCTTCCACCTGGAGGCCTACGACAGGAAGGCGGTCAACTACAACCGCGATATCGAGATCTTCCCGGTGCTGCGGGCCATATTCGAGCGCATCTACGGCGAGTGCCCCTACAAGAGCCCCACGGACATGGGCGTCAACATGGCGGGCATGTCCATCGTGGACGACGCGGTGTGCTGCGAGGCCTCGCGGCAGGAGATCATCCGCCGCTACTACCGCACGGCCTGCGCGGTCAAACAGGGCCACGCCTCGGAGGCGGAGCTTCAGAAGCTGGACCTGCTGATGCGCTCCCAGAACCTGGACCTCGCCGACCGCTCCACCGTGGCGCCCGCGCTGGCGGTGGCCCACAGGACCGGCGAGCCCGCCGTGGCGCTGGAGCTCAACGACGGCACCATCGTCACCGGCAAGACCTCGTCGCTGCTGGGCGCCTCCTCCGCCTGCCTGCTCAACGCGCTCAAGATGCTCTCGGGCATCCCGGATGAGATCAAACTCATCTCCCCCACCGTCATCGAGCCCATCAACCACTTAAAGGTGGAGCACATGGGCAACCGCAACCCCCGGCTGCATACCGACGAGACGCTGGTCGCCCTGGCCATCTGCGCCGCCACCGACCAAAACGCCGAGAAGGCCATGGACGCGCTGAGCGACCTCAGGGGCTGCGAGGCCCACTCCACCGTGATACTCTCCCAGGTGGACGAGGGCATGTTCGGCAAGCTGGGCGTCAACATCACCTGCGAGCCGACGTATGAAACGAAGCGGCTTTACCACAAATAACACACAGACGGACAGGACTGTCTCAAAACGCATACAGATTCATATAACATGCGTAGGGGCGCCGATGCGGCGCCCGCCCGGGTACGATACACAACGTACCTTCACGGCGGGCGGCGCATCGCCGCCCCTACAATTTGCGTACACTCGATCGATTAGGTTCTCCTCGTTTGCCTCACCCGCCCAGGTACGCCGCGCGGACGCGGTCGTCAGCGAGCACGTCCCCGGCGGTGCCGGAGATGGTGATCTTGCCGGTGCCCAGCACGTAGGCGCGATCGGCGATGGACAGCGCCATCTGGGCGTTCTGCTCGACCAGCAGTATGGTGACGCCCGCGGCGTGCAGCTCCTTGATGATGTCGAAGATCTGCTCCACCAATATCGGGGCCAGGCCCATGGAGGGCTCGTCCAGCATCAGCAGCTTGGGCTTGCTCATCAGCGCGCGGCCCATGGCCAGCATCTGCTGCTCGCCGCCGGACAGCGTGCCCGCGACCTGCTTTTCGCGCTCCTTCAGCCTCGGGAAGCGCTGGAACACGTCCTCCAGCGAGGCGGGGATCTCCTCCTTGGGGCGGGAGAAGCCGCCCATCTCGAGGTTCTCCCGGACGGTCATCTGCTGGAACACGCGCCGCCCCTCGGGGCACAGCGCCATGCCCTTCCCCACGATGCGGTTCGCGCCGATGCCCACGATGCTCTCCCCCTTGAAGGAGATCATGCCCATGCGGGGCTTCAACAGCCCGGACACGGTGTTCAGCGTGGTGGACTTGCCTGCGCCGTTGGCGCCGATCAGCGTGACGATCTCGCCCTCGTTGACCTCGAAGGATATGCCCTTGATGGCGTGTATGGAGCCGTAGTAGACGTGGATGTCCTCCACCTTGAGAAGGGGCGTCCCGACATTCTCACTCATGCTTACCCCTCCTTCTTCTTGCCCAGATAGGCTTCAATGACCGTGGGATTGGACTGTATCTCGTCCGGGGTGCCCTTGGCGATGATGCGCCCGTAGTTCAACACGCAGATGCCCTCGCACACGCCCATGACCAGGTTCATATCGTGCTCGATCAGCATGATGGCGATGTGGAACTGGTCACGGATGCGGGCGATGTTGTTCATCAGCTCCTCGGTCTCGTGGGGGTTCATGCCCGCCGCGGGCTCGTCCAGCAACAGAAGCGACGGCTTCGTGGCCAGCGCGCGCACGATCTCCAGACGCCGCTGCGCGCCGTAGGGCAGCGAGCCCGCCTGGGCCTTCGCCATGTCTTGCATGTCGAATATGCTCAGAAGCTCCATGGCCTTTTCGTGCTGGCGCTTCTCGCCCTGCCAGTAGGCCGGCAGGCGGAAGATGCCGGAGAACATGCCGTAGCTGATCTGGTTGTGCAAGCCGATGCGCACGTTGTCCTCCACGGTCATGTTGTCAAACAGTCGGATGTTCTGGAAGGTGCGGGCGATGCCCAGCTTGTTGGCCTGCACGGTGTTCATGCCGTGCATGTCGCGCCCGTTTAGCATGATGGAGCCCATGGTGGGCTGGTACACCTTGGTCAGCAGGTTGAACACGGTGGTCTTGCCCGCGCCGTTGGGGCCGATCAGGCCGGCGATCTCGGTCTTGCCGATGACGAGGTTGAAGTCGTCCACGGCCTTTAAACCGCCGAACTCGATGCCCAGGTGCCGGGCCTCCAGCACGGGGGAATCGTACAGGTCGCGCTCGGGGATGATGCCGTGGCTCGGGGCGGGCACCATCTTGGTGTTCTGTCTGCGCTTCACGGTTTCACTCATGCCGCCGCGCCTCCCTTCTGCCGGCCGTTCCTGCGGGGGACCAGCTTGCCGAGCAGCGCCCGCATGGTGGGATTGTTGGTCACCAGCATGACCAGTATCAGCACGATGGCGTAGATCAGCATGCGGTAATCGGCAAAGGCCCTGAGCAGTTCGGGCAGCACGGTCAGAAGCGCCGCCGCGATGATGGAGCCCCAGATATTGCCGATGCCGCCCAGCACGACGAACACCAGCACCAGTATCGAGGTGTCGAACTTGAACTTCGAGGCGGTCACCGTGGCCATGCTCAGGCCGTACAGCGCCCCCGCCATGCCCGCCAGTACCGCGGCGGTGACGAAGGCCATCATCTTGTACTTGGTGACGTTGATGCCCATGGCCTCGGCGGCGATGCGGTTGTCCCGCGCCGCCATGATCGCGCGGCCGGAGCGGCTGTTGATCAGGTTCATCACCACGAAGAGCGTAAACAGTATCAGCACGAAGCCCGCCGGGAAGGTGGCGATCTTGGCCACGTCCTTGGCGCCGTTGGGGCCGTTGAGCAGTATCGTGCCGGGCACGTTGGGGTTGTTGAAGGCGACGTGCAGCCGCTTGCCGTCCAGCGAGAAGTACAGGCAGTTTAAAACGTTGCGTATGATCTCGCCGAAGGCCAGCGTCACGATGGCCAGGTAGTCGCCCCGCAGGCGCAGTACGGGAATGCCGATCAGCGCGCCGAAAACGCCGGCCATCACGCCCGCGGCGATCATGGAGAGGATCAGCCGTACGAGCTCGTTTTCAAGCCCGAAGGCCGCCCGCAGCCAGGCCGAGGCGATGATGCCCGAGAACGCGCCGATGGACATGAACCCCGCGTGACCCAGCGAGAGCTCGCCTGAGATGCCCACCACCAGGTTGAGCGACACGGCCATGACGATGTAGACGCAGATCGGGATCATCTGCCCCCGCAGGGAGCGCTTCATCATGCCGGTGGAGATCATGGACTGGCACACGATGAACGCGATGATGACGATGCCGAAGGATATGAGGTTGTTGACCGTACTCTTTTTCAGTTTCATACACCGCACCTCACACTTTCTCGTTCACGGGCTTGCCCAGCAGACCCGCGGGCTTGAACAGCAGCACGATGATGAGCACCGCGAACACCAGCGCGTCGCCCAGCTCCGTGGAGATGTAGGCCTTGCCCAGGATCTCGATGATGCCCAGCAGCAGCCCGCCGATCATCGCCCCGGGGATGGAGCCGATGCCGCCGAACACCGCCGCCGTGAACGCCTTGATGCCGGGCATGGAGCCGGTGGTGGGCTGGAGCGTCGGGTACGCCGAGCACAGCAGCACGCCCGCGACGGCCGCCAGCGCCGAGCCGATGGCGAAGGTCAGGGAGATAGTGCGGTTGACGTTGATGCCCATGAGCTCCGCCGCGCCCTTGTCCTCCGACACCGCGCGCATGGCCTTGCCCATCTTGGTGCGGCCGGTGAACAGCGTCAGCGCCACCATGATCACGATGTTGGCGGCGATGGTCAGTATGGTCTCCGAGGAGATCACCAGGTTGCCGTCGAACAGCTTGATCTGGCCCACGCTGAACACGGAGGGGAACACCTTGGGGTTGGAGCTCCAGATGAGCAGCGCCGTGTTCTGCAAAAAGTAGCTCACGCCGATGGCCGTGATCAGCACCGCCAGCTTGGGCGCCTGCCTGAGGGGTCGGTAGGCCAGCCCTTCGATGATCACGCCCAGGCACGTGCAGACCAGCATGGCGCACAGCACCGACAAAAGCGGCGGCAGGTTCAGGTATTGCATCGCGCAGAACGCGATGTACGCGCCCACCATGATCACGTCGCCGTGGGCAAAGTTCAGCATCTTGGCGATGCCATAGACCATCGTGTATCCCAGCGCGATGATGGCGTACACGCTGCCCAGGCTGATTCCGTTGATCAGGAATCGCAGGAACGATACCATGTCATCCAACTCCTCAAATAAATGATTATAAGGTAACTGACCATCGCCAGCAGTCCCTTCTGTTGACAATCGTCAGTTACCTCCAAACCGTTGTGTACGGGTGGGCGATGAGAGCATCGCCCGTGTACAACCACATCATACCTTGATTAAGGCATGTCCCGGGGCTGCCTCCAAACGACGACAATGCGATGCGATCGACTGTAGGGACGCCATTCATGGCGTCCGCGGGCGGCATGAATGCCGCCCCTACGACGAATCGCCCAGTGTTGATCCGTATTGAAGCAGCCCCGGGAAACGCGAAATCGATCAGCCGTTGAAGCCCACGTAGGCGCCATCCTTGATGATGACGGCGGTGGGGGTCTTGGTCACGGCGCCGGTCTCGTCCCAGGTCATGCTGCCGGTCAGGCCATCCACCTGGAGGGTCTTGAACTGCTCGATCAGCAGCTCGCAGGCGTCCTCGGCGGAGGTATCGCCGGTGATGCCGGCGTTCAGGCTGGCGGTGTAGAGCGCGTTGACGGCGTCATAGGCGTCGGCGGCGAACTGGTTCGGGATTTCGCCGGTGATCTCCTGATAGCGGGCAACGAAGGCCTTGGTAGCCTCGTCCCCGGCATCGGCGGAGAAGGGGGTCAGCATGAACACGCCCTCGGCCAGGGAGGCGTCGAAGCCCTCCATGGTCAGGATGCCGTCCATGCCGTCCACGCCGAAGAACACGGGCGCGTAGTCCATGGTCTTGGCGGTCTGCAGGATCATGGAAGCGGGGGTGTAGTAGATGGGCAGGAACACCAGGTCGGCGCCGGCGTCCTTCGCATCGGAAACCTGCACGGAGAAGTCGGTGGTCTCGTCGGTGAAGGTGGTGGTGGAGACGATCTCCAGGCCCAGCGCGGGCGCTTCGTCCACGAAGGTCTGATAGATGCCGGTGGAGTAGGCGTCGGCGTTGTTGTAGATGATGGCGATCTTGGTGGCCAGCTCATGCTCCTTGATGTACTGCGCGGAGGCGGTGCCCTGGGCGGGATCGGTGAAGCACACCTGGAACACGTTGTCCTTGTTCGCGGTCACGTCGGGGGAGGAGGCGGAGGGGGTCAGCATGAACACGCGATCCTCGTTGGCCTGGGCGCCCACGGCGATGCAGGGAGTGGTGGTGGTGGTGCCGGCGATCATCTGAGCGCCGTTGTCAAGCACGTTGTTATAGGCGTTGAGGGACTTCTCGGGATCGTGCTCGTCGTCCTCGTTGAGCAGCTCGATCTGAACGCCGCCCTGGGCGTTGATCTGCTCGGCGGCGACCTGCGCGCCGTACTTGCAGGCGTTGCCGTAGATGGCGGCGGCGCCGGTGAAGGGGCCGATGACGCCGATCTTCAGCGTATCCTCGGCCATGGCGGCAGAGGCCAGACCCACGACCATCACGATGGCGAGGATCATTGCAGCGAGAGCCTTGGTGAACTTCATATTCGGATTCCTCCCAACTAAGATTCACGCTACGGCATACATAAACAGGCATACACGTATCGTTAATCGTTAATATACCTTTACATCATATTGTTGTCAAGCGCGGCAAGCGTGCATTTTCGCGTATTTTTGGTTATTTCATGGACTGGACAAATCCCCCGCCGCTTTGGTATAATGGTGACATCAAGAAACCGCGAAAGGATGATTCAATATGATTTCCTGGAAGAATCTGGATACCCTGTCCGCATACGGCAAGCTGAAGGGGCTGAAGGGCCGCGTGAACCTGGCGGAGGCGATGGCCGGCGAAAACGGCGCGCAGCGCGTGGCGCAGTATGCCGCGCCCATGGCGGGCGGCCTTCAGTTCAACTACGCCGCCCGGAGCGTGGACGGCGAGGTGCTCGACGCCCTGAAGGCGCTGGCCGACGAGGCCCAGCTCACCGACAAGTTCGCCGCGCTGTACAACGGCGAGGTCATCAACACTGGCGAGAAGCGGCTGGTGCTGCACCAGCTCACCCGCGGCCAGCTCGGCGACGACGTGGTGGCCGACGGCGTGAACAAGCGGGACTTCTACGTCTCCCAGCAGATGAAGGCCGCGGCCTTCGCCAGGCGGGTCCACGCCGGGGAGATCACCAACGCGAAGGGCGAGAAGTTCACCACCGTGGTGCAGATCGGCATCGGCGGCAGCGACCTGGGCCCCCGGGCCATGTACCTGGCGCTGGAGCAGTGGGCCAGGCAGAACGACGCCTTTAAGATGGAAGCGAAATTCATCAGCAACGTGGACCCCGACGACGCCGCGGCGGTGCTCAAGTGCATCGACGTGTCCCGGGCGCTGTTCGTGCTGGTGTCCAAGTCCGGCACCACGCTGGAGACCCTGACCAACGAGTCCTTCGTGAAGGACGCCCTCAAGAACGCGGGGCTCGACCCCTCGAAGCACATGGTGGCCGTCACCAGCGAGACCTCGCCGCTGGCGAAGTCCTCCGACTACCTGGCCGCCTTCTTCATGGACGACTACATCGGCGGTCGCTACTCCTCCACCTCCTGCGTGGGCGGCGTGGTGCTGTCGCTGGCCTTCGGTCCCGAGGTGTTCGAGCGCTTCCTGAACGGCGCGCACGCCGCCGACGAGACCGCCAAGAACCCCGACCTCCTCAAAAACCCCGCCATGCTCGACGCGCTGATCGGCGTGTACGAGCGCAACGTGCTGGGCTACCCCGCCACCGCCGTGCTGCCCTACTCCCAGGCGTTGAGCCGCTTCCCGGCGCACCTGCAGCAGCTCGACATGGAGTCCAACGGCAAGTCCGTCAACCGCTTCGGCGAACCCGTGGACTACGCCACCGGCCCGGTGATCTTCGGCGAGCCCGGCACCAACGGCCAGCACTCCTTCTACCAGCTTCTGCACCAGGGCACCGACATCGTGCCGCTGCAGTTCGTGGGCTTTAAGAAGAACCAGGCCGGCATGGACGTGGTCATCCAGGGCAGCACCAGCCAGCAGAAGCTGTGCGCCAATGTGGCCGCCCAGATCATGGCCTTCGCCTGCGGCAAGAAGGACGACAACCCCAACAAGGCCTTCGCCGGCGGACGGCCCTCCAGCATCATCGTCGGCGAGCAGCTCACCCCCGAGGCCCTGGGCGCGCTGCTGGCTCACTTCGAGAACAAGGTGATGTTCCAGGGCTTCTGCTGGAACGTCAACAGCTTCGACCAGGAGGGCGTGCAGCTGGGCAAGGTGCTCGCCAAGCGCGTGCTCGCCCACGATACCGACGGCGCGCTGAAGGCTTACAGCGACCTGCTGGGGATCTGAAAGAACATATGAAAAAGGACCTTCGCCCGAACGCGAAGGTCCTTTTTCATATGGAGGGTCACCTCGGCTCCTTCCCCGCCTTGAACACCATCATCATCTCATTGGTGAGGCTGAAATCGTTGGGTTGGCCGACCACGTCCTCCCGGTGCGTCCACACGGCCTCCTTGAGCTCGTGGGCGTCCATGTGGATCTCGGTGGAGCCGTCCACATCGCAGTAGAAGCCCGCCAGCAGGTCGTCCACGATGGCCCAGGGCTGGCTCTTGTAGTACCTGATGTTCTTGACCCTCAGCCCGGCCTCCTCCATGACCTCCCGCGCCACGCACTCCTCCAGCGTCTCGCCGATCTCGGTGAACCCCGCGATCAGGGCGTAGAAGGGAATGTCGCGCCCCTTGTTCTTGGTCATGAGGATCTCTTCGCCGTTCGTCACCCCCACGATCACCGCCGGGATGATCCGCGGATAGATGCGCCGGCCGCAGTTCGGGCAGAGCATGGCGCGCTCGTCCTCCGCGGGCCGGGTCTCGACGCCGCAGCGCCCGCAGAAGCGGTTGTCCCGATACCAGTTGACCAATTGGAAGGCCGTCCACGCGGAGAAGATCAGCTCCCGCGGCCCCGTGGCCCGGTTGCGCAGGCCGCGAACCGGCACAAACGCCCAGCTCTCCGGGGCGGCGTCCATGTCGTCCATGCCCCAGAAGCAGGGCGTCTCGTCCAGCGTGAACAGGAAGCGGTACGCCGACAGTCCGCCAATCTCCCGCACTCGAGGCAATATCACGGCGTCCTCCGCCACGCGGCAGAGCACCTCCGGCCCGCGGAACACAAAAAGCAGCCCGTCTGCGTCCAGCGGCCGGTCCGGTATGAATTCGTTGTGCAGCTTGTGCGGATGGATGTCCTGGATCATGGATGGCCCCTCCCCCGTCGTCGTTGAATTGATTATAGCACACGCGGCAACTATAAGCAAATAAATTTGTGCGGGGTGATTCACAAAACAGGATTTTTGTTATATAATAGTGACAGGATCATTATCCTATCGAATCAATAAGAGGAGGTAATCCCCATGAAGAAGTTTGTCTGTTCCGTGTGCGGCTATGTGTACGAGGGCGAAGCGGCCCCCGAATTCTGCCCCGTCTGCAAGGCGCCGGCCTCCAAGTTCATCGAGCAGTCCGCGGAGATGTCCTGGGCGGCTGAGCACGTCGTCGGCGTGGCGCAGGGCGCTCCCGAGGACATCATCGCTGACCTGCGCGCCAACTTCAACGGCGAGTGCTCCGAGGTGGGCATGTACCTGGCCATGAGCCGCGTCGCCTATCGCGAGGGCTATCCCGAGATCGGCGAGTACTGGAAGACCGCCGCGTTCGAAGAGGCCGAGCACGCCGCCAAGTTCGCCGAGCTGCTGGGCGAGGTGCTGACCGACTCCACCGAGAAGAACCTCAAGATGCGCGTGGAGGCCGAGAACGGCGCCACCGCCGGTAAGACCGACCTCGCCAAGCGAGCCAAGGCCCTGAACCTCGACGCCATCCACGATACCGTCCACGAGATGGCCCGCGACGAAGCCAGGCACGGCAAGGCGTTTGCGGGGCTGCTGAAGAGGTATTTCGGGAAGTAAAGGAGGAAGATACATATGGCAAGAACGTCGCATGATGGAGCTAACTATGTTCGTATGCAAAAAGGGCATAGTTTGATACTCTGGTTGCTACTATCCTGTTTCGGGATTGGCATTCCTTTCCTCATATACTACACATTCAGCCCCAACCATTTTTGGCACGCATAATTGAATTGTCTGGGACGAAGCCAGGCACGGCAAGGCGTTCAAGGGATTGCTGGAGAGGTATTTCGGGAAGTAAAATCCCACATAGCAAGGCTTTCCGGGGAGTGATTCCGATGGGATTGCTCCCTTTTCGTTTGCTTCCTTATGTCGCGGCGCAGCTGTTCGCCCCGACAGGCGGCGAGGGCGTCACATCGGGCGCACCTCATCGTCCACATCCTTAAACCCGGTCACGATATTGACCTCGCCGTTATCCAGCTCCATACGGGTGAACTCCACGCGATAGTGGCGTATCCCATCCTCGAACACGCGGCGGAAGGGCACGGAGTAGATGAGTTTATTCCGGGTATTTTGGATGATGTTCTCGGGGGCAATGCTCTCCAGGAAGCGCTGCCGGTCCTCCTCCAGCACCAGCTTCGAATAGAAGGCGAAGGCATCCGTGAAGCGGGTGATCTTCGCGGCGGCCTGGGCGGGCATGAGGTGGGCCATCTTTTCGTCCACACGGTAGAGCTCAAACCGCTGGGTCTCCATATCGGTGATGAGCCACACCGAGTCGTAGGCGCGGGTGAGGGCCTCGATGACGGCGGCGCGCTGGTCGAGGGAATGCTGGATCTCCCGATCCCTGCGCGCCTCCTCATCGACATTCTTAAAGCCGCACACGATGCCGGTCTTGCCGCCGGGCAGATCGAGCTTGGCGAACACCACCCGGTAGTAGCGAATCCCATCGTCAAAGACCCTGCGGAAGGGCACGGAGTAGCTCAGCCGGTTCTCGATGTTTTTGACGATGCTCTCCGGCGCGACGCCCTCCAGGAAGCGCTGCCGGTCCTCCTCCAGCACCAGCTTCGAATAGAAGGCGAAGGCCTGGGAGAACTTCTCGATCATCACGGCGACGTTGGCCGGCATGAGGTGCTCCATCTCCGGGTCGATCCGGAACAGCTCGAACTTCTCCGTCTCCACGTCGGTGATGAGCCAGACCGAGTCGTAGGGCTTGGTCAGCGCCTCGATGACGGCGGCGCGCAGGGCCCTGTCGGACTCCGCCTGCTCGTACTTGTCGGTGATGTCGGAGATGAACACGTAGTACAGGCTGGTCTGGTCGTCGTATTCGACAAAGTGGCCGTAATCGTCGATCCAGCGGGTCTGGCCGTCCTTGCGGATGATCCGGTATTCCACGAAGTCGAGGTCGGCCTGGCTCCCCTCGACCTGATCCATGATCGAGGCGGTGATCCTGTCGTAGTCGTCGGGATGGACCATGCCCCGGAAGGTGAAGCCGGTCAGCGCCTTGAACTCCTCCAGGCTGTCGCAGCCGAAGATATCGCAGACGGCCTTGTTGGCGTAGAGCAGCTCCTCGTTCGCGTCCGCCTTGTAGATGAAGAACCCGCCGGGCATGTGCTCGCCGAACTGCTCGATCACGGTGAGGATCTGCTCGACCAGCAGCTTCTCTTTGGGCTCCCGGATGGACAGCACGGCCACGGCGACGGCGATGGTCCCGGTTACCGGATTGACGCCGATGCGCCGCGCGAAGGAGTGCACGATGGAGCCGTCCGGCATCTTCTCGTCATAGAAGGTGCGGATGCCCTGCTCACAGCAGGTCCTGACCACATTGTGCATGAAGGCGGCGTCGTACTTGACGAACTCCGATCCCAGGCCCGAAAGGTCCATCCCGAAGAAGCGCCGGAAGAAGTCGCGGTAGGACTGGTTGGTACGCACGAAGCGCGTGCTGTCGCCCTTGACCTCGATGATGCCCATGGGCAGCGTGGTGTAGGTGTTCTGCAGGGAGCCCTTCTCCTCCCGGGCGATGACGTTGATATCGTAGAGGTTCAGGCCGCAGATCGACTCGTAGTAGGCGGATTCCCCGGGGTTTTCGTAGCCGGTCAGCCTGTGCGCCCGGTGGTACTCGAGGGCGTAGTCGATGGGATTGGGCTTGCTGAAATAGAACCCCTGCATTTTGGAGCAGCCGATCTCCTGGAGGAAGTGCACCTGATCCTCCGTCTCCACGCCCTCGCAGATCGTGTCCACGCCCAGCGCCGAGGCCATCTTCATCAGCTCGGTCAGTATGATCCTGCCGTCGGACTCGTCCAGCCTGCGCATGAAGCCCATGTCGAATTTCAGCAGGTTGAACTTGATGCTCTGCAATACGTCCAGCGACGAATACCCGCTGCCGAAGTCGTCCATCCACACCGGGAAGCCCAGCGCCTGGAAGCGCTCGACCTGCGCCTTCATGAACTCAAAGTCGCTGCCGATGACGCTCTCCGTGATCTCGATGCTGATCCGGTCCCGGGCAACGCCCGCCGCGTCCACGCGCCGCCGGATCTCCTCCACCATGTCGCAGGCGTCGAAGTCGGAGCGGGACAGGTTGACGGAGTGCGGCACGATGTAAAAGCCCTCGGCCTCCTTGATGTGGATGTCCTTCAGCACCCTCTCCAGCACATACAGGTCCAGCTTGTAGATCAGGCCGGCGTCCTCGAGATAGTGTATGAAGTCGGCCGGGGACAGGAAGCCCTTGACCGGGTCGATCCATCGCGCCAGGGCCTCCTCGTCGCAGACCTTGCCGTTGATGGCCCGCATGATGGGCTGGTAGTAGACCTGTATCCAGTTCTCGGCAAGCGCGCGGTCAAAGTTCTCAAGCACGTACTGATGCTTGGCGATCCCCTCGCTCAGCGCGCTGTCGTAGACCTTGTAGGTCGAGGCGTAGGCGCCCTTGAGCGCGTCGCAGGCGATCTTCGCCCGGTCATAGGCCGTGCCCACCGGGACCACCTCGATCCGGTTCGGGTAGACGCCGACGCAGATGGGCAGGTGCTGCCGCACGTTCATCTGCCGCCACTCCCTGAACAGCCGGTCGAGCAGCGCCTCGAGGTCGTTCTCGTCGGCGATGGCGGCGTAGCGGTCGGCGCCGACATGACAGCAGTTTTCCGTATGGAAGATGTTGCTCAGAAGCGTCGAGAACGACTTGAGCAGCTTGTCGCCCTCGGCGAACCCGAACTTGTGGTTGTAGTGCTTCATGCCGCTCAGGTCGATGTACAGAAGCGCCGGAAGCCCTCCGTGCGCAAGCATCGTCAGCCGGCCGATCTCCGCCAGCTCAAAGAAATACGACATATTCGGCAGCCCGGTCAGGGCGTCGTAGCGGTTGGCCTTGACGATGCTCCCCTCGTGAAGCGCCCTGTTCAGGGTATTGTTGAGCCCCGTGCCGGTTTTGTCGCTGTAGTCGCCCTCCTCCGTGTACCAGATGTGGGCCAGGTGCGCGCCGTCCTCCGTATACACGTGCTCGCCGACCAGGTGGATCACCGTGTATCCGGGGCCGTCCTTCTTCCGCGTCCGGTAGATCACCTCGAGCCTGCCGCCCTCGGTGACGAACTGCAAAAGCGCGCTGGTAAAACGCGCGGCGTCGTCAGGATGGACGTCCTTGTACATGTTCTGATTCATATCGGCATACGCCTGCGTACGGTCCCGATAGCCAAACAGCTTGCAAAATCCGTCCGATACGGCGAGGGCCACGACTCTCCGATCCATAAGCTGGCATACGACAAAGGGCTGCCGCATCGCCTCGATGAACGTCAGTTGATCTTTCGTGAACTCGTATCGTTTCATGACCTCTGCCTTGCCTTCCGGATTTAATCTGGGCGCATCCCGTATCATGCGTATAAGCTTCTCCCAATTTTAACCATTATATCATATATCGCCGCTGTTTGCAAACCCAAAAACGCACAAAAAAACCGGACCTTCCGATCCGGCTCAAGTGGAGCATACGAGACTCGAACTCGTGACCTCTACACTGCCAGTGTAGCGCTCTAGCCAACTGAGCTAATGCCCCGCGCCTTGACAACGTAGAAGATTATACCATGAAGGCCGCGGTTTGTAAAGACCTTTTTGCGGCATGCGCAGATTAGGTTCGAGCGCCCGGAAAACAGTCCAGTGGACTGTTTTCAGCGAGAACGGGCCGGCAGGCCCCCGGAACGGTGGCACGCGAAGCGTGACGGAAGAGGTCCCCCGTTTCAGAACACCGCGGAGAGCAGCGTCAGGATCGCGAGCCCGCCCTGCATAAAGATGATCTTCGGGTTGCTCGTGATCCCGCCGTACACCGCCACCAGCACGATGTACCCCATGAGCACCATCACGGCGGTCTTGCTGGCGAACACAAAGACGGCTAGCAATATCATCACGGCCAGCAGCCCATTGTAGACGCCCTGATTCTTGAACAGCGTGTTGACCGATTTGCGCGCCAGCTCGTCCCGGCTCATCCCGAACACCCTGGAGGTCTTGTCCGAGGTCGTGGCGAAGGTCTCCAGATACATGATGTAGAAGAACTCCAGCGCCACCAGCGTCGCCAGTATTATGGTAATGATCGTCATGCGCGATCGCCTCCCTGTACATTGTATTGACATCCCCCGTGTTTTCCGTTACACTATTAACAGAAACATCTCCCGTTGTAAAGCACTCTTGCCGATCATCATTGCGAGGAGGTCATATCCATGAAGATCCAGGCGGTCAAACTCTATGCAAACGGCTACATGCTCCAGCCCTTCGCCATGGGCGGCGAGGACATGGAGGGGCTCGACCCCACCGTGCGCTACCGCTCCAGCCTTCAAAACTACGTCATCGACACCGGCAGCGAGGTGATCCTGGTGGACACCGGCATGCCCGACGGCGTGCCAAACCAGGTGCCCGACGCAAAGACCCCCATCTACATGGGCGCGCGCATTCAGGACTACCTGCCCGCGCTGGCGGCGCTGGGCTACGGGCCCGGGAACGTATCGAAGATACTGGTCACCCATAAGCACGCCGACCACACCGGGCTCCTGAAGGCGTTCCCGAACGCCGTGATCTATGCCTCCCCCGAGGAGGCCGCCAGCGACGAGCTGAAGGCCCTGCCCAACGTGCGGGCGGTGACCTTCAAGGACGGCCCGTATTACAACTTCGAGGCCTCAGAGAGGATCGCCGACGGCATTGTCTACCTCCCGGCGAAGGGGCACACCACGGGCAACAGCATCGTGATCGTCGAGGACGGCGGGCTGTTCTACATGATCCACGGCGACGTGACCTACACCGACGAGGCGCTGTACGCAAACAAGCTGTCCGTGGTGTTCGAGGACGTGGCCGCCGCGCGGGCGACCCTCGAAAAGGTGCGGGCATTCATCGCCGCGCATCCGACGGTGTACCTCTCCACCCACACGCCGCTGGGGGTCGAGAACCTGGAGAACAAGGCCGTGGTCGACCTCGACAACCCGCCCGAGAGCATCCCGCCGACGGAAATCGCCGCCGCGCAGGCCACCGGCAAGTACATCTGTTCCGTGTGCGGCTACGTGTACGACCCCGCCGAGCACGACGGTGTCGCCTTCGACGATCTGCCCGAGGACTGGAAGTGCCCGCGCTGCAAGCAGCCGAAATCGAAGTTCAACAAAGCGTAAACAAAGATGTTCCGCCGCCCGACCGGGCGGCGGAACGCTGTTTCTGTGGATTATTCCACGCCCAGCACCTTGTAGTCCTGAGCCTCCACCGCAGCGCGCAGGGTGTCGTCGGCCACGGGCGCGCTCAGGGTCACCACGGCGGTGCCGCTGTTGTGGTCGGCCACGGTGCTCTCCACGCCGGCAACGGCCTCCAGCGCTTTCTTCACGCGGGCCTCGCAGTGGCTGCACATCATGCCTTCTACCTTCAAAGTCTTCTTCATGGTGATTTCCTCCTTTTTTGTTGCCGCGGCGACGATCCCGGAGAGCGCCTCCGCGGGGATTGACTTGCCCTTTTTGTCGTGTCCGGCGTCGTGGGGGTTGACCAGGTTCAGCCGCAGCGCGTTCATGCACACGAAGAAGCTGGACAGCGCCATGGCCGCCGCACCGTACATGGGCTTCATCTCGATGCCGTACAGCCCCATCGCCAGCGGGATACAGATGGCATTGTAGAAGAACGCCCAGAACAGGTTCTGATGGATGTTGCGTATGGTGGCGCGGCTTAAACGGATGGCGGCGGTGACGTCGGTCAGGCGGCTCTTCATCACTACGATGTCCGCCGCGTCGATGGCCACGTCCGTGCCCGCGCCGATGGCCACGCCGTTGTCCGCCACCGTGAGCGCTGGGGCGTCGTTGATGCCGTCGCCCACCATGGCGACCTTCCCAAGCGGCTTCAATTTGCGGATGACCTCCGCCTTGCCCTCCGGCAGCACGCCGGCCACGACCTGGTCCACGCCCGCCTGACGGCTGATGGCTTGCGCGGTGCGGGCGTTGTCGCCGGTCAGCAGCACGGTCTGTATGCCCATGTTGCGCAATTCGCGGATGGCCTGCGCGGAGTCCTGCTTGATGGGGTCCGCCACCGCGATGAGACCGATAAGACTATCGCCATGGGCGAACAGCAGCGGCGTCTTGCCCTCCTCCGCGAGGGCGTTGGCCTGTGCCGTCATGGCCGCATTCACCAGCCCCTTGTCCGTCAGGAATTTAAGACTCCCGCCCAATATCGCCTTCCCGTCCAGCGTGGCGCGCAGCCCGTGGCCGGGCAGGGCCTCGAAGTCGCTGACTTCATGAAGCGCCAGTCCCTCCGCCTCGGCGGTCACGGCCTTGGCCAGCGGGTGCTCGCTGTTTTTCTCCAGCGACGCGGCGAGCGTGAGCAATTCATCTTTCCCGATGCCTACGGGCACCACGTCCGTCACCCTGGGCTGGCCCTCGGTCACGGTGCCGGTCTTGTCCAGCGCGATGATCTGCGTCCGGCCCGCGCCCTCCAGCGCGGCGGCGGTCTTGTACAGCACGCCGGTCTTTGCGCCGACGCCGCTGCCCACCATGATGGCGACGGGCGTCGCCAGTCCCAGCGCGCAGGGACAGCTGATGACCAGCACCGAGATGCCCCGGGCGATGGCGAAGGCGAACGGCTTTCCGGCGATCAGCCAGCCGATGAGTGTCAGCGCAGCGATGCCGATCACCGCGGGCACGAATATGCCGGACACCTTGTCCGCGATGCGGGCCAGCGGGGCCTTGGTGGCGGCGGCGTCGGACACGGTGCGGATGATCTGCGCCAGCGTGGTGTCCTCCCCCACGCGGGTGGCGCGGCACTGGATGTAGCCCTGCTGGTTCATCGTGGCGGCGGACACCGGGTCGCCCTCGGCCTTGTCCACCGGGATGCTCTCGCCGGTCAGCGCGGATTCGTTGACCGAGGTCATGCCCTTTACGATCACGCCGTCCACCGGGATCTGCTCGCCCGGGCGAACCACAAACACGTCGCCGGTATTGACCTCCTCGATGCCGACCTCCGTCTCGACGCCGTCCCTCAATATGACGGCGGTCTTGGGTGCCAGCTTCATCAGGCCCTTGAGCGCGTCAGTGGTGCGGCCCTTCGACATCGCCTCCAGCATCTTGCCGACGGTGATGAGCGTCGGGATCATGGCGGCGGACTCGAAGTACAGGTTCATGCCGTACTTCATCACCGAGTGGTGCGCGCCCTCGCCCTGGGCGAGGATCATCAAGAACAGCTCCGCCAGCGAGTAGACAAACGACGCGCTCGACCCCAGCGCCACCAGCGTGTCCATGTTCGGCGCTCCGTGGAACAGCGAGGAAAAGCCGGAGGTGAAGAACTTCTGGTTGATGATCATGACGATCACGGCCAGCAAGAGCTCGAACAACCCCAGAAACACCAGGTTGTCGAACGCCTTCGGCGCGGGCCAGCCCCACATGCCGTGGCCCATCGAGAAGTACATCAGCACCAGCAGTATCGGCACCGAGAGCATGAGCCGCTTCCGGAGTTTCGGCGTCTCGTGGTCCTTCAGGGCTTCGTCATCCGCCCAGGAAGCCGTCGCCTTCTTCTCCGCGCCCTTGAGCGACGCGCCGTACCCGGCGGCCTCCACGGCGCGGATGATCTCATCAGGGGAAGCCGTGCCCTCCACGCCCATGGAGTTCGTCAGCAGGCTCACGGCGCAGGACTTGACCCCCGGCACGCCGTTCACGGCCTTCTCCACCCGGCTCGAGCACGCCGCGCAGCTCATGCCGGTCACGTTATACTGTTCCATACGCATTTCCTCACTTCATCAGCTTTTGCAGCGTGTCCATCAGCTCGTCCATGGTGTCCTCACGGCCCGCGCGGATGTCCTCCGACACGCAGGTCTTGAGATGGCTGGTCAAAAGCACCCGGCAAAAGCTGTTTAGCGCCGAATTGACCGCCGACGCCTGGGTCAGTATGTCCGGGCAGTAGGCGTCCTCATCCAGCATGCGCTGCAAGCCCCGCACCTGCCCCTCGATCCGCTTCAAACGGTTCATCAGGTCGCGGTGCTCCCTCTCGTCCCGAACCTTCTTCCGTCCGGCATGGCAATGGGTCTCCGGCATATCGCGCGCCTCCCTCAATACCCCTGTGGGGTATCCGTCGTATACCATCAGTATATACCCCAGCCGGGTATTTGTCAAGGGCAAAAACCCATATTTAACACGATCAGGCCGAGAATGATCGACAAAAATGCTCCGCCGTTCTGAAAGCCCGACTGATTTGAAAAAAATGGTGGCGCGCAGCGGCATAATGTAGTATAATAGAGTTAACTGGTGAATTATACGCAAAAAAGCATTTGAGGTTTACGATCATGATCAGAAACAGAAAGCCTCTGAACAGAAGCATTCTAATCGGAACGATCGCGTTTATACTGGTACTTTGCGTCATACTGGGCATCACCCAGCTTTACAGCGACCGAAGGATGCTGTATGCCCGCTACGAGGCGTACATCGAAAGCATACTGCACTACGTCTCGGCGGACATCGACGCGGACGATCTGGCGGAGTGCATGCGCACTGGCGTGGAATCGGAGAAATACCGTGCGCTCCAGACCCTTCTGGATCAGTTCAGGGACCGCCTGGACATCCATTTCATCTACGTCATCGAGCCGCTCAATACCGAGCCGACCGACAATATCCGAAACGTCATTGCGGGCGTCAGCCAATATGAATACGAAAACCTGGCGGACCAGCTGGTGCACCTGAACATGCTGACCGGGGATTCCTATTCCCCGGAGACGGCGGGAAAGTATCTCAGGGCCTATCAGTCCGGAAAGCTCTCGTTCTTTGAGGAGATCAGCCAGTGGGGAGACGACTACACGGGCCTTTTGCCGCTGTACGACTCCCAGGGCAACCGCGTCGCCGCGCTGTGCGTGGACGTGGACATCGCCCAGATCCACACGACCTTGCGCAACGGCATACTCAGGTGGCTGGGGCTGATACTGCTGCTCGGGGCCGGGTTCATCACGCTGTTCTTCATGTGGACCGAGCGCAACGTGATCAAGCCCATCGAGCGCCTCGAGGCCAGCGTCGTGGAATTCGCCTCGAAGTGCAAAAACCAGAGGGACCCCGAAGCGCTGGTGATCGACGTGCCGCCGCTGGACACCGGCAACGAGGTGGAGACGCTGTCGAAGGCCGTCACCCAGATGAGCGAGGCCATGCAGGACTATCTCAAGGGGATGGTCACCGCCGAGAACGCCGCGCACGCGGCGGAGACGATCGCCGAGCTGAAGGAATCGGTCAGCGCGCTGTTCGACAACATGCCGGGCCTGAATTTCTCCAAGGACGCGGAAACCGGCGTGTACCTCGCCTGCAACCAGGCGTTCGCGGAGTTCGGGCACAAGGCTTCCCCCGCGGAGATGATCGGCCTGACGGACTATGAGATCTTCGATCCCGCGACGGCCAGGCACTTTGTGAGCGACGACAAAAAGGCGCTCTCGGTGGATGCGCCGCTGGTATTCTATGAGGATGTCGTCGATGCGGCGGGCCACCCGCGCAAATTCCACACGACGAAGATGAAGTTCTACGATTCCGCCGGGAAGAAGTGCCTGCTCGGCATGAGCATGGACGTCACGGAGCTTGAGCAGATGCGGCGGGAGAGCGACCTGACGAAGGCGGCCTATCAGGAGGCGCTGACCACCAGCGCCATCTATGAAAACGTGGTCGACGCCCTGTCCGAGGACTACTTCGACCTGTACTATGTGGACGTGGAGACGGGCGACTATATCGAATACGGCGCCTGGACCGAGGAGGGAAAGCGCTCCAACGAGAGGCGCGGCACCGATTTCTTCACCCAGAGCAAGGAGAACGCCCGGGCCTACATCTACGAGGAGGACCTGGATCACTTCATGGAGGCGTTCGACAAGGAGAAGCTGCTCGGCGCGATCGAAAAGCACGGCGCGTTCATATTCCACTACCGCCTGCTGATCGACGGCGTTCCGACCTACGTCAGCATGAAGGCGACCCGGATCACCGGGGACGACCGGCACATCATCATCGGCGTGAGCAATGTGGACACGCAGGTCAAAGACCGCATGGCCGCGGAGCGCGCCGAGGAGGAAAAGAAGACCTACATGCGCCTGAGCGCCCTGAGCGGGAACCTGATCGTGCTGTACTACGTCGATCCCGAAACCGAGGGTTACACCGAGTTCAGCTCCTCCAGGGGCTACGAGGGCTACGGCATCGCCAAGCAGGGCACCGATTTCTTCCGGTCCGTTGGCAAGAACAGCCTTCGCATGGTCCATCCCGAGGACCTCCCGCTGGTCGTCTCGCAGATCACCCGGGAGAACGTGCTCGCGACCATCGAGCGGGACGGCATGTTTGCACTGTCCTACCGCCTGATGCGGGGCGACAAAGCCGCCTACGTGCGCTTCCAGGCCGCCAGGATCGAGGAGGAGGGCAAGCCGCTGCTGATCATCGGCGTGATGGACGTGGACGCCCAGATCCGCCGGGAGATGGAGTACGCCCAGAACCTGTCGGTGGCCCGGAGGATGGCGAGCGTGGATTCCCTGACGGGCATCAAGAACAAGCACGCCTACACCCAGTGGGAGGAGAAGATCGACACCAAGATCGCGCAGGGCGAGCAGGAGCCCTTCGCCGTCGTGGTGTGCGACGTCAACAACCTGAAAGCGGTCAACGACCTCTACGGCCACAAGGAGGGCGACGCCTACATCCGCAAGGCCTGCGCGAAGATCTGCGGCATCTTCAGCCACAGCCCTGTGTTCCGCATCGGCGGCGACGAGTTCGTCGCGCTGCTGTCCGGGAAGGATTACGCCTGGCGAAAGACCCTGATGGAGCAGGTCAACGCCATGCCGGAGGATCGCTCGAAGGCCAAAATCGGGGAGACCATCGCCGCCGGCATGATGGAGTTCGACAGGGACAGGCACCCCAACCTCCTGAGCGTCTTCGAGGAGGCCGACAAGGCCATGTATGAGAAAAAGCAGCTCATGAAGGACGCCCTTACGTCAGAGGAGGTCCGGATCGACACCGATCTCGACAACGAGGACATCCCCGTCATCCACGTGCGCAAGTGTATACTGATCGCCGACGACGTCGAGATGAGCCGCGACATGCTGGGAGAGTTCCTCGAGGACGAGTATGACATACTCTACGCCGCCGACGGCGTGGAGACCCTGGAGGTGCTGCGCAGCCACAGGGACGAGATCGACCTTCTGCTGCTCGACCTGCAGATGCCCAAGATGACCGGGCGCGAGGTCATCGCGGAGATGCAGGTGGACGAGGACCTCATGTCCATCCCGGTGGTCTTTTTGACCGTCGATCAGAAGGCGGAGCTGGACTGCCTCAAAATCGGCGCCATGGACTTCATCCCCAAGCCGTACCCGGACATCGAGATCGTCAAGGCCCGCATCGCCAAGTGCATCGAGCTGTCCGAGAACCGCGACCTGATCCGCCACACCGAGCGCGACAAGCTGACGGGGCTTCTCAACCGGGACTACTTCTTCCGCTACGTCAGCCGCCTCGATCACATCTACAGGGATACCGAGCTGGACGCGGTCGTCTGCGACGTCAACCAGTTCCACGCGCTCAACGAGCGGTACGGGCGGCAGTTCTGCGATCTCGTGCTGCGGAGCATCGGCGCCGGCATACTGAAGCTCGCCCGCAGGACCGGCGGCATCGGGTGCAGGCAGGGCGGCGACACGTTCCTGCTGTACTGCCCGCATCGGGACGACTTTGAGCAGCTTCTGCGCGATTTCACGAACGATGTGTTCGCCGACCAGGAGACAGCCCGCCGGATCAGCCTGAGGTTCGGCGTGTTCGCCGACGCGCGGCAGGAGGCGGATATCGAGGAGCGGTTCATCCGCGCGAACATCGCCGCGGAAAGGGTGAAGGACGACCCGCGGCAGCTGTGTGCCTTCTATGAATTATAATAGATTTTGCGAAAATTATCTGAAAACAAGGAGATGTGAGAACCTATGAAATTAGGCGTCGTGGGCCTGCCGAACGTGGGCAAGAGCACGCTGTTCAACGCCATCACCTGCGCGGGCGCGCAGGCGGCGAACTATCCCTTCTGCACCATCGAGCCGAACACGGGCATCGTGGCGGTGCCGGACAGGCGGCTGGACGTGCTGGCGGAAATGTACCATCCTGAGAAGTACACCCCGGCCACGCTGGAATTCGTGGACATCGCGGGCCTGGTGAAGGGCGCGAGCCACGGCGAGGGCCTGGGCAACAAGTTCCTCTCGCACATCCGCGAGGTGGACGCCATCGTGCACGTGGTGCGCTGCTTTGAGGACGAAAACGTGATCCACGTGGACGGCAGCGTGGACCCCGCCCGGGACATCGACGTGATCAACACAGAGCTCATCCTGGCCGACATCGAGACCGTCACCAAGCGCGCCGAGAAGGCCGCCGCCATGCTCAAGAAGGGCGAAAAGAAGTACGCGGTGGAGGCCGAGGCGGGCAAGATCGTGCTGGAGCACTTAAACGCCGGCAAACCCGCCCGCACCGCGCCGCTGGATGAGGACCAGCGCGCCGCCGTGCACGACTGGTTTTTGCTGACCATGAAGAAGGTCATCTACGCCGCCAACATCGGCGAGGCGGACCTGGGTAAGGACGAGGACAGCATCCCGCTGGTCAGGCCGGTCAAGGAAATCGCCGCCGCCGAGGGCGCGGAGGTGCTGGTGATCTGCGCCCAGGTGGAGGAGGACATCTCCCAGATGGAGCCCGACGAGAAGCAGATGTTCCTGGACGACCTGGGCATCGGCGAATCCGGCCTGGACCGGCTGGTGGTGCTGGGCTACCGGCTGCTGGGGCTCATCAGCTACCTGACCGCCGGGCCCAAGGAGGTGCGCGCCTGGACCATCGAAAACGGCACCAAGGCCCCCCAGGCCGCGGGCAAGATCCACTCCGACTTCGAACGGGGCTTCATCCGCGCGGAGATCGTGCCCTATGACGACCTCATCCGCGAGGGCAGCATGGCCGCCTGCAAGGAGAAGGGGCTGATCCGCTCCGAGGGCAAGGACTACGTGATGAAGGACGGCGACGTAACGCTGTTCCGGTTCAACGTGTAGACCATGGCGAATCGGGAAAACGCCCTGGGGACGCTTGTTGAGCGCCCGCGCCCGACGATCTTCGCCGCCGCGGCCGTGGCGCTCATCGCCACCGCGGGGCTGTGGATCGCCAGCCTGCTGGCCGCGCGCCTGTCGCTTCAGGACCAGGCCGGGCGGGAATTCCTGTTCGACGCGCTGTACTACCTGCCCTTCGTGGCGCTGCCCGTCGCGCTGTACGCTGTGAGACGGCCGGGGCTGTCGGCGTCTATGCGGCTCAACCCGATGCCGCCGCTGACCACGCTGGCGGTGATCCTCGCGGCGATGCTGAGCGTCTACCTGGCCAGCGCCCTGGACGCCGCGTGGGCGATGCTCCTGAACGCCGTCGGCCTGCACGAGCCCGAGGTATCCGTGGAGATCGCTTCCTCTCGGGGGCTCATGCTGGCCGTGCTCCACTCGGCGGCCATCCCCGCCATATTTGAGGAGCTGCTGTGCCGCGGGTTCGTGCTTTCTGCCTTTGAAAGCCGGGGCACGCGACTCGCGGTGTGGGTGTCCTCGGTCATATTCGCGCTGATGCACGGCAATGTGTACGGCCTGCCCGCCTACCTGCTGGTGGGGGCGACCTCGGCGTTTCTGGTGTTCGCGCTGGATTCGCTCTACGCCGGCATCGCCTACCACACGGTGTACAACACCCTGATACTGCTATCGCTGTACCTGCTGCCCGCCGCCGGGAGCGACGCCGCCAATACCGCCTCCGGCGCGGCGCTGGCGGCCTCCGTGGCCGTGGACGTCGCGCTGGCGGCGCTGTTGTTGTTTCTGCTGCTGCGCACGCTGGACCGCCGCCGCCGGGCACTGGGCATAAAGGCGGTGCCCCGCATCCGCGAGCCCCTTCGCACAGGCGAGCGGGCGCTGCTGATCGCGCTGGGCGTGGTGTTCGCGGCGACCTGCACGCTGGTGCTCATGGGGGTGTGAGGGTGAACGGAACCATACTCTGCGTGGGCAGGCTTAAAGAAAAGTGGCAGCAACAGGGCTGCGCGGAATACCTGAAGCGCCTGTCCCGCTACGGCAAATACGATATCATACAGGTGGACGACCTGCCCGCCCCGGAAAAGGCCAGCGACGCCCAGCTCCGGCAGATCATGGATAAGGAGGGGCAGGCGCTTTTAAAGCACGTCCGCCCCAATGACCGGGTGATCGCCCTGTGCATACGGGCCTACGCGCCGGACTCCGTGCAACTCTCGCGCCTGCTCACCGGCCTCTCCGGCGACGGTCGGCGCAACGTGTTCGTCATCGGCGGCTCCAACGGCCTCTCCGACGCGGTGCTTCACCGCGCCGACCTCCGGCTGTCCTTCTCCAACCTCACCTTTCCCCACGGCCTCATGCGCGTGATACTGCTGGAGCAGCTCTATCGCGCCGAGCGCATCCGCACCGGGGAGCCGTATCACAAATAAAGGGGTTCTTCACGTTTTTATTGTAGGATTGAGAAGAGACTCCCTCAGGCGCTACGCGCCAGCTCCCTTCACTCCCCCAGTCAGCTTCGCTGACAGCCCCCTCGGAGAGGGGGCCATGACGGGAGCCTTTTGGCGGTGAAAACGGCTATATAGCCTCCCTCTTAGAGGGAGGTGGCTTGGCGTAGCCGAGACGGAGGGAGTCGGTATCCCACAAGTATCTGTAAAGAGCCAATAAAGGAGGGCTCAGCCCGTGAAGCTGCAGAGATTGCCGCACGCGCTGACGGTTTGCAAAGCAGCCTCGATGAGAGATATCGACCTGAGCGCCGATATCTGCTTCATCGGGAAGACCGACGAGGAACTGTCGCTGGTGTGCAGAACGCAGGATGTGCCGGAGAACGCGCTCGCCCGCGACGACGGTTGGCGCGCCTTCCGCATACAGGGCCCGCTGGACTTTTCTCTCATCGGCATACTGTCAAAGCTGTCCGCTGTACTGGCGGAAAACGGCATCGGCATTTTCGCCTTATCGACCTATGATACCGATTACATCCTCGTGAAGGCGGAGAACCTCGACAGGGCGCTGGAGGCGCTCAAACGGGCGGGGTACGAGATCGAGGCGTGAGCTGTCAGTATTTGAAACACACATTGGACTTCAGTATTCAGTAAACACGATGCTGCACAGGGACGATTGTCATCGTCCGGAACCCGTTCCCATCGTAGAGGCGCCGATGCGGCGCCCGCCCAATACGAATCCATGGTTCCGTTCGAGCGGGCGGCGCGTCGCCGCCCCTACGGAGGTATTCGCGGACGCCATGAATGGCGTCCCTACGGATAATCCGCGCGGTAGCGGCTATTCCTGTTCCCTGTTCCCTGTTCCCTGTTCCCTCTCCGCAATTCCTATTCCCTAATCCCTCTCCGTTCCAATCCCCGCCCCATCAATTCGCCCCCGTCGCAAACCCCAGCGAAATCTTCACCGCCTCGCTCACCCGGGCCATGACCTCGGGCCGGAGGGTGCCGATGCGCTCCCGGAGCCTGCGCTTGTCGAGGGTGCGGATCTGCTCGGCCAGCACCACGCTGTCCTTGACCAGCCCGGTGCCCTCGCATTCGATGGGCACGTGGGTGGGCAGCCGCGCCTTGTTGAGCTGACCCGTCACGGCCAGCACGATCACGGTGGGGCTGTACCGGTTGCCCACATCGTTCTGTATCACCAGCACCGGGCGGATGCCGCCCTGCTCCGAGCCCACCACGGGGTCCAGGCAGGCGCTGTACAGGTCGCCTCGGGAAATCATGTTATCACGCTCCGCATACATCACATGTCCCATCGTATGCGGATGCGATGCCTGGGGTGAAACCGTCATAGTCGTCATCATCGCGCGCCCCCATCACATTACAAAGGAACCCGAGCCGTCGGTGACCACCTGCATCAGCTCCCGCTCCACGCCGGTCATGGCGTCGATGTACACCAGGAAGCTGCCCACACCGTCGGTGGCCGGGATCTCATAGCACAGGTATTCAGCGTCGTTTTCGGGAATGACGCACAGCCGCGCGCCCTCGGCGGTCAGCGCGCTGCCGATGCGCGCGAGGGCCTCCTCCTCGGTGATCTTGGGGATCTCGATCACCCGCTGCACGTGGTTCATCAGATAGCCCGCGGGCTCCAGCCCGATCACCGCGCCGTCCCGCATGGACACCTGCACCTTCACCAGGTCGGGGTAGAGCACCACCCCATCCTGCACGGCGGCGAAGTTTACCGTCAGTATGCCGTCGAACAGGCTCATATAGCTCATCTCCATGGCGCCGTAGCCCCGGGCCAGCAGGAAGGCCCGCGCGGCGTCCACGGCGGCGTCCTGGGTGATGTTCACGTCCCCCACGTCCGAGTCGCACAGCAGGTAGAGCACCTCGCCCCCGGCCTTGGTGACCCCGGCGCTCAGGCGATAGTCCCCCATCTGCAGGCTGTATTCATAGCAGTCCACCGGCACGCTGCCCTCCCCGGTCAGCTCTATGTCGCGGACCTGCTGGCCCAGGAAGGCCGTCAGGCGCTGCCGGGCGGTGGGCTCGTCCACCGTCGAAAGCCCCTCGAGGGTCTTGAAGTCGCCGTCGGAGCGCCCGTCGGAGAAGGGCCCGTCGTACAGAAGCACCGGGTATTCCCCCGCGGGATTGGTGATCGGCGCGAGGTTCTCCTGCCCCGTCGCCTCCAGCGCCCCGTCGAACACCGCCTCCCCCTTCTCGTAGCGGTCCAGCAGCCGCGCCAGGCTCACCGAGAAGCCCGCCGCTGTCTCGGACAGGGTCTGGAGCGTCTCGTGGTCCTGCTCGGTCAGCATGCCGCCGTTGCCCAGCTTCACCGACAGCGCCCGGGCGAAGTCCCCCGCCTGGTTGATGAACTTGAGCGTGGCCGACACCGTCTCCTGCCCCAGCGGCAAAAGCGCCAGGTCGCTCATCGCGCCCTGGGTCTGAAGCGCCGTCTCGTTTAAAAGCGCCTGCATCTGACCCCGCTCCCCCGCCACCAGCAGCTTGCGAAAATTGACCGCCATGCCCTCGGTAAGCTCGCAGGTCTCGTAAAACGCCTTCTGCACCATGGCGTCGATGCGGGCGTTGGCGGCGTTGAGCGCCCGGGTCTGCGCCACGGCGAAGGCCAGCACGGCTGTGAGCAGCATTGCCAGCATCACCAGCCCCGCCTTCTGCCAGTCCCGGTCCCGGATGTCCCCTATGATCTGCATATCCCGCACCTCCTCAAACCGCAAAGCGGTGGTTCCCGATGACGGTCTTCACCGTCCGCGTGCGAATCCACTTGTCGTTGGTCTTCTTCGGGTTGTAGTAGTACAGGCACCCGCCGGTGGGGTCCCAGCCGTTCAGCGCGTCCCGCGCTGCGCGGATGGCGGTGGCGTCCGGGGTGTTGTTGATGGTGCCGTTGCTCACGCAGGTGAACGCCCCGGACTGGTAGATCACGCCCGAGATGGTGTTGGGAAAGGAGGCGCTGGCCACCCGGTTCAACACCACCGCCGCCACCGCCACCTGGCCCTTGTAGCTCTCGCCCCGGGCCTCGGCGTACACCAGCTTCGACAGCAGCCGGTGGTCGGCGGAGATGATGGACGCCGACGCCGCCGCGCTGCCGCCCGAGGACGCGCCGCCGGAGAGGGTGACGCCCATGGCCGCGGCGGTCCTGGCCCCCACCCGGCCGTCCGCCGACAGCCCGTTCTTGCGCTGGAACGCCTTCACCGCCGCCTGGGTCTTCGCACCGTACCGGCCATCCGCCGTGCCGTCGAGATACCCCCAGTCGATCAGCTTGCGCTGCACCTTCTTCACGTCATCGCCGCTGGACCCCACGTCCAGCACCGTCGCCGCCCGGGCCGCGGGCGCGATCAGCAGCATCAGTATCAGCATCACGATCATCGCCCGCCTCACCTCCGATCACCCCCGAACAGCGCCTGAAGCCACCGCCACACTGAGGAGTAGAGCGCGCCGTCGCCCTCCACCCACGCCTCCGGATAGCACAGCGATGGGTACAGCACGCACCACCAGTTGTGTCCCCGCCCCGCACCGATCACCACGCGCAGGGCGCGGTAGTCCCCCGCGGGCACCACCATGCCGCCGTAGACGCGCTCTGGGAAGGCGAACACCCCGAGCTCGCAGTGCGCGTCCCCGGCGACCCGCCGGGCGGCGGCCTCCAATGCATCGACATTCTCCACGACGATCCGCCAGGCCGACTCCGCGTCCCCCGCGTCCCTGAGCAATTCGCGGGCGCACGCAAGCACCGCGTCCCGCACCTCGAGCTTCAGCGCCTGGGCCGGCGCGGAATCGTCCGCCGCCACCACGTGCAGCCGCACGTAGTCCCCTGACGCCGCCCGCGCCGGATATGCCAGCGCCAGCATAAGTATCAACACAATAAAAAACCGACGATTCAGAACCATTCCTCCTGTTCACAGGGAATATGTTCCTATCGTCGGCATTTTTGGCGATAATTATGCAGTTTTTCTTTTCTTCATGTTTTGTTGGTGGATAACAATGAACTCCCTCAGGCGCTACGTGCCAGACTCCCCCAGTCAGCTTCGCTGACAGCCCCCTTCACTCCCCCAGTCAGCTTCGCTGACAGCCCCCTCGGAGAGGGGGCCATGACGGGGGCCTTTTGGCAGCGAACCCATAGCCTCCCTCTTAGAGGGAGGTGGCTCGGCGTAGCCGAGACGGAGGGAGTTGCCCTCTTAGAGGGAGGTGGCTCGGCGTAGCCGAGACGGAGGGAGTTGCCCTCTTAGAGGGAGGTGGCACCGCGAAGCGGTGACGGAGGGAGTTCTTTCCCACAGGTGTCCGTGAAGAGCCTTTTTTACCCAGGATAGGCATTATAAAGACTTTCCCGTCTCCGCCATGAACATCGCCCCAGCGGTCTCCCTCGGCAGCTCGCCCAGCCGGTGCCAGAGTTCCTTGGGGAAGTCCCCATTGGCGATGAGCCAGCGGGTCAGGGTGGCGAAGGTCTGCCGCGGGCCCTGCTTCCACGCCGCATGCAGCGCGGCGTCGCCCAGCTTCTCGGGCAGGGGCGCGCCGTCGCAGTAGCGGCGGATCTGTCTGATCAGCACCTCGGCGTCGTAGATGGCGTCCTCCCGGTAGCCCATGACCTCGGCGCACAGCTCGAGCCCGCGCAGCCACACGTCCTTCCAATCGAGTTTCTCGAACGCCGTCTCCGCCTCCAGCGCGGTCAAAAGCGGCGCGTTCACCGGCTGGCCGGTGCGCAGGGAGCCCCGGCGCATGAATTCGGCGTCGAACCGGGTCAGCCGGGCCAGGTAGTGCCGTGCGGGCCGCGCCACCGCCAGTGCGTTGACCTGCCGGAAGGTGTACAGCCAGCCGTCGAAGCGCCCGTAGCGCTTCATGGCGTCCTGGTAGCCCATGCGCAGGCTGCGGGCCATCAGCCTGGGGTTGAAATCCAGGAAGCCCCCCAGGTTGTGCCGGGGCTTGATGATCGTAAGCCACGGCAGCCGCGCGTACTCCGGGTGGGTCAGGTAGGGGTGCAGCTCCACGGCCACCACCTCGTCGGCCCCGTCCGCGAGCGCCATGTCCAGCGGCAGGTTGTCGCAGTAGCCGCCGTCGATGTAGCGCTGGTCGTCGATCACCTTCGCCGGGAAGATCGGAAAGCACGACGCCGAGGCGATCACCCAGTCCGGCAGCATGCCCGGCTTCATGTCCCTTAAGTACATCGGGCACCCCTGCATCTGGGGCACCTTGAAGGTCATGACCCCCAGCCCCATGCCCCGAGCGCGGATGCGGGGCTCGTCGCACTCCTGCCGCACCAGCTGTTGAAGCGGCGTGATGTCCATGCGCAGGTGCTTGGCGTTCTCCACCAGAAAGGGGATCACGTCCCGCTTGTTGGCCACCATGTGCCCGATGGCAAAGTCCTCCGGGTCCTCCACCGCCATGATGTTCTTGATGGAGATGTTCAGCCACACGCGCCGCGCCGCCTCCAGGTCGCCCCGGGCCACCAGCGCCGCGTTCAGCGCGCCGATGGAGGTGCCGTACACCCCGTCCAGCCGAACGCCCAGCTCCCTTAGCGCGCCCCACGCGCCGATCTCATAGGCTCCGCGGGACCCCCCGCCGCACAGTACCAACGCACGCTTCACACCGATCACCTTCTATTGCTTATGATTTCTCACGCGCAGTATATCCCCCGCGCCGACCCCCTCCGGGGCGTCCATGTCGAACAGGGTCTGGGGCACGGCCACGACCTCGAGCGGGCCGCCGCCGATGTCTGTCATGTTCCTTGCGATAAACTGAACCTCGAGGCTGTTCGGCGACAGCACCTCGATCACGTCCCCGTCCGATATGCGGTTGCGCTGCTCCACGCGGACGCGGCCCCCTGGCAGCCTGTCCCTCACGATGCCCACGAAGGCGCAGTCCTGAAGATAGGTGCCGTCCTCCGGCGCATGCTTCTTCATCGCGCCGAAGTAGAAGCCGCTGGCGTAGGCGCGGTGGCTGGCGGCATTCAGTTCCCGCTGCAAGAGGGCGGTGCGCTCGGGCGTCGCCGCGCCGGTCAGCAGATCGTCGATGCGCCGCCGGTAGGCGTTGACCACCGTAGCCACGTAGTAGGGCGACTTCATGCGCCCCTCGATCTTGAGGGAGGTCACCCCGGCATCCACGATCCGGTCCAGGAAGTCCAGGCAGTTCAAGTCAAAGGAGGACAGTATCGTCGTGCCCCTGTCGTCCTCCTCCACGGGGAAGAACTCGCCGGGGCGCTTTTCCTCCGTCAGGTGATAGCGCCAGCGGCAGGACTGGGTGCAGGCCCCGCGGTTGGCACTGTGGTCCGTAAGGTAGGCGCTGATCATGCAGCGGCCCGAGTACGCCATGCACATCGCGCCGTGGACAAACGCCTCCAGCTCCAGATCCTTCGGCGTCTTGGCCCGCAGCTCCGCGATCTGCTCAAGCGTCATCTCCCGACCCAGCACCACCCGGGTGGCGCCCATGTCGTGATAGACCCGTGCGGCCATGTAGTTTACGCAGTTGGCCTGGGTGGACACGTGTACGTCCAGCGCGGGCGCGGCGGCGCGGATGGCGGCGATGGCCCCCAGGTCCGCCACGATGGCGGCGTCCGCGCCGATGTCCAGAAGCGCCCGGGCGTAGTCCCCGATTTCCGCGACCTCGGCGTTGTCGGGAAAGGCGTTGACGGCGACGTACAGCTTCCGTCCCGCCCCGTGGACGCGCTCTGCCGCCAGGGCCAGGTCCTCCATGGAGAAGCCCGCGCTGCCCGCGCGCAGTTGAAGCCTCGGCCCGCCCACATACACCGCGTCCGCGCCGAAGCGCAGCGCCGTCTCCAGGCGCTCCATGTCCCCCGCGGGGGCTAAAAGCTCAGGGCGCGTCATCATTCGTCGTCTTCCGGCCGGTACTCGATGTCGTCCCAGTTCTCGGGCCGCAGGCCGATGTTGGTCTGCGCGCCCTCGATCTTGGGGTTCATGTAGGTCTCGCACAGCCAGTTGGCGTAGGACACGGTCAGCAGCTTGTTGAACGTGGGCATGATGAGCGCGTACAGTATGCTCAGCGCCAGCACCACATAGCCCATGGAGGCCGGGGCGATCTCGGATACGATCAGCCCCAGTATCGGCAGAAGCAGCGTGAGCAGCTTGAAGAGCACCGCATACGGCAGCTTGCCGACGGTCAGCAGTATGGAATTGCGAATGATGTCGCGAAGCCGGAGGGTGTAGGTGACCATCATGTCGTACATCAGCATGGTGGCCATGGACCACAGCGCGCCCATCAGTATCACCAGCGCGATGGGCAGCATGAACACCGGCGAGGACTTTGCCATCTCCCCGTAGAACTGCACCGCCATGAACACCACAAACGGCATGACGCCGCTGATGAAGCTGACCGGCAGCGCCTGCTTCCAGTTATCCTTGACGGCATCCTTAAAATCACTCAATATGAAGCTGTGCTGGTCCCGGGCCCAGTTGCGCAGCACGAAGGTCACCCCCGCGTTGAACGGGCCGGTGATGGCGATGCAGGGGATCATGATGAGAAGCCACGTGGAGATCACGCTGAGCACGTCGGCGCGGGTGAACGTCCCGGCGTCGGTGAGCTGGGCGCTGTTCAACAGCATCAGGTTCATGATCGTCCAGATGATGGCGGGGATCCAGATGATCAGGTACAAGAGGTTCACCCCGATCATCTGCGTCCAGCGCACCTTCAGCACCGTGCCGAAGAGCTGCCGGCGGTTCGCCGGAAGGTCCGCCACGGTCATGTCCGCCTTGCCCTGCTTGCCGTAGTAGTAGTTGTTCATCAAATCCTTGAAGGCCATACACTACCTCCTGTGATGGTTTCAGAGTGGAGAGTGCAGAGTGCAGAGTGCAGTTTTGGTTCAAATCCCTTCGGGATTTGTTTTTATTTACTGCTGAGAACGGGGACGACCTCTTCCGTCTGGCCTGCGGCCAGCCACCTTCCCCTGAAGGGGAAGGCTTTTGGATGCGCTACCCTTTGCCTTCCCCTTTAGGGGAAGGTGGCAGCCCGTAGGGCTGACGGAAGAGGTTCTGCCTTCCCCTTCAGGGGAAGGTGGCAACGCGAAGCGTTGACGGAAGAGGTTCTGCCTTCCCCTTTAGGGGAAGGTGGCAACGCGAAGCGTTGACGGAAGAGGTCATCCCTTCCAATCAAAAGAAATCCGCAGGATTTCCTCCAAAACTGCACTCTGTTCTCTCATATCTTATCTGCGATCTCCATGACGCCCTTGCCCACCAGCGCCACGGAGAACGGCGCGGTGAGCAGCTCGCGCATGAGGGCGTTGGCGGCATCGAAGTCGATGGCGTTGATGCGGTCGATGGTCTCGGTCTCGGTGCGAGTCATGTTCGTCAGAAGCAGCCGCCGCCCGTTGGCCTGCATCCGCGCGGAGGTGGACTCCAGCCCCATGATATACCCGGCCTTCATCTGTTCCCGGGCCATCTGAAACTCCTCCCGGGTCATGCCGGTCTCGGCGATGGACTCAGCCTCGGCGCGGATCATGTCGATCACTTCGTTGGCGGCCTCAGGGCTGGTGGCGGCGTACACGGCCAGCATGCCGGTATCGGTGTAGGCGTTGGGGCAGCTGTACACGCTGTACGCCATGCCGCTGTCCTCGCGGATCTTCTGAAACAGCCGAGAGGACATCGCCCCGCCGAAGGCACTGTTGAATATAGACAGCTCGAAGCCCTTATCGTCGCCGGTGGCCACGCCGGGATAGCCCAGGCAGATGTGGGTCTGCTCGATATCCTTTTCGCGGGTCAGCAGCGCGGGCTTTGCGGGCACGGTGGCATACGCCCGGCGCTCCAGGCCCTCGCTTTGCCAGTCGCCCAGCAACCCAAGCGCCATATCCTTCACGCGGTCCCAGTCGTAGTTGCCCGCCAGGGCCAGCACGGCGTTCTGGGGGCGGTACATCCTGCCCCAGTAGGCCCGCAGGTCGTCGCTGCGGTACGCCTGTATGCGGTCTGCCGTGCCCAGTATGGGCCTGGACAGCGGCTGGTCGCCGTAATGAGCCAGCATCAGAAGCTCGAACACCACGTCCTCCGGGGTGTCCTCGGCCATGTTGATCTCCTCGATCACCACGCCCTTCTCCTTCTCCATCTCCCCGGGGTCGAAGGCCGGGGCGGTGACCAGGTCGGAGAGCACGTCCATCGCCAGGGGCAGGTGCTCGTCCACCACCTTGGCGTAAAAGCAGGTGCACTCCTTGGCCGTGAAGGCGTTCAATTGCCCGCCCACGGCGTCCATCTCCTCGGCGATCTGCCGGGCGGTGCGCCTCGCGGTGCCCTTGAACACCATGTGCTCCAGAAAGTGGGACAGCCCCGCCTCCCCCGGCAGCTCGTACTGGGAACCCGCCCCCAGCCACAGGCCCACCGACACCGAGCGGAAGTGGTCGATCCGCTCGCCGATGATCTTAAGCCCGTTGGGCAGGGTGAATTGGTCGAATATCATAGTTTGGCTCCTTTGGAAATGAACATGAAATGGACATACCGTCAGTATGTCCATTTCGGGGGTTATGCACTCGAATCAGTCACGACGCCTCGGCGGGCGGTCGCCGCGGGGACGGTCGCCGAAGCCGCGGCCGCCGCGGTCGCCGTCGCGGCGCGGGGGACGGCGCACGGGCATGGAGTCGTCGTCGTACACGATGTCGTTGCGGACCAGGTTCACGCGGCCCTGGCTGTCGATCTCGCCCACGCGGACCTCCAGCTCGTCGCCGATGTTGACCACGTCTTCCACCTTCTCCACGCGCTTGTTGTCCAGCTTGGAGATGTGGATCATGCCGTCCTTGCCGGGCGCGTACTCGACGAACGCGCCGAAGGACATGATGCGCACGACCTTGCCGGTGAACACGTCGCCCACCTGCAGGTCCTTGGCGATACCCTCGATGATCCGACGGGCCTTCTTCGCGGCCTCGGAGTCCTCGGTGGCGATGAACACGCTGCCGTCGTCCTCGATGTCGATCTTCACGCCGGTGTCCTCGATGATCTTGTTGATGGTCTTGCCGCGGGGGCCCACCACCTCGCCGATCTTCTCGGGGTTGATCATGAAGTGGACGATCTTGGGCGCGTGCTTGGAAAGCTCCTCGCGGGGCGCGGGCAGCACCTCGAGCATCTTGCCCAGGATGTGCATGCGGCCGTCGTAGGCCTGGGCCAGCGCCTGCCTGAGGATCTGCTCGTCAATGCCCTTGATCTTGATGTCCATCTGGATGGCGGTGATGCCCTGCGCGGTGCCTGCCACCTTGAAGTCCATGTCGCCCAGGAAGTCCTCGAGGCCCTGGATGTCGGTCAGCACGGCCACCTTGCCAGTGTTCTCAACGTCCTTGATGAGGCCCATGGCCACGCCGGCCACGGGGCGCTTGATCGGCACGCCCGCGTCCATGAGCGCGAGGGTGGAGCCGCACACGGAGGCCTGGGAGGTGGAGCCGTTGGAGCTCATGACCTCGCTCACCAGCCGCAGGCAGTAGGGGAACTCCTCCACGGAGGGGATCATCGGCAGCAGCGCGCGCTCAGCCAGCGCGCCGTGGCCGATCTCGCGGCGCCCCGGGCTGCGGGCGGGCTTGGCCTCGCCGGTGGAGTAGCCCGGGAAGTTGTAGTGGTGCATGTAGCGCTTGCGGTCCTCGGTGCCGATGCCGTCGATGATCTGCTGTTCGGACATCGGGGCCAGGGTGGCCACGGTCATGACCTGGGTCTGGCCGCGGGTGAACACGCCGGAGCCGTGGGGACGAGGCAGCACGCCGACCTCGCACCAGATGGGGCGCACCTCGGTGAGCTTGCGGCCGTCGGGACGCACGCCCTTGTCGATGATGTGGCGGCGCATGACCTCCTTCTGCACGCCGTACAGCGCGTCGGCCACCTCCTGCTCGCGGCCCTCAAACTGCTCCGCGAAGTGCTCGGCGACCTCGGCCTTGACCTGCTCCTCGCGGGCGTTGCGCTCGGCGCGCTCGAAGGTCTCGAACATCCACTCCACCTTGGGAAGCGCGTACTCCCGCACGGCGGCCTTGACGTCCTCGCCGGGGAGCTGCAGCGGGAATTCCTTCTTCTCCTTGCCGATTTCGGCCTGGATGTCGGCGATGAAGGCCACGATCTTCTTGATCTCCTCGTGGGCGAACAGTATCGCGCCCAGCATGACCTCCTCGGAGACCTCCTTCGCGCCGGCCTCGACCATCAAGACGGCCTCGGAGGTGCCGGCGACGGTCAGGTTGAGCAGGCTCTCTGCCCGCTGGGCGACGGTGGGGTTCACGACGTACTCTTCATTCACATAGCCGATGTTCACCGCGCCGATGGGGCCGGCCCACGGGATCTGGCTGACGGACAGCGCCGCAGAGGCGCCGATCATGGCGGGAATATCGGGAATATTGTCCTGGTCCACGCTCATCACCGTGCAGACCACGGCCACGTCGTGGCGCATGCCCTTGGGGAACAGCGGGCGCAGGGGGCGGTCGATCAGGCGGCTGGTGAGGATGGCCTTCTCGGCCGGACGGCCCTCGCGGCGGTTCCAGGAGCCGGGGATGTGGCCTACGGAATACAGCTTCTCTTCAAAGTCCACGCTCAGCGGGAAGAAATCGATGCCCGGGCGCGGGGTGTCGGCCACGGTCGCCGTGACCAGCACGCAGGTCTCGCCATAGCGCACAAAGGTCGCGCCGCTGGCCTGCTCGGCGTACTTGCCGAACTCTAGGGTGAGCGTCCGCCCGCCCAGTTCCATGGAATAGCTCTTGAACATTGCGTTACCCTCCTTGGGTTTCTCTATCTTGACTTTCATTGATACCGATGATAAGCCTTCCCCTTTAGGGGAAGGTGGCACGGCCGCAGGCCGTGACGGAAGAGGTTCACAGCCTTCCCCTTCAGGGGAAGGTGGCACGGCCGCAGGCCGTGACGGAAGAGGTTCACGATGTGCAGACGCGCGCCTGCGGGCGATCCCGCATCCTGGCGTCCGCACACCGCATGGGACCGTTGACTGACTCCATCCATCAACAATCCGAACGACGCCGCCGCTCGGCAGGCCGAAGCGGCGGCGCGAAACAATACTGGTACTCGGGTGGGCGCTTACTTGCGCAGGCCCAGCTTGGCGATCAGGGCACGATAGGCCTCGATGTCGGTGCTCTTGAGGTAGTCCAGCAGACCACGGCGCTGGCCGACCATCAGCAGCAGGCCGCGACGGGAGTGGTGGTCCTTCTTGTGCACCTTGAGGTGCTCGTTGAGGTGGTTGATGCGCTCGGTCAGCAGCGCGATCTGAACCTCGGGGGAGCCGGTATCGCCTTCGTGGCGGCCGTAGGTGGAAATGATTTCCTGCTTGGTCATGGGGTATTCCTCCTCTTTCTATTGCCCGCAAGCCAGGTAGGCCGTCGGAGTCTTCGGCAAACCGGGCAGGCGGCGTGTGGTCAGATATCATTCTGCCACAAAATGTATTGTAGCACAGGGGGCAATGTTTGTAAACGGCGAAAAGGTGTTTTTTTCAGAAACTTAAGGAAGCGCCGTCATCCTCTGTTCACCGGTATGTCCATAAGCCGGTGCGCGTGGGCGGTCTCCCCCACCGCCAGCAGCGCCCGCACGTAGGTGGAGGACGCCATGACGTTGCCGTCCATCACCGGGGCCACCACCAGCGCGCGGTAGTTGAGCTCGCCCGCCATCTTGCGGATCAGCTCTGCGTTACCGCGCCCGTGCGCGCCGAAGGTGTAGTTTTCGCCCACCACGATGGCCTTCACGCGCATGCGCTCCACCAGCTGGCGGATATAGTCCTCGGGCTCGGTGGCGGCGAACTCCGGGGTGAACGCCTTCACCAGCGCGTAGTCGGCCCCCAGGCGCTCGAACTTCAGCAGGTTCTGCTGGAGGGTCAGCAGCGGCTTCGGCGCGCGGTCCGGCCTGAGCACCGACAGCGGGTGCCGGTCGAAGGTGCAGACCACGCTGCGGGCGTTCATGGACTTCGCCAGCGTCACCGCGTTGCGAATCAGCTCCTGATGGCCGATGTGCACGCCGTCGAACATGCCCAGCGCCGCGACGCTGGCCTCCTCCAGAAAGGCGATTTCATCGTAGATAATCCTCATGGGTCATCCTCCCTGTATAGCATGGCCTTGAATTTCACGCTTCCGTCCGGCTGGGGCTGGCCGATGCCGGCGAAGGCGTCGTTCAGGTACACCCGCACGGCGTCGCACGCCGGGGCCGGCGCGTCCAGCCACTGGGCTTTGAGCGGGTTGCCGTTTTTGACCGCGTGGCGGCACTGATCCCCCACTCGCACAGCAGGCAGGTGCTCAAGCGGCTGATCCAGCGGCAGCAGCGCCGATTCCAGCTTCCCCTCGCGGGCCAGCGCGTCGATTTGCTCCGGCGTCAGCGCGTCCTCGATGCGGAAGATCCCCGCCGCGGTGCGCTCGAGGGTCAGCATGTGGCCCCCGCAGTCCAGCGCCCGGCCGATGTCGTGGCACAGCGTGCGGATGTACACGCCCTTGCCGCATTTGATCCGCAGAAGGTGGGTGTCGTCGCCCTCGTATCCCAGGTATTCGATGTCGTCCACCCGGCATTTGCGGGGCTCCAGCGCCACCGTCTCGCCCCTGCGGGCCAGCTTGTAGAGCCTCTGGCCGTCGCGCTTCAATGCGGAGTACATCGGCGGGACCTGCTCGATCTCCCCGATGAAGTCCTTGAGCACGGCGCGCACCTCGGTCTCCCCCGCGGTGACGGGCATCGTAGCGACCACCCGCCCCGTGGCGTCCTGGGTGTCCGTCTCGACGCCCAGCTTCAGCCGCGCCACGTAGGTCTTTTGCTTGTCGATGATGTAGTCGAACAGCCGCGTGGCGCTGCCCACGCACACCGGCAGCACCCCCGACGCCTCCGGGTCCAGCGTGCCCCCGTGGCCCACCGCCGTGCCCCGCGGCAGGCGCTTGCGCACGAATACCACCGCGTCCGACGACGTCCGGCCCGTGGGCTTGTTTACGATCAAGAATCCGTTCATGTGTAATCACGCAGGGGGTTACGCCCGGGGGCGCTGCCCCCGGGACCCCGCTTAAGGGTCATTGACCCTTAAGAATCCCATCTATTTTTACTTTCCCAGGCGCTGCGTCAGCAGCGCGACCGGGGGTTCTTAGGGGATTCAATCCCCTAAGCAGGGGGGTTCTCAGGGGGGACAGAGTCCCCCCTGAGCGCGACCTCCGCGAGCACCAGCGCCCGGCGGATCGCCTCGTCCACGTCGGCGTCCAGCGTGACCCCGGCGGCACAGGCGTGTCCGCCGCCGCCCAGGGGCACGGCCACGTTGGCGGCCACGTCCAGAGGCGGCTTGGAGCGCAGGGACAGCTTGGTCTGCCCGCCGCGCTCGTTGGCCAGCACGGCAAACCGCACGCCCTCGATCTCCAGCAGGTAGTTGACGATGCCCTCGTTGTCCTCCGGCAGCGCCCCGGCCTGACGAAGCATGTCCTCGGTGAGCCTCGCCCAGGCCATCCGCCCGTCCTCGGACACCCGCAGTCCCGCCAGCACCAGCCCCAGCAGCTTCGTCCGCGCGAAGGACCGGGTGCGGTACAGCCGGGAGGTGATCTCCTCGATGTCGATGCCCGCCGCGGCGCACCTGGCCGCCGCCTCGAAGGTCTGGGGCCGGGTGTTGATGTAGCTGAAGTGTCCGCAGTCGGTGGAGATCGCCACGAACAGGCACTCCGCCATCTCCCGCGTCAGCGTAATGCCCATGGCCCCGATCAGTGCCACGGCCAGCTCGCCCGCGGCTGCGGCCTTCTCATCCAGCAGCATCAGCTGGCCGAAGCCCTCGTTGGTGCCGTGGTGATCCAGCACCGCCTGAAAGGGGCACGCCTCAAACGCCCGGATGCCCGCCTCGCCCAGGCGCGGCAGGTCGGACACGTCCACGGCGAAGGCGGTCTGCGGCACAAAGGGCAGCGGCGCGTCCGTATCGACCGCCGCCTCCGCCCCGGGCAGGTGGGCGTACAGCCCCGGCACGCCCCCGGGCAGGCAGACCACCGCCCGCTTGCCCATGGCTTTGAGCGCGTGCCACAGCCCCAGGGTCGAGCCCACGGCGTCGCCGTCGGGGCTTATGTGCCCGAACAGCGCCACGTCGTCGCGCTCCCTGAGCCAGTCGGCCAGCGCCTCAGTCGTCACGCGCTTCGTCATGCTTCTGCGTCTCCTTCAACAGCTGGTTGATGTGGGCCGCGTATTCGATGTTGGTATCCAGCTCAAAGAGCACCTCCGGCACGTAGCGCAGGTCCACGTTGCGGCCCAGCTCGCGCCGCACAAAGCCCGCCGCCTTCTTCAGCGCGGTCATCATGTCCTTGCGCCTGTCCTGCTCCAATATGCTCACCCGCACCTTGCAGTAGCGCAGGTCGCGGGTCACCTCGCACCGCACGATGGACCAGGTGCCGCCGATGCGCGGATCGTTCAGCTCGTCGCGGATGATCCGGTCGATGGCCTTGTGGCACTCCTGGGAGATGCGGTCGATGCGGTCAAATGATGCCATAGGTTGCCTCCACTTTCCACAATCACTTCACGGCGGGCGTTTCCCAGACGAAACGCCCGCCGCATTTTTCTTCTAACCGGGGTTACCGCTCGATCTCCTCCATCACGAAGCACTCGATGACGTCGCCTTCCTTGATGTCGTTGTAATTCTCGATGCCAATGCCGCACTCATAGCCGGTATTGACCTCCTTGGCGTCGTCCTTGAAGCGCTTGAGGGAGTCGATCTTGCCCTCGTGGATGACGATATTGTCGCGCAGCAGCCGGATCTGGGCGTTGCGCGCGATCTTGCCGTCGGTGACGTAGGAGCCGGCGATGGTGCCGACGCCGGAAACCCGGAAGGTCTGGCGCACCTGCGCGTGGCCCAGCAGGACCTCCTTGAACTTCGGGGCCAGCATGCCCTTCATGGCGTTCTCGACGTCCTCGATGGCCTGGTAGATCACGCGGTAGAGCCGGATGTCGATCTTCTCGCGCTCGGCCATATCGCGGGCGTTGCTGTCCGGGCGGACGTTGAAGCCGATGATGATGGCGTTGGCGGTGGAGGCCAGCAGCGTGTCGGACTCGTTGATCGCGCCGACCGCGCCGTGGATGCAGCGCACCCGCACCTCGTCGTTGGACAGCTTCTCCAGGCTCTGGCGCACGGCCTCCACGGAGCCCTGCACGTCGGCCTTGATGATGATGTTGAGGTCCTTGATCTCGCCCGCGGAGATCTGGCTGAACAGGTCGTCCAGGGTGGTCTTGGTCTGGGTCTTGATGAGGGCGGCGCGCAGTTTGTCCTTGCGCTCCTCGGCCACCTGGCGGGAGAGCTTCTCGTCGTCCACGGCGGTGATCTGGTCGCCGGCGTCGGGCACGTCGTTGAAGCCGATGACCTCCACAGGCTCGGAGGGTCCGGCGCTCTTCACGCGCTCGCCCACGTCGTTGACCATGGCGCGCACGCGGCCGTAGGCCGTGCCCGCCACGATGGCGTCGCCCACGTTCAGCGTGCCGTTCTTCACCAGCACCGTGGCCACGGGGCCGCGGCCCTTGTCCAGCTTGGCCTCGATGATGATGCCGCGGGCCTTGCGGTTCGGGTTGGCGCGGTAGTCCTCGATGTCGGCGGTGAGCAGTATGGTCTCCAGCAGGTCGTCCACGCCCTCGCCGGTGACGGCGGACACGGGCACCATCTCGGTGGAGCCGCCCCACTCGGTGGTCACCAGGTCGTACTCCGTGAGCTGCTGCTTGACGTGCTCCGGGTTGGCGGTGGGCTTGTCCATCTTGTTGATGGCCACGATGATCTGAACGCCGGCGGACTTGGCGTGGTTGATGGCCTCGATGGTCTGCGGCATGACGCCGTCGTCCGCGGCCACCACCAGCACGGCGATGTCGGTCGCCTGGGCGCCGCGCAGGCGCATGGAGGTGAAGGCCTCGTGGCCGGGGGTGTCCAGGAAGGTGATCTTGCGGCCGTCCAGCTCGACGGTGTACGCGCCGATGTGCTGGGTGATGCCGCCCGCCTCGCCCGCGGTGACGCGGCTCTTGCGGATATAGTCCAAAAGCGAGGTCTTGCCGTGATCGACGTGGCCCATGATGGTCACGACCGGCGGTCGGGTAACCAGATCCTCCTCGGCGTCCTCGACGTTCTCGTTCTCCAGGGCGTCCTCGGCGGTCTCCTGCAGCTTCATCTCCAGCTCGATGCCGAACTCGGTGCACACCAGTACGGCGGTGTCGTAGTCCAGCTCGTTGTTGATGGTGGCGATGATGCCCAGCATCATCAGCTTCTTGATGATCTCGCCCGCGGGCTTGCCGATGCGCTCGGACAGGTCGCGCACGGTGATCGTCTCGGCGGTCATGTAGGCCTTGTCGATCCGGGTGGGCTCGATGAAGGTCTTCTGGGCCGCCTTCTTCTGCTTCTTGCGATTCCTCACAAACTCATCGTCGTAGTTGTTGAGGTTGCTCGCGCCGCCGCGCTGCTTCTGGGCCGCGCGGCCGGTATTGCGGTTGCGCTCGGGGTCGGTCTGGCGCACGTACTGCTTCTTGTTGGGATCGTAGTTGGACACGCGCTCCTTCTCCACGGAGGGCTGAAGGTCCGGGCCCTTGCGGCCGCCGAAGCCGCCGCGTCCGCCGCCGAAGCCGCCCGCGGGGCGCTGGCCGCCGGGACCGCCCTGG